>CALWQP010000033.1 GCA_944383695.1 uncultured Mediterraneibacter sp.
CAGGAGTTCTTACTTAAATCTAAAGATCCGCCCTCCCCCTGCATAGCAGGGGGTTTATTTTTTCTGTTACACAATAAGACAAGGATTGACAGCAGAAGCCGCTGTCAATCCTTGTTTTATTGCTGATCCAATATCTTCTCTATTGCCTCCGCCGCCCCTCTGCGGTCGTTTGGAGCAGTCACATGATCCGCCCTTTCCTTCAGAGCAGGCACTGCATTTCCCATGGCAATCTTCACACCTGCCGCATCAAACATGGACAGGTCATTCTCCCCATCCCCGATACACGCGATCTCCTCCCGGGTGATCCCAAGATATCCGCCAAGAGCAGCCAGGGCTTTTCCCTTTGACGCATGTTCCGAATAAACTTCCGCATAGATTCCTGTATACGCCGCATTTAGTTCCGGATGACATGCCATGACGGATCGGAATTCCTCTTTTGCTTTTCCTGAGAGAAAATAGAACTGAAGTTCTTCAACCTCATGTCTGCTCTTCTCTACCGCTTCCTGTATATCCCTGACACAATATACCCCGGCGGCATCCCTTCCGTAAATGAACCTGCCTGCCATCGTAAGGAGTCTGCCCTCCATCAGATAACGGTGGCAGATATGGGCAGCGTTTCCGAGCCGGATCTCCCTGCACGCTTCCAGCAGCGAGATAACCTCATCTCTTGGTATCATCGCGCGGAAGACCGACTTCTTCTCCCTAATATCCGTTACCACTGCCCCATTAGACGAAATCACATATCGAAAAAGATCTCTGTTTTTTGCCGCGTCATCATGTCTGCCTCTATAAGACAGCACCGGTCCGTCGATAGTCCCTGCTGCCAGACGGTGGGGGATACACCCCATATTCCGCCCGGTCGCGGGCACCACCGTGATCCCTGCGGACACGGCGCGGCGCAGTGCGCTTAACGTCCCGTCTGTCATGCGGCTCCTGCTGTCCAGACAGGTACCATCCATATCTACCGCAAGTAATTTTATCATCTGTTCTCCACGATCTCCCTTGCCACATACACTCCGCTCGCCGACGCATGAGACAGGGAATGGGTCACGCCGCTTCCGTCTCCAATCACATAGAGACCCTTATGCCTCGTCTCAAGACGCTTGTCAAGCTTCACTTCCATATTATAGAATTTCACTTCCACCCCATAAAGCAGGGTGTCATCATTCGCAGTTCCCGGCGCGATCTTATCGAGAGCGTAGACCATCTCGATGATACCGTCCAGTATCCGCTTCGGGAGCACGAGGCTTAAATCTCCAGGTTCTGCTGCCAGCGTCGGCCGCACGAACCCTTCCTCGATCCTTTCCCACGTACTTCTCCTGCCGCGAATCAAATCGCCGAAGCGCTGTACGAGCACGCCTCCGCCCAGCATATTGGACAGGCGCGCAATACTCTCGCCATAGCCGTTGCTGTCCTTAAAGGGCTCGGAGAAATGCTTCTCCACCAGCAGGGCAAAGTTGGTATTTTCTGTCTGTTTTTCCGGGTCTTCATAGCTGTGTCCATTCACAGTGACAATGCCGTTTGTGTTCTCATTCACAACAATGCCGTACGGATTCATGCAGAATGTACGCACCTTGTCCTCAAACTTCTCCGTCCGGTATACAATTTTGCTCTCATAAAGCTCATCCGTCAGATGAGAGAAGATGACCGCCGGAAGCTCTACCCTCACGCCGATATCCACCCGGTTGGATTTGGTCGGGATATCCAGCCTTTCACAGATCTGCTCCATCCACTTACTGCCGCTGCGTCCCACGGAAATGATACACTGTCCGCACTCATACGCACCATCTTTTGTGATGATCCGGTATCCTCCGTCCATAAGCTCCACATCATCCACATGACAGTTGAAACGGAAATCCACCTTGTCTTTCAGCTCGCTGAAAAGATTTTCCAGGACGACATAATTAATGTCCGTGCCCAGATGGCGGACAGACGCATCCAGGAGCTTCAACCTATTCTGCATACACAGCTTCTTAAACTTGGTCCCCGCGGTGGAGTACATCTTCGTGCCTTTCCCGCCGTACATTACATTGATCTCATCCACATAGCGCATAAGGCCGATCGCGGTATCCTTGCCGATATATTCATACAGCGTGCCGCCGAAATCATTGGTAATATTATATTTCCCATCAGAGAACGCGCCTGCGCCTCCAAAGCCGCTCATGATCGCGCATGTCTTACAGCTGATGCAGCTCTTTACTTTCTTCCCATCAATAGGGCATTTTCTCTTTTCCAGGGGATTTCCGGACTCAAGCACAGCCACTTTTAATTCCGGCGCTTTCTTCATCAGCTCATAGGCCGCAAAAATGCCTCCCGGTCCCGCTCCGATTATTATCACGTCATATCTGCTCATTATTTCATGTCCTTTCCTGATGCTTTCCCGGCACAAAACACTGCCGCCCCATTATTATATGGGACGGCAGTGTTTTTTAATAAAATTTTATTCCACTTCTGAAAACTCGTCTTTTCCTACTCCGCAAAGAGGACAGAGGAAATCCTCGGGTACGTCCTCCCACTTTGTGCCTGCCTCAATCCCATTATCCGGATCGCCGGTCGCTTCGTCATAAATATATCCACATACAACACATACATATTTCTTCATTATTTTTACCTCCTGATATTTTTGAAAATGTTGAAACTCATCTTCCATTCTTTTTATTTGTTACATGATGGGAGTTTTCTCCCTCGTTCATGATAGCATATCCTGTCCTCTTTTTCAATCCACAAGTCACATAATCCTCAGAAACCTTATAAATCGTCTACCAGAGCCGTGGATTTTGCATAGGCCGTGGACCGCGCTTCAAAGAAATCCGTCTTGACCATATTTGCATTGGAATACTGAGATACCCAACGCATGGACTCCGGCTCCCTCTCATATCCGGGATAGATCGGGTCATATCCAAAGCTTGTCCATCTTAAATTGCCCAGATATTGGATATAGTCTGTCACCATCTGGCGGTTTAAGCCTGCCACGTCGTCCCCGATCACATAGTGTCCCCATTCGATCTCCTGGCGCACGCCTTCCATGAGAAGCCCCCGCATCTCTGCCACCATAGCGTCGTCAAACAATTCCGGGTGTTCCTTCCGCAGTTCGATGATGATGTTGCGGAACAGCCACAGGTGTGTATTCTCATCCCGGTTGATGTACCGGATCTCCTGAGCGGAACCGGGCATCTTTCCGTTTCTGGACAGATTGTAAAAGAACATGAACCCGGAGTAAAAATAGATACCCTCCAGCACATAATTTGCCATCATCACTTTCAGGAGCGTCCTTGCATCCTTTTTTGTCTGGAACTCATTGTAGCATTCTCCGATGAACGTGTTCCGTTTCAGGAGATGTTCATCCGTTTTCCACTGGTACAGGATATCCATCCGCTCTTCCGGCGAACAGATCGTATCCAGCATATAGGAATAGGACTGGGAGTGTACGCACTCCTGAAATGTCTGTATGTTGAGACAGAGGTTCACCTCGTTTGCTGTAATATATTCGCCCACACATGGCAGGTTTGCCGTCTGTATGGAATCAAGAAACACGAGGAATGAGAGAATCTTGTCATACGCCTTTCTCTCTGCCTTTTCCAGTTTCGGGTAATCCTTGATGTCCTGCGACAGGTTGATCTCCTCCGGAATCCAGAAGTTGTTCATTGCCTGACGGTACCAGTCCGACACCCATGGATATTTCAGGTTGTTGTAATCATTGAGATTCGTTGTATTTCCGCCAATCATGCGCCTTTTCAGCACGTCCGTATCTCCGCCCGGGTTAAACAGCGGTTTATGGGGAAGAGGCTGTCTTACATCAAATTCCTGCATCTGTTTCTCCTTTCATTTAACCTGTCCGTCAGGATGAACACGATTCACATTCTTCTACCTCAAGGGATTTTGAGCGCACATAATAAACCGTCTTTACGCCGCACTCCCAGGCCTGGAGATAAAGATTGAGCACCTGACGCATTGTATATTCGTTGGTGATATAAAAATTCATGGACTGCGCCTGATCCACATGCCGCTGGCGTACACCGCAGGCACGCACGGACCATGTCTGGTCGATGTGGTGGGCATTGATATAATACCAGTAGGTCTCCAGGCTTAAGTCCGGAGCTACCCTTGGCAGCATAGAGCCTTTTTTCTCCTCTAAGAAAAACTTGTTCATCACCGGATCAATGCCCGCTGTTGTTCCCGCGATGATGGAAGTGGAGCTGGTGGGCGCAATGGCGAGGAGATAAGCGTTTCTCATACCCTGCTCATGAACCTTTTCGCGCAGCGCAGACCATTCCTCCGAAGTATAGCCCCGCTTGTCAAAGTACGCTCCTGTATCCCAGTCTGAGCCTTCAAAATAGCGATAACTCCCCTTTTCCACGGCAAAGTCAGAGCTTGCCTCCACTGCCGCATAGTTGATCTCCTCAAACAGACGGTCCACAAATTCCAGATGCTCTTCTGACTGCCACTTTATGCTGTTCTTTGCCAGCATATGGTGATATCCGCTGACGCCAAGTCCTATGGAACGGTAGCTGTGATTGGTGATCTTCGCGTAGGGGAGGGGATAAAAGTTCAGGTCGATCACATTGTCCAGCGCGCGCACCACTGTCCTCACGACCCTGCGCATGTATTCCTTATCCTGCACCGGAAGCCTTCCAAGGGAGAGCGAAGCAAGATTGCACACAACGAACTCTCCTGCCTTTGTCGTATTTACCACAACAGTGTCTCCATCTTCTGTCTTTACTTCTGTGCTGACTGTGGAGATGGGCGCCATGTTCTGGGCGATTTCCGTGCAGAGATTGGAACAGTAGATCATGCCCCTGTGAGGATTGGGATTCGCCCGGTTTACGATATCACGGTTAAAGGTAAAGGGCGCTCCTGTCTCAACCACGGATTTGATGATGAGCCTCACCATATCCTTGAGCGCGATAGTGCGCTTCGTGATCCGTGAATCATGCACACAGTCCCAATATCTCTTTTCCCATTCTTCTCCGTAAAAATCCTCCAGACTGTATCCCTTTGCCATCTCAATATCGTGGGGGCACATCAGATACCAGTCCTGATCCAGGTCTTCTTTTACCATCTTCCAGAACAGGTCCGGATAGCAGACCGCAGGAAACACATCGTGGGCTTTCATCCTCTCATCTCCGTTGTTTGTCCGGATCTGGAGAAATTCCGGCAGGTCCCTGTGCCATGCATCCAGATAGACAGCCACCGCTCCTGCTCTCACGCCAAGCTGGTCTACCGCCACTGCGGTGTCATTGACAATGCGTATCCAGCGGATCACGCCTCCGGCGGCTCCTTCAAAGCCCCGGATGGCACTGCCTGCTGCTCTTACTTTTCCGAAATACATACCCATACCACCGCCGTACTTGCTCACCTGGGCAAAGTTGTCCACAGAGCGGAAGATACCCTTGAGACTGTCCGGCACTGTATCAATAAAGCAGGAACTGAGCTGATGGAAGGGCTTCCTTGCATTTGCCAGCGTAGGGGTTGCCATGGTCACTTCCAGCTTTGAGAGCATATCATAAAATGCCTTCACCCATGTAAGCCGCACGTCTTTCTCCTCATTCATGGCGAGATGGAGGGCAATGCCAAGAAACATCTCCTGTGGGCTCTCTAACGGCACATGGCGGTGGGTTGATATGACATACCGCTTGATCAGAAGGTCAAGCCCTGAGTAATTGAAAAGCCGATCCCTCTCTGGAACAAGGAAGGTTTCCGCCTCATCAATCTCACTGCGCGAGTATGCTTCTAAAATATAGATTCCGTACAATCCCTGATCCGTAAGATAGATGATCTTGTCAAAGAGTGTGATCAGCCCTCTGCTCTCTGTCTCCACCCGAAGCTTCCGGTTAAATTGAAATGCCAGCAGCCATCCGGCAATATTTTCCCACCGGGGGGCTTCCTGGCTGGTCAGCTCCATAGCCGCCTTGACCAGCGCCTCCAACTTCTCATCTTCGTCCATATCCGGTTTCTGAAAGCCCATGAACTTTCCGAACAGCACGGGAAAAGCATAGATATCCGGCGGAAAAGCCTGCTGGATATCCTTTAAGATTTCAGACAGCCCTTCAACCCTCACTTCATTTTCAATTTCCTGACGGACCCTGCGCAGCTCCGTCCGTTTCTGCCGATACAGGATATAAGCTTTCGCCTCCTGGAAAAAGCCCTGCTCCATCAGAGTTTCCTCCACTACATCCTGAATCAGTTCCACAGAATCCGCATTTCTATTTTCCAGTTTCTCCTCAACCGCGAGACAGAGCGCCTGAAGCTGTTCCTCACCCGATTCCGTACCGCATGAGGCAAAGCTCTTTCGCATTGCCCCTTTGATCTTGTCCGGCTGATAGATCTCTCTGTCCCCGGAACGTTTGACAATGAATTTCTCTGCCATTCACTGCCTCCTTTCGCTTCTCTCTTTCTCTTTCACTTTCTGTTCACTACTTACACTATTTTCTCTCAATCCGAGTATTCCGTCAACCAAAATCCGCACATCATCAAAAATGTAATCAAAGGCGCCTGCCTGACACATGTTAATGAGCACCATCCCAATGGGCACTGCCAGGATCATCCACAGCACGCCGCCCATCCGGTAGCCCACATATAAGAGCAAAAGGGTCACCAGCGGATTCAGACCCACACTGTCCCCAACCAGCTTGGGCTGGAGAAGCTGTCTGACAACCTGGGTCACGATATAGAGCACTGCCAGGGCCACTGTGGTCTTGTAATCTCCCATAAAAAACTCATAGACCGCCCATGGGATCATGGCTGTCCCTGTACCGAAAAAGGGAAGAAAATCTAAAAACGACACGAGCAGCGCCACCAGAACAAAATAGCCGGTCCTAAGAAAGCCGAGTCCCACAAGAAGGATCAGAAACACGACCCCCATGATCTTAAACTGGGCTTTAAAATACCCGCCTACAGCATATTTCAGATAATCCATAACCAGGCTCATCCTTTTCTGTACAGCTTCCGGCGCAGTCCTTTTCATCCACCCCAGCACTTCATCCCTCTGAACGATAAAGAAATACGCAGACATGACTGCCACGATGAAGGAAATCAGATAATACGGCACTCTTCTCGCAATATTTCCCGCTGCGTTCACCGTTGGTTCACTGATGCCGGATACAAGTTCCCCCATATATCTGTCCAGATTTTCTACCACTGCATTCCAGCCATTCTGAATACCGTCCGGCAGCCGTTCAAAAATGCCGGACAGCGTATCCCCGATCTGTCTTAATCCTTCTTCGAGCTGGGCGTACATCTCCGGGAAATTTCTGACCAGATCCCCGATTTCCTGCACCAGCCGGCTGATTCCGAAATACAGCGCCAGGATGATCGCCGCCAGCACCAGGATGACGATCAGGGCTGACCCCAGCCTTTTCACGATCCGCAGTCTTTTCTCCAGCCAGTTGACCAGTGGGGCAGCGATCGCTGCAATGAGCCAGCCTATGACAAACGGCATGAGGAATCCGATGAGCCTGATCCCGATGATCACAAATGCTGCTGTGGCAAGGAGACTGAACAACAGCCTGACTGCCACCTGCCAGTAGGAGCGTCTATCTTCCATACCAATCCTCCCGAATCAATCCGTCTTACATTCATTCTCAATCCGTTCCCATATCTCATCCCGCCCCTGCTTCGTCACTGAGGAAAACGGGATAACGGTTGTTCCCGGCACAAGCGCCAGGCCTTCTTTTAACATTTTAACATGTTTCTGCACCTGACTGCGCTTTATTTTATCCAATTTCGTAGCAATAATGACAGGCTCATATCCCTGAGCCACGATCCACTTATACATCATCTTATCATTCGCCGAAGGCTCGTGACGGATATCGATAAGCAGGAACACTGCCCTAAGCTGAGCGGAGCCGTGCAGATACCGCTCGATCATTTTTCCCCACTGCTCTTTTTCTTTCTCAGACACTTTTGCGTATCCGTACCCCGGAAGATCCACCAGATACAGAGCGTCATTAATGTTGTAAAAATTGATGGTCTGGGTCTTCCCCGGAGTGGCGGAAATCCTGGCGTATGATTTCCGGTTCATGAGCGCATTGATCAGGGATGATTTTCCCACATTGGACTTGCCTGCAAACGCCACCTCAGGCTTATCGTTTTCAGGCAGGGTGCTCGTAATGCCGCACACTGTCTCCAGATTTATACTTTTGATCACCATAACTTCCTCCCGCCGCAGCCTGCATTATCCTGCGGTTTTTTCTATCTTTTCCGGCTTATCCGCCAGTGCTTCTCTTAATACTTCTTCCATATTTTCCACAGGAAGGATCTCCAGCCCCTTTGTAATCTCGGAAGACAGCTCTTCTGCATCCACCCTGTTTTCTTTCGGGATGAGCACAGTCTTGATACCCGCGCTCTTTGCCGCCAGAAGCTTCTCCTTTAAGCCTCCGATAGGCAGGACACGCCCTCTGAGAGTGATCTCTCCGGTCATGGCCAGGTCTGCGCGGACCTTTTTCCCTGCGACAGCAGACAGCATGGCTGTTGCCATTGTTATTCCCGCGGATGGGCCATCCTTGGGCACTGCTCCCTCCGGGATATGTACATGGATGTCATGCTTTTCGAAGAAATCTTCTGCAATCCCATACCTGCCGCTTACAGAGCGGATATAACTGATCCCGGTCTGTGCGGACTCTTTCATCACATCACCCATCTGGCCGGTCAGCATAAGCTCTCCGCTTCCCGGCATCACATTGACTTCGATCTGAAGCGTATCGCCGCCCACACTGGTCCATGCAAGTCCCCGGACGATGCCGATCTCGGGCGCAGGATTTGCCATCTGGTATGTATATTTCTCTTTCCCCAAAAACCGGTGGATGTTCCGGTCTGTCACTGCGATCTTCTTTCGGTCTGTGGTCAGGATCTCTTTCGCAGCCTTCCTGCACACATTCCCAATCTCACGCTCAAGCTGCCTTACTCCTGCTTCCTTTGTATAGTTGCGCGCCATCTTCCAGACCGCGTGTCTGCTGAAAGTAAGCTGTGCTCCGGTGAGACCATGCTTTTCAAGCTGTTTCGGAATCAGATGCTCAGTTGCGATATGCAGTTTCTCGTTCTCCGTGTAGCTTGTGATCTCAATTACTTCCATGCGGTCAAGCAGAGGTCTGGGAATCGTCTGGAGGGTGTTCGCCGTAGTGATGAACATGACTTCTGAGAGGTCCAGCGGCACTTCCAGGTAATGGTCCCGGAATCTGCTGTTCTGCTCACTGTCCAGCACTTCCAGCAGGGCGGAAAAGGTATCCCCCTTATAATCTGTGCTCACCTTGTCGATCTCATCTAACAACATGACAGGATTTTTTACTCCTGCCGTCCGGAGTCCATTGGCAATACGGCCGGGCATTGCACCCACATAGGTCTTCCTGTGCCCCCGGATCTCCGCCTCGTCCCGCACTCCGCCAAGGGAGATGCGTACATAAGGTTTCTTGAGCGCCCTTGCCAGTGACCTTGCGATTGAAGTCTTGCCGGTTCCCGGCGGTCCCGCAAGACAGAGGATGGGACTTTCGCCCTTCTTTGTCAGCGTGCGCACGGCAAGAAATTCCAAGATACGTTCCTTCACCTGCTCCAGACCGTAATGATCCTCCTCCAGCACCTGCTTTGCGTAATCAATGTCCTGATTATCCTTCGCCGCCTTGTCCCACGGCATCTCCAGCAGCGTCTCGATATAAGTGCGGATGACACCGCTCTCAGCCGGAGAGTTCATGGAGCTCTTGAACCTGTTGATTTCCTTCTGGAGCTTATCTTTTACCTCTTTCGGAGCCTTCAGCTTCCTCATCGAAACCTCGAATTCTTCCGCGTCCGACACTGTAGAATCCTCCCCCAGCTCCTCTCTTATCAGTTTTAACTGCTCCCGCAGGATATATTCTCTCTGGTGCTTATCCACACGCTCTTTTACCTTACGCTGGATCTCATCCTTAATGTCCATGATCTGAACCTCGTTTACCAGCTTAAAGGCAAGCTTCTCATATTGTTTCCTCAGATCCGTCTCATTTAGGATATCCTGCTGATCTGTGTAATAGAGGGGAATGTTGGCCGCAATTTCATCGACCAGTTTTTGAAGCCCTCTGACCTCCATAAGCCGGGCCACAGATTCCTTTGACATCTTACCGTTCTTGGAGGCATATTCCACGAGCATATCTTTCAGACTTCGCTCCATTGCCTCTGTGTTTGCATCCTCAGGCACAGCCTGCTCCGGTTCACCCAGCACCTCTATCTTTGCCCGGAGATAAGGCTCTGAGAACTCGACCTCTTTCAGCCGGCCCCTGGTCTCTCCCGACACAAGCACTCTCACGATCTGTTTCGGAAGTTTAATAATCTGTTTGACCGTGCCCACAGTGCCGATCTCATATACATCCTTCTGCCCCGGATCCTCTGTATCAATGGATTTCTGGGCAGTCAGGAATATCTTCTGTTCTTCTACCATCGCTTCCTGGACGGCAGTGATGGAGCGCGCCCGGCTCACATCAAAATGCACGACCATCCCCGGCATGATGGTCATTCCCCTTAAGGGCACCATGGGCATGCTCTTTATCTCATTGTCCATTTATTCTCCTCCTGATCTTAAAATCTGTAACAAAATCACAGTTATCACTCACATTTTGCCGGTCCGCCACACCCTGATCTGCAATGATCATCGAAAGAAAAAGGACAGGCACATATGGCAACTCCATAGCACCCGCCCTGCACCTTCTGTTATGCACTCTCTGATGTCAGGAATGACCTCCGCTCCTCGCCGTCACGCAGATACAGCGGCTTTCCTGTCCCATTCACTGCCTCTTTCGTGATCCGGCATTCTTTGATCGTCTCGTCTGACGGAACCTGATACATGGTGTCCATCATGATCTTCTCCATAATAGCGCGAAGTCCTCTTGCTCCTGTCTTTCTCTTCAGAGTCGTCTCCGCGATCTCGACCAGAGCGTCACGGTCAAACTCCAGCTTCACGCCGTCCAGCTCCAGCAGCTTCTGATACTGCTTCACGATCGCGCTCTTAGGCTCTGTCAATATCTGGATCAGCGCCTCCTTGTCAAGAAGGTCAAGAGATACCGTGACCGGAAGCCTTCCCACCAGCTCCGGGATCAGGCCGAATTTCACCAGATCTTGGGGCAGCACCTCATGGAGCAGCACATCCATATCGTACTCATGCTTTGCAGCGATCTCTGCATTAAAACCAATAGATTTTCTGTCAAGACGTGTCTCAATGATCTTATCAATACCTTCAAATGCGCCGCCGCAGATAAACAAGATGTTCGTCGTGTCAATCTGGATCAGCTCCTGATGGGGATGCTTGCGTCCGCCCTGCGGGGGTACAGACGCGACCGTTCCCTCTATGATCTTTAAGAGCGCCTGCTGTACACCCTCACCGGATACGTCGCGGGTGATGGACGGATTCTCAGACTTTCTGGTAATCTTGTCGATCTCGTCAATATAGATGATCCCATGCTCCGCGCGCTCGATATCTCCGTCAGCAGCCTGGATGACTTTGAGAAGGATATTTTCCACATCCTCTCCCACATATCCTGCCTCTGTCAGAGCAGTCGCATCCGCGATCGCAAACGGAACGTTTAATATCTTTGCCAGCGTCTGCGCAAGAAGCGTCTTGCCGCATCCGGTAGGGCCGAGCATCAGGATATTGCTCTTCTGGAGCTCCACGCCCAGATCCTGTTCCGCCATGATCCTTTTGTAGTGATTATAGACTGCAACCGAAAGCACTTTCTTTGCTTCATCCTGCCCGAGCACATAGTCGTCCAGAAACGCCTTTATCTCTTCCGGCGTCAGCAGATTGATGTCGTCAAATGCATCTCTCTCACTGTAATCCAGTTCTTCTTCTATGATCTCCGAACAAATCCCGATACACTCGTCACAGATATATGTGCCGTTCGGCCCTGCGATCAGCTTCCTTACCTGAGCCTGCGTCTTGTTGCAGAAAGAGCATCTCACGATATCGTCTGTCATTTTCCCTGCCATAAAATGTCACCTCATACAATATTTAGTGATTTACGATCACTTCATCGATCAGACCGTATGCCTTTGCCTCTTCCGCGGACATAAAATTGTCGCGCTCTGTGTCAGCCTTGATCTTCTCAAGATCCTGTCCTGTGTTTGCCGCCAGGATTTCGTTTAATTTCTGTTTCGTACGGAGGATATGCTCCGCCGCGATCTGGATCTCTGTCGCCTGTCCCTGCGCCCCGCCTGACGGCTGATGGATCATGATCTCTGCATTCGGAAGCGCAAATCTCTTGCCCTTCTTTCCTCCGGCGAGCAGGAATGCCCCCATGCTTGCAGCCATACCAATGCACACCGTGGATACATCACATTTGATATACTGCATCGTGTCATAAATGGCAAGTCCTGCTGTAACAGAACCTCCCGGACTGTTGATATAGAGCTGGATATCCTTGTCCGGATCGTCCGCTTCCAGAAAAAGAAGCTGTGCAACGACCACGCTTGCGGACACGTCATTTACCTCTTCCCCCAGGAAGATGATCCTCTCCTTTAACAATCTTGAATAAATATCGTAAGAGCGCTCCCCTCTGCTCGTCTGTTCGATGACATAAGGTACTAAACTCATTTTTTATACCCCTTTCTATATAAGCCGTCTGTCCCGGCTTCGTTTACTCTGTCTGTTGTGACAAGAGGTGTGCCTGCGGCACACCTCTTAGAATCCGGATTAACCTTCTACTGCCGCGTCTGCGATCAGTGTCACTGCTTCCTGAACCGCAATATCTTCTTTCATCTGTTTCTTCTCGTTGTCGCCCATGAACTCTTTGAGCTTGTCAACTTCCATCTGGTAGGAATCAGCCATCTTCTTCAGCTCCTCATCCAGACGCTCATCAGAAACTTCGATATTCTCTGCAGCTACAACTGCCTCAAGAACAAGCCTTGTACGGATACGTTTCTCAGCCTGCGGACGGAACTCTTCCATCATCTTTTCCTCAGAAAGTCCTGTGAACTGGAAATACTGCTCCAGGCTCATGCCCTGCTGCATGATTCGGCGCGCGAAATCATCTGCCATCTGCTTTGTCTGAAGGTCGATCATCGGCTCCGGAATATCGATCTGCGCATTCTCAACAGCCTGCTCCACGGCCTGATCCTCTTTCTTCTGCTTTCCTTCGCGCTCCTTGCGCTCTTTGATCTTCGCCTTCACTTCTGCCTTGTACGCGTCTACAGTCTCACTCTCCTCAGAAACATCGGATACAAACTCGTCATCCAGCTCCGGGATTTCCTTTGCCTTGATCTCATGTACTGTACATTTAAATACTGCAGCCTTTCCGGCAAGCTCTTCTGCCTGATAATCCTCCGGGAATGTCACATTGACTTCTGCCTCTTTCCCGATCTCAGCGCCGATGAGTTGCTCCTCAAATCCAGGGATGAACGCACCGGAACCGATCGTCAGCGGATACTTCTCTCCCTTACCGCCTTCAAATGCCACGCCGTCTACGAAGCCTTCGAAATCAAGCACGACCTGGTCCTTGTCCTGGACCGCGCGGTCTGTAACTTCAACGGTCCTTGCATTGCGCTCACGTTCTTTATCGATCTCCTCGTCAACTTCCTTCTGTGTCACTCTCGTAGAAACTTTATCCACTTTCAGGCCTTTGTATTCACCGAGTGTAACTTCCGGCTTCACTGCGACCTCTGCTGTAAAGATGAACGGTTTGCCCTTCTCGAGCTGTGTGATCTCAACCTTTGGCTGGGATACGATATCAAGCCCGCACTCGTCATATGCTTTTCCGTACGCCTCTGATATCATATGATTTGCGGCCTCATCATAGAACACTTCCGGTCCGTACATCTTCTCGATCATCTGGCGCGGCACTTTGCCCTTACGGAATCCCGGGAGGCTGATCTTGCTGCGTTCTTTCAGATATGCAGCCTGAAGAGCCTTCTCCACATCCTCTGCTGACACCTCGATCGTCAGCTTCGCCATGTTATGTTCTAATTTTTCTACCTGTAAACTCATTTTCTTCCTCCTTGAATGCGCAAAAATATATCTCTTTTTTCAGAAAAAGACAATTGCAGTCATTAACACAGTATAGCACACGCATCCGCATATTTCCAGTGTTTTTTTGCTCATACAGCCATATATGCGCCGCTCATACGTCACAGGTGCGTCATAACCTATTTTTCCTTATGCATCGTATACGATAGACGCCCTCACTTCTTCTGCTTTTTCTTTTCCTGCGAGCAGCGCTGTCAGCCTGAGCGCAAATGGGATCGCAGTCCCCATGCCCCGCCCTGTCGTGATATGTCCGTCTGTGGCCACCGGCTCCCGCACGACCTGCGCGCCCTCCAGTTTGTCTTCAAAAGACGGATAGGAACATGCCTTTCTTCCCTTCAGCATTCCCATCTCAGCCAAGACACTCGGAGCAGCACAGATTGCGGCAATATACTTCCCCTGGCTGTCAAAAGACTTCAGTAATTCCAGGAGTCCCCCATGCGTTTTCAGGTTCAGCGTGCCCGGCATTCCTCCCGGAAGGACCAGCATATCCGCCCCTGCCGCATCCGCCTCTTCAAACAGGGCGTCCGCCTCCACCCGGATACCATGCGCGCCCAGGATTTCCTTTCTGCCCGTGGCAGATACCATCTCTGTCTCAATCCCGGCACGGCGCAGGATATCCACGACCGCCAGTCCCTCAATCTCTTCAAAACCATCTGCAAGAAATACACAAACTCTGCTCATTCATCCAACCTCCTGATGTTCTGTAATCTTCACTTTTTTCAGTGTAGCAGACCATACAGCAAAATTCCAGTGGCATGGCGGTAAAAGATGCTTTATAATTTATAATTAATATACAGGAAAAATAAACCTTTGACCAGTGATCCTTTGACCGGAGATCACACATGCTTATGACATTGCCGCAGCAGGATCACTGCCGAATCCAGTCAATATCAGGAGGAACAATAATGGAAATCGAACGCAAATTTCTCATCAACATGGACCAGCTTCCTTTCCGTCCAGAAGATTATCCCTGCCGCCACATCGAACAGGGATACCTCTGCACCGCTCCTGTTGTACGCATCCGCAGAGATAATGACGACTATTTTCTCACCTATAAGTCTAAAGGTCTCATGGTACGGGAAGAATACAACCTGCCGCTCACAAAAGAAGCATACTGTCATCTGCTCCCGAAAGCAGACGGCAGGATCATCTCAAAAAAAAGGTTTATGATCCCTCTTGGCAGTAATCTCACACTGGAACTTGACATTTTTGAGGGTGAGCTTGAGCCGCTCGTTCTCGCTGAGATTGAGTTTCCTGATGAAAATTCCGCCCGCTCTTACTGTCCACCGGAGTGGCTCGGAGAAGATGTAACGTATTCCGCCTTTTACCATAACAGCACTCTCAGCCGGATATAACTCCTCAAAAAACAACATTTTGTTGCTTTTATTGTAATATTACCCATTTCGTTGCATAACACCTTGTTTACAGGAAAAATTGATATAATAATGGAAAATTATGCAATTAAATCAAACGATTTCTTGTAAATGGAGGTATGCGGGTGTCTAATATTCAGCTTGCAGCAAATCTGCGCAGACTCAGATACGACCACAACTACACACAGGCACAAATCGGCGAAAAGCTGAATATTTCCCGTCAGGCATATTCTAACTACGAGACAGGGAAACGGATTCCTGACATTGATATGCTTATCCGCATTGCCGACATCTATGAGGTCACGCTCGAACAGCTTCTCACTCAGACCTGTACGAAGGCCGGCATCATCAATGAGACTTCCGGTCCGTATTTTACCGGCAGGATCATCGCCAGCGCTGATACCGTGTATCTGACAAATGAAGAGATTGAGCTGCTCACACATTACAGAAACGCCGGGGAAGATGAAAGAAAGCTGACTCGGAAAGTACTGGGGATATAAAACCTGGAATTGTCGCGAGACTTCTCCGACTTGAACATTTGCAGAAGACAGCGGAGCGCATTTTCGAACACCTTTCAGCGTGGGGGTGTGGATGGCTGAGCCGACTTCGAAATGGAATTTAGAAAAATAGAAATCCGGGAATATGCGTTAAGCTGGGCAATAAGATTGTCTGAACCGAAGGCGAGTTGTCCATTGTCCAGCTTTGCCCTTAGCATATTTCCGGATTTCGTTATATATCCATTTGCGTTTCCCCTTCTTTTTTGTATATAATGGGTATTATTTTGAAAAGGAGTTTTACTATGATATTAGGTTCACATGTGGGCATGAGCGGCAGGGAGATGCTGCTCGGCTCGGCAAAGGAAGCAGTGTCTTATGGGGCAGATACTTTTATGTTCTACACAGGAGCGCCTCAAAATACGAGAAGAAAGGATATAAGCGAGCTGAATATCGGACCCGCCTGGGAGTACATGAAAGAACATGGGATCAACGATATCATCGTCCACGCGCCTTACATCATCAATCTGGGCAACGCGGTTAAGCCAGAAACTTTTTCCCTTGCCACGGAGTTTCTCGCAAAGGAGATCGAGCGCACGGTAAGCTGTCGCAGCCACACCCTCATCCTCCATCCCGGAGCGCATGTGGGAGAAGGCACGGAGACCGGAACCGCCCAGATCATCAGGGGACTCAACGAAGTACTCAGCGCGGATACAGACTGTCAGATTGCCCTTGAGACAATGGCAGGAAAGGGTTCTGAGATCGGACGTTCTTTTGAGGAACTGGCCCGCATCTATGATGGAGTCATACATAATGAGAAACTGCGGGTATGTTTTGACACCTGCCACACAAGCGACAGCGGTTATGATATCATCCACCGTTTTGACGATGTCATGGAAGAATTTGACCAGATCATCGGGAAAGAGCAGATCGCGGTATTCCATATCAATGACAGCAAAAATGTACCGGGAGCTGCCAAGGACCGGCATGAGAATATCGGCTTTGGCCATATTGGCTTTGACGCCATCAATTATATCGTCCGGCATCCGGATTTTGAAAATGTACCGAAGATACTGGAAACGCCTTATATCCCCTCCCCGGCGAACCCGAAAAAATCGTATGCTCCGTATAAATATGAGATCGAGATGCTCAGAAAAGGTGTATTCGAGCCGAAACTGAAAGAAAAAATCATCGGGGCAAACGAAAAATAGGCTCTTTCCATATCTAATTGATTTGATAAAAATATTCATTTAGAAGAATGTTGGATTTTAGTAGCGCAAAACTATTTCTTTCGTACATAATACATATGATAAGTTTAATTTTAAGTCACAACCACCACTTCAGATGGTGGTTTGGGTTTGCCCTCATAAGGACCGGTTACATGCTCGCCCAAACGGGCGGATATGGCTTGAAGATCAGCAGAACGAACAGCTAAAAGAAGTGAAAATTTTATAGTTGCTCCTTTTGTGCCCCTTTTGTAAAATAAAAATCCCGGAAAGCACGATAAACGCTGAGTTGAAAGCACTTTTCCGGGAATGAT
This sequence comes from uncultured Mediterraneibacter sp., assembly GCA_944383695.1. Lineage (GTDB taxonomy): Bacteria > Bacillota > Clostridia > Lachnospirales > Lachnospiraceae > Mediterraneibacter. Next base: position 17,383 of record CALWQP010000033.1, read on the forward strand.
TAGAAGCGTCTGAACGGAGTCGAACCGTCGCACATGCCTCCGGAGGGCATTGCTCTATCCACTGAGCTACAGACGCATTCCGGACTGTTCAAAAAATATCCTCTTTTCTTGAACAGCCTTAATCATCCTAGCACAAATCAGTTCAAAAGTAAAGCATTTTATCACCGCTTTCGGCATGCCGCAAGATTCGAAAGCATGTTAGTCTGTGTCTATTGTCATTTTCTGCAATATGCTTATGCTGTCTTTGAGCCATTTTTGCCACTGGCTTCCGATAGAATTCTCTTGATTTTTCTTCTCATGCCAAGTTTTCCGAAGTTCATGAAAAAATATACCGCAGGTGCCAGCACAGCTGCGAATGCAGAAACGAGCATCCATATATTTTCTGCGGAATCTCCTGTGGGTGCCGCCCCGACTGTTTTTTTCAGTACAGCTACTGTCTGTCCCGCGTCATCAGGATCGTCATGAGAAAAAATCAGGATATCCCCCATATAAAGGGACTCGAATACTACAACCTTTCTATCCTCAGATCGGGCCGTGTCCAGAAAGAATTCCATTCTGATTTCCTGCGATGAGTCTTCTGCGGTAAAAGTCTTCTCCACTGCTGCCGGCTGTCCGTCTGCCGCGGGTACCCCATCCGGTCCCAATATTTCCCCTGTGTCCGGATCTGCCAGCATGCCCTTCAGCGTATATTCCCGTCCTGCTTCCAGATTCTCCAGGTTTACGGTATCTACGATCACATTGTCTTCTCCGGCATAGATTTCTTTTTCCCCGCTTTCTCTCCAGAAAGCAAGCGTATCTCTGATCTGTGTCTTTTCATTTTCAATTTTATATTCCATGCACGCTTTTCCCTCGACTTTGCCGGTCTTTTCAACGGCAAATTCCCAGACTGCATCATCCCTGAGGTATCCGGGGATGCTCTCCGTCTCCCGGACACAATAGATTCCCGGCGTCAGATATTTGAGTACGATCCGTCCTTCTCTATCCGTTACATAATCCTCTGTATGCTCCTTCACCTCCTGTTCGCCTTCATCCTCAGCTGCCGTTTTCTTCCAAACAGTAAATTTTACCCCTTCCAGCCCCTCCTTCCCCTTTTTTGTACTGCCGGAAGCATCTTCGTCCGCCTCTGTCTTCCACAGGATCACTGTTGTAGGCTTGTTTGTAAATTCTATATTTTCTGTTACGATCTCGGTCTCCTGACCTTCGTACTTCAGTTCTGCTTCATATACCTCCTCTGAAAGCACATATCCCGGGGCTTGTTCAACTTCTCGTATGTCATATTTCCCCAGGTACAGGCTGTCTGACTCCGCTGTACCGTCATCCCCTGTCTCCATCAGTCCTGCCAGACTTCCTTTTGTCATACGGACCGTCCCTGCCGGCGTCAGTATATCCTCTTTTGCCCGTATCTCAAACCTGGCTCCGGGAATCGCCTCCCCTGTCTCTTCATCTGTTTTCCTGATACGGATGCGTCCCATGGCCGGTTTATCCGCGAACTCCACCACAAAGGGATCACCCCACTCATGGTCTTCTGTAATCTCAAATCTGACCGCTTCTTTGCTAAGGACATACCCTTCCGGAGCCCGTTTTTCCTGAAAATAATAAACTCCTGCAGGCAGTTTGTCAGGCAGGACAAAGCTTCCGCTCTCATCTGTCTGATATGTGCTGTATACGATTTCCTGGGGATAATGTACCGTCATGGTAATGGGATTCTTATCGTTATCCAGCAGCTGAAATTCTGCTCCCGCAATCGGTATCACCTCACCGCTGTCTGTATCTTTCTTTACGAGGCGGACCGGAGAAAGTACCCGCCTGTCTTCGAGAATATAGTAAAGGGTCTGCCCTTCTTCGCAAATCGTAACCTCAAAATCATTTATGGGCAGCAAACCGGCCGGCGCATTTTTCTCACTTACCACATACGTGTCATATATGAGTCCTCCCCTGCCGTCCTCTGCCTTATTGGTCACTGCATAACCGTTTTTATCTGTCATGATCTCTGTCTGCTCTCCTGTGGTCTTTGAGGTAACAGTGAAAATGATTCCCTCGAGGGGCGTTTTCTGGTCCGCATTCTCATCTTCCCTGAATTTCACAATCTGGAGATTTCCCCTCAATACCTGTTCCGGGATATCCGGCACATGATACACGGTATCTGTCACTTTTGTTCCGTCCGGACAGATTTTTTCTATGAAAACAGCCTCATTCACCAGATATCCTGCCGGGGCTTTTACTTCCCGGAAAGTGACCGTCCCGAGAGGCAGCACGTTCTCCCCTGCGCCATTTTTATAAAATTCGTCTCCGCTTACCTTATATGCATCTGAAAACTCAAGTTCTCCCGCTGCATTTGTGCGGAATATCCAGGTTCGTTCCGGAAGGATGTCCATAGTCCCGGGGTCCGAATCGTAATATCCGGCATAATATTTCACCTCAAATTCTGCGCCTTCAAGTGAGGCCGCTCCCCGGGGCTTCTGCTCGCCGGTTTCTGCATCAACTTTATTTAGCAGGACCTGCACCGGGTAATGCTGTGCCTTGTTTACACACTCGTACCGGAATACCGTGCCCTCCTCCACCTGGAGCTTCTGCCGCTGCTCGCTTAAGGCAAACCCCATAGGGCCTTCAATTTCTGAAATCTCATATGTACCGATCGGAATATCTGTCAGTCTGCCATACCCCTTTTTATCGGTCGACACAGTCCATAAAGGCGTATCCTCTCCCGGTCTGTATATCCCAAACACTGCGCCTTCCAGGGAATAGCAGGAATTGTCCTCTGTCCATTCCGGCTGATCTGAGCTTTTCCGGATTTCAATCTCTCCTGTCCTGTCTCGTCCGCTGCCTCCCATTACCTGGCCGTTTCCATCCATGTTGAACAGGAATGCATAAAAAGCCTCTGGCGGCTCCGGCAGACTCAGGATGTGTTCTGCTCTTCCTTTTAAAACAGCTATGGAACTGCTGTCCAGTCCGGTAAACGCGGAATCATTTCCCGAATACAGATAAGACAGGATGCAATGACTCATGCAGTATTCATCATCCTGGCTGTATCTGCTTTTGACCCCAATACTTCCGAACTTTGCCTGATACAAAGCATAGCCCGGTCCTCCATATACGTAATAAAGACCTTTTCTCACCGCACCATCGCGCAGAGGATGCACCGAATAGCGCCCAGAGACCGGTGTGTCTTTCAATGGTTCAAGACAGTATGCCATCTTTCCGTCCACATCAAAATAATTCGTACTGTATGTCCCATAATAAACCTCCCTGCCTACAGTAAGTTCCACCGACTCATCCGCAGCAGCATTTACTGGATATATACTCTCAGCCCACAGACTCAGGTATAAAGAAAACACAATAGCAATAAATACTCTCCATCCTGTCAGATGCTTCATCCCATTGCCCTCCCTGTCTGCTGCGCGTTCCCATTACAAAGCGTCCCCATATCCCTCTTAAACAAATACACATGGCTGCTCAGCACTTCTTCTGCCGCCACCTGAGTTACGTTGATCTCCCTTACCATCTCATCCAGCTCTCTGCTGTCAAGACCAGGGGAAAAGGGAACAATGATAACCTCATGGACACTGCTTGGAAGGACATAGTAGTCCGTTTGAAGGATTTCTCCGATCATCTCCAGTATGTGGGGATACGCGATGCATGCCGCGCCGTAGCTCCTAAGGCTGTTTGACAGGATATACATCCCATCTTTCTCCCGGACATCTCCGAGAAGAAGGTTTCCAGATTCTCCTCTGTCGGCAATACCTGTATTCTCTCCCAATATTTCCTTCAGCGCATGGTCCATAGTGACAAACTCTGCCGGGAGCAGCCTTTTTGCATTCCGCACAGCATCCGCCCACAGGGTGTCCGCACATACCTTCCACTGTTCTGCATGGCTGTTTGATACCGCCAGAGCTGCCGTTCCGTCACTCGTTGCCTCCAGAAGCACATAGAACACGATCGAGAGATCCAAAAACGAACGATGCGGCATCATATCTAGAAATTTTCTGTTCTTTGCCGTATTTACCAGCTTGAAAACAACCCTGTCCCTGACGCCATCGTAGCTTCGGAGCCTTTCGCAGTCCCACGATTCTTCCTGTCTTATGCTGTTATAAAAATGTATGATCTCATCCACGATCTGCCCGAGGTTCTTTCCCTTCAGATAACTTTCGTAATACTCCTCCAGATAGATTGTCGGAGAAATATTGACGCCGGGAGTTTCGATGAGCACCCCCATGCGTTCTTTTCCGTTATTTTTTACCGCCGTATAAAGACTTGCCTGAACACCTCCTTCCATCCTCTGATTCATCTGTTTCTTTACCGCGTCTGTAAATTCTCTGTAATTCATTTTTCTCCTTCCTTAAACGCGGACCATCTTAAATTAAATGAGGAATCCGGTATGAAATATACCGTATGAATTTGATAAATTGACCTGAATTATATTATGTGCTCTTGATTATAGACGAGGTTCATATAAAAAGCAATGAGACAGTTTTCACAAAATAAGCCATCATAACTTCTTACACTTTTCCCTCTTGCATCTTCCCTTTTTCACAGAAAAAGGATGTACCGCACAAAACGGCACATCCTTTTCTCTCAGATTTTTGTATACTTTTACTGTGCAGATATTCTGACCTTATACCCTTGACAGATACTCACCTGTACGGGTGTCGATCTTCAGCACATCGCCTGTCTCACAGAACAGCGGAACCATAACTGTCGCTCCTGTCTCAACAGTAGCCGGCTTTGTAGCGCCCTGCGCTGTATCTCCCTTGAAGCCCGGCTCTGTCTCTGTGATCGCCAGTTCAACGAACAGCGGCGGCTCCACAGAGAATACATTTCCTTTATGGGAACAGATCTTCACTGTCTCGTTTTCTTTTACAAATTTCAGCGCATCACCTACCACATCTGAGTTCAACGCGATCTGGTCATATGTCTCCACATCCATGAAGTTATACAGATCACCGTCCTGATAGAGATACTGCATTTCTTTCCTGTCGATATGCGCATTTTCAAACTTCTCAGTCGGGCGGAATGTCTTCTCAACAACACCGCCGCTGATGATGTTTTTCAGCTTCGTTCTCACGAAAGCTGCCCCTTTTCCGGGTTTTACATGCTGGAATTCCAAAATCTGATAAATATTCCCGTCAATCTCTACGGTAATGCCGTTCTTAAAATCTCCTGCTGCGACCATTTGTCTTCCTCCTTCAATCGTGCATCTGAGCAGACGCTCTATCTTTAGATTCTATACTAATTTTTGCTAATTTTCAATGTTTTTTTATAGAAATAAAGCACAATCTTCTCCAGATATCTCTTAAGGACGATCTGTATCTCCTCTTTCGGGTGGATGGGTCTGACCAGAATGTTGCGTATTCCAGCCCTTTTTGCACCCCATACATCCGTAAAAAGCTGGTCTCCCACAAAAATCGTGTTTGTCCGGTCTGTCCCCATGATCTCCATGGCACGGATATAATTTTTTGTCGAAGGCTTGTGAGCATTATAGATATAGTTTGTCCCGATATCCCGGTTGAACATCTTCACCCTTGCCTCCTGGTTATTAGAGATGAGGCAGGATGAAAATCCGATATCCGATAACCGTTTAAACAGCTTTCTCGCCCTGTCGTCTGCTGGAGCACCGTGCGGCACCAATGTATTGTCGATGTCAAAAATAGCGCCCCTGTAACCTTGTTCATACAGTTTTTCAAATGGAATGACATATGTGGACGCCACATACTCATCCGGGAAAAATTTTTCAAACATTATCCATCTCCGTCAGCTTTGAGATCAGTTCTTCTGAAATCTGCAGGACTGTCTTGCCGTCTGTCTGAATAACAACGTCAGCGGCAGCCTCATATTTCTCCCTGCGCTTCTCCATCAGATCCGCAATAAACTCCACATTATTGTTTCCGTGAAGAAGCGGCCTGTCGTTGCTGTCCTTGACCCTCTCATAGATCGTATCCGGACTTGCGGTAAGGAGCACGACCCTGCCGTTCTTCTTCATCTCTTTTACATTTTCTTCGCGGAGCGCCACCCCGCCTCCGCAGGATATGATACAGTTCTTGCCTGTTTGAAGCTCTATTAAAAGATCTGTCTCAAGATTCCTGAAATATTCTTCTCCATATGTAGCAAAAATATCCGGGATACTCATCTCCTCACGCTCGGAAATCTCCTGATCCATCTCCACCAGCCTCATGTCAAACATGGTGCTCAAGTAGTCCGAGATCGTGGTCTTTCCCGCTCCCATAAATCCGATGAGCACGATATTATAAGAGAAGAGCCTCCTTGCCTGTATGCGCTTACTGTTCCTTAAGATACGCTTAAACACGTCCTGGATCTCTTCCTGATACTTGTTGTCTTTGAGCTTCTCGTCAAGCCTTCTCTGCTGCTTCTCCTCCTGTGCCGGCTGCAGGATGGGCATGCCGTAAGTCTCTTTATAGGCCATGATCTTCTCGATGATGGCATTTCTCTCTACAAGCGCGTCGATGATCTTATCATCACAAAGCGCAAGCTGCTCGCGGTACATTTCCAGATCGTTCATCTTTACCCTCCGTTTCTTCTGCTTTGCATATGCGGCAGTTCCTTTCCGCGCCGCCTGCCATCTACAGACTTAACTTCCACATTATAGCAAGTTTTCCGGGGGATAGCAATAATCCAGCCGCCAAATAATGCCCAATAAACAAAGACACTCCACGCCAATGTATGAAGTGCCATTTTTCTCTTTCATCCTCCCGGGTCCTGAGTCTTTTGGATCGCAGTCCTGACATTTTCCCTGAAATCAGCCCACGCGTCCTCATGTTCTACAAAATATTTCGGACAGATTTTACCTGTCACATCATAGTGCCGGATCACATCCTCCTCTGTGAGAGAAAATTTCACGCACAGCCATGCCGTAAGCTGTACAAGGGAGCGGTATGTCTCATCCGTGAACTTTCCCGTCTCGTCCGGATGGCACACTTCAATGGATACTGTATCATAATTACGCTCATTTGACGCATACGCAACTTCCCACGTAGGTACGCACTGGATGATCTCTCCGTCCAGACCAACGATAAAATTACTGCTTGCCTCCGTCTCCTGTGAATATTGGAGTCCATTAAAATAATCCCGGTTCTCCTGAGCCGTGCTGCCGGGATTCGCGGTGTAGTGTATCACGATCCCATTGATGCCGTCACTCTGGATTCCCGGCCTGGAGTAAGGATTAACATCAAGGAGCTGGACATCAAGCTCCGGCTCCGAAGCATCCACGTCCACATGATATCCTTTCCCCGACGCACAGGAATATATCCCCAGCGCCGCCGTCAGTATCACAAGGGCAAGGACGCCTGCTGCCACGTAAGGTTTCCTGCGGACTGCATGGAGCCATTTCCTTCTTCCTCTGTCCTTGACTCTTCCTGCCCTGTTTCTCCCTGTCGTTTTGTTTTTTCTTTCGTTCCCTCTGTATGAATTCATCTTTATGCCCCACTGCCATTGATCGCCGGAAACTGCCCTGGAAACAGCTTCTGTTGTTTTTTATCATATCATAAAAATATTGAAGTCTGGTGAACAAAATCTTATGAATTTATAAACTAATGGCCGTAATGTCACTGAGAACTGTCCCTCAGAAGCAGCCAGTTCGCCCGGAAGGGCCGCATCAGATTCCAGTACCATGCCCCGGAAAGACCGTATTCCTTTACCAGCTCCCATTTTGCCTCAATGCTCCTCACATCTTCAAACCAGACCACATGCTCTATCCCACTCTGACGGTAGGTAAACCATGGACTCTGGGCAACCGGCGCATACTCGATGACCGCGCCGTTATCTGCCGCAATTTCCACTGCCTCTACATTTCCTATGGTGCGCGCTCTGGTAATTCCCCGTTCATATGGGAGAGGCCAGTCATAACCGTAATTCGGGATTCCCATGATCAGCTTCTCCGCCGGAATCCTTGTCAGTGCGTATTCCACCACCTGCCGGACTTTGTCAAGCGGCGCCACTGCCATGGGCGGACCGTAGGTGTAGCCCCATTCATACGTCATCAGAAAAACTGCGTCCGCATTCTCCCCGAGAAGTGCGTAATCTATCCCTTCCACAAGAAGCCCTTTCTGGCTGTCTGATGTCTTAGGCGCTGCTGCCACAGACACCCGGTATCCGTTCTCATTCATTTTCTGCCGGGTCTTACCGACGAACTCCGCGTACTGCACCCGGTTTTCCGGCAGGATATATTCAAAGTCAATGTCCACTCCCGCATATCCCCTGTCGCTTACAGTCACAAGCATCTGTTCAATGAGTTTATCCTGTATTTCCTCATTTTCCACCAGCACTTTTACAAGCTGATTGTTAAACGCCCCGCCGGAAAATGGGGTCAGCACCATCAGAGGTTCTGCTCCTCGGTTCCATGCCGTCTCGATCATCCACAGATCATCCTGAGGCGGTGGTACAAGATTCCCTTCAAAGGTAAAGCCATAAGAAAACACGAGCAGTTCTTTCACCGCAGGAAACGCCTGCCCCAGTATCTCCGGCTCTACAAATGGATAGGCATATCCGCCCACCCTCTTCCCGCCGGCAAGAGTTCCGCTCTCTCCCGGCAAAAGGAGCAGGAGCGCCTGCCCCGGAACAAGGATATTCCTGTCAGAAAGCTGGTTGTCATATACGATCTTCCATACAGGCACGCCGGTATTCCGGGAAATTCCTTCCAGCGTATCACCAGTTTGCACTACATAGATCAAAAAAGTCACCCCCGTGCAGAAAGCCTATGCTTCTGCAAGGGGGATTATGACTTCTATTCTGTGCGATTTTCTCCGATATCCCTTTCTCTGCCGCCGCATTATCTCCGGGCTTTGACAGACTGCTCCCCGCTGATGATGATACACTGATATCCCCGGGAAGCAAACACGTGCTCAAACATCTCCCGGGCGTACACGCGGAGTCCTGAGAGCGGGTCAGCAATGGTAACCGTATCTGCATCGTATCCGATGAGGACAGCACCATGGTCATTGCTGCTCCAGCCCATCCATCTTCCGTCCTCTGTATACCAGCCATGTACCTCATCCCTCTCCTGCATCCCGATGGTAATCCATACAAGCACCGGAATCCCATCTGACACGCATTTGTACAGTTCTTCCGGCTCTGTCCCAGTCAGATCCTTTGCCCGGAGGCTGCTGCCCTGATCAGACAGGTATGCATCCGCAGCGGACAAGATCGCATCTGTCCCGCATATGTATCCGCCTGAGAACGGATCACCTACAAAATTCGCCTCCATATCCGGACCGTATATCCTGCCGTCCGCTCCTTCATAAAATTCTGCTGGGACAGTGGGCAGATATTCTTCTGCCATGATCGTCTTATCTGCCTGACAGCCATAATAATCCAGCATCATAGTCAGCGCCGTAATCTCGCATCCCGTGGGAAGTTCCGGCATCTGCCGGACGATTTCAAAATCTTTGATCAGCGCCTGTTCCCTCATCTCACCCGCTTGTTGTGATGTCTCTCCCATACCCTGTGACCCTGTCATTTTCCGGGCAGATGCATAGCCGGGCAGCCCGGACTGTCCGCTCGCCAACGGCTTCCAGAAGCTTCCCGTAAAATACAGGACCGCCGCCAGCGCCAGACAGAGAAAAGCCGTTTTCTTCATAAGGGACCGCCTCCTTTATACATCAGACGGTACACTTTTGAAAATCGCTGCAATGCACCCGCTTCTCTCACATTTCTTTATTACAGGCATCCTATGATGCGGTACATGCTGTTTATACATTTTATTTGAGGGAATCTGCCTGTTTGTCAGTTGAGATAAGCCTCACTTCCGGGCACGGTTGTATTTCCAGTTCTAGTGATATCCTCCTTTATTCCTCCAACGAAAAAGTCACCGTTACATTTCCGTCCCCAAGTGCGTCTTCCCAGCCGGACAGGTCATCAATCCTCCCCAGCCTTGTATAGCTCCAGAAATTTGAGCCGTAGAAAATAACGATCTTATCTCCCTGATACAGCACAATATCCCCTGACTGAGTCGTTGTCTGCCTGTTGCTTGATGGGAGCTTGGATTCCAGGATCCCTACCTTTTCAAAGCCGGAATAATCACTCATCTGAATGGTGAGCGGACTTTCCTGTATCATCTCCACCAGAGTCTCCACTGCTTCATTATCTTCTAATGTGGCGGTAAAACGATTACCATCCACCTCAACGATCATTTTTCTGTTCATGTTTTCTTCCTCCCCGGCATTTTCCCCTGCCGTTTCATTTGCTTCTGGCTGTGATCCCTGTGTTTTGCCAGCGGCCTCGTCAGATTCAGCCGGGTCAAAAGCCAGGTCAGAAGCTGTCGATCGCGATTCAGAGATTTCTGTCTGCCTGCTGTCTGCACAGCCTGCCAATACTGTCAAGAAAGCACACACAATAATAAACATCATTATAATAAATTTTTTCATCAAACAGCCCCGCCTTTCTGGTATTTCCAAACCACATCCTGCAGCGTATTGCCTGCCGGCAGCTGGTATAGAAAATGCCGGGGCAGAGAGCGTTTCTGCCCCGGCATATTCTGCCTACATACTTTCTTTCAGGATTTCTTTCACTTCATCCCATTCAAGAACCTTATATCCCCCCTGCATGATCCGCGTACCGTCTGCGATACCGTCCAGCATCTCTTCTGTAACTCCCAGTTCGGAAATATTCATAACAAGTCCCATCTCTTTCATCCAGCCTTCCATGGCCTTCAGTCCCTCTTCAGCAACCTGTTCATCGGACTTTCCGCTTGGATCCACATCCCATACATTAACGGCAAAACGTTTGAACTTCTGCAGTCCGTAAGGCATGATATGACGATAATAAGGAAGGGAAACGGCTGCCAGAGTCATGCCGTGTGTGGCGTCCGTGTAAGCCCCCACTGACTGACCTAACATATGCACCATCCAGTCCGTAGATTTTCCTTTTGCAACAAGTGTGTTCAGCGCCCATGTGGCGGTCCACATGATATTGCTACGGGCTTCATAATTCTGAGGATCATTATTAGCGATACGGCTGGAATGGAGCAGTGAACGCATCAGCCCTTCGCTGATGTAATCGCTGGTATTGTCATCCTGCCCGGAGAAATACTGCTCACAGATATGATTAAATATATCATAAATCCCGGCAACCATCTGATAATGGGGCAGTGTCAGTGTATACTCCGGATTCAGGACAGAAAATCTGGGCATGATCTTCTCATCTGCAAAGACATGGCCGATCTTCTGCTTTGTCTCATGGTTTGTGATAACCGCTCCTGCGTTCATCTCTGAGCCGGTCCCCACCATTGTCAGGACGCAGCCCACTGGAAGAGTCTCACAGTCCGGTTCCTCAAAGCGGATGTAGTATTTCTCCCATGGATCCTCCTCACAATTCACAGAGACAGAAACTGCCTTCGCATAATCACAGACAGAACCGCCGCCCACGGCAAGGAGAAGATCCGCATGATGATTTTTTGCGATTTCTACGCCTTCATACAGCTTTTCGAGGGTCGGATTCGGCATGACGCCGGAAATCTCCGCCACATTTTTTCCATTGTCCTTCAGTATCCGGCATACGTCATCGTAGATCCCATTCTTTTTAATAGAACCGCCGCCGTAGATCAGAACTACATTATCGCCGTATTTCGGAAGCTCTGTATTTAAATAGTCCAGCGCTCCATCCCCAAAATAAAGTTTGGTCGGATTACAATATTCAAAATTTCCAAACATTTCTGTATTCTCCTTTCAAATCCCGTCTTTTATCATTCTTTCCATTTTATTTTAATCGGCGCAGCATTGTATTTCAAATATTTATAAACAATATATGTCAATAGTTTTTTTCTAGTTATATATTGTACATCTTCCTTTGAACTTATATAATAAGTATATATAATCTAAGGCTCAGTAAGGAGGATATTATGGAACTGAGAGTCCTGAAATATTTTCTTGCTATTGCAAGGGAACAGAGCATTGTACACGCTGCGGAAAGCCTTCATCTTTCTCAGCCCACACTCTCCACTCAGATCAAAGGTCTGGAAAGAGAACTCGGAAAGCAGCTTCTCATCCGCGGGACAAAAGGCTCTCGCAAAGTGACTTTGACAGAAGAAGGAATGATACTGAGAAAGCGGGCAGAAGAAATCCTTGATCTGGTCAGAAGAACAGAAAACGAAATCAGCATAAGAGATGATATCGTCATGGGCGACGTCTATATCGGAACCGGAGAAACAGACGGCGTCCGCCTGATCGCAAGAGCCGCCCAGATACTCCAGAGCCGCCATCCTGGCATCCATTACCATATCTCCAGTGGGAACTCTCCCTATGTATCAGAATATCTGGACAAGGGACTGATCGACTTCGGCGTTGTTTTTGGTGATGTAGACCTGACAAAATACAACGCGCTAGAAACAGCCTATTCTGAAACATGGGGCGTGCTGATGCGAAAAGATTCCATCCTGGCAGACAAGGATACCATTTCACCAAAAGATTTGTGGGATAAACCTCTGATCCTCTCCCAGCAGGAAGCAAAAGGAGGCAGCCTGACGCAGTGGATGGGGAAAGAGGTCACTGAGCTGAATATCATAGCCACTTACAACCTGCTTTTTAACGCATCCCTTCTCGTAGACGAAGGGCTGGGCTATGCCATTGGCTATGATAAGATCATCAATACAAGCGGAAACAGCCGCCTCTGCTTCCGCCCCCTGGATCCCGTACTGGAAAATAAACTGAGCATCATCTGGAAAAAATATCAGATTTTTTCAAAACCTGCCGAAAAATTTCTTGAAATACTCCGGGAATTATTAACCCGTCCATCGTCCCATTAAAGAATTCTACATATTTTTTAACTGAAGCGCAACAAGATTACAGGCGCAGACACTACTCACTTTATATACATCGCATCTCCGAAACTGAAAAACCGGTATCTCTCCTTCACTGCCTCCCCATAGGCGGCAAGCACATGCTCCCTGCCCGCCAGCGCTGACACGAGCATGACCAGCGTTGATTCCGGCAGATGGAAATTCGTGATCAGGGCGTCCAGTATCTTGAACCGATACCCCGGGTAAATGAAGATGTCCGTCCAGCCGCTGCACTCCTTCAGCCTGCCGTTCTCATCCGCGGCAGACTCAATAGTACGGCAGCTCGTAGTGCCCACACAGACCACCCGCTTTCCTTTATCCTTTGCCCGGTTGATCTTCTCTGCCGCCGTCCTGTCGATCATGTAGAACTCTGAGTGCATGTGGTGGTTTTCCACATCATCCACTTTTACCGGGCGGAAGGTCCCCAGCCCTACATGGAGCGTCACATGGGCGATATCCACGCCTTTATCCCTGATCTTATCCAGAAGCTCCGGCGTAAAATGAAGCCCCGCTGTAGGCGCTGCCGCAGACCCCGGATGCTCTGCGTACACTGTGTTATACCTGTCCTTGTCTTTCAGCTGATGCGTGATGTAAGGCGGAAGCGGCATCTGCCCAAGCTGGTCAAGGATCTCCTCAAAGATCCCCTTATACTCGAAGTGGATAAGACGGTTTCCTTCATCCACAATATCCACCACCTCTCCTACGAGAAGTCCGTCTCCGAAGCTGATCCTTGTTCCCGGTTTTGCCTTACGTCCCGGCTTCACCAGTGTCTCCCATACATCGTCCGCGCCCCGCTTTAAGAGCAGGACCTCGATCTTCGCACCAGTCTCTTCTTTTGCCCCGATAAGCCTCGCCGGGATCACCTTTGTGTCATTAATGACCAGACAGTCGCCGGGATCAAGATAATCAATGATCTCGCGGAACACATGATGCTCTGTCTTTCCGGTCTCCTTATCCAGGACAAGAAGCCTGGAAGAAGAACGGTCCTCCAGAGGGTCCTGGGCGATCAGTTCCTCCGGCAGGTCATAATAAAAATCACTTGTCTTCACTGACATAATCCTTTCTACTGTCTCAGTTCGATCCCGAGTTCTTCAAGGCCTCCCAGGATTTTCTTCATCGCAGAGGAGACATCCGCCTCTTCCAGTGTCCTGTCTTTTGCGCGGAACACGATGGAATAAGCCACTGACTTGAATCCCTTCCTGATCTGTTCTCCCTCATACAGGTCAAACAGCCGGAAGCTCTCCAGATGAGCGCCGCCCTTCTTTTCAATGACTTCCTCGATCTGCCCCACAAGAATATCTTTCGAAACGACCATACTGATGTCTCTTGTGACTGACGGATATTTTGCAATGCCTGTATATTTCCTGTCAAAGGTAGCGTAGGGCAGGATCTCCGGCATATCGATCACGGCAACATAAGCGCGCTCTCCGATCCCATAGGTGTCTGCCACCTCCGGATGAACCTCTCCCAGATAACCTACGACTTTACCGTCGTAAATGATGTTTGCCTGACGTCCCGGGTGAAGATATGATTTTCCGGCATCAGGATCATATTTCTCCCGGCCTTTCATTCCAATCTTCTCAAAAAACTCTTCTACCACGCCTTTCATAGTGAAGAAATCCCCAGCGCCATACATGCCCAGGGTAAACTGCATCCTCTCCTCCGGAAGCTCTGTCAAAGGCAGTGATTTCGGCAGATAAATGTTGCCCAGTTCATACAGACGCACATCTTTATTTCTCCGGTTATAATTCGTAGCAAGCGATGTAAGCATCCCATTCAGAGACGTTGTTCTCATGATGCTGTAATCCTCTCCCAGAGGGTTCGTGATCTCTACCACGTTCCGCAGCGGAGAATCCGCCGGGATGAGCAGCTTGTCGAACACTTTCGGGCTCTCAAAGGAGTAGGTCATGCCCTGGCTGAATCCGCAGAACTCCGCAATATCTCTTGCCACCTGCTCGATACGCAGTTTGAAGGATAGCTTTCCTGTGGTCGCCTCACCTGTGGGCAGCGTGGTAGGAATGTTATCATAGCCATAGAATCTCGCCACTTCTTCTGCAAGATCCGCAAGGCGGAACAAGTCATGCCGGAAAGTCGGCGCGATAATTTCCTTTGTTTTGGCGTCGTACTCCAGATCCAGCATCTTGAAATACGCCATCATCTCTTCCTCCGGGATATCCGTGCCAAGCAGCTCATTAACCTTCTTTGCATCAAAAGGCACTCTTACCGGTTCTTTCTTCTTTCCGTAGACATCCACGATCCCGCCTACGACTTCACCCGCGCCCATCTCCTCAACGAGCTGGCACGCGCGGTCAATCGCTGCCTGCGCATTGTTCGGGTCAAGACCTTTCTCGAATTTTGCAGAAGCATCCGTTCTCAGGCCAATCCTTTTACTGGATTTGCGGATATTCACACCGTCAAAGCATGCCGCCTCAAAAAGCATCGTCTTTACACTGTCCGTGATCATAGAGTTCTCGCCGCCCATGATCCCGGCAATACCGATCTCCTTCTCGCCATCGCAGATCATGAGTACGTTCTCATCCATTGTTCTTTCCTGTCCGTCCAGCGTAGTAAACTTATCTCCATCCTTCGCAGTCTTTACGATAATATGATGGTCAGCGATAGTATCCAGGTCATAGGCATGCATTGGCTGCCCATACTCTTCCATCACATAATTCGTAATATCTACAAGGTTGTTGATCGGACGGATGCCCACGGAAGCCAGCCTTCTCTGCATCCATTCCGGGGACGGCCCGATCTTGATATTCTTGACCACCCTCGCACAGTACCGCGGGCAGAGCTCCGTATTTTCCACCGTCACTTTTACATAATCATTAACATCCTCATTGTTTCCTGTCGCTGTCACTAGCGGAGGCTTAAATTCTTTGCGGAATGTAGCCGCAGCCTCTCTCGCGATCCCGATCACGCTGAAACAGTCCACCCGGTTGGATGTGACCTCATACTCAAAAATAGCATCATCAAGCCCAAGCGCTTTGACTGCGCTCTCTCCAACGACTGCGTCCTCCGGGAAAATATAAATGCCATATTCCGGAGCCTCCGGGTACATTTCCCTGGTAGAGCCCAGCTCCTCGATGGAACACATCATGCCGCAGCTTTCCACGCCGCGGAGTTTTCCTTTTTTGATCTTTACGCCGCCTTCGACCTTCTGTCCCGGCTCATGGCCTCCCGCGACACGTCCTCCGTCCAGGACAACCGGGATCTTATCCCCTTCTTTTACATTCGGGGCGCCGGTCACGATCTGGATCGTCTCTGCACCGATATTCACCTGGCAGACGATCAGTTTGTCTGCATCCGGATGCTTCTCGATCTTGTCGATCTGCCCGATCACGATCTTGTCAAGGTCTGCATCCAGCCTCTCATATCCCTCAACCTTTGTTCCGGACAGCGTCATCGCATCTGTATATTCCTGCGGGGTCACGTCAAGATCCGGAACATATGCTTTTATCCATGATAATGAAGTATTCATATCTCTAACCTTTCCTTCCTTCTATTTCCTTAATCGATCGTTTTCTAAAACTGTTTCAGGAACCGTATGTCGTTTTCATACAGAAGTCTCATATCGTCAATCTCGTATTTCAGGAGCGCGATACGTTCAAGGCCCACGCCAAACGCGAATCCGCCGTACTCCTCCGGATCGATCCCGCACATTTCCAGCACGTGCGGATGCACCATGCCGCAGCCCAGTATTTCGATCCAGCCGGACCCCTTACAGAAACGGCATCCCTTGCCGCCGCATTTGAAGCAGCTCACATCCACTTCCGCGCTTGGCTCTGTAAATGGGAAATGGTGAGGGCGGAATTTCGTCTTTGTCTCCGGACCGAACAGCTCTTTTGCAAATACCTCCAGTGTTCCCTTCAGGTCAGCAAAGGAAATCTTCTTGTCAATGACAAGTCCCTCGATCTGGTGGAAGGAAGGTGAGTGTGTCGCATCCACCTCATCAGAGCGGAACACTCTTCCCGGCGCGATCATGCGGATCGGAAGTTTTCCCTGCTCCATGACGCGGGCCTGTACCGGAGAGGTCTGAGTGCGCAGCACGATATCCTTATTAATGTAAAATGTATCCTGCTCATCCTTTGCCGGGTGGTCTGCCGGGATGTTCAGTTTCTCAAAATTGTACTCATCATACTCTACTTCCGGTCCTTCCACGACCTCATATCCCATTCCGACGAAAATGCGCTCCACCTCTTCCAGCGCGATCGTGTTCGGGTGTCTGTGTCCCATAATGTTCTTCTTTGAAGGCAGGGTGACGTCGATCACTTCTTCCTTCATCTTCTGCTCACGGATCGCTTTCTCCATTTTTGTCTTTGACTCTTCCAGAAGAGCTTCAATGGCAGCTCTTGTATCATTGACCATCTGGCCTACCTTCGGTCTTTCTTCCGCAGCAACGTCTTTCATTCCTTTGAGGACCGCTGTCAGCTCGCCCTTCTTTCCGAGAAACCTGACACGCGCGTCATTGAGCTTCTCCGGAACGTCCGCAGCCTGTATGAGCGCAGTCGCTTCCGCTTTGATCTGTTCCAGTTTTTCCTTCATCTTCCATTTACTCCTTTCTTTAATTACTGCCGTGTATTCAACGGCATAGAGGTATACCCTTGTGGTATTTCCTTATTTACTGCCGTGTATTCAACGGCATAGAGGTATACCCTTGTGGTATTTCCTTATTTACTGCCGTGTATTTAACGGCATAAAGGTATACCCTTGTGGTATTTCCTTATTTCGTATAAATCCCACACACAAAAAAACCTCATCCCAAAAGGGACGAGGTCATAAAACTCGCGGTACCACCCTGTTTCCCGCAGCAGCGCTGCAGGCACTCCAGTCTGTGTAACGTACAGTTACGGCGCTTCCTACTTGCTGATCATCTCAGACTGTTCAAAAACGCAGCTTACGTGGGAAATTCGATCGCCATCTGAACTAAAGAAAACTTTCAGCCGGTGATTTTCTCTCTCTGATAGAAAATGGGTCTCTACTTTACACGATCACAGCTTTTTTCAAAATCACTTTTACATTTTAACATATGTTGCTTTTTTGTCAACCCTGCTCATTCTTGAGTTTCCGCAGAATTATCCCCCTAAGATAAATCTGCTGAGTTTTGTTATCCACAACTTTCAAAAAATGGCC
>CALWQP010000034.1 GCA_944383695.1 uncultured Mediterraneibacter sp.
ATCTCCAACCGTACAACTACGGCTGGAGATAGAAAAATTTTATTTTTTCATCTGTCTACTTGACAGGGAGCAGTTCACCGGACTACTGCAACAGCCTCTTTTGTTCTATGAGAACAGAATGCTGTTTATCCTTTTTTATTTATCCTCTTTCTGCCCACAAGAAGTGCGACTAAACCTGATAATAGCAAGCTCGCAACAAGTATGCCTGCAAATGCATCATCACCTGATCTCGGCGGAACGGCAGACATATTCGCCTGTCCGATCCCGCTGGCTACTGCCGAAACTTCTACTGCTATATTTATCCCTGATACTGTCTCGTAGTTTGTTGTATCAGCTGGAGTATACATAGCCATAAAGCTTTTTGACCCGGCTGCTCCTCCGCTTAAGGACACATTTTCCCATGTAAATCCTTCAGGAAGCTTCACGTCTGCAAGGGTCTGTCCCACTGTTGCTTTCAGCCCTGTCGGAACTGTGTATGACGGTATTGCTTTTGCAATGGTAAATTCGCGTTCCAGCGTTGCTGCGCTATATGTGCCGTCTGATGCAACTGTAACGACCATCTTATAATGTCCTGCATTTACAGGCACACTGCTCAGCAGCTCCCAGCCTGCGGCCCTTGTCGCGCTGCTTACCTGTTTGTAATATTCAACTGTTATTGCCCCGCTGCTTCCGGTAACTACAATATCATCCTCCGTAAAAGTTATGGGCGAGCCATCATATGTTTTATCGAGCATCTCCACACTTATGCTGATACTGCTTTGTATTTCCACAGTGATCATTACCAGAATATCCTTTACCACTTCATAGTTCACCGTATCATCCGGGGTATAAGTTGCTGTGAATTGATGGGTTCCAACACCTCCCACACTCTGGGAATCATCTTCCCATGTAAATCCCTTCGGAAGCGTTACATCTCTAAGTGTCTGCCCCACAATTGCTTTCAGCCCTGTCGGTGTTTCATACTCAGGCACTGCTTTGAAGATTGTGAAGTTCTGCTCCGTGCTTGCCCCTGCATAAGAGTCGTCCCCCGCCACTTTGGCAACGACTTTATAGCTTCCCGCATTGACTGGAGCGGATGTAAGCTTTGTCTCTGTACCACCCGATCCAATGCTGTACCATGTGAAGCTGACCTCACCAGTACTTCCAGTAACTTCCACACCGGATTTTGTGAGTGTGACAGCCTTTGTGTCATACACCTTGTCCAATTCCTTATTTATCCGGATCGTGCTTGCTTCCGGAACTTTTTCTGATACCTCAACTACTATGGAGATATCTGTCACCACTTTGTAGTTCACTGTATCGTCCGGTGTGTATGTAGCTTTAAAGGTATTTTTTCCGACTGTTCCTACACTCTGGGCATCATTCTCCCATTTAAAGCCTTTCGGAAGCGTTATCTCTTTTAGAGTCTGCCCTTCGATTGCCGTCAGCCCTTCCGGAATGCTATATGCAGGTGTTGCTTTAGAGATCGTGAAGGTCTGCTCTGCGCTTGCTCCTTTATAGTAGCCTGACGCTGCAGCCTTAACAACTACTTTGTAGTTTCCTGCATTTGCAGGCGCATCTCCAAGCAGCGTTTCTGTTGTATCTTCATCCACGCTATACCATGTGAATGTAATTTCTCCGGCGCTTCCGGCAACTTCCAGATCCTCCTCTGTAAGAGATACCTGAGTTCTATTGTACGTCTTATCCAACTGCTTATTAATCGTGATGCTGCTTTCTCCGGTGACTTCCACTGTTACCGTGATACCTGTTACCTCTTCATAGTTCGCCGTATCCTTTGGTGTGAACTTCACCGTAAACTCGTTGAGCCCCGGCTCGCCCACATTCTGGGAATCATCTTCCCAAGTAAAACCATCAGGAAGTGTTACATCTTTTAGCGTCTGTCCTTCTGTTGCTGTCAGATCTTCCGGGATTTCATACTCAGGCGTTGCCTTAGAGATTGTAAAGGTCTGCTCCTCACTTGCTCCTTCATAGTAACCTGACGCCTCAACCTTCACAACAACCTTGTAATCTCCTGCATTTGCAGGCGCCTCCTCCAGCTCTTTCTCCGTGCTGTCAGCTCCTATGCTGTACCATGTGAAGCTGATCGCCCCGGTGCTTCCGGTAACTTCCACATTATCCTCTGTCAGTGACACTGCATTTCCATCATAGGACTTGTTCAAGTCCTTGTTTATTGTAACACTGGTTTTCCCTGTAACCTCGGCTGTTACTGAAATGTCATTCACCACTTCATAATTTTTCGTATCGGACGGAGTATAGATCACCGTGAACACATTGGCTCCGGGTTCTCCTACATTCTGATCAGGCGCTGTCCATGTAAAGCCGTCAGGAAGTTCTACATCTTGAAGCTTCTGTCCGACTACCGCTGTCAGTCCTGTAGGTGTTTCATAGTCCGGATCTGCCTTAGATATCGTGAACTCCTGCTCCGCGCTTGCCGCTTCATAGTGTCCCGAAGCCGCAACCTCTGCAACTACTTTGTAAGTTCCTGCATCGGTCGGAGCAGATGGAAGCTTCTCTTCCACACCGCTTTCACCTATACTGTACCATGTAAAGCTGACATCTCCCGGGCTTCCCTTAACCGTCACATCGTCCTTTGTGAGCGTTATAGCCACTTTGTCATAAGTCTTACCCAGCGTCTTATTAATGGTAATGCTGGTGCTTTCTCTATATTGAATAGCGCCCAAATCCGGCGTACTTGTGTCTACCGAGTTGCCAAGCATATCAGGAATTGATGCATATATATCCCTGATCGGACGCCCCGCGTCAATTGCAGGGGATAAAGCTCTAAGCTTATACGCATCAAGGTTCCACGCCTTCTCAATATTCTTTTCCTTTAAGAGCGCATCCGTATCTCCATCGCCGATCGTACCTGGCGCACTAAGCTGGGGATCCTGTCCCCATATATTATTCTTATAAAAGGCGCTGTTCGTATTCAGCCCGGAGGTATTGAAGTTGTAGAACAGGTTGTTGGCGAATTTCCCCTTCTGCCCCTGAGGCACAACATTATCATCCGCAAGCGCTGTCATGGAATTGAAAAAGTTCTTTTCCTCGGTGTTAAATGTATAAGCATTGTCTGCCCGGTAAAAAATATTGTTATAAATAGCAATCGATGTCCTTGCTCCACTGTGAGGAACATAGAACTGCTCATTTCCGGTGTAATGTATGGAGCCTTTGGGATTAAAATAAACCGTATTGTTAAACACCGAACAGTTGATCGTTCCTGGCAACGGCATGATAAGAGCATTGTTTCCCTGAGGAGGATCCGTGCTGCCGTCATTCTCACTGATATTGTAAGCATAATAAGAGTCATAAGACGGCAGGTTCTCCAAAGCACAGAACTGAATAAAACCGCCCGCATTCGCATGACTGTAATTATAAACAACCGCAACGTTCTCATTCAGAGCATCGATCTCAACTCCCTGCGCGTCCCCTCCTCTGTTCGTACGGGCAAGTTCATTGTATTGGACAGTCGCATCAGATACCAAATACGGAAAAACTCCTGCCGCGAACCAATTGCCAGTACAAGTGGAATCAATTAGGTTATATTCTACCACGGCGTCCTTCATACACTGCAGGATGATTCCGTCTCCAGAAATATTTCTGAATATATTCTGACCGAAGTAAATATCAGTGCTGGGAGTGAACGCCCCTAGACTGCCCTCACCCGCATTGTTTACCATGGTCCAACGTCCGCCCCACCTTCCATCGCTGGTCATATCTCTTGTTTTCCACGGAGATAAGAGGAAGAATCCGCTTCTTCCCACTTTTTCCACGGTACAATTTGTAACACGGATATCATTGAACCATGTGGGAACCCTCTCTGAAGCTGTCTCGCTCGCGCTGATGAAGAAAATAATACCACCCGACTCTTTATGCTGATTCGTCCCTCCACTTGTCTGGAAGCCATGAATCCACACATTATCAATATAAATATGATCCAGCTGACCTACGTCCTGGGCTGTGATATACATGCCTCGCTCCAGTCCCCGACTGGCAACCTCGGGCTGGTTTTCCTCGTAATTAGGATTCTGGAACTCAATATTGCTGATCTCCCAGTAGCTCTGATTATGGAGTCGGAAAGTCTCATTGACTTTCCGTGTCATTTTCGTTGCAATTCTCATAACGATCTCATTATAAGAAGCATTCTCATCCATGAGGATCCTGGGTCTGTCTCCTTCTCCGTAACTTGAGAGAATAATGGGAGCCCCCGCTGCTCCTGATCCCTGGGGAGCTAGCGTTCCGGTCCACGTTTCCCCACTTTTCAGCAGAAGGCTTGATCCCTCCATAAAGACAGTCTCATTCACCCTGTCCAAGGTCTTCCACGCCCGATCAGGGGAAGTCCCATCGTTGCTGTCATCCCCATTCGTTGCGTCCAGATAAAAGGTTTTTCCCCTGGTCGTGTTCACAATAAGCTGTTTTTGCACTGGAACACCGCCCACATCAAATGTCAGTGTATATGTATGATCCTCTTCCCTTGCCGGGAGCCTGTTAAACTCTGCTTTGTATGTAGTGCCACCGATTTTCTCTACTTTTGATACAGATGCAGTCGCCTGCGCCCCATCATAGTTTGTATATGTGATCTTGATCTGCTGAGCCGTGAGATCCTTCGTGGGGACCTCCGCCAGATCTAACGTTACCGAACCATTTTTCAATTCCACAACGTCACCCAGCATCGGCGCTACATAATCCTCATTCGCCGGAAGAGTTACTGTCTGTGTAAATGTTTCCCCAGAGACCGTCAGTTCAAACACTGCCTGCGTCTCTGTATCCGCAGATACATTCGGATGCGTAATAGTTGCCGTGCTCGTATTCGGATCAAAAGACACATTGCACGTTAGATTCTGTGGCGCAGACGCACCCTCTCCGACGCCATAGCGCAGTGACACCTCTGACTGATCCAGTGATGTCTTGTCCGGAAGCACTGCCGTAATCGTCTCTGAATCTGTTCTCTGCACTGTAAACGGAGCGCTTGTCTCACTGATGACAATATCATCCACCCAGACATTTCCGTCCACGGCCAGTGTATTATGAGCCCGCACAGCGCCTACATTCGCGTAGGTCGTATCTGCATCTGTTGTAAATGTAATCTTATACTGAGCCCATGTATCATAGCAGGAGGTCGTTGTGTCAAAAAGCTTTTTCTGCTCCTGCTGGGTGCCACCGTTCAGGAACGCTCTCAATCTGGCTCCCTGACCACGATCCGCGCGCACCCAGGCTGACAGAGTGTACTGTGTATTCGGCTTTAAGGTCACTTTCTGATCAACGGCACTTCCCTCTCCAGTCAGTCTTATGGAGCTTTGGCCGCCATGTTTATAGCCTCCAATCACCTTCTGGCTGTCCTGCCACAGAAACCATTGCCCCTCTACCGTTTCGTCTGTCACAAAATTGTCGGTACTTTCAAAATCCCCATTCACGATAAGCGACTGCGGCTGCCATGCAAAAGCCGCAGGAAAGCTTGTAGGCGCAGCCTGTACATGATGTACCTGCACAGTCTGCCCGGAGCCGATCACCAGAACAGACGCCAGAAGCATTCCAATTCCTCTGCGTAATACTGTTTTTAGTTTCATACATACCTCCTACTTTCCTGATATGCCATGTGGCAACGCATATTTTTTTCATACTATACCCACTATATATTGTTTTGTTTTCGATCCAAAATAAAGACACACACTTGTTCTCATCCGCCCCTTTCTTAAAATTGTCTGTCCTCCTCATCAGATACTGTTATATCTGCAACAAAACTGACATTTCTCTGTTTTTTTACATTTTTATACATACTTTTCCATAATTCTATTATACTCTATCATATATTTTACATGCTTGTATAATTTGCTTTTTTTTTACGCATTTTTTGTATAATCAGGAACTTCTCGTTTACTTTTTTCTTGCCATATCTTATAATGTAGGAAAAATTCTTTGAACCATAAGAGATGATTTTTCATGCGGTATACAGGTAATTACCTTCCACCCTACGAGAATTCGGTTACAGAAGCGGCGCTTCTGGCTCATTAGGCAGGTGATCATTTTGAGAAGTATCTGCATACCGACATTGATGTCTATCTGATCGGATCGGGGAAATGCTCTATGGATATCGCGGGTCAGTCTGTCTGCTGCGCTCCGAAAGATTTTGTGATGATATCACCTTACACCGTACACTCTTTTTCCGTACCAGAAGATGAAGAGTGCTCATTTTATCACATCCAATTTTCTCCCAGGCTCTTTTCACAAATCGCATTGATACAAGATACAAAAAATCCGGTCAGCCTCATTCACTCTCTTCTTTTCCACTTCCACTTTTTTCACAGGCAGGCAGCCACAGAAGACATCCGCCGAATCGTCCCTTCAGTCATCCCTTTATATAATTCCCCGGCCTCCAATAGATCAATTGCATCTGCGGAAATCAATGTTCTCCTCCTGCAGCTTTTGATTGAAATATTTCATTATTACAATGGGGACGAAACCGTTTGCAGTCCGTCAACTGCACCCGGCCGATACATCTCTTTTACGATGGATTTCATAGAGAAGAACATAGAGAAGAATTATGAGAAAAAAATCCTGATCCAGGACATTGCTTCCTGCCTGCGCATATCCGCCCGGTATCTGGGAAAGATATTCTCCAGCTATATGCATATGCCCTTGGGAAGCTACATAAATATTTACCACATACACAATGCCATCGGCATGATGGAAGATCCCGATCTTTCCCTGACAGAGATCGCAGGTAAGATTGGGCTGGAAGATTCACAGCATTTTTCTAAATTGTTCTTGCATGTGATCGGGACACCTCCCTCTCAGTACAGAAAGCAGTTTTTGCTGCGCAAAACATAAACCCCAGGATGCAAGAATCCCATTCACGGATTGTATACCGTCAAAATGACCGAAAACAGCGGAAGAGTATTTTTCAGGATATATTGGAGAAGTAATTCTCCTTTTCGCACCGGCTGCTCGGCAAATGCCTTCTGTAAAGTCCGGATGGCAGGTTCTGAGGTGATGTGCCGATCCGTAATCCTCGCAATGATGCTTTGGCTTTTTAGGACGGCCAATCGCATACAGCCCTATTTCTTTATTCATATACTTATGAATGGTTATGGGACTGTAACGAAGCCTTTGCGTTCCAGTTAAACGGTCATGCTTCGGTATTCGTCCAACTGGCTGCACCACTTGGAGATACTGGCTTGGAGACGGACGAACTTGCCTTCGGCTATATCCTTCCCACTACCGGGTAGATTTGGGACTCACACTCTTAAGAGACGTGCGCCGCAAGTCGCACATACAAAAAGAGAGGGACAATTCCAAATTTTTCAGAATTGTCCCTCTCCTCACCATGTCTCTCCGCATAATACAAATCTCGGCATTTGACTTCTAAATCAACCCTCATAGGCATGGGATGCCTTCTTCCTGCTTCCCGGGGATATGCTGCCGGCTCCCGGTATCAGCCGACTGTGTCAGAAAGGAGTTCCAGGGAGTAATCCCACGGTTCCCCCTCTGCTTTATCCCTAAGCCCTTCATTATAATACAGTGTAACCCAATCCGGATCCGGATCGGTGTCCTTTACCATACTGATGATATACAAAACCGCCTCCTCTCCCGCAGTCTCGGCATCTCCATCCATAAAGGTGCTGCCGGCGCTGTTTTGCAGCACTACTTTCGCCTCATACTCTCCGGCCTCTCCCCATGCGGCAGCCGCAAAATCAGCCGCTTTTAACAGTGTGTGGGATGAGTTGAGTAGGGAAGTGTATATCACATGATAGTGATACCCTTCCTGGTCTTCATAATAATAGAAATAGCCGGACGGGTTTGAAGGTCTTACTTCCTCAGACGCCTCCGCCTTATCAGCCCGGACAAACACCTCCGTCCCTTCGATCCGGCAGGTGCCGTCTTCACTGAAAAAGGCCTCCTTAAGCGCTTCCGGTGCTTTCTCTTTTTTTTCGCAGCCGGATATCAGAAGGGCAACCCCCGCCAGCAGGAGAATGAAACGCTTCGTTCCTTTCATCCTTACTCCTCCACTTCCAGTACGGCTTCGATGCTTCCGCCGTTGAGAGCCTGTGTATAGTCTTCGATATCCCATGCTTCCACTTCCACAAGGATGTTATGGCTTCCTGTTTCCGGCACGGTATTAAGCCGGAACTCCGGCACTGCGCTGCCCGGCTCAATATACCCGCTTCTGTAGATCTCCTCTCCCGTATCTGCAAGGGAAATGCTGTATACAAAGTAGCAGGTGTTTCCCTCCGGGTTGATCAGGGGCGCACGCACCACGCCGTCAGATCTGCTGACGCTCAAAATGCTGTATCCGGGAAGGGCGATAGTGTCAGGGTCTTCATTTACCATGCTATCAGGCATCTCATAGGAAATAGCCGCCTTGTCCAGATCCGGCCCTTCTTCCGACATGCGGAAATACAGAAACGCTCCTCCTGCGATGACAGCGGCGAGAAGGAGGATCAGTGCTCCTATCTTCCCTGCCGAGCGGCTGAGGATACGGACATACCATTCCCTCTCCTGCTCATCGGTACAACGGATATACCCTGTGATCTTCTGGAAGAATCCCGGTTTCTGTCTTGGCACATAGAGGGCGGCTTCCTGATTCCCGTCGGTCAGCACGTCCCCGGAACCCTTCCCCCTAATCCCTGCGTCCGCGCAGATGGGCGCCTTTCCCTTTGTCACTTTCATGAACTGCTTCCGGTCCATACAGCTCCAGGTCTGTTTTTTACGGTCTTTCCAGAAAATGTTCTCATTTCCTTCTCTTTTATATCTGTACTGCATGTTTAAGCCTCCCTTTATTCCACAACAAGCTCTGCGGGGATTTCCGCTCCGTTGAGTTCCACTGTGTAATCTTCCAGGTCATTTGTCTTGATCTGTACAAGAATACTGTATGTACCCGGTTCCAGCGTCCGGTTCAGGTCAAAGTTCAAGACCGCCTTCCCGGGTTCAATCATTCCCGATTCATAGAGAGTCTCCCCGGACGCCTGATCTACTATTGTATACGCCATGTAGCATGTATTCCCCTCCGGGTTAATCAGGGGGAACTCCACGGTCCGTGAGCCCGCTTTCATCTTCAGGATACTGATCCCTGGCAGGGCGATAGTGTCGGGGTCTGTGTTTCTGACTCCTTCCACACGGTAGGAGACTGCGGTGTCATCCAGTCCCGGCACTTCCTCCTCCCTGGAAAGCATCCATCCCAGGAAAAAGGCAGCGATTAGGATGATCAGGAGCAGGATAGGCAGGATCAGGCTCCGGAACAGGCTGCTTTTTCGGATCCGGACAAAGCTGTCCGGGTATTCTTCACTGCTGACGTCAATGTAGCCTGCGGTCCGTTCCAGCCTTTTCTTTTGCCTGCTGCAGGGGTAAAGGCGGGACTGATTTTCCTGATCCAGGAGAGTGATTCCCTCTGAGGGGTTCTCCCTCTTCTTCATATCTGCCACGATACGGTACCCGCCGTTTGGATAGCGTTCCATGAGCTGTTTCCCTGAAATGTATTTCCACACGTTTCCTTTGTTATCTTTAAAACGGAGAGGGGCATTCCCTCTCTTTACCTTCCACTCCAACGGTATCCTCCTTCCGACATGGAAACAAGGAGCAGGGTGCCTACTCCTTGTCCATATAATTCGTGGACCGGTTTTGACCGGTGTTACGAAAGCTAAGTATGTAGAGACGATAAATTAGGTTGTCTCACGTGTAAAGGTGAATGTCACAGTCTTAGTGTAAGTTGCACCATCTACTGCAGCAGAGTTGTCTTTGACAACAGCATATCCGGCGTCAGTTGGCGTATCCTGTGTCAGCCTTAACATTTCCTGCTTTGGAGTCAGAAAAGCATCTGACAGCGCATTAGCCAGATTCATCACCACTTCACCTGATGACCCATCCATCGTAATATCAGCTCCGGTATCCCAGCCGTCTGCTGACGGTTTTACACTAATACCAGCTCCAACATTTTCTGCAGTAACGTTACTATTCTTATCTGATCCCGGAACCCTCTGCTTAACTACGAAGGTTAAGGCTTCTCCTTCAGTTTGAGCCTCAGCTGGAGTGGTTGCCAAGTTATCCTCTTTCAGCTCAATTGTTTTCGGATAGTTCACCATCCAGTTATTTGGATCTTTTTCCTCGTTTCCGGGATCGACAGGATCAGTCGGTCCTGACCATCCGGAGTTGTAGATAAAGTTTGTGTCTCCAGATGGTGCCGTCGGAGCAGCTGCCATAACAGTTGTTCCCATCATGCTCACCGCCAGTGTACCAGCTACTAAAGCCGCGTAAACTTTCTTGTTTTTCATTTCTTTTTCTCCTTTTCTTTTTATTATGTATGCTCAAGTACGTTCTGTACTGTGAACCATTTTCTGTTTCATAGCCCGGTCATTTCCCGGACTGTCTGTTCTGTTTCCGGGCTGCTTACACAGCCTCTTTATTCTCCTCTGATTTTTTCTTTGCTGCGATCACGAGGAGCAATACTACTCCGGAGCCGGATGCCAGCATAAGGTATCTGCCGATGTCCGCTTTTACCCCGGTCTTTGCTGCCTGGTTCTTTCCCCCGCTTACTCCCGGCCCGCGGTCGATCACCGTACTCGATGTCCCGCGGTAAACGAACTCTGTCGTTGCTGATGCCTGTGACGCCTGTACTTGAGAGGCTCCTGCCGGAACCATAAGGAGGCTCAGACAGAACAGACCTGCCATTATGATCTTTTTCATTTTCACTCGCCTCCTTAATTTGTGGACGCCGTATGGCTGAACACGAACTGTATGGTTCCTGAATATACCTCGCCGTCAACCGCATTCGGAGCGTTTAATGAACGGAAGTAAAACGGAAGGCTGCTGGATGACGCTTCCCCTGTGGGGCACTTGATGTTTCCTATCGTCCCTGTAACCGGGCTTGCACTTGTGCCTGAACCGTCAATTGTACCAGCAAAACATTGGATAGCAATATTCTTTCCCGCATTGGTAATATTAAAGCTGTTGTCAGGAGCTGTGTCGATCCCCTGGATCTTCACGTCCAGACCTGTGTCCGGATTGGGAATTTCTGCCCCGCTGACCGGCGTAAGGGTCACTTTTTCATTACCGGAGTAGATCTTCTTATCGCCGCTTACCACGTTGTCCATCATGATCACCTGTTTAGGATATTTAATAATGTTCCCAACTCCATCCTTTACAATGCAGTACATAGTGGTAGTGACGCTTGGGATATTCCGGGTCCGGTTGATTGCATCTGGATCTGTTGGATCTGACGAGAAGCTATCGCTTACCTGTTTTCCAAGAGGCGAATTAGCTTCATTAGTTTCTGTCCATGCGAAAATCCGGTATTTAGCGCCGTCCTCCCATTTTTTAATAATTGCATTGCCACCCAGGATTTCCACAGTAACCGTAAATTCACGCTCATTCGTATCAGACGGTACAATCTTCATTTTACCTATCTTTCCTTCATGGCCGGTACTTCCCGAGTTATTCCAATTGCTCTTCCACAGATCATATACCTCATTCTCACCAGCCTCTTCTGTCCCTGCCTTGTAAAGGGCAATATGAAGCTCTGTACCCCTTCCGTCTTCAGCGTCTGAATTATCTGCAAGCAACTGTGCTACTGTCTCTTTCCCTGTCTCCAGAGTAAAATCCGCCGAAATTGTGAAACTGTCCTCTTCATAAATCATCTTAGATTTTGGAGTCTCTTCTGTCACAGTTCCTGCTCCGCTGCTGTAAACCTTTGGGATTAGGCGCATAGTTGTGACTGTATACGGATACTCATTTGTTAACTGAGCTATAGTCTCCCTATAGTCATAATATATAGCATCACCGTCCAGTATATTTAGATTCCCATTTGCTTCATTCCACATATAAACCCGATATATGCTGCCTGTTCTTCCCTCTGCGAATCCCTCTCCTACATTCAGCGTTATTGCCGTCTGGTCTGAAACGTCATCGTAAGATGTAGTCACTGTGATATCCGCATTATTCAGATTTCCATAAAAGAAATTTTTTGTTTTTTTATCTACTGTTTTGTTGTATAGATCGATCGTTCCCCCAACGCAGACTTTCCAATCAGTTCCTCCGCCCTCTGCCCGATACACGACAAACTGTGCGGTACTGTTCTCGTTTACCCGTCCTTCCATAGTAAACTGAGTATCAAAGCTGTAGGGTGTCCCATATAGCTTCTTAATCTGGTCACTGTAGGAATCCGGTCGTTTAATCGGATTAGTCGAATTCCCATAGACTGGCATAAGATAGACCGTTCCCGTGCCTGCGGTAATCGATCCTGCATTCATCGATCCAAAGATTGCATTCCATGCATTTTGAGCGTTTTGGTCACCACTTCCTAAACTGCTAAAGTCAAGCGTACTATTGCTTTTAGAAATCTCATAAAGTGGTTTTTCATCCGCTGCTGCAGTTCCGCTGTCGATAATCCACCAGCCATTAAATTTCTTTCCGTCAGTCGTCTGATCCGGTATCTGAGCCTCTGATTTAATAGTATTTAAATCCAGTGCGTGCTTTGTCTGACCATCACCTACATCAATGTTTGCCCCAATATACCATGTATCCGCATTATTAGTATTCCACTGACTAATAGTATTTGTCCCGAGATTTGCATCCGGGGGTGTAACAATCTGTACATTTGCCGCACTCAAGTAGTATAACCACCCAATTGCTGTATCCTTGGATGCTTGACTTACTGTTCCGCTGGTCTTACTGTTCGTCTGGTCAAGCACATACTTTGCTGTCTGATTCTGATTATCTGCCCATGCATCTCCTTCGAAGCGTTCTGGATAATTCCCTAGGACAACCATTGTCCCATCATACGCATCTACAAGATACTCTTTCGCTGAAAACGCAGTGTTCATATCTCCTGGATACGGACTGTTCCCTGTCTGGGATGCGAACCAATTCCCCTGGGTGTAGATGTTAAACTTGGCACCATCTACCAGCCATCCATTTTGACCTTCCTGCATTACCAGCCGGATCTCATAATTTGATGTACCACCCGCGAGTGTTCCCGCCTTATTCAGCGCATTGTACAAATTACGCACCGCAATGACGTCACCGGGTATCCATTTGTCCATTGTATGGTCCGTGCTGTTCGGGTATAATTCCTTATATGTAAACTCATCCACTTTGACCGGAGTAATTCCAGCCTCTGCTTTGGTCCATACCTCTAAATTAAACCCAGAAAGTGTTGTCACTCCGCTCGGCACAGTCGGCTGTATTACATAATTTTCTCTGTTATCATAGCTGAGCGACAGCCCTGGACTGAAATAGCTTGATGAGGTGTCCGAAGGTCTATAGTATCCGATATCAAACTTAATGGGTTCCGCCTTGATGCTAATCTCTCCCAATAAGTCCTTTGTTTTATCAAACCCGGCAAGATTCTTAGCCTCATTGTTCCCCTCATACAGATACAGGTATCTGTATTTCCCATCTTTAAATGTTGTGGAAATTGTACCGTCAGCGTTTAGTTTTGGCCCGGCGTACTTTCCGCTGGCTTTGGGGTGATCTGTAGAGTTCCATCCATGGGTCTCGATCTTTGGAAGCCCATAGCCTTCCAAAGGCTCCAGCCACAAATAATGCCCTCCATCTATATCCATATTGTTAGCCCACAGATAGATACTTTCACTGAGTGGAACTTTACCGTCTGCTTTCTCTACATAACTTCCTGTAATCGTTCCATTTCGGCTAACCCCTTCTTTGACTCCTTCCACTGATTGAATCTGATAGTTGTCCTGCACTGTGTTTATAGAATTGTCATACACCAGTTTAAAATCATTATGCACATTATTAACATCAATAGTGTAAGAATATCCGTAGGGGTCAAAGCTATATATCGAGCTCAATGTTGTTGTTCCTAGAGCGTTGCCCCCACCGGCATTTCTCGTAACGTATGCATTTTTGTCATGATAATAGTCGCAGGTTATCTTTATTTGTCCCCCCCTGGGCAGATTCATAGTAGTGCTTTTCCTCGCCGCATTAGGAAGTTCGACATAAGTCCTTACAAAGTCTTCCCCTTCAAAATTTCCTCCATCTTTGTATATATCTACAAAAATTCCTCTAGGGACAGACTCATGGTCGCCGTCGCTGGTACCGTAAGTTGTCCATACCGCCACATCTAATACAAACCTGTAACTTGCGGCAATAGGCAGCTGATGTATTGCGGTTTTCCCCTTTTTAGTGGGGTTTGAAGGATCTACTACCGTCTCCCTTATGACATTATTCAACATAGTGCCATTGGATGCCGTAAACGATCCTCCTCTTGTGTAGTTGTCCCTGTTCGCCGCACTCATAGTTCCTCGCTGCAGCTTCTGGACCATTGAGTGCGGTTCTCCGCCTTCCTGGATATGTCCATAACCCTGATCGGGTCCTGTGGTATCATACTGTGGCTGACGAGAAATCAGGCCACCCGAGCCATTGAGCCTTGCACGCAACCTTATCAGCCCACGTGAATTCGGATCGCCCAAACTTGAATCCCCCACATAGGCACCAGCCCAGATCTTATTATCACCATCATCTACCCACTCGCCCGCAAAGGCAATGTCCAGTGTAACCGGTTCGTTCGGCATCTGAAAACGAAAGCGGAAACGGTCTGTATCCGTACTTAACAGTTCCGCCCACTTAAGCGGGGACGCCGTTGGAGGGGTGGGACTATCTCCCTCATTCCCAAGAAGCGCACTTCTGTCGCTCTCTTCTCTAGCAAGTCCAAAATATTGTGTCCCGGACGTATTACCCACTTTGCGAATCAGAGCCCTTTTTAACTTGGAGTCAAGAGTGACCTCCACAGTGACCCATTCCCCTTCTTTTGCCTGTAATCCGCCTCCAGATGTCGTGATGACTGCATTCCAAGAACCATTGCCACCGTTGTTCAAATTGTTGGTTATCTTATATGTATTTTCTGCTTCAAGTTCATAATAGAACCGTACATCCACGTTACTGGGAAGCAGATAGCCTACGTCGATTCCGCCAAGTCCGCCGCCTGTGGAGTCCACATGGTCCTCTTCATCAGAGGTATAATACCACTCTATACCCGAGCCTGTATCATAGGGATACAGACCATTCAACTTTACCGGATCCTCATCTCCATTGGGATATGTAAAACCGGCCCACGCAAAACTGCGCTTCGCTCCAGTGCCAGCATACTCAGGAATATCTTCATTTTCTCCTTTGATCAAGCTTCCGCCTTTAAATTCCACCTGGGTATCCCCCAGCTTAACTGTGATGCTCTCTGCAGCATACTGGTCAACCTTATATACATCACCTTCCGCTGCCTTTGCCTCAACTTTATCCAGAGATTCCTCCAGAACGGAAAGGGACACTGCCTGGGGCGCTTTTTCCACAACTTCATTCGCAGGATCATCTCCCTTTATTCCTGATACGGTATCGCCAGCGATATCGTTGGTCTCTATACCGGGCTGTACAGTTTTCGTACTGTCCGTCTGGGACTGATCCATCTCTGACATCTCTCCCTGCGATGCTTTCCCCTCTGATTCCGTCACCATCTTCTCCGTGTACGAAGAACCCTTCTCCGTAACTACATCGCTTCCTTCTCCTGCTGCGCCGTCGGCCGTTTCATAGCCTGCTGGTTGCTGCGCGTATGTAAAGGACGTTCCTGTTCCCACCAGTAAGGTCAGCGCCGCCGCTGCTGCAACCCATTTCTTCCATGCCAGTATCTTTTTTCTGCATTTTTTTCTATTTACTTTCCTTTTCTTATCTCTCATTCTCTTTCACCTCCTCCCAATTCTTGCTATTATTCTTTTTGGTTTATGAAAGTTTCTCCTGTTTCTGCGTCTATCCACACCTGATACGCCTCACCTCCTTTAATGGCTCTGACAGCCCAGTAGTATTTATCCTGTTCTTCTCTGACATTCATGGATTCTATTTCTGATCCGTCTCCCAGTTCCTTTATAACTATCTCCGCCGCTTCTTCCTGGCTGATGGGCATGCTTTCTTCTTCTGCCTGAATTGCCCCGATGTCTACTTGCACGGTTCCCTCTTCTGTCACGGTCACGCCGGTCTGGGATTCGATGCGCTCCTTTTCTTCTTCTGTGAATTCTGTTTTGGCCGGTGTTGTCTCATCTCCGGACCCTTTATTTTTATCTTCTGAAACGTTTGCGCAGTCCGCAGTATTTTTATCTGGCGACTTTGCGTACTGCGTGTATATTGCAATTCCCGTGGCCAGGATCAAGACTGTGGCTACAGCCAGAATCAGAATCCGCTTTTGCTTCGTCTGTTGTTTCATCTGTAATTACTCCTCAAATGATTATTTCCTCCTGCCGGCCCTCAACCGCCTTTCTGTTGAGTATCGGATCGCAAAACTTCCTTTTGACCGGGTGGTCCGGACCACTGTCGATCCATCTTTCGATCTCCTCCTCGCTGGTCTCCACCAGCAGGCTGGCTATGGTCACTCCTTTTAAGAAGTTCTCCCACTTCTTTTGCATCACTGAGTAGCACTTGTATACCGTGCAGAATCCTGCCGCGTCCCTCCCGCAGTAACCGTCTTCTTCCAGACAGCGGTTAAGGACCACGGTGCCTTCCACCAGCGCTACCACATCGTAGAGCCGTATGTTCTCCGGCGGCCTGCCAAGGCTGTAGCCGCCGTTTTTTCCCCTGTGGGTAACGATCAGCCCTTCGTCACGGAGGGCAAGTCCCAGCCGGTTTAAATATTTCTCCGGTATCTTCATTGCTTCCGCGATCTCGGCGATGGGAACAATCCCTTTATGCCTTGCCAGATACATCAGAGTGCGGACGGCATAATCCGTCGTTACTTTCAGCTGCATAGTCCCTTTCCTCCCTGTTAAATGTAGAACATTCCGTCACACGGTTTTACATCTTTATCTATACCCGGTTTGTTAGGTATCACTTGTTCCCATAAAAAACACAACTGCCCATGCAGCTCACATCCAGTCGACACCACATAACTTCTGTTATGTGGTAGTCCGAATGGATGATCTACATAGATAATTGTTTATTATATTGTATATGATCCGACTTATTTTGGCAAGAGGCAAATGAAAAATTTCGAAATTTGTAAAAAATGGCAAGAAAAACTCACCTTTATCCGGTTTTTTAATAAAAACAGACAAAGGTTTTATTTTTTTGCGTTTCTTTAGCCTTGCAATAGAGTTCTCACCTGTCCACATCACTGATCCGGTGACAGAACTACCACATAACAGAAGTTATGTGGTCTTTTTATTTTCCCTTTATAATACCAATCCCAGAGCATCTATGTGACGACGGGGCTCCCGGTCAGTGGACATTGTATAGATTCTCGTGGTATCGATGCTGCTATGCCCTAAAATATCTGCCAGCCTTGCAATGTCTTTATCTATCTTGTAGAAGCACCGGGCGAACAGATGCCGCAAGTTGTGCGGGAACACCTTCTGCTGCGCGATGCCTGCGTCTTTGCACAGGGATTTCATCAGCTTCCAGATATTTGACCGGTCTAATGGATTGCCGTATCTTGTGACAAACACCGGTCCAGATGAGATTTTGTTTTTCCGTAGATACTGCCGGAGGGATTTTCTCAGCTTTCCGGAGATCAGGATGACACGGATCTTTCCCTTAAGCCGGACTGCCGCTTCCCCTTCATACACCGCCTCAGCGGTAATGTACTTCAGCTCTGACACCCGGATTCCAGTGCCGCAGATCGTCTCTAGGATCAGCCTGAGCTTCTCATTTTTCCTGTGCTTTGCCGCCTTCAGCAGATGGAGATATTCTGCCTTGGTCAGTTCTTTTTCCCGGGAGAGGAAGGGCCGCTTCTGCACCCGTAGCCGTTTCACACGCAGGTCGCCTCGTTCTAAATAAGAAAAGAAGCCGTTCAGCGCTGCCAGCTTGGCATTGACGCTGCTGGCCCGGTGTTCAGCCTGCAGCTTCTCTTTGTATCGCAGCACCAGTTCTCTTGTTATCTCCTGATCCCCGGCGAATCTTAAGAAGTAAAATATGTCCCTTTCGTACTGCCTGCGGGTCGCTTTGCTTTTTTCTTCCTGCTCCAGATAAGCCATATAGTCTTTTACACGTTCTTTCATAATGAAATGCCTCCTGTTTTCTTTTTCTCCATATATTATCCCCGATTGAGAAAATAAAAACAAAAACGGACAAAAAAAGGAACTACTCATGTGAGCAGTCCCCAAGAGGTTTTGCTATATACATCTTAAGGTCAAGCCGTGCTTTCATTATATATACAGGTTTTTACGAAACAATGCCTGACAGGAATAGTACCGGTCAGAACTGTGAGGGACTTATTCTGATCCCATGATCCCACAGCTCTGTATCTTCCTTTTCTCCCAGCCCTTCATTATAATACAATGTCATTTCCTCCGGCGGTTCCTTTCCATCCTCTACCATGGCAATGAGGAACAGCCCCGGCGATTCCGCCACTGTCTCCTCTCCTTCCCCCATGAACGTAGAGGCCGAACTGTTCTCCATGGCTGCTTTTGTCTCGTACGAGGATTTCCCTCTCACCGCCTGTACGTCAAAATCCTCTGAACTTAGAATCTCCTGCTCCGGGTTATGGATAACGCCGAATACAACATAGTAGTGCCATCCTTCTATATCTTCATAATAGTAAAAGTAACCGCTGGGATCCGAGGGCCTTACTTCCTCTTCCTCGGACACCCCTCTGATCTCAAAGGACATCCCTGTGCCTTCAAGGGGCACCATATCCCCAACAGCTGCGTCTACGATATCCTCCGCCTGCTCTGCCGGGGCGGCCCCACCGCAGCCGGACAAAGCACACGCCGCCAGCACTGCCACGGACAGCAGGGCACACAGCCGGCGAAATACATTCCTGTATCCGCCGCTTCTGCTTCTGTGCACGCCTCTGTATACCTTGCCCCCGGTCCGGTACAGACCTTTGTATCTTTCCATGTGGGGGAGGCATTTCTCCTTATTTCCCTTGCCCATCTTTAATCCTCCACCGTCAGCCGGGCCTCAATACTTCCGCCGTTAAGCGCTTGGGTATAATCCTCGATATCCCACGCTTCCACTTCCAGCAGGATATCGTATTCCCCTGCTTCCAGCTCCTGATTCAGCTCAAACTCCGGCACTGCACTTCCCGGCTCAATGTAGCCGCTCTTATAAATCTCTTCCCCAGTGTCCGCCAGCTTCACCGTATAGACGAAATAGCAGGTATTCCCCTCCGGGTTGATGAGCGGTGCGTGGACAACGCCATCTGAATTACTCATGGTCAGGATGCTGTATCCCGGCAGGGCAATGGAATCCGGAGCCGTATTGACCATCGTATCTGGCATCTCATAGGAGATCGCCGCCTTGTCAAGTTCCGGCCCCTCTTCCCGTGTATTCAGGTACAGAAGGATGCTGCCTGCAATAAGGGCTGCCAGCAGGACCAGAAGGACCGCGATCTTCCCGGCAGATCTTTCCACCACGCGGACATAGCCTTCCATCTCCCCGTCCGTACAAGGGATGTAGCCGGTGATCTTCTGGAAGAAACCGGGCTTCTGCCTTGTAACATACAGCGGCAGGCTGTGGTCCCCGTCTGTCAGCATATCTCCGGATTCCTTCCCCTTGACGCCTGTGTCTGCCACGATAACGGCCTTTCCCTTTGTCAGTTTCATGAACCGGTCCTTGTCTATGCAGTTCCACTTCTGTTTCTTCCTGTCCTTCCAGATCTGTAAGCCCCGGTCTTTTTCTTCATATCTGTACTCCATTTTTTACCCTCTCTCCCATCTATTTTGCTTCCAGCTCTGCTGGGATCTCCGCTCCGTTGAGCTGTACAGTATAGTCGTCTAAGTCCGATGTCTCTACTTGAAGCAGGATGTCATAAGTTCCGGCTTCCACCGGCCTGTTTATGTCAAAGCTTAAGACCGCCTGCCCCGGTCCGATCAGCCCCGAACGGTAAAGCACCTCATCCGTCTGCGCATCGCGGATGGTATACTTCATGTAGCAGGTATTCCCCTCGGGATTGACAAGGGGGAAATCTACCCGGGTCGTTCCCGCCTCCATCTCAATCCTGCTCACTCCGGGCAGGGCGATGGATTCGGGATCTGTGTTTTCCATCCCTTCCACCTTATAAGAAACGGCGGCTTCATCTAGTCCCGGAACTTCTTCCTTCTGGGAAAGATACCACCCCAATAAAAATAAACCGCACAGGAGAAGGAGTATCACAGCAGGGAGAATCACTCCGCGCAGGACATTGCCTGTGCGGATGCGGACAAAACTGTCCGGGTGGTCCGGACCGCTGACGTCAATGTAGCCGGTAGTGCGCTCTGTCCTTTTCTTTTTCCTGTCATAGGCATATAGGCAGCTCTTCTTCCCTTCTCCTGTCAGGAAAAGATCTCCGGATGGTTTCTCTTTTTTCTTTAAATCTGCAACAATACGGTACCCGCCGTTGGGATACCGCCTGTCAAGTTCTTTCGCGGTCATATATCCCCAGACATTCCCTGCCGTATCCTTAAATGTGCGGGAATACTCCTGTTCTCTTATATGCCAGTCCATGATTGGTCCTCCTTACAGTAATAAGGCAGGGAGCAGCAGATACTGCTCCCTGTTATTTCGCCATTATTATGCGATCATTAAAACCACATAATAATTTTCTAAATGTGTAAAATTAGATAGTCTTTTCGAATGTAAATGTAACATTACCTGTGTATGTATTACCTTCTATCGCACTGTCAACACTTCCGTATTTAAGTACAGCGTATCCTGTTGTCGTATCATGAGTATTTGTCAGTGTTGCCATAGTATCACTTGGATTCAAATATTTATACGTAACAGTGGGAGAACCTGTACCTTCATCAATCAAATTCATGGTAACCTCATTAGGTGTCGGGGATACTTTGTCCTTTAACTTAATATCATTGCCAGAATCCCATCCATCTGCACTTGCCTTTATTGCAATTCCACTTCCAACGTTTGAAGCTGTAACCTGGTCCCCATCTGTGCCCGGCACTCTCTGCTTTACATCGAAATTCAGTCCCTGTCCGACATTCTTTGCAGTCGTAGCATCAGCACCATTATCAGCCTCATTGTTGTCCATCAGCACGATACTTCTCGGGTAAGATACCATCCAGTTATTCGGATCATTTTCCGGGTCAGTTGGATTTACCGGATCTGTCGGTCCGGCTGTTCCCGGAGTATAGCTAAATTCTGTTGTTCCACTCGGAGTTGCTGCCATAACGTATGTTCCCATCATGCTTACTGCCAGTGCTGCTGTCATTGCTGCTGCAAAAAGTTTCTTGTTTTTCATAATTTTTTCTCTCCTTTGTTTCTATTTATTTTTTGTTTCTATGTTCATGCGTTCACAACGCTTTGAACCTTTTTCTTACCTGGGATTATGCCTCCCCATTTTCCTCCTCCGCTCTCCTTCTTAATCCCATGAGGAGCATGAGGAGGATCCCTGAACCAGAAGTCAGCATCAGCCAGTTGCCAAGCTCTGTACTGTCTCCTGTTTTGACGGATGTTCCGCCCCGGTCAATCTGTGTTTTCTTTGTACTTCGATAGGTAAACTCTGTCGTACCCTGTGCCTGAGTGGCCGCCTGCACTTCTGTCGTGCTTAGAGGAGCTGCCAGGAGGCACAGGCTAAGAACTCCGATTAGTATTCTTTTCTTCATTTTTCTGCCTCCTGACGTTAATTTCCTGATGCCGACTTGCTGAATACAAAGTGTATCTGTCCTGTAAATGGCGCTCCATCCGCCACATCAGGCGGGGTGGATGACCGGAAGTATAGCGAAAGCTCATTCTGCTGATTTGCAAAGTGCAACGTTCCAACCTTACCGTCCGTGCTGATCTTTGGGGCATTACCCGGCTCGATCGTGCCAAGGAAGCATGTCAGGTTGATGGTTTCATCGCTGCCTCCCACTGTTCTTGAGACTTGGATGCTGTTTTCGACATCCTGATTATCCCTGATCTCCTCGATCACCACATCTACTCCGCTGTCCGGATTGGGCACTTCAGCATCAACCATCTGCCCTCCCTCCTGAACTTTAAGAGGCGTCATGGTGATCTTCTGGTTTGCCGAGAAAATGTGCTTGTTATTCGGCTTTACGTTGTCCATCATGGCGATCTGTTTCGGGTAGTGGATAATCTCACCGAAGTGTTCATCGGCAAGAATTCCCAGCATACTTGTTTTCACACTTGGTATCAGACCATTGGCAGTTTCAATATCAACATTTTCAACCTTTATTACACTCGAACTAGTTTGGCCGAACCTGCCGGGGAGTTGATCATCCTTAGCATTTGCTCCAGTCCATGCGTATATGTAGTAGCTTGCACCGTCGTCCCACTCATACTCTCCACCTGTCTTTGCAAATGTGACAGTAAAGTCTTTATTACCGCTAACAGTGATGGACGCATCTTCTATTCCGCCTGCCTTATATACCGTATTCAATGTATATTGGCCGTCCGCTGTAACAACTGTTCCATTTGACTTTGCCAATGCGAACATCTGATAACGCTGCTCCCCTTTGCCAGAAGGATTTACTTTGTATAAAGCGACTTTAAGTTCACCCACGTTATCTGCTTCAGTCAGTAGCTTAATGATTGTCTCCTTAGTAGTTCCATTTCCTTCAAGAGTAAATGATGCGCTGGCAGGAAGCTTATCACCGTCGTAGAACATCTTGTTTATTGTTGTCTGGCTTATATCTACTGTACCGTTTGTATATACCTTCGGTATCTTAAGAACCTTAATGGAAGATAGAGGATAACCGTCTAATTCCGCATCGCTGTTTTTATATGCTTGAATTATATTGTTTCCTGAAAACACGCTTACATCGCCGTTAGATTCATTCCATACGTAGACTTTATATACACTTCCCGTTACATTTTCGGTATTGTTAAGTCCTATTGTGAGTTTGATATGGCCATCCGCAAGCGTTGATGCTACAGATGCGACAGTTCCATAAAAAATATTCCCAGTCTTTCTTTCCACATCGTTGTCACTTGTAAGACCAATCGTTCCTGCCTCGCAGATGCGTGGCGTACCATTATTACCTTGTATACGGTATATCGCGTAGTTCACAGTATCATTGCTTCCTGTAAATTCAGGGCGTGTGTCATAGTCAAAGCTGGTAGTAAAACTTCCAGTATCTTCATAGAACTTTTCTGTGCGAGTATCATACCCTGTCGTTACTGTGATCGGCTTCTGGACATAAATCTTGTTGCGCACCTGCGGAACTTTGTTAAAATCTTCCACATCGCCTAGTGAAGTCGGCACTGCGCCGCTACCTGTGAATGATGTCGCTTCGTTGGCTTCTGTCCATGCTATAATCTGATAATCCTTATGGTTATAGTTTAAATAGCCATTATCCGTTGTCAGGTTCATTTCATCTGTCACCGTAAATGTCACGGTGAACGTTTTATCCGTTGCATTCATATCTGATATAACCGGGTCGGATACCAGACTGGAAGCGGCCGACGGTGGAGTTACATTGCTGCTTCCTTTGACGAAGCTAAAACCTCCTGTTCCATCTGCATCTCCATTGCTTGCGTTCGCCTGCTCATACAACGCTACGAACAGTTTGCTTTCATCCTTAATCTTCTTAAAGTTTTCAGCTGTATCGTCATACTTAAATTTAGCTATAACCTCAAAAGTATGATTTGTTCCTGTTTCTACTGGAACTGTCGTATAGACAGTATTTAAACCATCTCCAGTTGTAGTGTCATTTTCAAGCGTAACCTTCTTGATGCCTGACTCGTAATACGGCGTGAGGATAACCTTTCCACTTCCCGCTGTACGGTTGTTTCCAACTCCAGATCCGAAGATCGCATTCCATGCATCTCTTCCGGCTGTCTCGGTATCTCCAGCATTTGTTCCCAGTGTATAGAGATTCAGGCTGGTAGTGATTCCTGCATATTGATACAGATTGCCAGCATTGCTTACGGGCTGACTTGGGTTTTTCACAATCCGCCATCCGACTTTTTCATACGTCTTTCCGCTCTGTGTTGTTACTTCATCCGGCAAGGCAATACTCGACAAGTCTGCTGTCTGATTTGGCCCGCCGTTGACACCGGTATACCATGTCTCGCCATTGGCTTGGTTCCATGCATCAATAGCAGCCTTTGCAGCTGAGAAGCCAGATGCGCTATTAACCTCACTGTCTACCTTGATCTCGATTTGAGCTGCATTCAGGTAGTAGAACTCACCGACAATAGCTCTTGATCCTCCGGTTGTTCCGCTAAGTTTACTTCTGTCTTCATCCAGCAGATAGGTTTCTCCTCCTGTATCCAGCACATTCGGATAATTACCAAACACTACTTCACTATTTGAGTAACCGTCTCTGTAGCGGGTGTTCTGACCGCCTAAAGCTATCTTCTTATTTTCCTCTGTTACGCTATCATATGATCGCTCTCCATCGTTAAGCGCAAACCAGTCTGTCTGCTGATAGGTCGTAAATCCGACTCCCCCTACCAGCCATGCGCTTTGCCCATCTTGTGCCTGCTGAGGAACCAGACGGATTTCATAATTCGCCACGCCGTCTGCAAGTTTAACCGATCCCGGTGTTTCCATATAGCTATAGATCTTACGGACATCCAGCATGCTTCCCGGCAGCCAGAGCGTCTCCGAACCTCCATAAATGCTGTTGTAATTGATG
This sequence comes from uncultured Mediterraneibacter sp., assembly GCA_944383695.1. Taxonomy (GTDB): domain Bacteria; phylum Bacillota; class Clostridia; order Lachnospirales; family Lachnospiraceae; genus Mediterraneibacter. Next base: position 24,501 of record CALWQP010000034.1, read on the forward strand.
TTAAAATTCTGTTTGCTACCCGTCTTATCTGTATAATGAATCTGCAGCTGATACCCTCTAAGGTTGGTAGTCTTACTATCCAGCTGTGGCTGAACAATGTAGTTTTCAATTCCATCATATTTAAGAACAAGATCTCCACTTGACGACGTAGGAGTATAATACTTGCTTCCCTGATCATCATAATATCCCACACTGTACTGCACCGGCTGGGAGTCTACGTTCAGGATGGCGGCCGGCGATGTTGTTGTATTCGTCGCGCCATTCATGTTGATTGTCACCCGATATTCATAGCGATAAAAATCACCAAAAGAAGTTGAACCAGGTCTGGTTAATCCTATGTAGCTCACACTTGAAGTCACGCCTGAAATTCCGGTAACCGTGACATTAGGCTTACTGTACCCATCTAGGATGTCAATCCCCATGGTGACATAGTTAGCGGTAGAGACTGAACTATTATGCTCGCCTCCTCTAAACTCCTCTTGCCAGAACTCCATCCCTGAAAAAAACCGACGATATAAATTTATCTGGGTCGTGTTTTTCCCTGCCCGGTATTTAATATAGCTTCCCTTAATCCTACCCAACAAAGTAGTAGTCGTAGTTCCGCTCGTACTGCCACTCCCTTCTACCACACCGCCGGTAAGGTTGCTAATGATAGAACTCTGTGCGGTAGATATCTGATTATAGATGATTTTCCAGTCTGTTACGATACCACTGACAGTGATATCATAGGTATACCACTGGGGAGGACTAGCGTAGTTTGATCCAAATCCCTGATTTAGCAGAACGTTATATGGGTCAGTCGCATTACTACTATTCGCCGCATGGCATACGATCTTTATATGACCGCCGCCCGGCAGATCCTCCTCCACTGATTGGCCCGCTGTTCTCGGCAGATTAAATGTATGTCGGGTAAAGTTTTCAGTCTGATATTGTCCGCCAGCTTCATACACGTCAAGATCTACACTTAAGGGTGGATATTGCCACATAGGTATCACACCTCTTCCCACTTCCAGCCGCAACTCAACCGTTCCGCCCGGAACTGTCTCACCGAGAACAACCGGTACATTGGTGACAGTGCCACTTCGGTTTTCATAGATCGTATTGATTACCTGTTCCGAAACATTTGCACCATCTACTTGGAATTGCTGGCTGCTATTCTTTAAAGCGCCCCTGTACTCCATTGTTGTGTGTTTGTCGCGCTCGGAATTATTCAGCTTCCACGCTTCCATGTTTAAGTAGGGCTTACCACCGCTTTGGTAAGTTCCAAATCCGCCGTAACCAGCGCTTTCCCCGCTACGATTAGTATACTGTAATCGCTCCGGTTCACCGGTCGTATAAGCATTTGAGGTCTTGCTGATCGTGTAGAACCGGGTCGCGCCCATCTCATGCTGCTGAAACTGATCGCTTCGGCCTCCGCTGGTCGTTCCCAGTCCAAACCAGATCACGTTATCTCCATCATCATTATAGGATGTGCCTGTCAGGCTGAAAGCGACATCCCCCGCCGGCATCTGAAAGATGACGCGGTATCGTCCGGTATTGCCGTCAATCAGCTCTGCTTTATTAACCGGTGGGTTTTGCGTATTTTCAGGAGGTCTTGCCGTTCTTTCTAAACTCCATTCTCCGCTGTACCCACTTGCTCCTGAAGTTGCAGTTGCTGCAGCCTTCGCCCACCACCAGCCGTCACTCAACGTCATGGTTGCCACGACCCATGTGCCCTCTTTTGCACTGAACTGGTTAGTGCTATTTTGAACCTGTTCCGCACCTGAGATATCCAGTTCGAAATCGGCATTCGCACTGGTCGTTATCGTATATGTCTGCGTTGCGGTCAGTTCATAATAGAAACGGATGTCCACTCCATCTGGGATCAGATAACCTACTTTGATATTATCCGAAACGTCATCTGTACCGCTTCCGCCATTGTTTTCATCAATCGCTTTGGTGGTATAATACCAGTCATACTTTTGAGTAGTAGTATTATAGAGTGGGTACAAGCCCGACAGCTCCACCATATTTTCAGGTGCGTTTGTGTAAACAAAAGCAGCCTTTGTAAATCTTCTTTCCGGCGTTCCTACATAGTCTGGTACGCTTTCTGTATCTCCGTTGATCAAAGACCCACCCAGGAAATAAACCTTCTCGCCATTCGAGTTCAGATTTACTGTGACGCTCTCAGCTGCATACTGTTTCACTTCAATCTGCGCCTCAGTCGTTGTCACAGCCCGCGTCTCCGCAAGGGACTGTTCCAGCACGGACAGCTCTACTGCCGTGGGCGTTTCTCCTGCATCTGCCTGCTGCGTGTTCTCCGCTGCCTCTGTACTCGATGCTGTCGACGCCTGTCCACTCCGTGTTTCCTTCCCTGATGCCGACTGTTCTTTCTTAGCAGACGCTGCCTGCGTTTCTTCTGCTGCCGCAGCGATCTGGTCCACCTGCACGGTTACCTTCTCCTCTTTATCGATCTGCTTTCCAGTCTGGGAAGCGGTCTCCTGATAAGTCAGAGTGTATGTATATGTCCCGTTTTCGGTAACTGCTGCCTCAAAGCCAGAAGGATCAGAAGTATTTCCCTCCACATCCTTTAGCTCTCCCAAGGTAACCCCTGTTCTCAAGCTATCCGTATTTCCTTTCAGGAAGGCCTGGCTCTTGTCGTGGGAGTAACTGACTTCAATCCTGTAGCCGCTGGTCTCCTGTGCGAATACTGAGTTCAGAAGCGAAATATCAAATCCTGTAAGGAAGGTCGCTGCGATCACAAGTACCGCCAATAGCCTGCTCCATATATGCCTTTCACTTTTCCTGTTTCTATGTTTTTTCATCTTTCTCACCTCCTTTCTCATGCCTTTCTATTCATCTCTTTGATTGATAAATTCTTCACCATTGTCTGCATTAATCCATACCTGATATGTTTCATTATTCTTAGTCGCATGTACGGCCCAGTATTTTGTACCTTCATATTCTCTGATATCGGCTGATTCAATCTGCGTTTCTTCCCCGAAGCTTTCCCGAACGAGATCATAAGTTTCCTCCCTTTTTATCTTTACGGATACTTCTTCTTCAAGGATGCTCCCGATATCCACAGATACTGTACCGTCTTCCAGTACACTTACTCCGGTCTGGGATTCCACTGCTTCCTTTTCTTCTTCTGTATACTCTGTCTTAATCTCCCCAGCCTCGCCAGTATCACCGCTGGACGTATCCCCAGTGTCTTTCCCACCGCTGTCAGCCTCACTCTGACTGTCCGATACGCCCTTACCCAGCGGGCTGGTTCCATGCTGTATATATATTCCAATCCCGACTGCCAGCATCACAACCGATGCCGCCAGGGCAGACAGAGCCAGCGTCTTTTTCCGTTGTTTCATCTATATCCGCCTTTCTGTTTCTTTTCTGTTTCTGTCAGCATATCAATGCCCCTCGCTGCTCCTCTTTCTCCTGCTGTTCCTTCTGCTCTTTTATCTCGTCCGGGCCTTTGATGATTCTCTTCTCAATCTCTTCCTCGCTCATCTCCTCCAGAAGGATCGCGATCGTTACGCCCCTTAAGAAGTTCTCCCACTTCCTTTGCATCACCGAATAGCACTTGTGTACGCTACAGTAGCGCATCGCGCCCCGGCCACAGTAGCCTTCCTCTTCCAGACAACGGTTGAGGACAACAGTGCCTTCCACCAGCAGGACCACGTCATAGAGCCGTATGTTCTCCGGCGGTCTGCCAAGACTGTAACCGCCATACTGCCCTCTGTGGGTTACGATCAGTCCTTCGTTGCGGAGCGCCAGCCCTATGCGGTTTAAGTATTTCTCTGGTATGTCCATCGCTTCCGCGATCTCAGCGATGGGCACGACCCCTCCGTTCTCCGCCAGATACATCAGGGCGCGGACGGCATAGTCCGTCGTCAGTTTCAGCTGCATAGTCCTTTTCCTCTCTATAAAAAATGCAGGATATTCCGTTACCCGGTCTGACACCTTTATTTATATCCAATTTATCAGGTATCAGTTAACCTTATAAAAAACACAACTGCCCATGCAGGTGTCATCCGGCCGGCACCACATAACTGCGGTTATGTGGTGTCCATCACGCCAGATCAGCTCCATGGGCAGTTGTAAGTTCCATCACTAATATAAAAAACACAGAACAAAGGCATAAAAAGAAATCCTTATCTGTTTTTCACGACAAAAAACGGAAAAGGATGACTTTTTATTGTCAAATTTGACAAAATCAAAAAAAATTCACTTGCCTCTTGCAAAAACAAGTCGACTCATATACAATGTAATAAACGATTATCTATGTAGATCATCCATTCGGTATACCACATAACCGCAGTTATGTGGCTTTTTATTTCCCCTCATATTATCCCCTTCATATCACCAGCCCCAGGGCATCCATATGACGGCGGGGCTCCCGATCGGTGGACATGGTGTAGATCCTCGTAGTATCTATGCTGCTGTGCCCTAAGATATCTGCCAGCCTGGCAATGTCTTTGTCTACCTTGTAAAAGCACCGGGCAAACAAATGCCGCAGGTTATGGGGGAATACCTTCTGCCGGGCCACGCCCGCGTCTTTGCACAGGGCTTTCATCATCTTCCAGATGTTTGACCGGTCCAGTGGGTTGCCGTTTTTCGTAATGAACACCGGGCCGGATGAAATGCCGTTTTTCCGAAGATACTGTCTGAGGGCTTTTCTCAGCTTGCCGGAGATAAGGATAACACGTATCTTGCCCTCGAGCCGGATGACTGCTTCTCCCTGATACACGGCTTCGGCGGTGATATATTTCAGCTCAGACACCCGGATTCCTGTGCCGCAGATGGTCTCCAGGAGCAGCCGAAGCTTCTCGTTTTTCCTATGCTCTGCCGCTTCCAGCAGACGAAAGTACTCCGCCTTGGTCAGCTCCTTTTCCCGGGGAAGGAAGGGCCGCTTCTGCACACGCAGCCGCTTCACCCGCAGATCATCTCGTCCCAGGAATGTAAAAAATCCGTTTAACGCTGCCAGCTTGACGTTGGTACTGCTGGCACGGTGCTTCGTCTGAAGCTCCTCTTTGTACTGGAGCACCAGTTCTCTTGTGAGTTCGTTTCCCTCAGCGAATCTTAAAAAGTGAAGAATATCCCTTTCGTACTGCCGCCGGGTAGCCTCGCTTTTTTCTTCCTGCTCTAAATATGCAATGTATGATTTTACAGTTTCCTCCATATATAGTGCCTCCTGTTTTTCTCTTTTTGATATATTATCCCCGATTCAAAGAAGAAAAACAGGCGTCCTCGCAATATTCAAGGCAAAAAATACAGCACCACAGACAAATACCGTCTGTGATGCCGTATCGTATGCCAAGACTACATTGCATATATAATTACAGTCTTTTAAGAAGAGCTTCTCTTTCCTCTTCATATCCCGGTTTTCCGAGCAGGGCAAACATGTTCTTCTTATAGCTCTCAACTCCCGGCTGGTTGAACGGATTGACGCCGAGTAAATATCCGCTCAGGCCGCATGCGAACTCAAAGAAGTAGAACAGCTGTCCCAGGTAGAACTCATTCTGCTCCGGGATTTTCACGATCAGATTCGGAACATTGCCGTCAGTGTGTGCAAGGATTGTTCCATTCATTGCGCTCTTATTGATAAAGTCAACATTCTTTCCCGCAAGATAGTTCAGTCCGTCCATATCTACCGGCTCTTCATTGATGACGATCTCTTCCCTGGACTTTTCTACATTGAGAACAGTCTCGAACAGGATTCTGTTTCCGTCCTGGATGAACTGACCCATGGAGTGAAGATCTGTGGTCAGGTCTACGGATGCCGGGAAGATGCCCTTCTGGTCCTTGCCCTCACTCTCACCGTAGAGCTGTTTCCACCACTCAGACACATAATGAAGGCTGGGCTCATAGTTTGCCAGCACTTCCACTGTCTTGCCCTTGCGGAGAAGGATATTTCGGATCGCTGCATACTGCATTGCGTCGTTGTCTGCAAAATCATTCTCAAGCGCTGCCTTTCTTCCTGCTGCCGCGCCCTCCATCAATCTGTCGATATCCGCGCCGCTGACTGCGATCGGGAGAAGGCCTACTGCTGTGAGGACTGAGAAGCGGCCTCCCACATCATCCGGTACGACAAAGGATTCATATCCTTCCTCTGTGGCCAGGTTCTTAAGCGCTCCCCGCGCTTTGTCCGTGGTCGCATAAATCCTCTTCGCCGCCTCTTCTTTGCCGTACTTCTTCTCCAGCAGCTCCTTGAATACGCGGAAAGCGATGGCAGGCTCAGTGGTCGTTCCTGACTTGGAGATCATGTTGATGGAAAAATCACGGTCTCCCACCACGTCGATCAGGTCTTTGATATACGTGCTGCTGATGCTGTTTCCCACATAATAAATCTCCGGTGCTTTCCGTATATCCTTTGACACTACATTTGCAAACGAGTGGCCAAGGAACTCGATAGCCGCCCTTGCTCCAAGGTAAGAACCGCCGATACCGATCACCAGCAGGACTTCTGAATCCTGACGGATTTTTTCAGCCGCTTTCTTGATGCGCGCGAACTCTTCTTTGTCATAGTCTACCGGAAGATCGATCCATCCCAGAAAATCATTCCCCGCTCCGGTCCTTGCGAGCAGCTTGTCCTTTGCCTGAGCGGCAAGCTCGCTCATATACTGCATCTCGTGCTCCTGCACAAAACCACATGCTTTTGAATAGTCAAATGTTACTTTGCTCATTATGATCCTTCCTCTCTGATATCACTTGTCATCATTTGAAGTCCGGCGCCGTTTGTCCGACTGTCTCCGAGACTCTATGCACATTTTACCAAATGTGCATTTCTTATTCAAGTAAAATACAGAGTTCTCAGAACCGCTGCTGGAAACGTTTGGTATCTGCAGCTTATGCAAGAAATTCTTCTAATATCTGCCGGATCGCCTCTTCCCTCAGAGCTGTTCTGTCGCTGTCAGAACCATTCTCCGCAGAAGCGCCGCGCAGCGCCTGCCCGGCCGGGCCTCCGCTCTCAGCCGCCCGGGGCTCTCCTTCGATATTGATGGGAAGCTGCTCCTCCCGGTTTCCCTGCGCTGCCGGCCCGGTGTCTCTATTGGCCGTGGTCTCTCTCTTTGCTTCTGCGGCGCGTAAGCGGTCCGATGCTGTCCTTGGCGAATCTGCAGTCTGAGCCGCCTGCAACGCCGCCGTGCTCTGAGCCTCTCCAACGGAATCTTCCCTCAGTTCACGGGAGGCATTCCCGCGCTTTGCATCAGACTGGGCGGACGGCACGGACTGAAACCGGCTTTTCCCCTCGTTTTCTGCGGCGATCACATCTATGGATTCCCTCTCTCGCTGGCTCTGTCTTTTCAAACGGAATGCACAGATGTTTTCCAGATAATCTACCATATACATTTTCACAGCATTGATCTTATATGGTTCATCGGACAGCCTCATGACCACAGAGAGCAGCACCATCTCCGCAACCCCCGCCGCAATATATTGATAAACCGTCTCCGTGAGACCATAAGAAAGGTAGTGCGCCGACGCTCCCAGCGCCGCCAGTATCCCCACAAACCATACAGACAATACTTCAATCTGCCTCCACGTATGGATACGGAACAAGAATCCTCTGTATTCATATATGTATTTTTCCACAAACGCGTCAATATTTTCCACTGAATCGTGGATCATGCACGCGTGTTCGTATTTTGCTCTCACAAGCTTTATCAGTCGGTGTGTACTCTTCGGCATGTTTCCTGCCGCTCTCACCAGCCTGAACAGTGTAAGCTGGTTGATGATCTTCGCCAGAATCCCCAGCACTCCGATCCCCGCCATCAGATAGACAATCACGCGGGTCCCTCCCGCCAATCCTTCTAACATAGCAAAACCTCCTGTTTATTTGATGTCCACAATACTTCTGCCCTGCGACAGTTCGACTTGTGTTTGTGGACATTATAGACCATCCTTCCCGGATTGTCCGCAAAAACCGTTCTACATATTTCTACACGCGAAGCCCCATACGCATGGGGCTTCAGAGGCTTACTGTTTTTCTCTTAAGGAGTTGACATTAAGCTAATATCAACCTGAAAAACCTTCCCGGAGAGCCTTCGGATTCATGAGGCATCCTTCAGGACAGACCTGCGCTTTCCGGTTTTAGAAAATGTCATATTGCCGCAGATCTGAACGAACTGTGGCAGAAAAATTTTTAAGATGCCCGATGAATTAAACAACAGGCTGTCATCCCGGACAACAGCCATCCCTGATATTGTCAATAACTTTTGAAAATGTCACTTTTTAATGTTTAAATTTATTTGAGAAAATGTCACTTTTCTAAGAGGGCTTT
>CALWQP010000035.1 GCA_944383695.1 uncultured Mediterraneibacter sp.
CCAAAGTAACTAATGACATATCTTATATCAGTTTTTTCAGTTTACACAAAACTTGAAACGGTCTCAATCGTTTTAATAGATTTAATTCGGAGACAGTAATCATGAGTAATCATAATAAAGTGATCTAAGCATCCAGATAAAAAATAAAGAACCCTTCATTTCTAAAGGATTCTTCACTCTTTATCAATGCGGAAGAAGAGACTTGAACTCTCACAGGATAAAACTCCCACTAGAACCTGAATCTAGCGCGTCTGCCATTCCGCCACTTCCGCTCGACAAATGGTATTCTACCACAAGAAAATCTGTTTGTAAACCCCTTATTTTTTCTTTTGAGGTCCCAGATTTTTGCTCTCAGGGCCTAAGAGGACCATAGAAGTAAGAGGCAGTTGCGCCGCCGTCGATCAGAAAATCAGCTCCTGTGATGAAAGCCCCGCTGTCACGCATAAGCAGTTCTGCGACATTCGCTACTTCATCCGCTGTACCTGGTCTGCCGGCCGGACATTTTGCAAACATATTTTTATAGAAATCCCCGCGGGGACCGTTAAACTCGTCAAGCGCCAGGGGTGTGACGATGATCCCGGGAGAAATAGAATTGATGCGTGCGCCCTTCTCTCCCCATTTCACAGATTCCGCCATGACACGCTTTTCATTACAGCGTTTGGCCATCTGATAGGCATGGAGCGTATCTTTGATATTTTCCGGCTGTAATATCTCCAGTGATAAAAGCTCTTCTGCAGGAGTACAGGCAAGCTGTTCGTCTTCCTCAGGGGTAAGCTGTTTCATACGGTGTCCTGACTGGCTTGAGATAGTCACGCCCACACCGCCGGGCGCGATTACCTTTCCTACCTCTTCCAGGAGCACTGCTGTTCCGTATAAGTCCACCTTTAAAATGGCTTCGATGGGGGCCTGGCTTGGAGAAACACCGGCGGCATTTACCAGCATTGTAATTTCGCCGTGTTTTTGAGCCTTGGCGATCACGGATAGAATCGATGACTTTGAAGATAAGTCCATCCCCATGGGTACGACGTCAAATCCTGCCTCGTTCATAGTTTTTGCGATCATTTGCGCGTTTTCCGCCTTTTTATCTCCCACAATGATTTTCTTTCCATATCCCATGCGTCGTGCGATGGCCATGCCGATCTGACCCGCGCCGATTACGAGCATTACATCTTTTTCCACAATGGATCACCATTCCTTTCTTCTGAGCATTGTTTCCTTTATTCATTCTTTCCCTTCTTCATTTTTTCCTCTGGCTCAATATTGACTCAATAGCTTTTGTCCATATTATAAAATCGCCCGGGTATCCAATCAATCTGAGTTATGCGGCTGTCGGATAAGTTTTTCTAATATGAAAAGACTGCCCTCAAACTGTGAGAGCAGCCTTTTTTATGAATGTGCTGTTATGCAAATATGCTGTTATATGAATGCGCTGTTATACAAATATGCTGTTATATGAATGCGCTGTTATACAAATTTGCTTTTCAGGATATCCGCAAATTCCTCAATGAAGTAACCGGAATTATCTTTTTTCCAAAACAGGCAGTAATTTCGTGTGATCGGCTCTTTGTCCCGGCAAAGCAGAACGCGGCGGACAGAAGTTTCCGGATTCATGGACTGACTGTTTCCCTCGACTGGCAGAAAGCCCTGCCCGCTAATGACAAGTAAACGTGCTTCTTCCAGATTTTCCGCATAGAGAAAGTCCCCTTGAAAACCAAGCACTGTCTGATAATAGTCCTGTTCGATTTCCCTCTGGTCTTTAGACGCGACCAAAATACAGGGGATGTTTTTTAATTCTCGCGTTGTGACAGAGGGAAGCGCGGCGATCGCGTTTCTGGCTGATATCTCAATATGCATACTGCAGGTCGACAGAATCAGATTGACATATTCATCAGAAAAAGCTCTGCGCTGGTCGTTCAGCACCAAATCCGCGCCGCCGTTTCGCAGTAAAGCGAACAATTCTTCGTGATTTCCATACAAGACTTGAATGGATATTCGGGGGTATCTGGATGAAAAATCTTCCAGAGCCAAATGAACCTCCCGGCCGCTGTAACTGCGAAGATAGCCGATTTTTAAGTTTACTTCATCTCCGCGCGCGATCTTAGCCGCCTCGCTGCAGATCTGTTCATAATCGGAAGTCAATATCAAACTTTTTTTATAGAAATGCTCCCCCGCGGGTGTCAAAACAAATTTTCGGTTTTTTCTCTCCAAAAGCGAGAAGCCGAGCTCATTTTCTAATGTCTTGATCTGCTGTGAGATGGCAGATTGAGAAATATGACATTCCCCGGCGGCTTCTGAAAAACTATTATTACGCACAACGGCTTGAAAATATTTGATTTGCCGCAGCAATGGCAGCACCTCCTATTATAAATCAGATCAGATGTTGTTGCGGCACATTGCCGCAAATCAGCGGGATCGTCGAGACGGATGTCTGTTAAAGTGCTGTTACGGCAGTTTATAACATGCCATTGTGTATGGGATGAAAAAGCCCTGCTCGTGCCTGCAGACAGGGCATACCTTTGGCGCAAGCTGTCCTTCATGGATATATCCGCAGTTTGTACACATCCATTTGGAAACTGAGTTTGAGCTATAATACATGTTCGTCTCGAGCATTTCAGCCAGCCTTCCAAAGCGTTCTTCGTGCACGTGCTCGATCTCCGCGATCTGGTAGAATGTGGATGCAGCTTCGAGGAAGCCTTCCATTTTCGCGGTATCTCCAAACGCCTGATAGACATCGGCATACTCTTCATGCTCGTTATGCTCTGCCGCGCGCAGAAGCCCTTCCAGATTGTCCTGCTGGTCGATAGGATAAGTTCCGTCTATATGGATCGTTTCCCCGGAAAGATCTTTTAACAGATCATAGAAGCGCTCCGCATGAGCCCGCTCCTGGTCAGCCGTATAGCGGAAGATATCGGCGATCGTGTACATCCCTTCTTCCTCCGCCCGCTCTGCGGCTATCGTATAGCGATTTCGCGCCTGGCTCTCACCGGCAAAAGCACGCATAAGGTTTTCTTTTGTTTTACTTTCAGAAAAATTAACAGCCATGATATACACTCCTTTTTTTAATAAAGAGTATGCGTTCCGGTGTGGGAAATTATTCCTGAACAAATAAAATAAATCCCGAAATCCCGATTTAGTTAAACCCTATGAGCCGCCTTGCCACGCTGTATGCCAGCGAGGATACTTTCCTTCCGGAGCGTCCGGGCAGGTTCATGGTCTGTCCCAGGATGCCGTAGCGTATCTTCATATAAGTCTTGTAGTCTTTTCTCTTAAGGTAATCCCACAGCTCTTTTTTCTTTATAAGATTTTCCTGCTTCTTAGACCGGATGCACAGAATGGAGGAGACGGTCATCATAATGGCAAGGTAGTTGATCATGTATTTCCTCAGCTTTTTGCTCGTGATCAGGCGCAGCTCGTACATGGAAATCATTGTCTTTGTGACAAAGAGCTGCTGGTCGATCCGGCTGATCATGACTTTCTCGTTGACTGACTGATCCTCGCGACCGATAAAATATCTGTAAAAATTTACGTTCAGATAGTAGAGTGTGCGTACATGGGGGAGCGGATAATATACATAGATGTTATCCACGTAAAAAGTGTGCCTGGGCAGTTTCAGCTGGCACAGCTTGAGCATCTCCGTGCGGTAGAGGACGGAATGCATGAGAATGTACTGATCCAGTCGGAAGCGCCCGATATCATCCCAGCGGAAAATCTGGTTCTCCGGGAGTACGTTGCTGTAACGGATAACTTTTTTCTTCGCTATGCCCACTTTTTCATAGACATAGTTGGCGATCACCATGTCCACCTGGGAATCCGCATCCACGAAACCTTTGACAGCATCCAGTATCTTATAGAGAGAGTCTTCGTCAACCCAGTCGTCGCTGTCCACCACTTTAAAATATTTTCCTGTGGCATGTGCGAGCCCCCAGTTGACTGCGTCTCCATGTCCGCCGTTTTCTTTCTTCACAGCTTTGACGATAGTCGGATATTTTTCCTGGTAACGTTCAGCTATCTCCTGGGTCCTGTCCTTTGACCCATCGTTGACTACGATGATCTCTACGTCTTCACCTCCGGGCAGTATAGAGTTGATCGCTTTTTCCATATATGCTTCCGAATTATAACAAGGAATGGCAAATGAGATGTATTTCATAAATATTTTCCTCCCTGGGGATTCATTTTATAATCTGTCTATAGTATACCATCGTTTCTTAGATATTGTAAAATTTTATTTTTTCGGATATAGTAGAGATGCTTATCATTGGAAAAGCCTTTTGGCTTGGTTATTTTCAAGGAGGAAACGAATGAAGAAAAATGTGATCGTAGGACAGTCCGGCGGACCTACCGCTGTCATCAATGCCAGCCTGTATGGAGTAGTATCTGAGGGTTTAAACAGGAAAGATTCTTTTGGCACAGTCTATGGGATGGTCAATGGGATCGAGGGGTTCTTGAACGGTCAGGTTATGGACATGGAGCCTCTGGAGCGTTCCGGGGAGCTGGAGCTGGTGAAGACGACGCCGGGTTCATATCTGGGCTCATGCAGATATAAGCTTCCGGAGGAGCTGGAGGATGAAGTGTATCCGAGGCTGTTTGAAAAATTTGCGGAATACGGGATCGGATATTTCTTCTATATCGGTGGGAATGATTCTATGGACACAGTGAGCAAGCTGTCCCGCTATGCAGAAAAAATCAAGAGCGACATCCGTTTCGTGGGGATTCCGAAGACGATCGACAATGACCTTGTCAATACGGATCACACGCCGGGATTTGGGAGCGCTGCGAAATACGTGGCGTCCACGGTGCGGGAGATCGGGGTGGACGCATCGGTATATGACAATAAGAAATCCGTCACCATCGTGGAAATCATGGGACGCCATGCAGGATGGCTGACTGCTGCAAGCGCTCTGGCGCGGAGATATGAAGGGGACAATCCGGTGCTCATCTATCTTCCGGAGACTGCATTTGACGCAGAACAGTTTATCCGGGATGTGAAGGAGGCGCTTGAGACGACTCCGAATGTGATCGTCTGTATTTCCGAGGGCATCAATGATGGGAATGGAACTTTTATCTGTGAGCTGGCAAGCGATGTGGGCGTAGATACATTTGGACACAAAATGCTCACCGGTTCCGGGAAATACCTGGAAAATCTGGTGAAAGACCGGCTGGGCGTGAAAGTGCGCTCTATTGAACTGAATGTATGTCAGAGGTGTTCCTCTGCCATGCTCTCAGGAACAGACCAGAAAGAAGCCATCGCATCCGGGGCATATGGCGTGAAGCGCGCCCTTGAAGGCGAGACCGGAAAGATGGTCGCTTTCCGCCGTGTGCCGGGTGCGGATTACCGGATAGATTATGTGACAGAGGATGTAAACCTGATCTGCAATCAGGAAAAAGGCGTGCCGCTGGAATGGATCACAAAGAATGGTTCTGATGTGGGGCGGGAATTTATCGAGTATGCACTTCCCCTTATCCAGGGAGAGGTAGAGGTGCCCTTAAAAGATGGGCTTCCCCTCTTTGCATACAGGAAATAAAAGGAAGCTGCGTCACTACATCTGCGTGGCGCAGGGGCGTTCTTCTGCATAAAATGAATCATCCCCTGTTATGAGATCTTCATGCAGGGAAAGAGGGGACACAAAATTGTTGCAGAGGAGAGTAAGATGAGCCAGAAAATAGAAAACCTCCTGAACCTGGCGCTGGACGCCACGCCGGAAGAGAGAGAACGGTTCCAGGAACTGGAGATCGGTTATGACCCGGTATCAAGAGAGTGGGAGCTGATCGTAAAATATTCCGGCACTCTGGAAGCTGTAAGGGAAATCGCTGTGTCCGTGACAGAGCTTATGAATGGATACGCAGTGGTCGTGATCCGGGAGGAACGGATCGACGAGCTTGCGGGCTTTGCGGAGATTGAGTTCATTGAGAAACCTAAGAGCCTGTATTTCGAAGCGGAAGCGGGCCGGCAGGCATCGTGTATCGATACCGTACAGTTCCCGCCCTATTCTCTCAGCGGGAGAGGAACGCTGGTGGGTATCATAGACAGCGGTATCGATTATGCAAACCCGGCATTCCGAAATGAAGACGGCACCACACGGATTGTCTCACTTTGGGATCAGACGCTTTCGGGCAGCCCGCCGGAGGGATATGTATCCGGCACAGAATATACGAGGGAAGAGATTAATACAGCATTGTCGGAGACAGACGAAGGGGAGCGGTTCCGGATCGTTCCCAGCCGGGATATGAGCGGTCATGGGACCGCTGTGGCAGGAATCGCCGCGGGAAACGGTGCAGGAAGCGTGGGGCAGCGGTACCGGGGAGCTGCGCCGGCAGCAGAACTGATCGTGGTCAAGATGGGCATACCGCGGACTGAGGGCTTCCCCAGGACTACGGAACTGATGATGGGAGTAGACTATATCATCCGCAAAGCGCTGGATATGAGAATGCCTGTGGCAGTCAATATCAGTTTCGGAAATACCTACGGCTCTCATGATGGGACTTCCCTTGTAGAGCGGTTTTTAAATGATATCTCCGACACCTGGAAAAATGTGATCTGTGTGGGCAGCGGCAATGAAGGGACTGCAGCGGGCCATGCGGCGGGCAGGGTGTCAGACGAGGAAGAAAAAGTGGTGGAACTGGCTGTCCAGGAGCTGGAACCTGCGCTCAACGTCCAGATATGGAAATCCTATGTGGATGAGATGGACATTTCAGTGGTCAATCCGTCAGGGGTTCGCGTCGGACCTTTCCGGGAGATACTGGGTCCGCAGAGATTCGTCCTGGGAGGGACAGAACTGTTGATTTATTACGGTGAACCGAAACCATACAGTGTAAAACAGGAAATCTATCTGTCCTTTATCCCGAGACAGTCCTATATAGACAGCGGAGTATGGCAGCTCGTGCTAACACCCAGGCGGATTGTGGACGGCAGCTATCAGATGTGGCTGCCCGCCCAGGCAGCGCTGAATGTGGGGACTGCATTTCTGCTCCCCAGCAGTTCTTCCACTCTTACAATCCCTTCTACGGCCTCCCTTGTCATTACTGTGGCGGCATACGATGCGCGCACATTTTCCTATGCGGATTTTTCTGGGCGAGGTCCCGCTGCGGTCTATGAGGGGAGCGGAGTTCCTAAGCCCGACCTTGCCGCGCCTGGGGTAAGAGTGACAGCGCCTGTGCCCGGAGGAAGCTACCGGGAGTTTACAGGAACATCTTTTGCCACGCCTTTTGTCACAGGGAGCGCGGCGCTTCTGATGGAGTGGGGGATCATCCGGGGGAACGATCCATATCTCTATGGGGAGAAGGTGAAGGCATACCTGCGCAGAGGGGCAAGAGAGCTGCCGGGATATGACGAATGGCCCAACGCGCAGCTCGGGTACGGCGCTCTGTGCGTGCGGGACAGCCTGCCCCAGGGAACATGAAAAACAGGATGATATGCGATACCGGTCTTGGATCTTTGGAAAGACCGGTATTTTTCTGTGCTGGAAAACAAAAGATAATTTTATACCAGATCATCCTCATATATGATAAAATAATTGAAAAAACTAGAAATATTCACTGAGAAAGCAGGACATAATACATGAAATCACTCCTCATTTATCTGAAGGATTATAAAAAAGAAACCATACTGGCGCCTCTTTTTAAAATGCTGGAGGCGTCTTTTGAACTTTTGGTTCCCCTTGTCATGGCGGCAGTCATTGACGTAGGGATCGCCCGTCAGGACAGACCCTACATTGTAAAAATGTGCCTTGTGCTCATCGCCCTCGGCATCATTGGGCTTGTCTGCTCCATTACAGCTCAGTATTTTTCGGCAAAGGCAGCGGCAGGCTTTGGCACTGGAGTCAGGCACGCGCTGTTTGAGCACATCCAGAATTTTACTTTTACAGAGATGGACACCATCGGCAGTTCCACTCTGATCACGAGGATGACCAGCGATATCAACCAGGCGCAGTCAGGGGTAAATCTTGTGCTCCGCCTGTTCCTCCGCTCCCCATTCATTGTGTTCGGGGCAATGCTTATGGCGTTTACCGTGGATGTGAAAGCGGCCCTGATCTTTGTGGTGGTGATCCCCCTTTTGTCTGTGATCGTATTCGGGATCATGTTCATCACCATGCCTCTCTATAAAAAGGTACAGGCTCATCTTGACAGCGTGCTGCTGACCACAAGAGAGAACCTTGCGGGCGCACGTGTGATCCGTGCCTTCAATAAGGAAGCGGATGAGAGGAAAAGGTTTGAAAGTGAGAACCAGGCGCTGACTGACGCTCAGAAATTTGTGGGGCGTATTTCAGGTCTGATGAATCCTCTCACATATATTATTGTAAACGGAGGGATCATCGCCCTGATCTATGCCGGGGCGCTGCGGGTACAGGCGGGAGACCTGACCCAGGGAGAAGTGGTGGCGCTGATCAACTATATGTCCCAAATCCTTGTGGAGCTTGTGAAGTTGGCAAATCTGATCATCACCGTGACAAAGGCTGTCGCCTGCGGCAACCGCATTGAAACTGTGCTCAAGATCACGCCGGAGATGCAAAACGGAGAAAAAGAATGGAATCCGACTGCTATTCTCAAAGGGAAGGGCTCCGTCCCGGCAGTGGAGTTTTCCCATGTGTCGCTGACTTACAAAGATGCGGCGGCAGAGTCGCTGACAGACCTTTCTTTCCGCGTGGAGAGAGGGCAGACCGTGGGTATCATCGGCGGGACAGGCTCAGGGAAATCTTCTCTGGTCAACCTGATCCCGCGGTTTTATGACGCGACCCGGGGAGAGGTAAAGATTTTCGGGGAAAATATAAAAGACTATGATGTGGAAAGCCTCAGAAGCCATATTGGGGTGGTGCTCCAGAAGGCTGTCCTTTTTAAAGGGACGATCGGGGACAACCTCCGGTGGGGCAATGAAAATGCCGCGCCGGAGGAACTGGAGGAGGCTCTTGCGGTCTCTCAGGCAAAGGAATTTGTAGATGCAAAGCCCGGGCGGCTGGAATTTCAGATTGAGCAGGGCGGCCGGAATCTGTCCGGAGGTCAGAAGCAGAGACTGACCATTGCCAGAGCGCTGGTGCGCAGACCGGATATCCTCATACTGGACGACAGTGCTTCCGCACTGGATTTTGCTACGGATGCAGCGCTTCGGAGCGCCATCCGGGGAATGCGGGACGACCTCACTGTATTTATCGTCTCTCAGAGAGCCGCGTCCATTCAGTATGCAGATCAGATCATCGTGCTGGAGGACGGAAAAATTGCAGGCGCAGGGACACATGCGGAGCTGCTTGCGGGCTGCCCGGCGTATCAGGAAATCTATTATTCCCAGTTTCCGAAGGAGGTGGCATCCAATGGCTGAGCAGATGACAGATAAGAAAAGGAAGGGGCAGTCGGAAACGCTGAAAAAGGTATTCCGATGCCTGGGGAAATACAGGATTTTTGTCGTGTTTTCGATTCTGCTGGCAGCAGTTTCCGTGGCGCTCACACTTTATATCCCGAAGCTTACCGGATATGCGGTAGACTATATCGTCGGTCCCGGGCAGGTGGATCTCCCGGGAGCGGTCCGTGTGATGATACAGATCGGAATCTGTACTCTGGTCACCGCGCTGGCGCAGTGGCTGATGAATGTGTGCAACAACAAAATGACCTACCAGGTGGTGCGGGATATCCGAAACGAAGCGTTCCGGAAAATCGAGGTGCTGCCGCTGAAATATATTGACGGACATCCATATGGGGAAATGGTGAGCAGGGTCATCGCGGATGTAGACCAGTTTGCGGACGGCCTGCTTATGGGATTTACACAGCTTTTTACAGGGATTGCCACCATCATAGGCACATTCGGTTTTATGCTGTCGGTCAATATGAAGATTACGTTTGTGGTCGTGCTGATCACGCCGGTCTCTTTCTTTGTGGCGAATTTCATTGCCAGGCGGACATTTACCATGTTCCGGCAGCAGTCTGAAATCCGGGGAGAGCAGACCGGGATGATCGATGAGATGATCGGAAATCAAAAGGTGGTCCAGGCATTTGGCAGAGGGGAGAAGGTGACAGAGGAGTTTGACAAGGTCAATGAAAAACTGGGAAAAGCCTATCTGCGGGCAACATTTTTCTCTTCCATCACCAATCCTGCTACAAGGTTCGTAAACAGCCTGGTCTACACGGGAGTAGGTATCGCAGGGGCATTTGCCGTGGTAAACGGTTCTCTTACTGTGGGACAGCTCTCGAGCTTTCTGAGCTATGCAAACCAGTATACCAAACCGTTTAATGAGATTTCCGGCGTTGTGACCGAGTTCCAGAACGCGGTGGCGTGTGCCCAGAGAATCTTTGATCTGATCGAAGAAGAGCCACAGAAGCCGGATGCTCCTGACGCGGTGGAGCTTAAAGATGTCAGAGGAAATGTGGATGTGCGGGACGTGGCATTTTCCTACGTGCCGGGACAGAAACTGATCCGGGACTTTAATCTGGAGGTTAAGCCGGGACAGAGGATTGCCATCGTGGGACCGACCGGGTGCGGGAAGACCACATTAATCAATCTGCTCATGCGTTTCTACGATGTGGATGCAGGAAGGATTGCGGTGGAGGGCATTGATATCCGGGATATGACACGCAGAAGCCTACGCGCCGGATACGGCATGGTCCTTCAGGAGACATGGCTTAAGACCGGCACCATCCGGGACAATATCACCATGGGACGGCCGGACGCCACAGAGGAAGAGGTGATCGCGGCGGCGAAAGCGTCCCATATCCACAGCTTTATCCGGCGGCTTCCGAAAGGTTATGACACATGGATCACGGAGGATGGAGGCGGACTGTCCCAGGGACAGAAGCAGCTCCTCTGTATTGCCAGGGTGATGCTGTGCAAACCGCCCATGCTGATTCTGGATGAAGCTACATCTTCCATCGATACAAGTACGGAACTGAAGATTCAGGCGGCGTTCGGGGAACTGATGGAGGGCAGGACCACGTTTATCGTGGCGCACAGGCTGTCAACCATTCGTGAGGCGGATGTTATCCTTGTGATGAAAGACGGACAGATCATCGAACAGGGCGACCATGAGAGCCTGCTGGCAAAAGGCGGATTTTATAAGCGTCTGTATGAGAGCCAGTGGAGCCAGGCAGCAGGTTGATGAGGGACATGTCAGGAGTGGAAGAAGACGGCAGGAATGGAAGGAGCCGTCAGGAGCAAAAGAGGACGGCAGGAATGAAAGGAGACGGCAAAAGATGGAAAGGCTGAGTACACTGTGTTATATAGAAAAAGACGGACAGTATCTGATGCTGCACCGCACTGTGAAGGAGAATGATGTAAACAAGGACAAATGGATCGGCGTTGGCGGACATTTTGAGCATGGGGAGAGCCCGGAGGAGTGTCTGCTGCGTGAGGTCAGGGAGGAGACTGGATTTACGCTGACGTCGTGGAAATACCGGGGGATCGTGACATTTGTGTATGGGGAGGACGTGGTGGAATATATGTCCTTATACACAGCCGATGGATTCACCGGAAAGCCCATCGAATGTGATGAGGGGGAACTGGAATGGGTGGACAAGAGCAGGATTTTTTCTCTTGAACTTTGGGAAGGGGATAAGATTTTCTTCCGGCTTCTCGATGAGGGAAGGGAATTTTTTTCCCTGAAGCTTGTTTACGATACAGAGGATGTTCTCCGATATGCGGCGCTTGACGGAGTGCCGCTTGACCTATGAGCGCGCGTGAGCATGGCATAACGCATAGAAAAAAATATAGACAGAAAGGAAATGGCAGGATGAGATATGCAGTGATTTATGACAGTCCTACGGGTAATACGAGGATACTGGCGGAAGAAATCAGGAGATGCATGGACGGACAGAATGGGAATCCGGAAGAATGTATCTGTTTCGGTGAGCTCGGACAGGAGAAGGCGGGAGCAGAGATGCTGGCTGCTGCAGAGTCGGAGATTGTTTTTGCCGGCTTCTGGACAGACAAGGGAGGCTGCAGTGAAAAAATGGCAGGGTTTCTGGAATCGCTACACGGTCAGAGAGTGTTCCTGTTCGGCACGGCAGGCTTCGGGGGAGCGAAAGAGTATTTCAGACGCATTCTGGAAAGAGTGGGGACACACCTGGCACCGGATAATACGGTGACCGGAAAATATATGTGTCAGGGAAAGATGCCGCTTGCCGTTAGAAAAAGGTATGAGTCCATGCTGGAACAGAATCCGGAAGACGAGAGGATGAGGGCAATGCTCGAAAACTTTGATCAGGCGCTTGTGCATCCCGACGAAGCTGATCTGGAGCTCTTAAGGAAGTCAGTCTCTTCCGCTGTGGACTTGTAAATCTGCTCCTGTTAAGAAAGCGGCCAGATAGTGTTGAAGATCATATCGGATCATATCGGATTATAGTGGCTTATAGGGAAAGGAAACATTGAGAAGAAAGGAAGATGGAACATGACGGAACGAGGAGTGATACACGGCAGATTTCAGGTGCTCCACTTGAAGCATATGGAGTACCTTCTTGCGGCAAAAATGAGATGCAGACTTTTGTATGTCGGCATCACGCATCCGGACATTTCGGCATATCCCGCCACATCACCGCTGGATGCGCATGGGACGTTTCAGAAGGATAATCCGCTGACTTATATCGAGCGATACGAGATGCTCAGAGACTCTCTTCTGGAATTCGGCGTGAAGCGGGAAGAATTTGAAATCATTCCCTTCCCTGTGAGCAGACCGGATATGCTGAAGCAGTATGCGCCGGAAGATGCGGTATATTATATGAGTATCTGCGGAGAGTGGGACAGGGAGAAGTATCAGACATTGAACTCTCTCGGGCTGAAGACCGAGGTCCTTTGGGAGAGAAGCGCAGAAGAGAAAGGCATTACAGGTACAGAGCTGCGCGCCCTTATTGCTAAGGGCGGCGCATGGCGTCAGTATATGCCGAAAGCCGCGGCTGAATATCTGACAGAACGTGGGCTGGATGAGCGTATAAAAAATCTCTTCGGTGTTCCTATGGGAGAAGGAACGCATACATGACAACAAAGTGGCATGCGCTTCCGCCCATGACGAACAGATGGAAGATTTCATGGCTTCCGAAGTTTTTGTGCTTATTGTTAAAGAGCGGCAGCTTCAAAGCGTAGATGACGCCGCCCACGGTGTAAATAATACCTCCGGCCAGAAGCCAGCCAAATGCCGCCGGGGACATATTGTTCAGGATCTGTGTGAAGGCAAGGACGCAGGTCCATCCCATCCCGATATAGAGGACGGAGGATACCCATTTCGGGCAGTAGACCCAGAACGCCTTGATCAGGATGCCTGCGATGGCGATCGCCCACACAATGGAAAGGAGGATGATCCCTGTCTTTCCTTTGAGGACAATGAGGCACACAGGTGTATAGCTCCCCGCGATAAGCACCGAGATCATCATGTGGTCGATTTTTTTGAGAATCGTGTTCACTTTCGCTGAGATATCGAATGTATGGTAAGTTGTACTTGCCGCATATAATAAGATCAGGCTTGCCGCGTAAATGGTCAGTGAGACGATATATATCCTGCTGGGCTCATGCGCTGCCTTGATCAGCAGCGGCACTGCCGCGAATATCGCCATCAGCATTCCGATGAAATGTGTGATAGCGCTGCCCGGTTCTTTGATATGTCTTTTATGTTCCATGATATGCACCTCCATGAAGTCAAAACAACAAGTAGTTTTTAAAACTACATTAAGTATATGCATATATTACATCAAGAATACATAAAAATCAATTAAAAAAATGCACAAAGAAAACCGGGGATTTCCCGGTTTTCTGTAATAAATTTTGGGTAAATTCAATTTTTTCATATATTATATCATGAAAGCAAATGCCGCTTCTATCGGATGACTGTCCCTGTCTTTCCTTTCAGCGCTTCTTTTACCTTGTCAAATGCTGTGATGTAAGCGCAGCGTCCTTCGCGTCCGTCAACGAATTCCACGGCGGCGCGGAACTTTGGCAGCATGTTATAAATTCCAAAATGTCCTTCCTCCATGTAGGCCCTTGCCTGAGCGGTCGTGATTTCGCTGAGCGGTTCTTCGTTGTCCTGCCCGAGGTTGATGCATACTTTCTCCACATTTGTCAGGATAATGAGCATATCTGCGTTAATGCCTTGCGCCAGCCTGCCGGCTGCCAGGTCTTTCTCGATCACGGCGCTGGCGCCTTTCAGATGGTTATCCTGCTCCATGACCGGGATTCCGCCTCCGCCAGCCGCGATGACGACCTGGTCAGCGTCCAGAAGTGCGTTGACTGCGTCCAGCTCCACGATCTTCACCGGGTTCGGCGCGGATACGACACGCCGGAATCCTTTGCCCGCCTCTTCTATCACATAGTTGCCTTTTTTGCGCTCTTCGTTAGCTTCCTGGGCGTTCATGTATCTGCCGAGCACTTTTGTGGGGGTATAGAATGCCTCGTCATAGGGGTCTACGATGACTTGTGTCAGGACTGTACTGACCGTCCGAAAAATGCCCCGGTTCAGGAGCTCCTCGCGGATGCCGTTCTGCAGGTCATAGCCGATATAGCCCTGGCTCATGGCAGAGCAGACTGACATGGGCGCGGGCGTGTACTCGGGATGCGCTTTGGCAAATTCGTTCATGGCAGTGTGGATCATCCCTACCTGCGGCGCATTGCTGTGTGTGATCGCGACTTGATAGCCTTCTTCAATGAGATCAGCGATACATTTTGCGCTGTGTTTTACAGCGACCTTCTGCTCAGGGAGCGTGGTCCCGAGCGCCCGGTGTCCCAGAGCGACAACAACTCGTTTCTTCATAAATATTCTCCATTTCCGCCGCCTCTGCGCGGGCGGCATATTATTTACGGCGGCAGGCAGAACGCAGAGAGCGATGCCTGCTGTCTGTATCTGCGAAAAGATAACTTATTGAAAGTTTACTATTATTTGCACTAAAAATCAATACCGGCTCACAGCAGTGTAAAAACGATGTCCATGGCAAACAGAAGGGTCAGGATGCCGCAGACCGTCCACCTTGCGGCGCGCCCCAGCTTCATGAACAACTCGGTCCATCTAGGCGCCAGGCTGTACAGGAATGCGCATCCCAGCAGCCCGAAAGCGGCAGCGCCTCCCACATATACGCGTCCGTTCAGGTTGAGGAAAAACTCGCTGTAATCCCGCAGAGGGCTGCCGAATGCGAGTTCGGTTCCCAGATTGAACAGGTATTCTAACGCAGAATACAGGGCGAAGCTGCTCAGGAATACAAAGGCCGGCTTTTTCAGGATACGCTTTGTGAGGAACAGGACCAGGAGGCCGAATACTCCGTAAAGAGGCATCCACGGTGCAAAAACCGCTGCATCTGTGTCAAACGAGCCGTTTTGAATGAGATGGAGCACCGTTTCCAGCAGCCATCCGGATAAGGAAAAGGCATGGAAGAGGAAAAGGCAGGCGCAGGCATCGTATTTCCGGTCAGCTTTGACAGGAGACCTGACAGCTCTGAGCGGCGGCTGTACGGAGAACAGGAAGACAGGGTACTGCTCCGGCGCAAAGTAAGAGATTTTCGTGTAAGGTCCGTTTGAATCGTCGTAGAGAGCCTTGCTGATGAGCAGTTCATCTTCAGAAGGTACATGCTCCAGATAGGAATCATTTAACCGCTCATATCCCGGCGAGCGGGACAGCACGTAATTCCGGCGGAGAGAGAGGTAGAGCTCAGCCCGGCATATCGTGATATAAGGGTTTACGAACACAAAATCCAGCAGCCCAAGGGTAAGAACGGACAGAATCTCCCAGCCAGCAAACGAGACGTCCAGAAGGAACAGCCTCCATTTATTCCGTGCCGTAAGCTGCCTGGACAGGAAAAACGCGTCCCTGCGGCTGATCCGGGGGTTTTCGGCAAGAATGAATGGGATCATGCTGTATTCGTAATGTTTGATGATGCCGCCGATGATGGTCAGATTCCAGAGAAACTGAAAAAAAGACCGGCAGAACATGACCCAGGCAGGAGGAAGAAGACAGCGCAGCTTAAAGAGAAAGAATATCTTGGAGATATACGTCTGTTTATAACTGTGGTTCTCCAGGAAAAAACGTTTCTCGCCA
Source organism: uncultured Mediterraneibacter sp. (assembly GCA_944383695.1). Taxonomy (GTDB): domain Bacteria; phylum Bacillota; class Clostridia; order Lachnospirales; family Lachnospiraceae; genus Mediterraneibacter. The sequence continues at coordinate 15,984 of CALWQP010000035.1, forward strand.
ATCTGGAGGAGGTTGCTGATGAATATCTGGTACAGGAAGACCAGCAGGAGTCCGGCTGCCGCGAAGAGCAGACCGACGCCGAAAGATTCATAGAGAAAGGCATTGACTGTCCTCAACACAGCAAAAAATGTGGAAACAGGTGTGGAAAACATATCAATGGCAAACTGGCTGGCAGTGGAAATAATGTGTCCGGGCAGGCCGGGCAGAGCCGTGTTCTCGAGAAAATGGCTGACTGTCTGAGTGATCACTTCCGAATTGGAAATATCAAGGGCGAACGCGGCATCCGGATACCGGCTCACATCCGGGGAAATCTGCAGATTGATAAACGTTGTTGACACAGGATAGGCCGTGGTCAGCAGGGCGGTGATAAAGCAGACAGAAACAATCTTCCAGTAACTCTGTTTCATAGACGCGCGGGCTTTTTTCTTCAGCTCTGTCCTCTTCCACATGACGGTCGGCCTCCCTGAAATTTAATGATACTATATTATAATTTATTCGTGTTTGATTTGCAAGCAGACGAGGATGTTCACGAGGTGATGAAACATTGTGGGTGAATTTGGGATTAAAATGTGCTAAAATAACGGAGGATGCTGCTATTAATATGGAAAACAGGCTGACAGAGTCCGCCTGTCCGCGTTTGAGAGGACGTGCATATGACAGAAGTGAGAAAACATATCGTATTTTACGGACGGGTCCAGGGCGTAGGATTCCGCTATACCGCAAAGCACCTTGCCCAGTCGCTGGGACTGACCGGCTGGGTGCGCAATGACAGTGAAGGTACGGTCACAATGGAAGTACAGGGGAGGGAAACCCTGATCAACAAGCTGCTCACAGGATTGAATGGGGGACATTTTATATCCATTGAATGGATGGATACAAAAGAAATCCCTCTGGAAGAAGAGCGGGAGTTTATAGTAAAGATGTGAATTGTCTGATAATTTTGCTCAAAGGGGCCTGACCTCTTTGGAAAAAAGGAGAAAAAATATGATGAAATTAGGATTTATCGGAACAGGAAATATGGCGGGAGCCATTATGGGCGGAATCATTAAGAAACAGATTTTTCGCCCGGAAGAGATTATCGGTGCGGATATTTCGGAAGCCGGCAGGGAGAAGGTGAAAGCGGCTTATGGAATAGAAGTGACGGAAGATAACAGGAAGGCCGCGGAGTCGGAAGCGCTCATTCTGTCAGTGAAGCCGCAGTATTACGCGGACGCCATTGCAGAGATCAGGGACTGTATCCGGGACGACCAGCTTATCATTACAATCGCTCCGGGAAAGATGCTGGCATGGCTGGAGGAACAGTTTGGGAGACCGGTGAAAATCGTACGGACTATGCCGAACACACCGGCTCTGGTAGGGGAAGGCATGACTGCCGCGTGCGTGAACCGGTATGTGACAGAGGAAGAGAAGGCATATGCGCTGAGGATCTTAAGTTCGTTTGGAAAAGTCGAGCTCGTGTCCGAACATCTTATTGACGCTGTCGTGGCGGTCAGCGGCAGTGCGCCGGCATATGTCTTTGTGTTTATCGAGGCAATGGCAGACGCCGCGGTGGCAGAAGGGATGCCAAGAACCCAGGCATATGAGTTTGCAGCCCAGGCTGTTTATGGCAGCGCGAAGATGGTGATGGAGACTGGAAAGCATCCGGGTGAGCTGAAGGATATGGTATGCTCCCCTGGGGGAACGACTATCGAGGCAGTCCGCGTGCTGGAAGAAAAAGGCTTCCGGAGCGCGGTCATCGAGGCAATGCGGGCGTGTGCGGATGTATCGCGCGGGCTGTAGGCTGAAAGGACAGGCTTTTATCCTTTGAGTGGTTTCGAGAGGAAAGGAATCATGAATATACAGGGACTGCAGAAAGTTACACTTTTAGATTTCCCGGGCAGGGTAGCGTGCACCGTGTTTCTTGCGGGGTGCAATTTCCGCTGCCCATTCTGCCACAATGCGTCTCTTGTGACCCGTGTGGATCCATCCGGGAATATTCCAGGGGAAGAGGTTATATCATTCCTCAAAAAACGCAGGGGTGTCCTGGACGGTGTGTGCGTCACCGGAGGGGAACCTTTGCTGGCGCCGGAGCTGGACAGCTTTCTCCGCAAGATAAAAGAACTGGGATACGAGGTCAAACTGGATACCAACGGCAGCAATGCAGAGCGGCTGAAAACACTGACCGAATCCGGGCTGGTGGACTATGTGGCGATGGATATCAAGAATGCTCCCGGGAAATATGGGATGACAATTGGAATTGACGGCTATGAGATGTCAAATATTTTTCAAAGTGTGGAGCATCTGCTTGAGGGGACAGTGCCGTATGAGTTTCGGACTACAGTTGTCCGGGAGTTCCACAAGCGGGAGGATTTTGAGGCGATGGGACAATGGCTGAAAGGAGCGCAGCGGTATTACCTCCAGGGATTTGTGGACTCCGGTGACATCATCCGGCCGGGGCTGCGCGGCTATACGAAGGTAATCATGGAACAGGCGCTGGAAATCGTGAGAAAATATATTCCGGCCGCAGAACTCCGGGGGATGGATTAAAGCGCCGGAGAGCAGAATAAAGAAAAGCAAAACACCAATATCTAGTATTTAAAGCTGAAAATAAAATCTAGATATTGGTGTTTTTGTCTTGCGTTCACTCTGCCGAGATGGTAGAATGGATTTCAGAAGACGGACCGAAGGAAGGGGAATGAAGCTATGTATCAGGTCAAAAAAAGAGACGGAAAGATTGTGGAATTTAATCTGGCAAAGATTGGCGAGGCGATCAGAAAAGCATTTGAAGCCCAGGAAAAGAACTACAACCAGGATATCATCGATATGCTTGCCCTGAAGGTGACGGCAGTATTTGAGCCGAAGATAAAGGACGAGCTCGTTTCAGTGGAAGATATCCAGGACAGCGTGGAGTCCGTCCTGATACAGGCGGGCTATGATGATGTAGCGAAAGGCTATATCCTGTACAGGAAGCAGAGAGAGAAGATACGCAACCTGAACTCCACGCTTCTTGACTATAAGGAGATCGTGGATGGCTATGTCAAGGTTACGGACTGGCGCGTAAAGGAAAATTCCACGGTCACATATTCTGTGGGCGGCCTTATACTGAGCAACTCCGGCGCGATCACGGCAAATTACTGGCTCTCTGAGATTTACGACGAAGAAATCGGAAGAGCTCACAAAAATGCGGACATCCATATCCATGACCTGTCCATGCTCACAGGCTACTGTGCGGGATGGTCATTAAAGCAGCTCATCCAGGAAGGACTGGGCGGCATTCCGGGCAGGATCACGTCCGCCCCGGCGAAACATTTAAGCGTGCTCTGCAACCAGATGGTGAATTTCCTCGGCATCATGCAGAATGAATGGGCAGGCGCTCAGGCGTTCTCCTCATTTGACACTTATCTGGCGCCTTTTGTCAGGGCAGACCACCTGACGTATCCTGAGGTGAAGAAATGTATCGAGTCCTTTGTCTACGGTGTGAACATCCCATCCCGCTGGGGGACCCAGGCGCCCTTTACCAACATTACACTGGACTGGACTGTGCCCGACGACCTGAAGAATCTTCCGGCGATCGTAGGCGGGAAAGAGATGGACTTCACTTACGGTGACTGCAGGAAAGAGATGGATATGGTCAACCGTGCGTTTATCGAGACCATGATCGAGGGAGACGCGGAGGGACGCGGTTTCCAGTATCCGATCCCGACCTATTCCATTACCGGCGACTTCGACTGGTCCGAGACTGAGAATAATAAGCTGCTCTTTGAAATGACGGCAAAATACGGCACTCCGTATTTTTCAAACTATATCAACAGCGACATGGAGCCAAGCGACGTCCGCAGCATGTGCTGCCGCCTGCGCCTTGACTTAAGAGAGCTGCGCAAGAAATCCGGCGGCTTCTTCGGAAGCGGGGAGAGCACAGGCTCTGTCGGCGTAGTTACGATCAATATGCCGAGAATCGCATATCTGTCGGAAAATAAGAAAGAATTTTATAAAAGGCTGGACCGCCTGATGGACCTTTCGGCGCGCTCGCTGCACATTAAGAGAACTGTTATCACAAAACTGCTCGATGAAGGGCTGTATCCCTACACAAAGAGATATCTGGGAACATTTGCGAATCATTTCTCAACCATTGGGCTCATCGGCATGAACGAGGCGTGCCTTAATGCGAAATGGCTTCGTCAGGACCTGACCCATGGGGAAGCCCGGGAATTTACAAAAGAAGTGCTGAATCATATGAGAGAGCGGCTGTCAGACTATCAGGAGGAATACGGCGACCTCTACAATCTGGAGGCTACGCCGGCAGAGTCCACCACCTACCGTCTGGCAAAACATGACGTGGCTCAGTTCCCGAACATTATCACAGCAGCAGAGAAGAATGGGACGCCTTATTACACGAACAGCTCCCATCTTCCGGTGGGTTATACGGACGACGTGTTCGAGGCTCTGGATATTCAGGACGAACTTCAGACATTATATACATCAGGGACGGTATTCCATACCTTCCTGGGGGAGAAGCTGCCTGACTGGAAGTCCGCGGCGTCTCTCGTAAGGAAGATCGCAGAAAACTACAAGCTTCCATACTATACAATGTCGCCTACGTATTCGATCTGCAGGAACCACGGCTATCTGTCAGGTGAGCAGTTCAAGTGCCCATACTGCGGCGGGGAAGCAGAGGTTTACAGCCGGATCACAGGCTACTATCGTCCGGTAAAGAACTGGAATGACGGCAAGACTCAGGAATTCAAAGAGCGCAAAGTGTATGACATTACCAATTCCCACATGCGCCCAAGGACACAGGCTGCGGCAGAGGTGGCGGCAAAAGCCTCTGTGGATTCCAATGAGACAAAGACACTGCTCTTTACCACAAAGACGTGTCCGAACTGCCGCATAGCCACAAATTCTCTTGAGAAGGCCCATATTCCGTATGAGTTAGTGGACGCAGAGGAAAATATGGAGCTGGCAGAAAAATATGAGGTCATGCAGGCGCCGACCCTGATCGTGATAAAGGACGGTCAGGTGACCAAACTGGCAAATGCATCCAATATAAAAAATTATGCAGAAAAGGAAGGCTGAAAAAAATATGTATGATATCGGAATCATCGGCGGTGGGACCGCCGGAATGACGGCTGCTATTTATGGGCAGCGCGCAGGAAAAAAGACTATTATCATCGAGGGCGGCGCATTCGGCGGACAGATCACTTCGTCCTCAAATGTAGAGAATTATCCGGGAATCGCCAGCGTGAGCGGAAGCGAATTTTCCATGAATCTGCTGGACCAGGCAGTGAAGCTGGGAGCAGAGACCGCTATGGAGCAGGTGACAGGCATCCGGGAGGAAGGAACCGGGAAAGTGATCGAGACCGCAGGCAAAGAATATCCGTGCCGCAGCGTCATTTTGGCCACAGGAGTGACTCACAGACATCTGGGCGTTCCCAATGAAGAACGTCTCACAGGAGCGGGAGTTTCTTACTGCGCCACATGTGACGGCATGTTTTTCCGGGGAAGGGACGTTGCCGTGGTAGGCGGCGGGAGCACAGCGCTCCAGGACGCGGAATTTCTCTCCAATTACTGTAAGAAAGTCTATCTCATCCACCGCAGGGATGAATTCCGGGGAGAGGACAGTATTGTAAAGCGGCTCGAGGGAAAAGAGAACGTAGAGTTTATCTTAAGCGCCACGGTAAAAGAAATTATCGGGGATCAGAGCGTGGAAGGTCTGGTCCTGAACAACAAAAAGACAGAAGAAGAATTTAAACTGGACGTGTCCGGCGTGTTCATTGCAGTAGGCCAGATCCCGAAAAATGAAATCTTTGCGGATGTGGTGAAACTGGATGCGGACGGCTTTATCCTCGCGGCAGAGGACTGCATCACATCCCATCCGGGAATATTCGCTGCCGGGGACTGCCGGACAAAAGAAGTAAGACAGCTCACCACAGCTGCGGCTGATGGGGCTGTGGCGGCGCTGGCAGCTTGTAAATTCATAGCGGAGTGAAATCTGGATCTGCCGGGAAGGACTTAGGACAGATTAAATGTCTGAAAACGGCGTTCTGCTGTTTTGGGATAATTTACGTTCTGGCAGCCTCCCCGGCAAATCCAGACTGCCCCCCTCCTTTCTCTGCATGTTCATTTCATGTTTCCTCCTTTCTGTCTGCTGACGGCAGTATGAGAATCCCGCAGCATGTTCCTCCCTATATCCGGCCGGACTGCGGGAACATTTCTTATCAGCGCTTCTCGTACATTAGACGTACGAAAAAAAGGAAAATAGTTGCATGTCACAGGCTTTATTTTAAAAATTTCCTTTTATTTTGTAAATCAGAAAATCCGAATGGAAACGCAGGACTGTAAAATCCTGTCTGGATATTGCAAAATCTCATCTGGATATTCCCATTTCGCTCTGGTAAAATAAGATCAATAGAGAAACGAAGAAGAAAACAAGGAGGTTTTCGCGATGAAAGTCATTGACTTTAAAGATGCCAAATGCCGTCATTGTTACAAATGTGTGCGAAACTGCGCCGTAAAAGCAATCTCGGTCAAAGACGAGCAGGCACGTATCATGGTCGATCACTGTATCAACTGCGGACGCTGTCTTGAGGTCTGTCCTCAGAATGCAAAGACATTTGCAAGCGATATGGAGCGTGTGAAGGGCTATCTGCGGCAGGGATTTAAGACTGTCATATCCATCGCTCCATCCTATGCAGGCGTGCTGGAGTTTGATACTCCGGGACAGGTAGTGGATGCACTGCAGCGGCTGGGATTCTGGGAAGTGCGTGAGACAGCGGAGGGTGCGGCGCTGGTGACGAATGAGTACAAGAAACTGGTGCGGGAGAATAAGATGCCGAACATTATCACGACTTGCTGTCCCAGTGTGAACGACCTGATCGAGAAATATTATCCGGACTGCGCGAAGCTGATGGCTCCAGTCGTGTCTCCCATGGTGGCCCATGGGCGGTATATAAAGAAAATATATGGATCGGATGTAAAGGTCGTGTTCTTAGGCCCATGTATTGCCAAGAAGCAGGAAGCCATCGGAGACGACAGAGTGTTTGGTGCTGTCGATGCCATCCTGACATTTGAAGAGCTGGCGGATTGGTTCCATGAAGAGGGAATCGACCTACGTGCCTGTAAGGATAAGCCTATGGGCAATCCTGACCCGAAGATCAACCGCCTTTATCCGGTCAGCGGAGGCGTGATCCAGTCGGTTATCACGGAAGAAGAGGCGGACAGCTACCACAAAGTGTTTGTAGATGGGCTTGACAACTGTATGGAGATGCTGGAGTGCCTTCGAAAAGGAGAACTGGACCACTGCTTTATCGAGGCAAACGTCTGCGAGGGCGGATGCGCCAAGGGGCCGGCGTCGGCGCACTGGAACACCTCCTATGTAAAGACAAAGGTAAAGATCGAGAATGTGGTTTCCTACAAGGCGGCAAGGAATCTGCCGGATATGAGTACAGAGGAACTGGCAAAAGAGTTCGGCGATCACAGCCTGTCCGACATCATGCCGTCAGAGGAACAGATACGACGGATCCTCCGGTCCACAGGGAAATATTCACCGGAAGATGAACTCAATTGCGGAGCATGCGGATATTCCACGTGCAGGGAGAAAGCGATCGCAGTATTCCAGGGCAAGGCGGAGCTGTCCATGTGCATGCCGTACGCGCTGGCGCAGGCAGAGTCCATGTCCAATGTAGTCATGGATGTGACGCCCAATATGATTTTCGTGATCGGAAATGATATGCGCATACTGGACTGCAACAGGAAAGGGCAGGAGCTTCTCGGCGTGGGCCATGAAGAGGCAGTCCAGAGATACATATTTGAGTTTATCGAGTCAGAAGATATTGAAACCGCGCTCCTTACGAGAGAGCCTGTGTTTCACAAGAAAGTCCAGTTGGAAAACGGCAGGATAGTTGCGGAGGAAACGATCGTCTACATCGAGAATCTGGACGCGGTGCTCGTCACTTTCCAGGATGTGACCCGGGAGGAAAAAATTAAGGAGCAGCATTACAACCTGAAGGTAGAGACTGTGGAGATGGCGCAGAAAGTCATTGAAAAGCAGATGATGGTGGCGCAGGAGATAGCCGGGCTTCTCGGAGAGACGACAGCAGAGACAAAAGTAACGCTTACAAAGCTCAGAGATTCCATCTTGAATGAGGAGGCATGACGATGAGTGTAAGTATAGACGTGGCATGGAAAAGTCTGAATAAGCACCATGAAGAGCTCTGCGGGGACAAGGTGGAGATCATCAAGACAGAAGACTCTGACATCATGATCCTTGCCGATGGCATGGGGAGCGGCGTCAAGGCAAATATTCTGGCAACGCTCACGTCCAAGATACTGGGGACCATGCTCTATGAAGGCGCGACGATCGAGTCCTGCGTGGAGACCATCGCAAAAACACTGCCCATCTGCAAGGTAAGAAAAGTTGCGTACGCCACATTTTCCATTCTCCAGATTTTCCACAGCGGAGAGGCATACCTGGCGGAGTTCGACAACCCCTCCTGTGTCTTTATTCGCGACGGAAGGATTGTCAACTATCCTTATGAAACGCGGGAGATTGAGGGGAAGAAGATTCATGAATACCGGTTTCAGGTGAAGAAGAACGACTGCTTTGTGCTGATGAGCGACGGAGTGATCTATGCAGGCGCCGGCTCCATACTGAACCTTCAGGGATGGACCTGGGAGGCAATGGCGGAATACACCTTGAAATGCACAAAAAAGACGATGTCCGCCTCCCGCCTCGCCGTCATGTTAAGCCAGGCATGTGATGAACTGTACGAAGAAAAACCCGGGGATGACACCACGGTCGCAGTGGCAAGGGTGATCGACCGCAGGGTTGTCAATATTTTTACGGGCCCGCCGAAGTCAAAGGAAGACGATGAGCGTATGGTCCATGAGTTCATGCACACGGAGGGAAAGAAAGTGGTGGCAGGCGGCACAAGCGCCAATATTGCAGCACGAGTCCTGGGACGTGAGATCGTGACAAAGGTGGACAGCCGGAACCCGGACGTGCCGCCAACGGCGACGCTGGAGGGCGTTGACCTTGTAACAGAGGGCGTGCTGACACTGGGGAAATGCCTGAAAATTCTGAAAAAATATGTGAATGATGAATTTGACGCTGAATTCTTTGATGAGCTGGATTCTGACAACGGCGCTTCCCGCCTGGCAAAAATGCTGATCGAAGAATGCACGGAGCTGAATCTCTTTGTGGGCACGGCAGTGAATCAGGCACATCTGGAGTCCAAACTGAACTTTGATCTGAGTATGAGGCAGAATCTGGTAGAACAGCTGATCGCCGCAGCGGAAAAAATGGGCCGGAACGTAACGGTGAAATACTATTAAAAAGTCCGGATTCGTCCGTCAAAACTGGAATCTCCGCTCCCGGGCAGATGAATGCTGCCGGGCGCGGGGATTCTAATGAGAAAAGGATGTTCCTTCTTCGCGGTCTGCCACAGCTCCCGGAAGCCTCCGGGAAACACCGATCCTCATATATAAAAAAGCAAGCGCAGGGTAGCATCAGGGCCGTATGATATAAAATGTCTGTATTGTATAAAATGTCTTGCAAAATGGGGAACTGTATGATATTATATAAGTCGCTGTTGAGGAAAGTCTGCAGCTCATATTCCATTAAGGCCCCGTGGTCAAGCGGTTAAGACATCGCCCTTTCACGGCGGTAACACGGGTTCGATTCCCGTCGGGGTCATTCAACTAAATTCCGGGAGTGCTTGTTTTTCAAGGCTTGTCGGGATTTTTTATTATCTGAATTCCAAAAATGGGGCAGATAAGGGGCATACTATATAATTTTCAGCCCTTTAAGCTGGTCATTTTCTTTTTCCTTCAGCCTTTCCGTTATGTGCAGATAGATGCTTTTTGTAATCTCGCTGTCAGAGTGTCCGATCCTGCGGGAGATTGTATCGATGTTGATCCCATTCTCAGCCAGAAGGCTTACATGAGTATGCCTGAGTGCGTGTGGCGTGATCTTCTTGCCGATGACTCGCAGAGCGTTCTCTTGTAAATACTTATTGTATGCATAATAGCTGACATGGCTTCCGTCTTTCCGGCACATATACAAATTCGTACTATGCCCATTCATAACTTTCTGCTTCATCATGAGCAGTTTCAGCTCCTTCGCAGCAGCAATTAGCTCGTCCTGCATGTACACATCCCTACATGAATCATATGTTTTCGCCTCTGTCTCAATCTTGCTATTTGGGTCATACGTCATTGATACATGTATCATCCGCTCATCCAGATCCACGTCCGACTTCTTCAGCGCGGCAAACTCCCCAAACCTCAACCCGGACAGGACAAGAAACTTTGTGACTGCCTTCCATATTGGGTGCTGCATGTCATCAAGAAGATCAGACAGCTCAGAAGCTTCAAGATACTTGTCCTCGATTTTTTCCCGGTGTGGCGGCGCTTTGAAACGCTCAATCTTATCCAGATAAGATACATCCCCAGTCAGGTCATGCCGGAAGCCCCAGCGGAGCATGCCCTTGAAGCGCTTGAGAATTTCATTCTTTACGTCTGGTTTTTCATCAAGGGCAATCAGCCTTGTGCGGATATAATTTGCGTTCAGTGCGCTTACAAGGGTGTTTTTCCCAAATATACGGAGTGCTTTCTGCGCCATAAAGCGATTACGGCGAGAGGTAGCCTCTTTTTTTGTCATCTTCTGCTCTGCGATATATTGCTCTGCCAGCTTCTCTAAGGTGATGTCGGCAACAGGCTCATTGTCGCCCACAGCAGATTGTATCTTCGCATCAAGCGCCCTCTGAGCAACTTTTCTGGTTTGTGCGGTATCTTTGTCCATCACAACTGATGTTCGCCTTATTTGACCTGTCAGGGGGTCTCTGTACCGTTCCACAAATTTGTATCCGGTTTTTACTTTTTCAGCCCACATACTATCATCTCCTTTTTCTAATTTTGTGTAAAAAAAGACAGATGGTCTCTTGCCACCTGTCACCGAAGATGATACAATATTTTTGGTCAAGCTGTAACATCTCCGGAGGTGTTATAGTAAAATCTCCCGACTGTATGTCTGCTGTGCGGACAGGGAGTATATTTCCGCTCTGGTGTTGGCGCACCGGGGCGGTTTTTTCTGATTTAATTTAAGTCAATATATTCTGCGTATACAAGGGGAACGGTAATGCTTGCCCCCATAGTGGACTCATATGTACGCAGCCCTCCTGACATTCCGTAGAATGTTACAATGTCATCCTCGAGAAAACGGCTTTGTCCATCAGAAAACCTATAATATACAAGCACTGTATCGTCCCACAATCCATAATCTCCTTGTGTAACGTTTATTCTATATGTTGCGGTAGTTCCGTCTTCAATAACTTGTATTATTTCTCCCGTATATTTTACGCACTGCCCTATATAAGAGTCGGGATTTCTGGCAAGCTCGTCATAAGCAATGTCCTGGCAAGATGCCTTATATGTCTCAGGAGAGACAGACGTACATGTTACCGTAAGATCACAAGTAAGTCCTCTGTATTCAATAGTCACTGTGCTGTTTTGTTCAGCTGTTAATGTTGCTGGAGTGGCTATTGTGAATCCGTTTACAGTTGCAGTGCTTCCGTCGTTATAAGTTGCCGTAACTTTGATATCCGAATTTGAAGCATCGAGAACAATACCGGCAGATGTATCGCCTTCATAAGAGGCTGTAATACTCTTTATTTCTTTATAAGTTTTTTCTTGATCTTTGTTTACATTTTCGCCTACATCATTTGTCGATGAAGTTGAATTAGAATTATTTCCACCACCAAATATTGCGATTAATACAACGATTAATATTACTATTGCCAATATAATAAATTTTGTAGATGTCTTCCGTTTTTCTTTCACGGGTTCTTCGTGATTTGCATAGTCTGATGATGGCGTGATACTTCCGTTATTATGTGGTAGCTCATCTGCATTCTGTGAAATGTGCTGATCGAGATCAGCAGAATTAAAACCGCAGTTTGGACAGAACTTGCTTTCGAATTCTGTACCACAATTTGGACATTTCATAACTTTTTCCTCTCTTTCCTTTGTGCAAACTTTCCCGAGAAACACCATTATATAATCGCCGAAGCGGTTATACCTTTTCCATGACCGCCAAATTCGGGATGAAACAGATCATATAGTTATCTACTTCCACATATTCTCCGTATTTGTCCCGATAGCAGTCTATGCATTCCTGCAAATATTCTTCTGTTACATCCAGCAACTCCGCAATTTCATGCCTGCTCTGGCACCCGGCACGGAATGCATTAATGATGCCGGTCAGCCCGATCAGCTTGTTATAGCCCCACAGACGAGCTTGTCGCTCCTGCTTGCGGTTGCGGACATCATTCATATCAAGGATATTTCCGACTGATGTGTGATGGTGTCCGAGCTCTTCTGCGAGGACGCAGGTCTTCTGAACTGTGTCCATATCTTCTCGCAGATAGATATTATTGCCTTTTATGCGTCCGTCATAAGTACGGAAAGGACGCTCTTTTATTTTGAGTCCCTCAGTATTGGCATCATTCAATAAAACATCATATTTCATTGTCAACACCTCCGGTCTGATTGTAACATATAAAACGTCCAATAAAACGGACTCAATCTAACATATCCTCATCCTCTTGACGCTCTTCGTCTGTGAACTCGCCTTTTGAGTGGTGGGCGGCGTTGACTTCCAAATGGGATGGCATCTCAACAATATTATCTGGTGCTTGTTCTGACAGAGCTTTTGAGCGTTCATATTCCTTTTCAAGAGTGAAATCCACCATCTCTCTGCCGTGATCGTCAAGGATGCGGTATTTTTTTACGATTTCATATTCATCGACAGATACGCTGTTTTCCATAGTAGGCATGTCAAATGCATCCTGAAATAGATAATTTGCATCACAATTTAATACATCCATTATTTTGAATAGTATAGGTTCTTTTGGTGAGCTTACTTCATTTTCATAATTAGAAATAGCTCCCACTGTTACTCCTAACAAATTCGCCAGTTCATTTCTTGAAAGACCTTTATTCTCGCGTAACTCTTTTATTCTACTTCCAACACTCATTATCTCACCAACTTTCATATTCCTTATATAAGCATTGTATTTCAGTTTTCTTGTTGTGTCAATATAAATAAACAAGAAAATTGTTAAAATGGTATTGACAAAACAAGAAACTTGTCATATACTCACAAATGACAAGAAACTTATCATAACGAAAGGAGGAAACAAGTTGCTTGATATTCAGACATCAAATAGTGTCGTGGCGAATCGGGTTCGAGAAATTATAAAAGAGAAAGGACTCAAACAAACGGCACTGGCGGAAAAATCTGGATTTACAATTCAGGAGTTCAGCGACATGTTGAATGGTAGACGGCTGATGAGAGCGGTAGATATAGCATCTATTATAAATGCGTTAAAAGATGTAGGAGTAGATGCGAACTATTTGTTTATGGTCAATCCTAATGAGATTTATTCAGCCGGACAAAAAGGAGAGTGATAAAAGGCTATTCCATCCGCAAAATAGAATAGCCCCTTACTAATTATTTTACCCGAATTGTTTTAGAAGTAGTACGGGTTCTGTGTCCGTTGCTAACGGATGTGCGAACATGAATGCTCTTGCCATTGCTTGAGGGTCTGGCTGTGGAGCGAATCGTAATTCTTCTTGCCATGTATTTTCACCGCCTTTCTTTAGATGAAACGTACGTTCTATTAATAGACTACTATAAAAATAATGGCAAGTCAAGAATAAAATACTAGATAATGTACAAAACATATGTTTATCCACAAAATATTGTGCGATATGTGGAAAGTGTGGATAACTTTGAACGACAAGTCACTTGATTATTTATTTCGGACAGACGAGGAGGTGGTATAGGTTGTGGGTTTCCAAAAAAAGGATGGAAAAGCTTGAAAAGAGAATAACTGCCCTTGAAAAAGAACAGCTGTCAATAAATGAATATGTGGGAAAAGCTATCAAGTCAGACGAAGAACTAATCAAAATTGTAAAAGAACTCAGCGATAACATTAAGGCGTTAGAAGCCATCAATGCAAATGGAACGAAATTGTTTTCCTAATGGTGTGATAGAGATGCATTTTCTGTCAGTCCGGATATAGTCGGCAGCATGATCTTCGGAATTTAGGCGTTCAAACTCCTTGGATACCTCTGAATATATTTCAGATGACTCTACAAAAGAATAAGATGAACCGTCTTCTAATCCAAAATCGTTTAACTTAACAAGTCCTATTCTCATGAGGTTGTCCAAAGATACACGGATTTGTTCTTCTGAAATAGACGATATGGCAATATCTACCACAAGGTCAAGTACAAATTTTTGCACAGGGGCGCTTCCAACTATGCGCAATCCCTTCTGCTTCATTACGATACTCAGATTCGCAGCCGGGACAGCGTCACGAGTGGAACAGACCTTGAAGACCAAAGCATCATTAGGAGAAAGCTGCTTGATGATTTCGATGAAAGCAGGATGAACTTTATCCTTTGTATCACTGACCATAGATTTCGCAAGAAGCTTAGCGTATAAGTCACACAACTCTTTATTGCTCATACTATACGAGATAGCTTGCAAAGCTGGGACGGCAACATATGGTTCTGGGGAAACAATTTTATCAGGAGGAACTGGAGATAAATTTTTTTCTAATTCAACTCTAACTTGTTCCTTATTATATTCTCTTTTGAGAACCCAGATCTCCAAAGAGGACAGTGCTGCATTTATTGAACGAGCAAGCAGTTCAACGGTTTTTCCTATTTCAGACGCAGCTGGATGAATCACGTCATCGTAAATCTTGTCAATTGTTTTATCTGGAAGTTCGGGGGTGTTAAGCAAATTAACCATTCCTTTCATCATTTGTTATGAAGATTATACCAGATTTTTAAGGAGGTGATAACCGGAATGAGTGAAAAAGAGAAGAAAATCATCGAGACGATTGCAGAAGCCCTTCCAAACATGAGCGAAAGGGACAAGGGGTATTTCCTCGGATATGCCGAGGCGAAGGCAGACAAAGCTCCCGCTGATCGGGAGCAGGAAGCAGAGAAGGAGGTGAGCTAAATGCTGGCAGCAGCAAAGATGGCGCTCGGATCGTATCCGCTGACCGTCAAACAGCTTTCTGAGCTGACGGGGGACAGTACAGCAACGATCCGGCATAGGATTCCGGGCATCAGAGAGCAGATTAAGAAGGGTAGATATAACGAATACGCCTTGATCGAGGCTAAGAAGGGGACCAGAATTAACTTCTATGTCTACTATGATTATGACAAGTTCAGGGAAGCCCTGGGGAACCGGAATACCTGCAAAGCGGTGCCACCATTTGATCCGGAGCGGATCGCGCAGATCTGCCCGGTAACGCAGGAGGTGGTATTTGTAGACAGTGAGGAGGTGAGTGCATGACAAAAAATCCAACACAGAAACAGCGCGGGCTGGATGTTATCCCGGTAAAACGCCGAGGTGCCGCGCGCAAAAGCAATTACGACAGAGTACCATACAGGAAGAAAGAGAACCCGGCGGTTCAGGTGATTGAGATCGTTGCCGCTATATCAATGATGCTTAACGTGATCCAGTCAGTGATTATCTACATATTGCAAGCGGGACCAATTTGAGAGGAGTGTGAGTGAAATGGATGAAACGTTAAAGGACTACACAAAGATTGTAGTAGAAACGGATGAAGAAAACCCTGTAACCATTGCTGTAATCACAGCAAATGACGTATCTCCAGCAGATGGTTACAGAGTTCGATTGACCCCGGCATACGATTAGTGTTCAGTATCTATCGGAGGACAAGGATCGTTTCCAAAGCTGTCTTTGGATTGAATTTGACCATTACGTTTTTGAACAATAAGTTCAGATTGAGAGGAGGTGGAGATGATGAAAAAGGAAAGGTTAGACGTGATTACGAGAGAAGAACAAGCGGCAAAACTTAGCAACACTATTATTGAGTGTATGATGCAAAATTCTATGACATTGGAAAATCTTGATGAAGCATGCGTGCTTGTGAAGGAAGTGTTTAGAAAAAATGCAATGTTAAAAAGGTCGACCGAAGCCGACCCCAAGTTTTAGCCTTTATGGCATTCGCGACAACAAAAATAGCAACCATCAAAAGATTTGTAAGGATACTTGATTTTCGCTGCGTTTATGGCAGAAGCGCAGTCA
>CALWQP010000036.1 GCA_944383695.1 uncultured Mediterraneibacter sp.
CGTAAACTCAACCTCAGTAGAATTCACTACGCCCCACACCCGGACAATCATTCGTCCGCCGGATCCACGACCTTAAATGTCAGGTGGATCGTGCTGTTTGCGTTGACCGTGGTTGCCTCTGCCTCGACATCGCTGATGACCGGAGCTTTGGTGTCGACTGTAACGCGCCGTGTGACTGTTGTGGTCTTGCCCAGGTTGTCTTTTGCAATGACCGTAATCGTATTCGCTCCCTCGTTAAGAGTAATCTCTTTGCTGAATGCGCCACCCTCGCCGACAGATACCTTCTCGCTATTGATCGTTACCTCCGCAAGCGTTACCGCATCGGAGCCTGCCGCTGCGGTACCGGATACTGTAACCTTATTGCTGTTGGTCAGCAGGTTATCTGTCGGTGTTGTTACATTCAGAGTCGGTGCCTGAGTGCTGATCACGAAGGATACTGTCGCGATATCGGAAACATTACCATCGTTGTCTGTGACCTGCAATGACACAGAGTTCGAACCGTCCGACAGATTTGTAGCGCGATAGGTGCAGACTTTCTTGCTGCCCGAGTCTGACCAGGACACCCCCTGTGTCACCTGTGCATTATTGACCTTGAATACCACGGATGCCATGTTAAGACCAGAGCCTCCAGCATCTGAAAGCTCCATCTTGATATCCTGTGTCGCGCTTCCAAGGACACTGTCCTGTGTCGGAGATACAATCGTTGCGGTCGGCTTTGTCTTCTCCAGAACGCGGATGTTCAACTGATCACTGTATGTATCATCCGTGGCATACATGATCGTCTCGTTGCCGGCCGCATCAAAGGCATGCAATTCAATCGGATATGTATGATTTGACTCAGAGTAAGATGATTCAGAACCAGATGGGATGTCTACGCTCCATTTCTGTGTCTCGGAGCTGTAGGACGCATTATATTGCTGTCCTTTGTACTTGGCGTATGCTCTTGTAATTTCACTCATATGTTTGATTCCTCACTTTCTTTCACTCGCAATCGGGTAGTCATGCGGATAATCATAGGGATAATCCTGCTCATACCAGAATTCAAAGCTGATCCTGATACGTTCCCCGGCAGTCACCGTGGTCTTCTCTGTCTTGACTTCCTTGATTTCTGCCATATGCTACCCGCCTTTCTCATTTTGCCACTTTCTGCCACAATGCCTCTGATCCCTGCGCTCCTGGCTCCCATACATTGTTGTCAATCAGAGATTCCCAAGTGTCTCCGTTATGCTTCACCTGATCTCCTTTCATGTATGGGTTAGTGGATCCCGGCTGTTTCCATTCCCCGATCCCTGTTCCTTCCTGACCCGCAAGGACTTCTGCCCATAATGACGGTGTGCTGACCGGCGACCAATTTGATTGAGATGTATGCGACTGTAAACACTTATACAAGGTCCCATCGCAAATGGTTTTATAATCTTTTTCATATGATACTCTGCCCCCGGACCATTCTGGATATAGAGATTTCACAGCAATTGCCTGCTCATCAGTCAAGGACTGTGCCTGGATCTGAGCTAACAGAACAGCAGCCTGTACCATTTCAGATTGTGCTTCCGGGGTCTTTTCTGGCTTGTACATCGAAACACCGTAAATCTTGCCAGTATAAATCTCCGTTCTGTAAAATGACGTGTATCCCTCATATGTAGCAATCGTCTGACCGCGCTCCTGTACGATCATCTTTTTAGTTCACCCTGGGTCGGAGAATAGCACCCGGAGCTGTTCCGGCGTATTCCCAACGGTCAGAATTCTTAAATTGTCGCCGTCAGGTTGCACCTGTTGTACGGAAATCTCTGTTGCATCGTTAAATATAATTTTGCTCATTTTCATCATCCTCTCTTTTTATTTAAACATCAGATCTATTTGAATAATGCCGCGGCAAAAGTAGACGGACCGTATATAGTCGCGCATATCGACTGGTACGTCAATCAGTAAACCAGTGGCCCGACAGCTTAAAAAATGCACTACGAGACGGCGCGGTGTATTTGATATATCCGCTTGGCTCAATAATTACGGTCATTGGTGTCGGATTCCCCCAATAAGCATCGCATCCGAAGCCGTCCAGATGGAATGTTTTCTGCGGTCTGAGCTCAGAAATAATCGGACTGGGGTTGATGGCGTATAGTGTATTTGCATCAAATTGGGCCGATCCAGATAGAGAAAGAGAGGCGTTGAAAAATACTTCATTCCCTTTCCGCCTCAGATCGAATACGGCGACAGTATAAAAGTCTGCGATTTTAAGATCCGACTGGTCATATACTTTCTCCGACAAATACGCATTTAGCGTAGACATGTCCCGAATTTTTTCCGGAATGATGTCTACCCCTGTGACATTAATTCCATCCAAATTTACAACAAAAACAGGGCACTCCACAACGGCATCTCCTGCCTGTATATCTCCTGATGTTGCATCCGGCACGACAGGGTTATTTGCTGCTGGCGTTCCCTGTATCACAGCCCATTCTCCCGCCTCAATGTTATCTGAAGAATTGTAGGTGTATCTCGCTACAATCAAGTCTTTTCTCTTCATCCCCTGATTACCGTTATTTATCGTCACTTCATCATATGTACCAACTTTAACTGTAAAAAGAGCGCCCTGAAACATCAGTGCGCCATCTTTAATATGTATTTTATTTGAGCTCTGTATTTCCGGCTCCAGCATGCTCCCAGTATTCAGGATATATGCACCATCCCCGAAAATTCCCTGATGCTTCTGCCTGTCCTGCTGCGATGTTATATGCGGCTTCCCCTGCCGGCCTGTTACAAGTTCCATAATCAATGATCTCCTTCTATTCCATACTCGAGAGAGGTCTTGCCGTCCTTTACCCGGTATATTTTCTTTACGATCGGCTTCTTCGCGTAGAGTCCTGTCAGGTAATCCCTGCCGCCGATGATATCCCCGATCTCAACATCCATGTTCAAAGATTCAGCATCCATCGAAAAAGATGTGCTGTTCATCACCTTTTGCAGACGTTCACGCCCCCTCTCCTCCAGCTCATCGCTTTCGGATGACGCGTCTTCATAAGTTGCCGCGATCTCCTCAATTCCTTTGTAATGCTGCTCCGTTCCAATGCTTCCGTCGTCCTGAACGTACAGATGGATTACCTGACGATCCTGGAGTTCGCCCTTTCCGAGGCAGATTAAGTGATTGACGCCGTTTTTGATATTCTTGAAAGTAAAATTCAATTGACTATCCTGAGACAGCTCAATCTGCTTCGAGTAATCAACGATTGGCACGGCAGACAATTCCACATATCCGGGTTGCCCACGCTCCTGCTGTACATACCTGATCTGCAACCGGTGTCCGACGCTTTTCAGCATTTTAGTGATCCCAGCCAGAAGTGTGCAATACCGATCAAACTTGTAATTCGTCACACTCACTCCTGTATCCGCCTGTAACACAACGAAATAGTCGTTGAACTGCTCTGTCACAAGTGTATTCAGCACAACATTCAGTTCCCCGGATACTTTCCGGTAATCCTGATCGGCTGGCGGTTGGATAATCTTTTTATCCAGTATTCCCCGCCATGTTCGACCAAGTATGGATATCGTGTCTTCTGCGGTATTTGTATCCACTTCGCCGATGATCCCGCCATATTCGGTATCCTTAATATAAAACGCATTCCCAAACGTGTATTCTGACCGCCATTTGTCCCGCTGGATCTTGATCTCGTAATCGTTCTCATCTGACCCGATTGCGATATCGATGTCTGCATCCATCACCGGAGCGATATCTTTCAGATTCTGGTCCGCAAGGATCAACTGTTTTGGGTCTTCCATCTCGGCTCACTCCTTTCACAGAATAATGTCACATCAAACCCAAATTCGCCGGACCATACCACCCTGACGTTCCTCGGCATGATTGGCTCAAAGACACTCTCCTGCTTCGCGCGGAGGTCATATACATCCTGCTGTATACCATTCGCCAGATATTTGATAACTATGTTTTCCCGGCTGTCTATCTTTAAATACTCATTGGTATCCAGTGTCGTATATATCTGATACGAATGTCCATTTATCACCACGCGGGGATCTACCGCTGGCCCGAAGACTGTCATCAGGAATTCACAGGGGGCAAAATGATCTACATTCCATATGACATCACCACCGTATGGCATTGTGTAATCGTAACTGTAATCATACTCATAATCCAGATAAGACTCGTCCTGTTCATTCCCTGAAGATATCGGCGTGAATGATCGTACTTCTTCCCTTATCCATGATGGACGGTCTGTAACGACCGTGAGGTTTTTGACCTGTATCGGAACTCCCATAAAAGCATCCGCTTTCAGATCGCCTGATATATAACACTCCAAATATTGGCTCCCCAGATACAGCCTTCCAGGTATTACAGAAACGATATCTTTCGATATGGTGGAATAGAACTCTTCAAGGATTTCAAAATACTCCTCATCCGTGTCAGCCGTCACAGTAACGGTTACAGGAATCGTAACTCCATCTCGATAAAAGCCCGCAATCTTTCCATTTACGGTCTCGCTGTCCCACGAATAATCATAGAGCTCCTGATACTGAAGGATGATATTTTCTGAATCAAGGTCGATTTTTTCGTTCAGATGGTTCACATAATACACATCCATTTACAGAAGCCCCCTTTCTCTAAGTCTGTTATCCACCATTCTGCCGAACTCTCTGCCGCAAATACTCATTGTCAGCTCTCGGACAGCAGATCTCATGCACTGTTTCATCTTTGTATAATCAATCCCCGGATCATTGCTATACGCCTTGTTTTCCTCTGCTGTCAGGACACGTTCTCCTTTGTGAAGGACTGCCTGGTATCCGTCATATGGAACGTTATCCAGACCATTGTAATTATAGCTCATAGCCGCTGCTGTCACGCCTGTAACCATCCCTCCTGTGACACCTGCTGTTGCCACATTAATTGTAAGCGTCCTATCTTTTGACGCCTCGTCAGCTTTATCACTAACCGCCTGAAGATCTGCAATTGTTCCATCCTTATTCACTTTGATCTGGCAGGGAGTCCCATTAAGGGTTACAATGCCTTCCCTTGTGCCATCCGCACTTGCTGTTATTCCATCCAGCGAGCTTACGACTTCGCCGTTTGAATTTACAAGCTGTCCATTCTGTACTCTTAGTCCTTCTAAAGATGTTCCTATTAACTCCAATGCGCCCTCGCTATTCAGGGCCATATCCATTGTGGCATCCTGGATTTCATTTGTATATCCAGCAATAAGACCAGCCGACTTGTTATATATACCTATTATCTTTCCAGTCGACTCATCATAATTTACTACTACATCAGCATTGGCTTTTCGTTCGGTATCATATACGGTATAACGCCCAGACTTTGTGATCTGTTCAAGCCCGAGATATCTGTCTTTTGCCTTTTGTAAAAACTCAACGTTTTTTTCATCTTGACCAGTAAGTATCTCTCCATTAAATTCATTAATGGCATCGAGCAATTTGGGATTGCTCTCTTTGATAATTCCAAGATACTCATCGTAGAGCTCCTGTTGTATTTTTATTTTATCATCCCGGTCTTTTTCAAGGTTTGCAATTTGCAGTTCTAGATCCGCTCTTTGAGCCCCCTCCTTCTGCTCTAATTGAGCTTTTAACATCTCAATTTCCGTATCATATGATGCCTGTATCTGAACTACTTCTTCATCACGTAGCTTTGCCTTCTCTTGCAATAATTCAGATGCACTCTCTAGATCAATGTTTTTTGCACGTGCAGAAAACTCATTTTTTGCATACAGTATTTCTTCCTGTGTCCCGCCGACTGCTTCAAGTTCAATCTGTCGAATTCGTTCATTCTTAGATTCTATATCTGCAATCTCCTGTTCATTTAACTGCCGTTTTTCATTTACGGCGGTTTGCTGTATCGCAAGAATTTCATTCTGCAAGGCCTGCACTTCGCTGATCTGGTTGTCGCTTGATTGAGCGATGATCTCCAGGACTCGCTGCTCGCTTTCGTCTATGACCTGGTCATCCGCGATAAACAACTCCTTCAGCCCATTCTGCGCCTCTTCCTTTCTGCTCTCGATTGTCGCGATAACCTCATCGCAGGTATCGTTCACGCGATGTACAAACTCATCTGTTTCCTCCTGCGTGATCACATCATCAAACCCGATTTCCTGAAGAAACACATTAAAATCCTGAACCTTTTTTGTGGACTCCTCTACTGCTTCCTGGAATTCCGGGCTTAAATCCTCACTAAATTCCTTATGCACATACCCGAGCTCCTCCAGTTCCTCTTTTGTGTACCGGGTGACTCCCTGAAGGTCTGCAAGCGCTTCTTCCAGCCAGGACATTTCTTCCCTTGATTTTAAAACGGTTGAGTTCAGCACATCATTTTGCTCATGGAGTGCATACACACCTGCCCCCACTACCGCAAGCCCTGCGGCAAGAGGTGCGCATGTCCCCAGGAGTCCGACCATGCTACCCGTAAGCCCCGAAGATCCTACCACAGCATTTGTGCCAGCCGCCGCGGCTGCCGCAGTCTTCTGGGCATTTCCAAACACACCTAATGCTTTTGTTGCGCCGCCCATCACACTTGATAACTTTGTGTACACGGAAATCCCGCCGCTGATTGTTTTGATCACCGGACCGGATGCAGCCGCCAATGCTGCGAACGTTACAACATTCTTTGCGGTTTGGGTATCCATGTTTTCCATCATTTCCGCAAAGTCCTCAACGCCCTCTTTGACATCCGGGAGGATATCCTCACCGATGTCGATCAGGACCTCTCCGAGAGGGAGCAGAGAATCCATAAACTGTCTTGCCAACGATATTGCACGGGTAGAGAAAGATTCATTCATCCGTTCTCCGGCGCGCTCTGTTGCCCCTTCCACGTCTTCCAGACCGCCCTGTACACCTGCCAGGGACAGGATCACAGTCTCGCCCAGGTCCTCCCACATAGTCCCGAACAGGTTTACCCCGGCAATATTCCGCTGAACAGGATCTTCAATACTTGCAAGCCCATTCAAGGTCTCCTGGAATGCCTGCTGTGCCGAATCCCCTCCGGCAGCGAACTTCTGAGCCATTTCGTCCGCGCTCATTCCCATTGCTTCAAAGCCCTGCTTTGTTGTGTCAGAACCATCAACAACGCGGATAGAAAGTTCTTTCAATGCATCTCCGACTTTATCCAAGTTAAAAGCACCGTTTTCCGCGCCCTGGATCAGATACTGCATCGCCTCGTTGCCATCTAGCCCGAGTTTCACAAATTGAGGGGAGTATTCACGGAGAGTATCCAGCATCTCTCCGCTGTAATTCGCGCCATTCTGGAAGCCATAAGCGATAAGGTCCAGACCTTCTGAGATGTTCTCGATCAAGCCGCTGCTCTGCATAACCTGGACCGTTCTGGTCACTTCATCAGCATTGGTATCAAACAGTGTTGTGATCGTCTTGATCTGCTCGAGGGTGCTCTGGGTCATCTCGTCTGTCCAGTCCGCCGACTCCTTAACATTCTGCCTCAGCAGGACCAGATCAGAGATACAATCATCAATACTGTCGCCATATCCTCCCTCATACACATTCTGCGCAACTTCCCGCAGCCGTTCTGTCTCTTCTGTGGTAGTACCGATTTGTCCCTGTAACAACCCCAGACTATTTTCAGTATCAATAGCAAGTTTACCTACTGCCGTACCAGCCGCAAGGATAGGTGTTGTGACGCCAAGGGTCAGTGCATCTCCGACTTTAGATAATTTCTCTCCTATCTTTGAGGTTGTCTCCAGCTCCTTGCTGATTTTCTCTGCTTCGCTTTTACCGACAGCCGCCGCTTTCTCCATGTCAGACTGGAAATTCTTAATATCGACTTTAATTTCAGTCATAAGCGGTGCGAGCTTTATTCCTGACGCCATTCTATACCACCTGCCTTCCTGTGAATTTTCTGATTGCCTGCTCATCGGCTTTGGTCTGCTGCAACCTCCAAAGGTCTTTTAAAATCGTGCGCCCTTCTTTTGATGCCTGATAGCTCGCAATCCAGCTTTCCCGGTTCAACAACAAAAAATAAGAATAAGGCAGATCCAGGACTTCTTTGAAATCAAGCCCCGAATACTGGCTTATTCTTTTTATGATCCCTGTTTTAAGGCTGTATGCCTGTTCCCAATCCTCCGTAGAGAAATACTTCTCACAGATTGCCCTGCCTACTTCTCCGTCTGGGATTGGGATTCGGAGTTTGGGTCCTGGTCAGCCTTAAGCCTTAACAGGGCAACCTCCGCGGTCACCCTTGTCAGCGCCTCGAATGGGAGAGAAGAGAGCTCCTCCTTTGTAAACTCCCTCTTCTGCTTGTTATGGTTCAGAAGCAAAAGTCCGGCTTCGAGCCGTTTTTCGTGAAGATTGTCTTCTGTGAGATTCTCTTCGATCTTTGCCATCTCCATATTCATCGCAACAGTCGGTTCAAGAATGTCATACTCTTTCCCAAACATTTTGATCCGTATGGAATTATTGATATATTTGTCCAGATCTAACATCTTATACCTCCTATGCCTCTATAATCGCGGCAGCCTCTTCTTCTGTCAGTTCCTCCTCGAAGCTCGCCAGGAATCCATCGATCTTCTTGATTCCTGTAATCTCTGCATCGATAGTAACTTCCTTATTCTCAAATGCGATCGCGAAACCAGAGCCGCCCTGACCGATCATGGTAAACCGGATCTTCTTTCCGTTTTCCTTCGTGTGTACCGCACGAATCAGCACCGTCTTAAGCGCTTTTCCTTTCCCGGTAAATACAAGCTTTCTCACAGCGCCTTCTTTATCCTCTGTGTACTCTCCTGTTGACAGCAGCGCCATGTTCGCAAGATTCCAGGTCAGCACTCCCGTCTTCGCAGAAATTGCTTCCTCTGTTACCGCCGATTTGACAATCTGCCCATACTGGTTTTTCACATCATACTTTGTAGGCTTATAGTCTACCGTAAACCCGCTGGAGCAGTGCCCCACGTTATGCTCAGCTGTCTCGATCGTAGTGCTTTCCGGGACTTCCGTTCCCGTGAATTCATACATATAGACATCACACGCACCGATCAAAATTTCATTGATATCGTTCATTTAACTTCCTCCAGTCAATAATGAAATACAGGGTGTCCTCGAACATCTGACACCCATCATTAAAAATAGTTCCACCGCCTGCCAAACTAGAATGAAACCGTACATCGCCATACACCACAAAGGGCTGATCTTCCTCCATATCCAGCAGGGCTTTTATCTTTTCCTCATACTCCTTGCATACATCATAATCTGCATGGATGATCTTCAGTTCAATCTGGCTCTGCTTTATGTGACCACCGGATATCGGAGTGAACGTATATGCTACGCTGATATCATCCAGCACTGTCGTAAAAACCGGATACAGCTTACCGACAAGCTCCGGGATTTTTTCTTCTATGTAATTTTTGATGCTGATCTCCATAAAATCATCCTCCCAGAATCTTCTCGATTTTATCCTGGTTAAACAGGGACGCATATGCAAGAAATGGCTGCGGCTTCTGTCCCACAGTCAAATGTCCGCCTTTATACTTTCCAGCCTTCACTTTATAAAACCAAGGTGTCTTTCTCCCGTCTCCGTTCACCGCATAAATCCCTGTCCCGTTATGTACATAGGGCGCATATTCCAGATTGCTCCCTATCCGCCCTATGATCTCATCCCCCGTCACTTCCGTTTCACTTGTAATAGATGCGCGGAGAAATCCTTGATCTACCGGGCAGTCCTGCTTTGCCTGAGTTTCAACAACCAGGCAGGCTTTCTCGACCTTTTTCTCCATATCCAGTACCATCTGTGCGGTGGCGTTCTCCATGCTGCGGATAAATTCACTGTTATCTGCCACTACCTCACCACCTTCAAGAGCAGGTTTGTCAGCCGCCCCTCCGTATTGCAGTCGGTAATCTCATAGATTATCCCATCCCGGACAAGACGGTATCCATCAGAATCCAGTTTTCGAGAACGCGTCACCCCTGTATGAGTTGACTCTATATACTTTTCGGATGCCGATACCTTCAGGTCATTCTTCTTATACACCGCCGCCTGGATTGTCCCATAGTACACCCAGGATGCCTTCTCAGCCCCGGAAGGCGAACGGGTAGGCTCATTTCGCTCTAAGATGTATTCTTTCATATCTCTGTTGATTGACATCACATCACCTCGGCAACCTTCGATACTTTCGAACCGTCCGCTTCACCCGATCCGGCAGGGCATCCGTATAGGTTGTACTCCCGCCAGAGCTCTGCGATTCGCTGGAAATCCCCTCAACGCCGTCCTGATTATAGCGAACCAAAACCATCTCTTTTACCGCAGGAATACATCCATCCGGGAGTTCTTCATCTTCCCCATAATTCAGCATAGTCCGCATATCGCTTATGCTGTCATGGATCATATCTTCCACAACGTCTATCTGATCCTGAAGTCCCGGTCGCTTCATCAGGCTTTCCAAAATATCCTTATATTTCATAACATCCACTCCCTAAATCAGGCAGGGAAGATGCTCCCTGCCACACTTAAATCTTATGCCTAAATTCTACGATGCGGATCTGCTTCGGCTCGTATACAGGGTTCCAGTTCTTTGGATCCGCAAGTTCCGTTCTGGTCGGTCCCTGTTTGATGTTCGCGATCGCTTTAGACGTAAAAGCCACTCCGCGCGGATGCAGGATGGACGTTCTTCTGTTAATCAGGTAGTCCACGCCTGACCCCTTCTTTTTATCCCTATCGGTCTCTGTCGGAACAAAACCAACAGGCGAACCATTACCAAGCGCAATAGCGCCCTCCCCGAACAGATAGGTCGAAAAGATCATATTTGTGCCTGTTCCCGTGTATGGGCAGCCATCATCCACGATTACCCTCTTCCCCTGGTAAACGCCAAATGCCACATCACTCGATGGCTGAACCGTCTCGATCAGGTTCTGCTTTTTCAGGGCAGATTCAACTGCGCTGTGCATACACACGCCTGTAAGCAGCGTCTTTGCATCTCCCAGACACTGTTCTGCATCAATAAATGCAGACGCACTCCATTTTGCTGAATCGCCGGATTTAGCGGATATGTCCATAATATTTGACGCCAACGGCGTAGTATCACTGGTCCACTCTGTCTCTGCCGCGCCCTTTATTGTTCCGAAAATGCCCTTCAGAACAGCGACAAGTTCTTTCTGCATGTCTCTCGCCCAAAAACCTGCTACAAGAGAAGCAATCGCCTCCATCGGATCCTTTCCTGCCAACGCAGCCGACAGATCCGTAGCGCTCCACATCTTTGCGCGGCGGATGATCGCAGCCACATCCATCTCTGATCCGATACCGTCTGCCGTCAAATCTGTACCTTCCACAACTGCCTCAGATTCTCCCGTCAGGTCCTCAAAAAACGGCATGCTCACTACGGGGGATGCTTGGGATGCCAGTTTGTCAAATTCTGTGCTGTTTGCAACAATACCACACTGAAACAGCGCTGATTTTTCCATCGTTTTCTTGATTACATACGGAGTAAATAACTCCGGTACAATAACATCTGATAATGTTACTCCTGCCATTTTCTCACCTTTTTACCTTTCTTTTAAATCTCTACTCCTGCCTCCGCAGCCATTGCCCGCGCCTGCTCCGGATTCTCCCGGAATAACTTCCCCTGTTCCGTCAGGTTGAAGGAATCTTTCTCAAACGGATTCTTTCCAGAAAACCTTCCACCGCCCTGAGGATTATAATATGTTTCCTTGCTTCCCTTCGGGAAAAGCAGCGGATTGCCCGCTTTCAGAGGTTCAACCAGTTCCTTTACGCCTACCGGCGCGCCATCTTTGTCAAACGAGAACTTCTCAAGCCCCCCCTGTTTATAAATGAGATATGCCGGATCAGCACAGCCTTCCTTTGCAAGTGCATCCCTTAAGGCATATTCTTTCTTCGTATTCTCATTTTCCTTCTGCAGGTCCTTGATCGTCGCTTCGTGGTCTTTGATTGTCTTCTGAAGTGTCTCATTATCCTGATTTGATTCCTTCAGGGTCTTGATCGTATCGTTCGCTGTTTTCAGTTCCGATGCCTTTGCATTAAAGTCTTCTTTCGGAACAAAATGCTTTGGCATTTCCTTGCTAATCGCGCTCGCCAGTGCGTCCACATTTAACTTCTCATCTTTAATCTCTGCTCCTTCAAGAATCTTCTGTAACCATTCCATACTCTAAATACCTCCATAGATTTTATATTCCGACTCTCTCGGTGTGGGATTTGTCGTTGTTCTTTATTCTCTGCAACCAGTAAAAAAGAGTAGAAAAATAGCACCCTTGCGGATGCTTTATATGCTCTGTAACCCCGAGCAGGGAGATATGAGGATCACCTTATCCTTTCTGTGCCGCTGACTCCTTTTCCTGCTTTGCTTTCACAAGGGCTGTCTTTGCTTCATTTGAAGTTGTGGACAGTTCCTTGAACCGTTTCTCAGTCAGATCCAACTCATCACCTACCGTGACCTTTCTTTTCAGCTGCTTATCGTAATAACTCTTGATGCAGACTGCTTTCATGGCATTTCCTCCTTTCCTGCTTTCTGAGTATAAAAAGAACACCCATCATAAGACAGGTGTTCTGATTACCTTTAAAATACCACCCGCCGGAGCAGGTGGCATATGCACTTTTATAATGTGTTTACAGTAGGTTCAAATCTTCCCGCCTGATTTTCAAATAGAATAATTCCGGCACATTCGTCATTATTCATCACAAACACTGATATACCTGTAATCCCATTGTTATTCATCAAGGTTTCTTTTGTGACTGTTAATTCTGCCAATTTATATGTAGTAGCATCTTTACTCTCCAGCAAAGGGATATCTATGCTCATATCTTTTCCGCCATCATCAGTCCCAACTATATAATTAACTGTTATCTCAGGAAAATCCGTTTGAATTTCATTAATCATGTCTGCATAGACTGTCAGGCTTTCTTGCCTTTCTTTTTCTAGTGCCTCCTCTTCTTCCGGAGTTGTTTTGTCTGTTTCTTCCCCCTCTGTATCGTTCAACTCTTCATCCTGCGCAACCGGCTCATCTGCGACAGGTTCATCATTCAGCACTACCGGCTCATTTTTTCGCGTTGTACACCCCAACAGCATCCCGCAGCACAAACTCACCAATAACAGCATACTTAATAATTTTTTCATAAGCATTTCCTCCCTCGCCTGTGCCTATTACACCACATCCTGATTATACCTCTACTACAAAAATATGGCAACAAAATACCACCTGCCATTTCTGACTAGTGGTATGCATTGTCTTTATTTAGTAAGTAGAAAGATATTTGGTGGGTGTGCCCCTTCCCACATTTCTTTTGACCACAAGGGTGCGTAGCAGCACAATCTCTACTTCAAATATCTCCCCACTTATTGTATGCATATTATATCTCTTTTATTCCTTTTTGTAAAGCACTGCGTCTTTTCCGAGGAGATCAGTGTTTTTTTCTATCAGTTTTTTCAAGTTGCGCTCTCGGATTCTATAAAATGTCATAACTGAATTTTTCAAGCCGCTCCCATCTGATTCAAGGGCTATTCTTACAACAACATTAAGATTTGTATTAGGCAATTTCATTACCATAAATACGGTTCCTTCATGTTTGCCATCACGAATAATATAATCAGGATCAGTAACTGCTTTATCTCCATATTTTTTAAATAATTCAAAGTCCTCCGGATGTCTCTTTTTTATATGATTTTCCCTTTCTTCAGTTACAATGATTTCATCAGTTTGAATTTGCCCGAATTCCTTTGTAATAATGTCTTCTTTTATATTGCCAAGAGAACGTATAACTGTCACGCCGGTTCCTGCTTTCGCTATTGATGGATTTATTATATCAGAATCGCCTTTCTTTTCAATATCTTTCTTGATGTTGTTCTTTTTCTCATACTCCACAATCATCTTTTCATCCGTAACCGGAACAATTGTACAGCGGCAGTTCGGATGGAACGGAACATGAGGACACTTATCAATAGAGTATATCTTTCCGTGGTACTTCGAGCATTCAACGCAGGTCCTCTCGTCCTCAGCCGCCCAGATCTGCACATACTTGGTGCCTGCATCCTTGTAACGCTGCATAGTCGCATCATTCAGATAATGCATTGTCTCGGTCCGTACAAGCCTATGGCACTCGTTGAACCCCTGACCCATAAAGTTATGTAGGCTGACCGCAATTTCTGTCGCTGTCTTCCCCTGTTGCAGTCCAGTAAGAAAGAGCTCATTGAGTCCGACCGCCAGCTTCTTCTGATTCTTCCATAATCGACCAGAAAAGCTGTCCCCGCGCCAAGGTTCATTTAACAGTTTCTCCATCAGCTTCTTGTTCGGCATGGAGAAGTCTTCATTCCCCATACTGACAGCAGTATTCTCATACACAGCCCGGAAACCATCCTGCATATTCTTTTTCGCGGACTTCTCTGCTTTATGCCCCAGATCCTCAATAATGTCCTGAAACTTTCGATTCAAATTAGTCAAACGGTTCTGCTTGTGCATGTCAGAAAGAGAAAGAACCCCATCTTTGCTGTACTTCTCAGCAATCAGATAGAGTTCTTTTTTAACCTGCTCGCTGGCATCTACATAAAACTCCAGAAGTTCCCTGTTTTTCTCCTCCAGAGAGTTATACGTTTTCCAAGTGCCAGCAGCAATCCGGTCTTCCCAGTATTTACTACTCTTCGCCGCCATCTCCTTCACCATCCTTTACGGGCGGAACGGTGTCCCATTCCGGACCAGCAGCCTTCTTTTGCTCTGAAATCCTTTTAAGTTCCAGCTCTGCATCATCCACCCAGGGGTGCTTCCTGACAATCGTTTCATCCGAAATGACTCCCTTGCTCTTCTGCGCAATATCCGCCATCTCAGACTCGTTTGTGACCGAAGTGCGCGTCCAGGTCTGCTCAAGTTTTTCCGAAGACTTATCATGAAATTTCAAAATTGCTCTGACCAGCCGGTTAAACGATACCTCAAATTCTGTTTCCATCATCCCCGTCTTAAGTTCCAACAGAGAATAAAGATACTGAAGTGCAACACCGGAACTGTTCCCAAAGTTCTGTGGGTCTGGGTCGATGCCCATACCCTGCTCAAAAATTGCTTTCCGTGTTATATCAAGCATCTCTTTGCGTGCAGCCACAGGGATCTCAATTGCAAGTGTTGAGACTCCCGATCTATCATCTGGCCCTTCGCTTTCAACATTGATAATCTTCTTTGTTTTCATTTCCTGAAGGATCTGTACAGCATTATCTGCATCTCCACCATAGTTTGTAATAATAAAAATTAATTCCTGGATGTCTTCCAGATCGTTCAAGAATCCTGAGAAAACCTTATCATAAGCATCGATCAGTTCTTTTATGTCCTGAAGGTCATTGGTCCCCTCATCATTGTTGTTAAAGAAAATGAACGGTACTTCTCCGAAGCCATGTACATAAACCGGCTGGTACTCTTCTGTCCCGGTATCAATGTCTATCACAAGATACTGGTAAAAATAGTCCAATGTATCCAAATCCAGATCAGACCTTCTGCAGAAGGATTCACACTGATCTGCTGTCCAAATTTCATAAATGATGTATGTATATCCGTCTGTTTCATTTATCCTGGTATAAGTACGCAAAGCCGCATATAACTCTTTTTCAAGATCCCTGGTCCATACAGGAATAATCTGTTTTGAATCTATAACAGCATAATGAAATTTTCCGTCATCTCCTTTCCAGTAATGCAGCCATCCAACAGATGCATTTGCGGCCTGAACACATAGACTTTTACACTTTTTTCGAAAGGAATCACCCAGCGTTTGCATGATCAGGGTGTTCAGATCATCATTACCTGTATCAAACGTTACTTTTTCCGTAAACGCATAGGCTGCCTTCTGGTTCACAAGCAGTTTATAAAAATTGCTTGGGATTCTGTTATCCGCGGTCCGCAGAGGGTTTTCAGCATCATCTGTTTCCTTTTTGATGTACTTAATATCACTATCTTTACGATAATACCTCTCGGCCGTCTCAATTTTCTGGATAACATCTGAATGATTGGCAGTATATTTTTTTATTAATTTCTTTGCAATTTCTAATTCCATCCTATCACCCCACTGTTACTCCACCTGAGCGGTTTGTGTTTTCTGCAATTCCTGTTGTGGCATCCGGCGCATCGTCATGTGCATTCTTGCCTTCTCTCTGGTATTTGATCATGGCATTATAATATTCTGGCCATCGGTCTTTCCAATTCTTCGGGTAATAAATATGATTCATTACCCATGTGCTATTGGACAGGATCCTGGCAATCTTGTTTTCGGACTGGTGAAACCATTTAATTTTTGTCCGATTGCTTCTGCATTTCTCTTTCAGAATCCGTTCCACAGACCGTGCAAAGCCACGACCTCCATTATTAGACTCTATCCTTGCTTTCCCTACTTGGTATTCATATAACGCTTTTGCAACAAGTTCCTCCGTAACTTCCATTGCTTCCTGCGTGTATATTACATCCAAGACATATGCCTCTCTATTATAAACGCCATAAATAATACTGCACAAAAAGTCAGAACCCTCATCTGCCGTATCCGTATAACTCCGAATGAACGAAAACAACGGTTTTCCTGTCTGATCTCTGGGGACATCATCATACGTCTTAAATGATGTGTACAGCTGTCCCTTCAGGTCAATCGGTTCCTGATCATAATTTGCACTGGCAATGTCAGTTCCCATAGCACTGATCTTGTCCTGGTAAGATGTATAGCTGAGGATCTCTGAGCACAACATCTCATGTGTTTCTTTATCCTGAAGCGCTTTCATGCTGATGTGCCGATACTTTTTCTTCTTCTCTTGACACCACTCCAGCACTCGCCCTGCCAGATCTTGACTGTGCCAGCGCGTCATAATAATTATAATCTTTCCGCCTTCCTCTAAACGCGACAGCATGGTATCTGTGAACCACGTCCAATGATTCTCTAACACTGTCGCGTTATTGGCTTCCAGCGCTGATTTTATCAGGTCATCGATAAGCATCAGATCGCACCCGAAGCCAGTCGCTGTGCCCGTCGGAGAGGTTGCCAGATAATTGTTATACCCTTTCTCCAGACTCCACAGATTCATGGCGCCGTCACCGCGTTTGATCTTCACCCCTGGAAAGACATCCGAGTAAACCGGCTTATTTTCATCCGCCTTTTCAGCCTGAATGCTGTTCCGGACATTTTTGGAAAACATAGTGGATAAAGTCTCATTGTATGAACCTGTCATAATCTTCAGGCTGTTATCACGCCCCAGACACCACTCAACCAGATTCCCTGCCGTGCGGCTTTTCCCATGTCGGGGAGGAATGTTCACAACACAGACTTCTTCATCTGACTCCATAAACTCCTGCAAGCCATTGCATAACTCAACGAGAAATGTTCTGTCATCCTTATAGAAATCCGGAGCTTTTAACTGGCAATAAAAAAAGAACTCGCGTCTTGCAAGCTCAATCTTCGCTCCCTGTATGATCTGCTGCCGTCTATCCACTGCGCACCAGCTTCTTTAGTTCTTCTGTTGTCAAACCTTCGAACGGATTGTTTGCCGTGATCTCGCCATCCACCTTTATCTTATCGTTCCACATGCCAAGGTGTCGCCCAAGAAGCTCCAGCGCCTTCTCCTTATCATTTAGCTTAATCTCAATTCCGTTGGTGCCTTCCTTGATGCCGGCAATTGCCCGGATCTGTTGATCGGACAACGAGCCTGTATCCTTGATGCACACAGTACCGCCTCTAACCGCGGCATAATCCGT
The DNA here is from genome assembly GCA_944383695.1 of uncultured Mediterraneibacter sp. Taxonomy (GTDB): domain Bacteria; phylum Bacillota; class Clostridia; order Lachnospirales; family Lachnospiraceae; genus Mediterraneibacter. The sequence goes on from CALWQP010000036.1 coordinate 17,665, forward strand.
TGCCCGGGCAAAAGCAATGGCCGCCAATTCTTTGACGACCATGTCCTGAGTCACTTCAGTGCGCTGCTGACGTTCCTGCATCCGTTCTGAAATATACTGTGCAACGTTATCATTTGTTAGCATTCTGCTTCCATTTGCTCTTGCCGTTTCGTCTTTCTTCACAGACGGATAAGCCACCCGGTATGCCCGAGTGGCATTTAGATCGATCAGGTACTCATCTGCAAATATCTTCTGTTTTTTTGTCATTCAGGCTCACCTCTCTTTCCTGTTATTAAGCGGAGCACCCCGGAGTCGAACCGGGACACAAAGCATCTGCCGTTGATGATATGCCCGCATATGTCTAGGGGACTTGAACCCCTGACCAGTATACTGAAAAAGACACCCTCTCGGATGTCTTAAACTTGCCTGTTTTTCGGCTCCACCGCTTCAGATCGGACGTTGTGTCCCTGGTTCTGATTCTCCGGCTTCACTTTCTCAGTTACACTATTGAATTTGTTCAGGTTCTTCTGCCTGTTCTGCTGCTCCTGGCGCTTTTTGTTCATGCTATCACCTCGGGGATAGTATGTGCAGAATGCCGGGAATGTATTCCACACACATACCTACATATAATGATAACATCAATTTGCAAACATTTCATATGTTGACTTTGGACTATTATTGGCAATTTGGAATATTTTGTATTCAATATATTGTAACAGATTTACTCTCTTATCTATAATATATTCCAAGTCCTTATCATAGCAAGTAATCACTATCTGCTGTTTTTCTGTATTCCTACGGGTTAAATAATGTTCTCTTGAAATATTAAAGCAGGTATCTGTTGCATCTTTTCTGCCAAATACTATACCAAACTGAGCACTACTCGTATCCATTATACTCTCCAATTTATTAGTATATGTATTATCTGGTTTTTTCTTTTCATTTTTACACTCTATGATAAAACACGGAGAGAGAATATTAAATACTGATAAAAAAACTGTATCAATTCCACATAAAAGTGTACAGTCAAATTGATTTGTTTTAGTTCTCACATCATTTGTGCCTTTAACATATTTAATCTGGTTAAATATTTCTAAAATTAATTTTTCAAGAGCTCTCCCCTTTGCTGTTGTATTGGTCCCGTAATCCAAATCAAGTTTATTCCTTAATTCATTAAACATTTCATATGCCGATTCACTTGGATTATAGAACGCTTCATACAATGTGGTTTTATCACCGGAGAGTGAATCAGCTTTCAAAAAATTTACCTCTGTACCCCCATTCTGATTTAACCTCTTCTCTATTGCTCTTGCGATTTCCTCTTCAGTAGCATCCGGTTGCTGAATCACTTTGTATGCTGCATAAATATCATCTAATGTTATTCGTTTCTCCTCTTCACATTCTTCGCAAAATTGAGGATTTACTAATATATCTGCTATTTCATCTTTCGTTATAGTTCCCAAACTATAATCACAATCAGGACATCTAACCAAATAATATTTTTCTAATATTCTTTGTTTCTCCGCAAAACTCAATATAGCTTCAGCCAAAGAGTATTTTACACTAAGTCTTGCTGAAATAACAGAAGCAGTGATATTTTTTTGATTGTTTTTTGGTAATGTAGCAAGCCAATAATCAAAGTTTTCAACAAATTCCGGATTTAGAACATCAATAATTGTCGAAAATTGCTTGTAAAACATTTTGAATATCAGCCTCCTCTGCATACTGCATAGTTTTCACATATCCATAATTCTTATTCGTGCCAAACTGTACTACTAATGGATTAGATTTCTGAAAATATGTTTCATCTATACGTTTAAAAATAAGGTGTAATTTTTTGCACTTTCTGCTTTTTATAACAGATTTCTTACTGTCAAAAAAGGCTTCTGTGCATTGTAATGGAACAGTTTTATCTGAGGTTGTATCTATCTTTGTAAGCTCAATTTCATCATCAGCAGTTACTTTTATCAAATATGCCGGTCTATCATTTTTGAAAATTTCTTCATTGTTTCCGTTTATTGAAATAAATTTTTCTACGAATATTTTAGCATCCAAAAATGCTTTTTCCTTATTTCTTGGATCCAACTTCAAATTTGAAAAAATCTGGTTTACAAATCTCGTTGTCACATCCTCTTGAGATTCTACCTTTTCAACAACATCAGAAGGTGTAAAAGAATATTTATCATATATTTTATAAAGCATTTGTGAATTTTCATTTTTTATTCTTTTAGAATTAGTTTCAATTTTGAATTCAAACATACTTATAATAGAATCCAACGCTGATACAGCATAATCCATTGTATCCACTTTGTATTCGCTATAAAGCATATGATTTTTTTCATCATATTCATAGAGCGTTGATTTTGCTTTTCCTCGACTAACAGCAAATCCCTTATCCAAATACACTTCTATAAATACAGGAAATATTGTTACATCTCCCTCTTTTCCCACTTCACCATATAACATTAGCTGGGAAAATGTAAACTCTAATTTAACAACTTCTCCGTCTTCGCCTGTAATGATATTATACTCTATCATCGTTCTTTCTCCAGTATTCCTATATGACAAAACATTCTTCATAGGACATTCTGGATAAACTTCTTTTATTTTTTCTTTTACTATAGCTGGATCCCTATGCCATTCTTCTATACCATGAATTTTTCGATAACATATTTCCTTGCTTCCTTCTTTGACTACTTTTAAAAGCCACGATTTTGTCTCTTCTTTATGTTCTTTACTCTCACTTGCGAACGTTAGAATTGCCTTTATATAATCAGCCCGATTTTCAACAAAATCTATTTTATGAGTCTTTAAAAATCGTCTCATAATAGGATTTTGCAAATAATCATCTCTATCTAAAAAATCTGGTATTTTTAACATAACTTCTTACCCTCCACACAAACCATCCGAAGCACACCACATTTATTTAAATAATATACCATATTCTGACAATTTTCAACAATTCTCAGGCGATTCTGCCTTGTGTGATGGTGCAATTATAATAGAACATTTGTTCGGATTTTTCAATATGTAAATTTGCACAGAAAAACGCCCCGCACCTTTGTGCAGAGCGCCCTCTATTTTGGTTTGTTGGGGGAAAAAGTTTGTCCAAGCCATCCAGCTTTCGTCTTCCGGCTCGTAAGCCGTCCAGCATCATACCTTTCGGCTTTATATCATACTACCACTTTTCAAACGAACATTGCCGAACATTTAAGCAACTTGTTCCAAAAATCTGTTATGCCTAATCCGGCAGTTGTCCTCAGTGTATTTTATCCGCCGCTTCGGGAACATCTGGTTCATCTTCAGCGCCACCTGATACCACGTCAAACTGTCAATATAGTACAGCCGAAACATGATCCGCAGTTCGCTCTTCTGGATAGTCTGTATGTACTCCTCCACCTGTAACTGCTTCTCGATCAGGTCAGTCTCCAGCATTTCAAGCTTCGCCTGCCGTTTCTTCAGCAGAGCTGTCCTTCGCTTAATCTCTTCCCGCGGAAAGCCTTTAATCTTCACTGTGCGGATGGGCTTTTTCCCTTTCTTCCCGCAGGTCACAGAATCAGCCACAATGGTACGCTCCAGCTTGCTGATCTTCTTTTGATCCTCTGCAATCCGCCGGCGCAGGTCTTTAATCTCCTCTTTCATGTCTGTGTACTCACTCAGTATGTTCTTGTCCATCCGCATCACTCCCTATCTTGTCTATCAAATACTCCTCTGCTGTCACCCTTTTGACCTGCTCGCCCTGTGCCCTGATCATCTTACCCGCCATACTCGCATTCTGAGTGTTGTACTCAGTTTTGATGTATGGTGCTATGTTCTGTTGCCCTGTACTCATATTCTGAGTATCATTATACCCTGTATCTGGATGCCGCACCGAGTACGCCGGACGCCGGAAGTCGGTCATGTCCCCGGGATGGCGTTCCATGTCTGCATAGGTTTTCTTATGCTTCATTCAATCCCGCCTTTCTTCAAGATCTCAATATCTATTTCATGTGCTGCCACTGCTGAATATTGATTATAATCTTGTGCCTCATCTCTTTCGCACTTGATTTTCTCAATCACCTTTTCCTTGTCAAAGGCTATCTGGACTTCTTCTAGGATGCAGCTGATGTCGTCGTCCAGTGTTCCATCTGGTTGTGTATGCTTATCAATAGCCTTTACAACATCTGCCTCGTCAATCAGTCTCATCGTCTGCCCTCCTGTTCCACTTCTCAATCATAAGAGCTTCATCTATAGCGTATCCAGAAGCTGCGCCACATCCTCCCTTATTCACGTCACAACATATTGTTTTGTAAGGATCACATTCGCATCCTTCAAAATTTTTACATTCTTCTAATTTCACGCAATTTGTGATTGTCAATGTGTCCGTTTTCCCACAGAACGGACACGACTTTAATTTAATCTCGCTCATTCTCCATCGCTCCTTTCCGGTTCATCATCCATACGAGTGAATTCAATTTTGCATTCAACTGTGTTAATTCAATATATTTATGTGGGTCTTTTTCTTCAAAATTGTCTTGCATTTCTGATATTCTTTCTGATGCTAAATAAGATAAAATGCATAACTCATTTTTACTGAATGGGAATTCCCCTCTTGTTTTATCATAAGACATCATTGTTTTAGATTCTCCTTTCCGGGCGGTATGGCTCTGGTTTTTCCATCCATGCTGTCACTTGATACATGATGCATTCATCACTTTCGCAGACAAATTCTTCTGCGTTAGAATCATAGATCAAATAGCCGATCAATTCATTTCCGTATCTATTACAAGCCAGAATTTCATTTTGGGGAACACTGTCTTTGTCAACCGGTATCCAGCCGTCATTCATGTGCTTGCGGATGATGTCTTTCAGATATTCGATATCCCGGTTAAAGTTCGCAATATCTTCATCCTGCACTTCTCTCGTCTTATCGTTCCATAACTCTCTCCCGGCTCTCTGTCCACCAAAGAACTGCAACTTGTCCAGAACTTCTTCCGCAATCAGAATATCCGTATCTCGTGAGCATCTCGTGATTTCCGGGTCATTTTCACGAGACAGGTACTTGCGGATGATATCTTCCACCACGTCTATACAATTATTCCAATGTCTGGCAAGCATTCTGCCTTTCGAATCCGAATAGTCATCTATATCCGTTCTCTCGTCTTCTATCTCTTCTAGAATCTTCTCTAATTCCTGCATGTCAGTCCTCCTTCAGTTCCTTGATCCTCGAATACGCCACCGCAGACAGCCTGTCCACGGCAAAATTCAGCTGGCACACAATCTCCTCGATATCGTTCGACACTGAAATCCTGTTTACGTTCCCTTGCAGCATATCAAGGATCTCCCTCTTTTCATCGGTCGTGAATGGTCTACCTAATAGCTTTGCCATCGTCATTCCTCCTTACTGCTCTAACTTCTGCCCGCAATTGGGACAGAAATTAAATTTTTCGCTCGGATCATACGCTTCTCCGCAACTTTTACATCTCTGGACGTAGTATATCAACCTGCTGTCCTCAAATCCATGCTCGTACACAACCCGTTTTGGTTTATCCCGCTCCTTCAGTTCCATGATCTGCTCTGGGGTGAGACCGGTGTCCTCATACTCCTTTAACAGAGCCACTGCTGCATAGCATTCATCTATCTTCGTGACAATAGTTTGTAAGGCGTTCTCTTCATATCCATCTTTTACAAGCACGCCTCGGATTTTCCCATCGTCATACCACTGTGTTAATCTCTTCATCTCCGCTCTCCCTTCGTTTGTTCTGCATATTGTTCATCAATCTACGATCTCGCGCTTAAGTTCAATGAGCCTTACGGAGTTTACAGACATCATCAATTCATGCATACTGTAAAAATCTGCATCTATGTCGTTCCCAAAGTCATCATAAAATTTTACAGATACACTTCCGTCGCTATTAAACCTAAACCCTTTTTCTCCTTCTTCGGCCCACATCCTAACCGTTTCTTCCAATGATTCGAGAACAGAAGTTAATCCATATGTGTGCGGTCCGTCTGTCTTTACTGTATCGTAGGCATAACGCTTGTATCCATCATCAGCCACAAACAATATTTCATATGTATACTCATACTTAACATTGCAACAGGTATCAAGGCAGTCGTCTTTTACGGTTTCCTTCGCTGATCCATGCCCGACGACCTTTCTCATCACATAGTGATCCTCACAAAATCTATCCTTTCCAGTCTTCCGGTTAATCACATGTCGATGTTTTACTTGTGTCATTCCTTTCGATCTTAAGGTATCAAACAATTCCGTTGTTCCATTGTTCTGATCATCAGAAAAGAATGATACTTTTTCTCCGTCATCATATATTCTTCCTACACAGTCACCAAAAGAGTGTCCGTACCATTCTCCTTTTGTTATAATTTTCCCCCTCTTTACAATCGGAATATTTTCTGGTAATTTTTCTATCAACTCAACTTCATAAGTTTTTTCCATCCTCAATCTCCTTTTGTTTGTTCTGCTATCCCCACTGCTCCGCCATTGCTTTTGCGATACCTGGAAAGGTTTTACTTCTTGTTTTGGAATCACGTTCCTTTCTCCCTTGAAAACGTCTATAATTCCCATGTGCGTCTTTACACCCTCCATTTACATACGGCTCATGATATGCCATTATTTCTGTCGGAAATAACGGTGGAAGTCCTTTTAACCATAAGCAAGTCCTCTTACTGTATGGATGTCCGAACTGATATGGCTGTATTGCCTGATCGTATGGAGGCAATCCAACAATTTTCATGGGTGTCGGGTTTTCGATTGCTATTTTGGAACAGTCAGCATGATAAAACTTCATGAAAAACTCTTTCGCCTGCATAGCTTTTTCGTATCGTTCTGGCACAATTTCGCCTTTTACTCTCATCCTCACTGCCCCAGCATTCGTCATATATGTGCATGGCGGAAAAGCAATAATCATATCCCATTTCATTTTTAGAAGTTCAAGAACATCAACTTGTATATGCCACTCTGGATGCCCTCCTGAACAAGGTTCAATATCACAACTATATGCTTCATGCCCTTTTCCCCGGAATGCCTTGCATACCTCTTGCGATTCTTCACACGCTACTAATAATCTCATTTCTTCAAGAAGCCCGGTATACCCTTACCCCTGCAGGAGGCTGGCTCCTTTCTACTCGTTTTTTATCCTCTCAATCTGTCTGTCCAATTTACTCTCGACAATCCGGGAAAGTTCTCCATCTCCTACTCCAAGAAGATATTTAATCTGCCAAACCATGATGAGTGTGTCTGCCATTTCTTCTAAAATGTTTTCATAGTCAACATAGTCCGTGTTTGGAGTTTCAACATAATCATGCCTTGATCTCCACGCCTTATTGAGTGCAACTGTCAATTCTGCCATTTCTTCAATAAGCTGTCTGCTCTGCGGTTCATATCCGTAATGGTCGGCTATGCGCTGAATTTTCTGTTCTATTGTCATTTCGCCGGAAACCTCCTCAACTCTTCCTGTATTCCCTGTAAGGCTATTGCATTGATTTTCTGGATTGAGTCAACATATTCTTCAAGCGTCAGTATTTCACCGTCCAGAACGTCAAGCTGAGAAAGCTCAAGGTATTTCCTGATTGCGCTTTCCATGTTTCCGAAATGCCCGAGTGTACGGAAAGCTTCTTTCTTCTCGCCTGACTTTGTTTCTCCGGTGTATTTCTGCCGGAGTGTGTAGTTCAACGGATCAATCTCAATGTAATATCCGTTTTTAAGTATGATTGTTGTCATACCATCACCCCCAAACCTGATAATCTCATTTGCATTGTTTCATCTCTTAATCGGCTTGACGCTTTTTCATATATACATTTGTCTTTCTCAAATCCAACATAATTGAGTCCTGCTTCGTGGTACGCGATCAGGCTGCTTGCGCTCCCGACATGGGTATCGAGCACGTTCCATCCCGGCTGTATGTATTCCCTTATGATCCAGCGGTACAAGTCCACTGGTTTCTGTGTCGGGTGGATCCGGCGTTCATTTGTCTTCTTATTCCCTCTCTGGATCCATCCTTCATCAATGCTTTTGCCTTGCATCATTCCGTTCCACATGTACCGGAATATTTTTACGGTATTGTGTAGGCTGCAGTATGCAATCTCGGCGTCCGAGAATGTTGTATTACTCCTGCATTTGTCCCATACGATGCGTCCGGGACCGAAATTATAGTCAAAATAGTTGCATCCCCATATGATCTGGTGACGTGAGACTCTCATCAGTTCGTCAAAATACTCTTTCCCGGGAATCTCCCAGGTATCGATCACGTCATATTTCGTCCGCTTGATCCGCGTTGTACTCTCAGATCGTCCGTAGTATTTTCGCTTGTTTGGTCCCGCAAAATACGGTGGATCCACGACGGCGATATCGAAGAACTTATCCGGGAGCTGTCTCATGCCATCCATGCAGTCCATGTGGTAGAATCCGAAGTCCATCATTTCCCTCTCACCTTCTTCTTTCTCTTCCGCTTTGTGCTACCGTACATGAACGCTGCCATGTTCCCCGGCAGAAATTTTCATCCTGCCGGAACTGCTGTATTTCAGTACATTCGCCATCTTTGTTACCCTCCATTTTCTTTCATGATCCGATCAATAAGATCTACCGTAGCCGCCAGGATTTCCCCGGCAAACTGTGTCTTCCCCGATTTTTCAAAAATCATATCCGCCTGCTCCTGCACCTTGAAGCACTCCACAGGCGTCCCGGTCGCATCGCAGGACTCCCGGATTAACTTCCATGCCTCTGCGATTGGGTAATAGATCTTCCTGAGCTGTTCATCTGTCATCTGAGCAGCCCCCTTTCGAGGTCGTCAAAGTCATATTTTCTCCGTTCGAAGTTGTTATTGTCCTTAACCTGCTTCGATACATGCGATCCCTTTCCTGAATCCTGCTGTCTTGACAGCCACCCATTGACAAATCGCTTAATACCTCGTGATGTCTTACGCTTTGTAGGATTGCTGTTACACCATGCCCGCATTTCCCGAAAAGCATTATCAATGTCAACTCCGGGATAAAGGCGTTTATACTCCTCATAGTCAGCAAGCGGACACGCCCACTCTGTCCCATCATTTAGTGTAATAGACTCGACATCAGCAAGCGGAGTTTCAGCTCCGCGCTTATTATTATCGTTTATCGTATTACGATTACGAATATCGTTTTCGAATACGGGGGCATCTGCATACATCTGCATGCAATTGTTTTCAGATGTTATCATCTCTCCATCATCCGGGTTCGGATACTTGCTTTTTGTCGCTCTTGTGGTCTGGTGTTGCCCCCAAGATGGCAAGGACAGGTACGGCTTTCCGTCCACAACGTAGCGTTTCACCAAGCCTGCCGACGTCAACTTTGATAGGGCTGACTCTATATTCTTTGTTGTCACACCTTCCTTAAGCGGAAAGCAAGTTCCTTTGATTATCGCCGGTCTCCCGTCAAATCTTCCGTAATCGTCACAACTTACAATCAGCCTGTAAAACAGGCACTCTTCGAACCAACTCAGCTCATTTATACTGTCACTTGTCCGAATGGACTCTTTTATGATCCTGTTTGGCATCGTCCCGCCTCCCATTCTCGGTATATATCCATGAACTGGTCGAGAGGAAGGGTAACGAGCCATTCGCAATTGTTCCTGCGGTGAAATACCGCCGGGATCTCCAAATCTTTCTTGTCTCTCTTCGCCTGATCCACGGCATCCTGTATGTTCAGCCGTTCCACCCGTTTGCATTCAATGTGTATCCCTGGAAGACCAACCACATCCGCATCGCCGTTCGCTCCACAGTATTGCTGACCTCTCCGGCAGTCATACCCATACTGTTTCAGGACTCTCGCCAGCTCTCGCTCTCCCTTCGCTCCTTTATTCCTACTGTTCACCCTCTTCCCTCCAATCTATCCCGCAGTTTCTCAGTGTCTGTCGTTCCACTTCCAGAGGTTCTGTCGTGCTTCTGATACGGCTTTCTTCTTGCCTGACATGCCTCAGCAAAATAAAACGATCGTTTTCGATGTTCATGTCCGGGATAAAATATCCTCTCCCGTCCTGCATGTTGAGGATTGGGATTTTCAGCTTTGCACCGTGCAGCGCGTCCCGCATCATCCTGTCTGTCAATCCCGTCCTCTTGCATAGCTCCGCGCGGGTAACTGCATTCGCCTGTCCTGTAGGGATGTAATCTAATATGTCAAATCCCTTATTTTCGAGAGATTCTAAATAATCAAGTAATTCAATCTGTCCGTCCATACTTCACCTCCGTTTTGGGTGGAATAAACCATGTAAGGTGCCTCGATTTTATGTAATACTGGAATGTCCTGAGATGGGCGTACACGCCAAAATATATGCGCATGTACAGCCACACTTCTTTTACAGGCATCCCCTGAAAAAGAAGATCCTGGATCTTTGCATAATACGGAGAATATACGCTCTGTCTTTTCTTCAATGCATCCTCCTTCCTCTCCCCGGATATGCCGGGGAGAATCCCATCATGGCTTACTTAGTACCGTGACATACTGTCTGCCATAAGTTTGTGCTGTATATCAACGCGGCAGCCGAGTAGTAACCGCGAAGATATCGTTTTGTTGACCTCAACAAAATCAACTTGAATAGAAAAACTCCTGCCGGAACTGCTCTTCAGTCCCGTAATGTTCTATGTAATACTCTCTGCACCTTCGCCGGAGATCCTTGTCAATCTCTCCTGCATGCTTCCCGCGGTTTACTCCGTTTGGGTGCAGATCCGGGCGGAGCGGAGCAATAAATCCGTACTTCTCGCATAGGTCGTGCTCACGTCTCGTATGATGGAATATGTGATGCCGCTCCACTCCATACTGCCCGGTATACATGCAGTGATCCATGTCATCCGTGAAGATGCTCCATAATTTCTTTCCCATGATTACAACCTCAGTATAATTTCGGGATATCCAAGACCAACATTTATCAAAAATACTGCTTTATTTAATCTTTGAATGTCTTTCATGTCCCTGCACATACAATATGCAAGCGCCGTATTGTCATTAAAATTTATCAGTATTTGATCAATAATCTTTGTTTTATATTCCGCCTTTTCCGCAGAAGCTTCCATGATATCCACGATATTGTAGAGTTCGTTTTCTTTTAGCGTTCTTATGTATTCGGCGTAAAGAAATGAATCTTTGTTTACATATGCCTTCACAGTTTCACACCATACCTTTCTTTCAGTAGCCGTTTTTCATCCGGCGTGGCAATCTCTGCATCCGGGATTCCTGCATCCTTGCAGCATCCGATCAGACCATCGATCAGCCGCGCCATTTCCTCACTATTGAATGTGTGTGATCCACGCAGGAGCTTGTATGTCCTGTACATGATCCCATCATTTCCCTCACGGACCTGTGAAGTGGGCTGAAGGTGATAGTCTGTCGCATTCGCAACCTTCTTTTCTGCATCCTCTGTATCCGGGATTGTCATGTACACTGCCTTGCCATCAAAGACTTCCGGCTGACCGTAACGGCAGAGCATCATGTTATGTGTCTCAGGATTGGACAATTCCAACACCTTCGCCAGCTTTCCGATCAGCACCCAATAATAAGCATTTGCGTCAAGGCTTCTCTTGCGCCTGTATCGCTTGATTTCAAGGCTCAGCTTCTCGCACCCCTTCAACTCCTCGTAGGTCTGCCGGAAGTCCTCACAGGGCTCGAACAGGATGGTCAGACGCCCTGTGAGATAGTCGATGATCGGTTCTTTTAATTTTCCTGTAAACTTCATTAAAACTACCTCTATCGGAATGGAAGCCCCGAATCATCTTCTATCCCTTCCGGAATTTCCTGACACGGCTCTGGTTTGTCCTGCAATTTCTTCAACTTTTTGATGGCATCATCACAATCATCCTCAGACAGATCATCCACGCTCTTTGCCCTGTATGTATACAGAACTCTGCGTATATCTGTCCCTTTTTGGTCTATCAGTTTCGTAAGCTCACTTTTTTTCTGTGCTCCAGCCTTCTTGATGTCATCATTTTCCGAGTATTTCGTGCGGTCCTTTTCAAAATATACATCCGCACCGATCCCAAGATTCTTGCATGCAACAGACAACGCATCCGTAGTCGCCATTTTGTAACACTCATCGGATACAAAAAGTCCACTTTTTTCTTTTGTCGCCAGTTTGCTTCCGCCTATGCCATATATTGGTTTCGACCATTCACTGTCCAATTTTACATACAATTCAAGCTCAACAAATGCTGCTACCTCTCCGCTTTCTCTTTCTATCCATCTGTTCGAGACTGTAAAGTACCATCCAAAACCACAAGGACCAAACTGTTCAGTCAGCACTTTAATCCTCCACATTGGATTTATGTCTGTAAAACCTCTCAGCCTGCCGGCTTGTATTGGCTTTTTTGCGTTTTCCGGAACTTCCCTTACCCTGTTATACAATTCAAGATTATTCATCTTATCACCTACTTAATCTGGATATTCTGATTCTGTACGATCTCAGCCCCAGGAACATCCTTCCCAGCTTTCAGCGCTGCTTTGATTGCTGTTTTATCCGGCTCAGGATCCTTATATTTCAGATACTCCTTCGGAAGTTCTCCGATATCCTGGACGTTTACTGACTCTGATTTCCGGAATGATATCGCCACTCTCGCAGTGCTGAATTTCTGCCCTTCCAGATATCCTGCAAGATACTTTTTCAGGTTATTTGCCTTGTTCTCAGCAACTTTCTGCCGCTGTGCAAGGCTGTCCTTTTCTGCTTTGATTCCAGCCGCATCGGACAACAGATTTTTGATAAACAATGCTATATTTTCAATCTTCGTATCTCTGTCAATCTGCAACTGATCAAGTCTTTCGATGTCAATAATCTCCCCTGTCTCCATATCTATACAGTCCATAATTTCTTCTTCAATTTGATATAAGCTAGCCATACTCTACCTCCATATAATTTTTATAATGTCTTTTCATCGTTTCTTTTAATATCATCTGCCCGTCCTGACCCTCGGCCAGCAGCTCGTCCACCATGCGGAGATTGCGCTCGTGCGTATCATTGCAGGTGCAACGCTCACCGGGATCAAGATAGGCTCCGCAGTTGTCGCAGATGTAGTTATACATGCAACTGCTCCTTCAGATCATCGAGATCTCTGATTACGCTATCAAAACTCGGTCCATATTGGCTTTCATCGAGATACGGATCTGCCCTGTAACTTGGATTACTGCCTGTATGCCATCCCATACTGTGTACAGTTACAGAAAGATCGCCTGTGTGTCCGTTAAACCAATAGAATGCAGTTGGCTTATCACCAGTAAGCTTTGCTTGCCTTTTTCCAAGTCCATTGATGTCAATAACCTGATCCAAGATCCTGTGTAGCTTCTTCCTTCGAATACTCTCTGCTTTCTTTTTCATTCTCCTATTCACTTTTCCTGTCCTTTCTGCTACAATATAGTTGGTTAATTTCCAGAGCGCCCGAGCTTGCCGGCTCATGTGGGCGCTCGTTTTATTTATATTTCACTCATAATCACCCCCAGCTTGTATCTC
>CALWQP010000037.1 GCA_944383695.1 uncultured Mediterraneibacter sp.
CATGTGTTACAACTGAATAATTAAAAAGACGGAAATACAGTTTCTGTGTTATAGTTTTAGCGACCAAACAAAAACAAGAAAGGATGTATTTCCGCATGGCAAGTATAACACAAGATATGAGATACCGTCTATCCCTCATTCGCTACGCTGAAAAATATGGCGTTTCCAAAGCAGCCATTAAATATAAAACCAATCGCCAGTATATTTATCGCTGGAAAAACCGCTATGACGGCTCCTGGGATTCTCTGCGTGACCGCTCCAGGCATCCCCATTCCCATCCTAACCAGCATACTTCGAAAGAAATCAAGCTCATCCGGGATATGCGCAGGCGCAATCCTCATGCTGGCTTGGTCGTTTTCTAGGTGAAGCTCAGACAGCGCGGATATAAACGCTCTATTCCAGGTCTCTACCGCTTCCTTAAGAAACAAGGGATCATGCCTGAAAAACTCCCCAATCCCAAGTATGTCCCCAAGCCTTATGAGCAGATGGATTATCCCGGGCAGAGGATCCAGATCGATGTGAAATTCGTTCCTTCCTGTTGTCTAGTCAATGAAGCAAAAGGAAAGAAGTTTTATCAGTATACTGCGCTTGATGAATACTCCTGCTGGCGTTATGTGGAAGCCTTCGAAGAACACAGCACCTATTCTTCTGCACGATTCCTTGAGCATCTGATCCGGCGTTTCCCTATGCCCATTGAATGTGTCCAGACTGACAACGGTATGGAATTCACAAAGCGGTTTTCCACTTCCGGCAAGGAGACATTGACCTTATTCCAGCGTGTGCTAAAAGAGCATGGGATCCGCCATAAACTGATCCGTCCATTTACGCCCCGGCATAATGGGAAAGTAGAGCGCAGCCATCGCAAAGATAATGAACGGTTTTATGCTTCTCATACTTTTTATTCCTTTCAGGACTTTTCCCAACAGCTCCAAGTCTATAACCGCAGGGACTATAACCAGTTTCCTATGAGACCTCTGGGCTGGAAATCCCCACAGACTATTCTGAAGGAATTTATTCAGCATGGTGTAACATATGTTTGACAAACCTACATATATACAAGAAAAGGCTGACGAAAAATTCTTGACATAATAAAAAAACTATGCTATTTTATATTAGAAACTGCCGAAGACAGCAGGCGCTGTAAAGCGTAAGGGTGATCCCGCCTGCCGAGGAAAGTTAAATTTATTACGCAAGTATGAATTTACAAGCCTCTGTGTCTTTGCGCACAGAGGCTTTTTTAGTAAAACTTTGGCAGTACACGCGAATAAAATAAGGAGGTGTACCAGAAAGTGGCAAAGGTTGAATTGAAACAGCCGATCGTTCAGGCGATCGCAGAAGAGATCAAAGACGCTCAGTCAGTTGTTCTCGTAGACTACCGTGGACTGACAGTTGCTGAGGACACAGAACTGCGTAAGCAGCTCAGAGAGGCTGGCATCGTCTACAAAGTTTACAAGAACACGATGATGAAAAGAGCTTTCGAAGGAACAGAGTGCGAAGCTCTGGAGACCTGCCTGGAAGGACCGAGCGCTATTGCTATCTCCAAGGATGACGCGACAGCACCGGCAAGGATCCTGTGCAAGTTCGCAAAGGACGCTCCGGCTCTTGAACTCAAGGGCGGTATAGTCGAGGGAACAGCTTATGATGTGGCTGGTCTGACAGAGCTTTCCAAAATCCCATCAAGAGAAGAGCTTCTCTCCAAGCTGCTTGGAAGCCTGCAGTCACCGATCAGCAACTTTGCTCGTGTTATCAAGCAGATCGCAGAGCAGGGGGGCGCAGCGGCAGAGACAGAGGCAGCAGAGGCCCCGGCGGAAGAAGTGGCTGCTGAGACAGCAGGGGATCCGGCAGCGGAAGCAGTTGCTGAGACAGTAGAAGCTCCGGCAGAGACTGCTGAGACGGCAGAGGAGTAAAAATCAAGTAAAGACAGAATGCCGGAAGGAAAAACAGCCGGCAGCATAAGAAGATTCAGAAATTATAGAAAATGGAGGATATTAAAATGGCTAAATTGACAACGGCTGAGATGATCGAAGCGATCAAAGAGTTATCAGTATTAGAGTTGAACGAGCTTGTAAAGGCTTGTGAAGAAGAGTTCGGCGTATCTGCAGCAGCAGGCGTTGTAGTTGCAGCAGCAGGCGGAGAAGCAGCAGGCGGAGCTGCTGAGAAGGATGAGTTTGATGTAGAGCTTGTATCTGCTGGCGCTTCCAAGGTTAAAGTTATCAAGGTTGTACGTGAGATCACAGGTCTTGGCCTGAAAGAGGCAAAAGAGCTTGTTGACAACGCTCCGAAGGTGTTGAAAGAGGGTGTTTCCAAGGCTGAGGCTGAGGAGATCAAGACAAAACTTGAGGCTGAGGGCGCTGAAGTCAACATGAAATAATTCACCCTTAAGAAAGACCGCAGGAGGCAGGAACGCTTCCGCGGTTTTTTTGTTACGGAAGGAAAACGTAAAATGCTTCCGGCGGTATGCCCGGCAGCGCATAATGCGGATGCTGTCGGGTAAATGTCGTATAAGGAGGCAATAATATCATATATGGGGAAAAATGTCAAGAAAAATCTGAAAAAGGTTGTTGACAATAAAAAGAGCTGTGTGTTATAGTAAAAAATGCACTATTATGGAAAGCTATGCCATATTCCGTGTATCGATTACTGTGAATCGGCTCTTTTCATATTTGTATAGATTAACAAGAGGAGTGAAACGTCAATGGAGAAAAACAGGATCCGTCCCATTAAAACCGGAAAAAGCTTCCGCATGAGCTATTCCAGGCAGAAGGAAGTATTGGAAATGCCAAATCTCATTGAAGTTCAGAAGGATTCCTATCAGTGGTTTCTGGATGAGGGACTCAAAGAGGTGTTCGACGATATTTCCCCCATCGCTGATTACAGCGGACATCTCAGTTTGGAATTCGTGGATTTCACACTTTGTGAGAATGATGTGAAATATACGATCGATGAGTGTAAAGAACGCGATGCGACATATGCGGCGCCCCTGAAAGTCAGGGTAAGGCTCCACAATAAAGAGACTGATGAGATCAATGAACATGAAATCTTCATGGGAGATCTTCCTCTGATGACAAAGACGGGAACATTTGTCATCAATGGGGCAGAACGTGTCATTGTCAGCCAGCTCGTGCGTTCTCCGGGCATCTACTACGGCATTGCACACGATAAGCTCGGAAAGAAACTCTATTCGGCGACTGTCATCCCGAACAGAGGCGCGTGGCTTGAGTATGAGACAGACTCCAATGACGTTTTTTATGTGCGTGTTGACCGGACGAGAAAAGTTCCGATCACTGTCCTGATCCGTGCCCTTGGTGTCGGGACAAATGCAGAGATCATAGATTTATTCGGCGAGGAGCCTAAGATTCTCGCAAGCTTTGGAAAAGACACTGCTGAGAACTATCAGGAGGGTCTGTTAGAGCTGTACAAGAAGATACGTCCGGGCGAGCCGCTGGCAGTAGACAGCGCGGAAAGCCTGATCAACAGTATGTTCTTTGATCCGAGGCGTTATGACCTGGCAAAGGTGGGACGTTATAAATTCAATAAAAAGCTGATGCTCAGAAACCGTGTCACAGGGCGGATACTGGCAGAAGACGTAGTGAGTCCTCTGACAAAAGAGGTTGTGGCTGAAAAGGGGACAAAGATCACTCGCGAGATCGCCGATGCCATCCAGAACTCTGCCGCTCCGTATCTGTGGGTAGAGGGAGAGGACGAGTCCAGGAATATCAAGATACTTTCCAATATGATGGTAGATCTTCAGGCTGTCGTTGACATTGATCCGAAGGAAGTCGGTGTGACAGAGCAGGTATATTATCCGGTGCTTGCGGGCATTATCGAAGAGTCAGCCGGGGATATTGATGAGATGAAGAACATGATCCGGCGCGATATCCACGACCTGATCCCGAAGCATATCACAAAGGAAGACATTCTTGCGTCTATCAGCTATAATATGCATCTTGAGTATGGTATGGGAAATGACGATGACATCGACCATCTGGGCAACCGCCGCATCCGCGCGGTGGGTGAACTGCTCCAGAACCAGTACAGGATCGGCCTGTCCAGACTGGAGAGAGTTGTGCGCGAGCGTATGACGACACAGGATCAGGAGGGCATTTCCCCGCAGTCGTTGATCAACATCAAGCCGGTGACTGCAGCGGTGAAGGAGTTCTTCGGGTCTTCCCAGCTGTCCCAGTTTATGGACCAGAACAACCCGCTGGGCGAGCTGACACACAAGAGACGTCTGTCCGCCCTCGGACCGGGCGGTCTGTCAAGAGATCGTGCAGGATTTGAGGTGCGTGACGTACATTATTCTCATTATGGAAGAATGTGCCCCATTGAGACGCCTGAAGGTCCGAACATCGGTCTGATCAACTCTCTTGCATGCTATGCGAGGATTAACCAGTACGGCTTCGTTGAGGCGCCGTACAGAAAGATCGACAAGAGCGATCCGGAGAATCCGCGCGTAACGGATGAAGTTGTCTATATGACAGCAGATGAAGAAGATAATTATCATGTGGCTCAGGCGAATACGCCTCTGGACGAGGAAGGACATTTCGTACACAAGAATGTGTCCGGTCGTTACCGTGAAGAGACGCAGGAGTATGAGAAAAATAAATTCGACTTCATGGACGTATCCCCGAAGATGGTATTCTCCGTGGCTACGGCGCTGATCCCGTTCCTGCAGAACGACGATGCGAACCGTGCCCTCATGGGGTCCAACATGCAGCGTCAGGCAGTGCCGCTGCTCACAACGAAAGCTCCGGTAGTCGGAACAGGTATGGAAGTGAAGGCTGCTGTTGACTCCGGCGTGTGCGTTGTAGCAGAGCAGGCGGGGACCATTGAGAGTTCTACTTCTAAGGAAATCGTGATCCGCCATGAAGACGGCACGAAGCAGACATATAAGCTGACGAAGTTCCAGCGCAGTAACCAGAGCAACTGTTACAACCAGAGACCCATCGTTAATAAAGGTGATGTGGTAGAAGCAGGACAGGTCATCGCAGACGGCCCGTCCACATCCGGAGGCGAGATGGCGCTGGGTAAGAACCCGCTCATCGGATTCATGACATGGGAAGGTTACAACTACGAGGATGCTGTTCTCTTAAGCGAGAGGCTGGTACAGGATGATGTTTATACTTCTGTCCATATTGAGGAATATGAGGCAGAGGCAAGAGATACAAAACTCGGGCCCGAGGAGATCACAAGAGATATCCCGGGTGTGGGAGATGACGCTCTGAAAGACCTGGATGAGAGAGGAATCATCCGCATTGGCGCGGAAGTACGCGCGGGAGATATCCTTGTCGGCAAGGTGACCCCGAAGGGGGAGACAGAGCTGACCGCTGAGGAGAGGCTGCTGCGGGCGATTTTTGGTGAGAAGGCCCGCGAGGTAAGGGATACTTCCCTCAAAGTGCCTCACGGCGAGTATGGTATTGTTGTTGACGCAAAGGTATTTACAAGGGAGAACGGCGATGAACTGTCCCCGGGCGTGAACCAGGCAGTGCGCATCTACATCGCGCAGAAGAGAAAGATTTCCGTGGGAGATAAGATGGCGGGACGTCACGGTAATAAAGGTGTCGTTTCCCGTGTGCTCCCGGTAGAGGATATGCCGTTCCTGCCGAACGGACGTCCGCTGGATATCGTGCTGAACCCGCTGGGTGTGCCGTCCCGTATGAATATCGGTCAGGTGCTTGAGATCCATTTAAGCCTTGCGGCGAAAGCGCTTGGATTCAATATTTCCACACCGGTATTTGACGGCGCCAACGAGGTAGACATCATGGATACCCTTGACCTGGCAAATGATTATGTGAATCTGGAATGGGAAGAATTTGAGAAGAAGCACGGTGAGGAACTGCTTCCGGAAGTGCTTCAGTACCTCTCTGACAACAGAGAGCACAGAAAGCTCTGGAAGGGCGTACCGCTCTCCAGAGACGGAAAAGTGCGCCTGCGTGACGGACGTACCGGAGAGTTTTTTGACAGCCCGGTAACCATCGGGCACATGCATTACCTGAAGCTGCATCACCTTGTAGATGACAAGATCCATGCGCGTTCCACTGGTCCGTACTCCCTTGTCACACAGCAGCCGCTGGGTGGTAAGGCGCAGTTCGGCGGACAGCGTTTCGGAGAGATGGAGGTGTGGGCTCTCGAGGCTTACGGTGCATCTTATACACTTCAGGAGATCCTGACTGTGAAATCTGACGACGTGGTCGGACGTGTGAAGACTTACGAGGCGATCATCAAGGGAGAAAATATTCCGGAGCCAGGCATTCCGGAGTCCTTCAAGGTGCTCTTAAAAGAACTCCAGTCACTTGCCCTGGATGTGCGCGTGCTGCGCGACGACAACACGGAAGTGGAAATCATGGAGAACGTGGACTACGGCGAGACGGATCTGCGCCATATCATCGAGGGCGACAGAAAGTACCGCGATGAGAATGAATCATTTGGCGACCATGGATTTACAGAGCAGGAGTTCGTGGGCGAAGAGCTTGAGGATGTGGAACCCGGAGACGAGGAGCCGGAGGAAAGCGACCTTGACGAGATCGAGTTTGACGAGTATTCCGGTTATGATGAAGAATAGGAGGAGCCATATATATGCCAAATAATAATGAACAACAATATCAACCGTTAACATTTGATGCGATAAAAATAGGGCTGGCTTCACCTGAAAAAATCCTTGACTGGTCCAGGGGCGAGGTCACGAAGCCGGAGACGATCAATTACAGAACATTAAAGCCTGAGAAAGACGGTCTGTTCTGCGAGAAAATCTTCGGACCAAGCAAAGACTGGGAATGCCACTGCGGTAAATATAAGAAGATCCGCTATAAAGGCGTTGTGTGCGACCGGTGTGGAGTGGAGGTCACAAAGGCGAGCGTGCGCCGTGAGCGTATGGGGCACATCGCCCTGGCGGCTCCGGTATCCCATATCTGGTACTTCAAAGGGATTCCCAGCCGTATGGGTCTGATCCTTGACATCTCTCCGAGAACTCTGGAGAGAGTGCTGTATTTTGCTTCTTATATCGTACTTGACAAAGGAGAGACAGACCTGCAGAATAAGCAGATCCTCTCTGAGGCAGAGTATCAGGAGCAGAAGGAAAAATGGGGCGGCAGCGCTTTCCGTGTAGGAATGGGCGCTGAGGCGATAAAGGAACTTCTTGAAGCGATTGATCTTGACAAAGAGTACGACGAGCTTCAGGGAGCGCTGGAAAATTCCACAGGACAGAAACGTGCAAGGATCGTAAAGCGTCTTGAAGTTGTAGAGGCGTTCCGCGAGTCCGGCAACCGTCCGGAGTGGATGATCCTCACAGCCATCCCGGTAATCCCGCCGGATCTGCGCCCTATGGTGCAGCTGGACGGTGGGCGTTTCGCGACGTCTGACTTAAACGACCTTTACAGAAGGATCATCAACAGAAACAACCGTCTGAAGAGACTTCTGGAGCTGGGCGCGCCGGACATCATCGTCCGCAATGAGAAACGTATGCTTCAGGAGGCTGTGGATGCCCTGATCGACAACGGCCGCCGTGGACGTCCGGTTACAGGACCGGGGAACCGCGCCTTGAAATCCCTTTCTGATATGCTGAAAGGTAAGTCCGGACGTTTCCGTCAGAACCTGCTCGGAAAACGTGTCGATTATTCCGGACGTTCCGTTATCGTTGTCGGACCGGAGCTGAAGATTTATCAGTGCGGTCTGCCGAAAGAGATGGCGATCGAGCTGTTCAAGCCATTTGTTATGAAAGAACTCGTTGCGAACGGCACGGCTCACAATATAAAGAATGCAAAGAAGATGGTAGAGAGGCTCCAGCCGGAGGTGTGGGATGTGCTCGAGGAAGTGATCAAAGAGCACCCGGTAATGCTGAACCGTGCCCCCACGCTTCACAGACTTGGTATCCAGGCGTTCGAGCCGATCCTCGTAGAAGGTAAGGCGATCAAGCTGCATCCGCTGGTTTGTACAGCGTACAACGCGGACTTCGACGGAGACCAGATGGCGGTCCATGTGCCTCTGTCACAGGAAGCACAGGCAGAGTGCCGTTTCCTGCTTCTCTCCCCGAACAACCTGCTGAAACCGTCTGACGGTGGTCCGGTGGCTGTTCCTTCACAGGATATGGTCCTCGGTATCTACTATCTGACACAGGAGAGACCGGGAGCGAAGGGCGAAGGAATGTTCTTCAAGAACACGAGCGAAGCCATCCTTGCATATGAGAACGGCTTTATCACCCTTCATTCCAAGATTAAAGTGCGCGTGTCCAAAACAATGCCGGACGGTACAGTGAAGACTGGCGTGATCGATGCCACGCTGGGACGGCTTCTGTTTAACGAGATCATTCCGCAGGATCTTGGTTTCGTAGACCGGGAACAAGAAGGGAATGAGCTGCTCCTGGAAGTGGATTTCCACGTGGGCAAGAAGCAGTTAAAGCAGATTCTCGAGAAAGTCATCAATACACACGGCGCGACACAGACAGCAGAAGTGCTTGACGATGTAAAATCCATCGGCTACAAGTTTTCCACAAGAGCGGCAATGACCGTATCTATTTCCGATATGACGGTGCCGCCGCAGAAGCCGCAGATGATCGAGGAAGCACAGAACACTGTGGACCGGATCACAAAGAACTACAAACGCGGTCTCATCACAGAAGAAGAGCGCTATAAGGAAGTCGTTGAGACATGGAAAGCTACGGATGACAAGCTGACAGAGGCGCTGCTTTCTGGTTTGGATAAATACAATAACATCTTCATGATGGCAGATTCCGGAGCTCGTGGTTCTGACAAGCAAATCAAACAGCTCGCCGGCATGCGTGGTCTTATGGCAGACACGACCGGCCGTACCATTGAGCTGCCGATCAGGTCCAACTTCCGTGAAGGTCTGGACGTATTGGAATACTTCATGTCCGCCCACGGAGCGCGTAAAGGTCTGTCCGATACGGCACTCCGTACCGCTGACTCCGGATACCTGACAAGACGTCTTGTCGATGTATCTCAGGAGCTGATCATCCACGACTCTGACTGTGTGGAAGCGGGTCAGGAGATTCCGGGAATATATGTGCATGCATTCATGGATGGAAACGAGGAGATCGAGAGTCTTCAGGAGCGTATCACAGGACGTTTTTCCTGCGAGGATATCAAGGACAAAGATGGCAATGTGCTCGTCAAAGCAAACCACATGATCACTCCTCATCGCGCGGAGCGCGTGACCAGGAACGGCGTGGACGAGAACGGAAATCCGCTTGAGAGAGTGAAAATCCGTACCATTCTTACCTGCAAGTGCAAGGACGGCGTGTGCGCGAAGTGCTACGGCGCCAATATGGCCACAGGCGAGGCAGTGCAGGTCGGAGAGGCAGTCGGTATCGTAGCCGCACAGTCCATCGGCGAGCCGGGTACACAGCTTACCATGCGTACCTTCCATACCGGCGGTGTTGCAGGTGATGATATCACACAGGGTCTTCCCCGTGTGGAGGAGCTCTTTGAGGCGAGAAAGCCGAAGGGTCTTGCCATCATCACAGAGTTTGCCGGAAAGGCAACGATTTCCGATACAAAGAAGAAACGTGAGGTCATCGTCACAAATGACGAGACAGGCGAGTCGAAAGCTTATCTCATCCCATATGGCTCCCGCATCAAGGTGCAGGACGGAGCGATACTGGAAGCGGGAGACGAGCTGACGGAAGGAAGCGTGAATCCGCATGATATCCTGAAAATCAAAGGACTCCGTGCTGTCCAGGACTATATGCTCCAGGAAGTACAGCGGGTATACCGTCTGCAGGGTGTTGATATCAACGATAAGCATATAGAAGTCATCGTTCGCCAGATGCTGAAGAAAGTCCGCATCGAGGAGAAGGGCGACACAGAATTCCTTCCGGGAACAATGGTGGATGTGCTTGTGTTCAACGAAGTCAATGAACAGATGGAAGCAGAAGGCAAGGCTCCGGCTGTCGGCGAGCAGATCATGCTCGGTATCACGAAGGCCTCTCTTGCGACAGATTCCTTCCTGTCGGCTGCGTCCTTCCAAGAGACCACGAAGGTTCTGACAGAAGCCGCCATCAAGGGCAAGGTAGACCATCTTGTAGGTCTGAAGGAAAACGTCATCATCGGTAAACATATCCCGGCCGGTACAGGTATGAAGAAATACCGGGATGTGGCGCTCAACACAGATACACACATGTCTGAGATGATTGAGCTGAGCATGGACGATGAAATTGATGCTGAGGGAGATGCTGTATCAGAAGAGATCCTGAATGAGGCAGAGAGCCAGGCGGAGACAGATATCGCGGCAGAGGCTCTGGCTCAGGAAGAAGAGTTTGTTCTGAATGAGGAATAATAAAGTAGAATAAGAAGATAAAGAAAAAGATGTCCCGAAACTGTGAATATCCAAATTCACAGTTTCGGGACATCTTTTTTGTCTGCAGGCCTTTCCAGATTTAGCATTCTTCTTCATCCTCTGCCATCCGGTATCCGACTCCGACCTCGGTGAAGATATACCTGGGCTGTGCGGGATCATCTTCAATCTTGCGGCGGATATTTGCCATATTCACCCGAAGGATCTTGTTGTCACTGTCCGCATAAGGCCCCCAGACATTTGACAGGATCGCGGCGTAGGTGATGACCTTGCCTGAGTTTTGGGCGAGATATGCCACGATCTTATACTCGATCGGAGTCAGATGGATATCCTGTCCGCCGATCGTGAGCAGACGTTTGGAAAAATCAAGAGTCATTTCTCCATGCCGGTAGGGGCGCAGATAATGAGTGCTGTCCGTACGCAGACGATTGCTGTGGCGCAGGGAAGCGCGGATGCGGGCTAGCAGCTCTGATGTGCCGAAGGGTTTTGTGATATAGTCGTCAGCGCCCAGGTCCAGGGCAGAGACTTTTTCCTGCTCCGCAGTGCGGGCGGAGATCACGATGATGGGCGTGCTTGTCCAGGTACGGACCTCCCGGATGATCTCGCTGCCGTTCATATCGGGAAGCCCCAGATCCAGCAGGATGATATCCGGGCATTGGGAACGGATGATCTCCAGACCCTGTTGTCCGTTATCTGCGCAGAGGACCCGGTATTCATGGCGTTTAAGTATCTTACCCATGAAAGTCTGTATATTCTTTTCATCTTCTATAATAAGAACTGAACATTTAGGCATTGTCGGTGTTCTCCTTTTCTTTTGGGAGCGTAAACGTAAATTCCGCTCCGTTTGTATGATTCGCTGCGGTGATCGTTCCTCCGTGTGCCCGGATGATCGTCTTGCATATGGAAAGCCCTATGCCGATTCCCTTATGCCCATCATTTGTCCGCGATGCTGTCCGCTGTCCTTCAAAAATATAGGGGAGCTGTCCTTCGTCTACGCCATTCCCATAATCACGGACAGTAAAGGAAATGCTGCCGTCTGATTCACGGATAATAAGGTCGATGGGCTCCCGGGTGCCGGAATGGATAAAAGCGTTTTCCATCAGATTGATGAGCACCTGTTCGATCAGGGTCGGGTCCATAGAGAGCATGAGAAAATCATTCGGCATACTGACCCGGATGCGGATATCCGGAAGCCGCTTCTTCAGCCGTTGTATCGCCTCGGATATGACCTCTTCAACTACCTCGGGGGATTTCTTTACCTTATCCGTGGAGTTGTCGTCGATCCGGGTGACTGTGAGCAGGTTTTCTACCATGTTGAGCAGCCATTGTGAGTCATCTTTAATATTGGATATAAGCTCCGTGCGCTCCTCATCTGAAAGCTCCGGATAGTTTTCCAGGTAGGAGGAAGACGATCCGATGATACTGGTCAGAGGCGTGCGAAGGTCATGAGAGACTGCCCGCAGGAGATTGGCACGCAGCTTTTCCCTCTCAGCTTCCGCCAGAGCCTTCTCCCTGTCCGCCATGGCGTGGCGCTGTTTCTTCAGGGTAGTCGTTGTTGTACTCGTGAGCAGTGAGATGGCGAGCATCCCGATAAATGTGATCGGATAGCCGTCAAGGGAAAAGTTAAAGTGAAAGTATGGGTAGGAAAAGAAATAATTCACTGCAATTACACCGTACAGCGAGGCTGTGATCCCATACCAGTACCCGGTGGTCCCTAATGCGATAAGTATAATCGCCAGTGCGTAGATGACGGTTATGTTGGAAATATTTTTATTTCCAAGCTGGAAAAAGCCAAAAGAGAACACCGTGGCAGCCAGCAGTATCAATATGGTCAAAACGGTTTCGAATAAAAATTTTTTCTTCATATGCATAAATGTTTATTGTTCGGGCGCAACGGCCTAAAGCCGGTGAGTGATCCAAAAAAGAGCCGGTTATACCGGCTCTCCGTTCTTATATTTCCGAATGACATTCTGGATCCTCTCGTTCGGGCTTAAGATGGAACTGATGGAGCCGTCGTGATTGAGTGTGTCGATAATGAGCGCGATGTATTTGCTCATATCGCAGTTGATATAGTAAGGTTTGGACAGAAGCTCGGGAGTCTGGTAGATCAGGTTGGTCGTAAGGATACCGCTTATGACACCGTCCTCGTACGCTTTGTCGAATCTTTCCATACCATTTGTGAACAGACCGAATGTGGCGGCTGCGAATATCCTTTTTGCTTTTCTCCGTTTCAACTCTGTAGCAACCTCGATGATGCTGTCTCCTGAGGAGATCATATCGTCAATGATGATCACATCCTTGCCTTCTACTGAGCTGCCCAGGAATTCATGTGCCACGATCGGGTTGCGCCCGTCTACGATCTTTGTATAATCACGGCGCTTATAGAACATACCCATGTCAAGTCCGAGTACATTTGCAAGATATACGGCGCGGTTTGTGCCGCCCTCGTCCGGGCTGATGGCCATCATGTGCTCGCTGTCGATCTGAAGGTCCTTGACTGTGCGGAGCAGTCCCTTGATGAACTGGTAAGTCGGAGAGACTGTCTCAAACCCGCTCAGCGGGATGGCGTTCTGGACTCTGGGATCGTGAGCGTCAAAGGTAATGATATTCTCCACGCCCATCCGTACAAGCTCCTGGAGCGCGAGGGCGCAGTCGAGTGATTCCCGGGAGCTTCTTTTGTGCTGGCGGCTTTCATACAGGAAAGGCATGATAACATTGAGGCGTCTGCCCTTTCCGCCGATAGCAGCGATGACTCTCTTCAGGTTTTGGAAATGGTCGTCCGGTGACATGTGATTTGTCTTGCCTGAAAGAGAATAGGTGACGCTGTAATTGCACACATCTACCATGAGGTACAGGTCCTTCCCGCGGACAGATTCGCCCAGGATGCCTTTTGCCTCGCCGGACCCAAAGCGCGGTACCCGCGCGTCGACGAGAAAGGTATCTTTCTCATATCCTGAAAATGCAATATCGTCCCGGTATTCGTTTCCGCTCTCGTGGCGCCATTTTACAAGATAGTCATCAACTTTTTTACCAAGCTGTTCACATCCTGTGAGTGAGATGAGCCCAAGGCTTCCTACCGGAATGTTTTCTAAGATTCGTTCTGTTCGGCGTAACATTAATGTTCCTCCCTGTGTTTTAACTTTTTCTTGATGCGTATATCATCACCGATGATCTTCAACAGTGCATAGCTGCTGGTAATCCTGGAAAAAGAACGCTCTGTATAGAGGTTGGCGATCGATTCCAGAGACAGGTTTGTTGAGATGATCGTTGATTTCCTGTGTAAGAGCCTTTCATTGATGCAGGTGAAAAACTGAGCGGCAATGAAAGAGTTCGTATATTCGCTCCCCAGATCGTCGATGATCAGGAGGTCGCAGTTGAAAATGTACTCATTCATATTTTTGGCGTCCACGTCGTTCCGGTCAAACTTTGACTGCGAAAGCGCGCTGAACAACTGAGGCGCCGAGAAGTAGAGCACGGAAAATTCCCGGTTCATGATCTCGCGGGCAATGCAGGTGGAAAGATAAGTTTTCCCTACGCCTACGCTGCCGTAAAAAAAGAGGTTCTGAAATTCATTCCCGAAAGCATCAATAAAACGGTGACATATCTTCAGTGTGTCCTCCATCATGGCCCGGGCGGAACGCCCGGTTGTTTTATCATAAAGGGAGGGCGAGTAAAAATCAAGGTTGAAATTCTCAAAAGAGGCTTCTGTAGGGAATTCACGGATATTGGACTCCTCATACAGAAGCTTTATGACTGCTTTTTTGAAGCAGTGACATTTTTGATTTCCGATATAGCCGGTGTCCTTGCAGTCAGGACAGTCATAGACCGGTTCCAGGTAGTCTTCCGGAAATCCCGCGGAGAGAAGAAGACTCTTCTTGCTGCTGCGCAGAATTTCCAGTTCCTCCTTTAAAGAGGAGAGCGCGTGATCATCCCCATTCAGCAGCTTCTTGCCGTACTGTACAGAAAGGATAGATATGGACTCATCCAGAGACTTGAATTCGGGCAGTTTTCTATATACTTCTTCATAGCGGGCGGTCTGTATATCATGGTTCCTGAGCTGCCGCTGTTCGTACTCCCGCATGATCGCATAGTATTGTGAATTTTTCAGTGCCATGAGTCTGCTCCTTTTAATTGCTGTTCAATAACTGCTCCTCAAGAGATTCCATGTCATAACTGCGCCGCTCAAAGTTGTTCAGATTTCTTGCGGCTGACCTGGATCTGGAGGAAGCCCTTCCGGCAATGCGTTCCCTCTGGTATTCCTCGTCCAGGGACTCGATATCTCTCAGATGCCGGATGTTCTTTTCATGCCATTTCGTCATGATAGAGTCCGCGTACTCAAAGCTGGGCTGATGGGTAGCGGCTATGGTGCGGCGGCATGCCTCTTCTATGATATCAGAAGAAAAGGCATATTCTTCTGCCCATTTTCTTATGTATGCAAGCTCAGAGGAAGCAGGCCCCCGGTTCTTGATCCCAAATGCATTGAGCACAGTGTAACAGTTCTTATTATAAAGGGCGGACTGCTCCTTTGCCTGAGCCACCGTTTCGATGCCTTCCTCCACCCATGAGAAAGCTACTTTGCGGATATAATGCATGCTCCTGTGTCCGTTTTCCACACAGGATTCAATGAGATACTCGATCAGATCCGCTGACATGTGGAGCGTGTCATAGAAATAGGTGATCGTCTCCATCTCTGTATGCGTCAGCGTCTTGCCAAGATACTGCTCTGCGATGAAGAGAAGAGATTTGATCTCTTTCTGGGCGCGGAAAGTATCAATGGGAACTGCCTTGGCAGCAGCGTGTGTCTCCGCTGCGGGAACAGCCTTTGGCGCATCAGCGGCTGTATCCTGATCAGCGGCCCTGACAGCCTGTCCTGTGGAAGCCTCCCTGCCTGAGAGAGACATCTTCTGGAGCTCCAGCGCGGTGATCTTTCCGTCCGCATCGCGCTCCGCGCGCAGCAGGCCCTTTTTCTCCCAATAACGGAATGCCCTCAGGATATCTTTTTCCGTATTGTTCAGACAGTCCGCGATCGTGGCAAGCGTCAGGGACGAGCAAGGGTCGTCCAGATGCCGCAGAAGGAACAGATATACCTTCACGAATTCACCGTTTGCATCGATCATGTAATTGTCAATAAAATCATTAGGCAGCAAAGTCGCATTCGTCTGAAATTTGTTTTTAAGTGTTAAAGTCTTCATAAATAACCCGTCCCGCTTTCTTCATCCGCTTTTGTAAAGTGTAAAATAGAAAGCGGACGTATTGCGTTCCGCTTTCCCCTTTACTCTCAGAAATACATCCCCTTGTATTTTCTGTTATCATCAATAATATATCATCTTATTCCCGGGTCTAAAAGTATTTTTTGGTGGGTAAGTCCCGGTTTTTTGTAGATAACTATGTGCAGAAAGTGTGGATAACTCTCGCAGTCTTTGTATTCAGCAGGCTCGTGGACCTTTCTGCGATGGGGCGGCTGAAGCGCTGTCTGGACTTCATAAATGCTTCCGGGAAATTATCGCAGAAGGTCTTCTCCGATCGTGACCACGTCCCCTGCTCCCATTGTGATCAGCAGGTCTCCGGGCCGGCAGTTTTCCTTTAAGAACGCCTCGATTTCTTCAAAACTCGGGAAATAATGCGTATCCGTGCCAAGCTTTGCCGTCTCTTCTGCAAGGTCGGCAGAAGAGATGCCCAGCGTGTCAGTCTCTCTTGCCGCATAAATGTCGGCCAGCACCAGATGGTCTGTG
This sequence comes from uncultured Mediterraneibacter sp., assembly GCA_944383695.1. Taxonomy (GTDB): domain Bacteria; phylum Bacillota; class Clostridia; order Lachnospirales; family Lachnospiraceae; genus Mediterraneibacter. Next base: position 16,041 of record CALWQP010000037.1, read on the forward strand.
TGGGAGAGCGCTTCTGCAAACTCATGGAAGAATGCCTTGGTACGAGTGTATGTGTGAGGTTGGAACACGCACCACACACTGTTATGGGGTGAGTGCTGGGCGGCCTTGAGCGTCGCCTGGATCTCTGTCGGATGGTGCGCATAGTCATCTACCACAGTTACGCCGTTAAATTCCCCTCTGTATTCGAAACGACGGTCCGTCCCGGTGAAGGCGAGGAGTCCCCTCTTTGTCATCTCCATCGGAATATCCAGAAGATCAGCTACGGCAATGGCAGAGAGCGCGTTTGATACATTGTGGTCGCCTGTAACAGAGAGTGAAATGCGGTCGACGCGTTCACCATGGAGTATCAGATCAAAGGAGACGCGGCCGTTCTCATCGTAGGTGATATTGTCTGCACTGTAATCAAAATCAGCGGAAGAACCGTAAGTGACTACGTTGCAGGAAAGACCGCTGTATATTTCGGGATAATCCTTGATATCACCGTTGATGACCAGCGTCCCGTCGTCGGGGAGAAGCTCCGCGAACTGATGGAAAGAGTGACGGATGTCCTCAAGGTCTTTGAAGAAATCCAGATGGTCTTCTTCTATATTCAGGATCACGCTTATCTTTGGAAAGAAATGAAGGAAACTGTTGGTGTATTCGCACGCCTCGGTGATAAACATCCCGGAGCTTCCCACCCGGATGTTCCCCCCGATGGCCTTCAGGATGCCCCCCACGGAGATGGTCGGGTCAAGCTCCGCTTCCAGAAGGATGTGTGAGATCATGGACGTGGTCGTTGTCTTACCGTGTGTTCCGGACACGGCGATAGGCGTGTCATAGTTCTTCATGAGCTGCCCTAAGAGCTCTGCGCGTGTCAGCATAGGGATTTTCTGCGCTACCGCTTCGATCAGTTCCGGATTGCTGCGGTTTATGGCTGCAGTGTACACCACACAGCCAATATCGGGAGTGATGTTTTCCGCCTTCTGCCCGTAAGCGATGTGCGCGCCTTCTGATTCCAGCTTTTTTGTCAGGGGAGACTCTTTGGTATCAGAGCCGGATACCGCGAAGCCTTCTTTGAGCAGGATTTCGGCCAGGCCGCTCATGCTGATGCCCCCAATGCCGATAAAATGGATGTGGATCGGGTGCTTAAAATCGATCTTATACATGTAGATTCCTCTTCTCTTTATTTTCTGATAATTAAATTTTCAGTCATATTTTTTCTCAGTCCACTATATTATACTATATATGATAAAAATTAAAAGCAGTTCTTTTTATGCAAAAGTGATAAAAAGTAAAAAAAAAACAAGAAAAAATTGTAAATTATTATTGGCTAAAGACAAATATATGGTATAATAACTACATCTAACTAGAAATGAGGTGACGCAATGTTCAAAAAGGAAATGATCGCTATGCTGCTGGCGGGTGGACAAGGCAGTCGACTGGGGGTGCTTACAGCAAAAGTTGCAAAGCCTGCCGTTGCATTTGGCGGCAAGTATCGGATCATTGATTTCCCGCTGAGTAACTGTATCAATTCGGGAATCGACACAGTGGGTGTGCTGACTCAGTATCAGCCGCTGCGTCTTAACACACATATCGGAATCGGAATCCCATGGGATCTGGACAGAAACGTCGGAGGGGTGTCTATCCTGCCGCCCTATGAGAAGAGTTCGAACAGCGAATGGTATACAGGAACGGCAAATGCGATCTATCAGAATCTGAACTACATGGAGACATACAATCCGGACTACGTCCTGATCCTGTCCGGAGATCATATCTACAAAATGGATTACGAGGTCATGCTCGATTTCCACAAGGCAAACAAGGCGGACGTCACCATCGCCGCGATGCCTGTGCCGATCGAGGAGGCAAGCAGGTTCGGAATCGTTGTGACGGACGGTGAGAGCCGGATCAAAGAGTTCGAGGAAAAGCCGGAGAAGCCGAGCAGCAACCTGGCTTCCATGGGAATTTACATCTTTAGCTGGCCGGTGCTCAAGGAAGCGCTGATCAAGCTGCAGGACCAGCCAAACTGTGATTTTGGAAAACATATCATTCCTTACTGCCATGGCAAGGGGGACAGGCTCTTTGCCTACGAATACAACGGATACTGGAAAGATGTGGGAACGCTGAGTTCTTACTGGGAAGCGAATATGGAGCTGATCGACATCATTCCGGAGTTTAATCTTTATGAAGAATTCTGGAAAATCTACACAAACAGCTCGAGCATCCCGCCTCAGTACATCTCAGAGCAGGGCGTAGTAGACCGTTGCATTATCAGTAATGGATCTGAGATTTATGGAGAAGTGCACAGTTCAGTGCTGGGCAGCCGCGTTTCGGTGGGCAGAGGCAGCATCGTGCGGGACTCCATCATCATGCAGGGCGTTACCATCGGAGATAACTGCGTGATAGAAAAAGCGATCATTGCCGAAGATACTGTGATCGGAAGTGATGTGGTGATCGGTATCGGAAGCGAGATACCGAATAAGACGAAACCGAATATTTACAGCGGCGGACTGGCGACGATCGGGGAGAATTCGGTGATCCCGCCGGGCGTGCAGATTGGGAAAAATACCGCCATCAGCGGAGTGACTACCATTGAAGATTATGATAACGGAGTGCTGGAGAGCGGCGAGACATTGATAAAGGCAGGTGACAGAGTATGAGAGCAGTAGGAATTATCCTGGCAGGCGGAAACAACCGTAAAATGCACGAGCTGACAGCAAAACGCGCAGTGGCGGCAATGCCTGTTGCCGGAAGCTACCGGGCGATCGATTTCGCACTCAGCAACATGACGAATTCTCATATTCAGAAGGTCGCGGTGCTGACCCAATATAACGCAAGATCGCTCAATGAGCATCTCAATTCTTCCAAATGGTGGGATTTCGGCAGGAAACAGGGCGGGCTGTTCGTGTTTACCCCGACGATCACTGCTGACAATGGCTACTGGTACAGAGGAACAGCAGATGCAATTTACCAGAATCTTGATTTCCTCAGAAAATGCCACGAACCGTATGTGATCATCACCTCCGGAGACGCGGTGTACAAGCTGGATTACAATAAGGTGCTGGAATATCACATTGCCAAGAAGGCGGATATCACGGTGGTATGCAAGGAGCTGGGACCGGATGAGGATGCGACCCGGTTCGGAACGATCCGGATGAATGAGAGCTCCAGGATCGAGGAGTTTGAAGAGAAGCCCATGGTAGCTCACTCCCAGACCGTATCCACGGGGATTTATGTGATCCGCAGAAGGCAGCTCATCGATCTGATCGAGCACTGCGCGGAGGAAGAAAGACATGATTTTGTGACCGATATCCTGATCCGGTATAAAAACCTGAAAAAGATATACGGTTATAAAATAAACAGCTACTGGAACAACATTTCAACGGTAGACGCATATTATCAGACCAATATGGATTTTCTGAAACCGGAAGTAAGAAATTATTTCTTCAGGGAGCTTCCGGCAGTTTATTCCAAGGTGAGCGACCAGCCGCCGGCAAAATACAATCCTGGCGCGATCGTGAAGAACAGCCTTGTAGGAAGCGGAAGCATCATCAACGGCACGATCGAAAATTCCGTGATCTTTAAAAAGGTTTTTGTCGGGAATAACTGCGTGATCAAGAATTCTATTATCCTGAATGATGTATACCTTGGAGACAATACATATATTGAAAACTGTATTGTTGAGAGCCGTGACACGATCAGGGCAAACACAAGGCATATCGGAGAAAACGGTGTCAAAGTAGTAGTCGAAAAAAACGAAAGATATGCATTATAGACTTACAGAGGAAGTAAGCAGGAGCAGATCTGCCGGGGTCAGATGGCCTGACGGCAGCCTGCGGCGATGCAGATGAGAAAGGAGAGCTGAGAGTATGCAGATTACAGATGTGCGCGTACGTAAAGTTGCAAAAGATGGGAAATTAAAGGCGGTCGTTTCTATCACCATCGATGACGAATTCGTAGTACATGATATCAAGGTGATAGAGGGAGAGAAAGGGTTATTCATTGCTATGCCGAGCAAGAAATCGCTGGACGGCGAATATCGGGACATTGCGCATCCGATCAATTCAGGCACAAGGGAGAGACTCCAGACAACGATTCTTGAAAGATATGAACAGTCGCTGGAGGAAGAGGAAGAAGCGGCTGCGGAGGAGCTGTAAAGTAAAATAACGAAATCCGGAAACATGACGTTTCCGGATTTCTGTTTGTAGGCAGACGCAGTCTCCTGATAAATTCAGGCTTACTACAAATTTTCGGGCAGTGTAAATACGAGTTTTTTCCCGCTTTTGGGATGTATGAATTCCAGGCGGTATGCGCACAGCCTGAGCGGCTCTGAAGTTTTTTTGTGCGCCGTGGCTGTGATTCTCCTTGTATCTGTCTCCTCGGGATGTGCAGATACTCCGTATTTACCGTCCCCCACGAGCGGACATCCCAGATGGGCCATCTGTACCCGGATCTGATGATGGCGTCCGGTATCCAGCCGGATCTTTACAAGAGATGTGACAGGCATAGTATCTTTATGTATCGTGTCTACCCGGTAATGAAGCCGCGCCAGTTTTGAACCGGGAGTGTCTTTCGCGCACACATGTGAAGTGTTGGTGCGGGCGTCCTTTACCAGATAATCTTCCAGTGTGCCCTCAGGCGGATTCGGTATTCCGGTGACGAGGGCGCGGTAATACTTGCCGAAACTATGGGCTGTGAGCTGTCGGTTCAGTTCCTTTGCGGCTTTGGGTGTTTTCGCGAAGACGAGAAGTCCCTCCACAGGCTGATCAAGGCGATGGATGACAGCGAGATAGGGCTCTCCGCTGTGTCTGCCCATCTGCCGTCCGCTCTGCCGGCCATGGGACTGATATCCCTGCATATCAAAGAGATGGTTTTTTAGAAGGCTCACCATATCCTGCGCGCCGATTCTGGCGGTCTGTACCGCGATGCCTGCGGGCTTGTGGCAGACGATGATATGGGAGTCTTCATGTATAATGAAGGTGTTGATATCCGGTTTCATGCGTGCTCCTTATTGCAGGTTTTCCCTGCTTTTTTTACTTGGTTTTTTTATCTTTTTTTGAAGATGTGCCGTCTTGTTTTTTTTGGGCTTCGGATTCTTGACTTTTTTATGTGCAGCGACTAAACTGATTATGATATAAATGGTTTTCAGGGTCAAGATAAAAATGAGGATACAATGTTTCCGGGCAGTGGTTTGCGCGCAGGATCATTAAGGAGGGTTTACATGATAAATAATGACTGGGAGAGGTTCGGGGATGAGATACGCAGGACAATACAGGATGCGGTTGATTCCAGAGATTTCCGCAGATTGAATCAGACAGTTTCGGATACGGTGGGACGCGCCATGGACAATGTGTCCCGGGGGCTGAAAAGTGGCGGATGGTATCGGGAGAATCCGTCAGGAAGGGCACAGAGTGGTACCGCTCAGAACAATACAGGCTATGCAGGACAGGCATATGCCGGGGCAGCCTTGCAGCAGAGCCCGCTGTATCTTAAGGGGACGTCCGTTAAGGTAGGGGGGATCTTTCTGGCGGCTACGGGTTTCGTGTTTGGAGCTGCATCGCTTGTGTTTCTGATTCTTCTCTGCATCGGAGCTCTGGCAACGGGCTGGGAGCTGATGCTTCAGATCGGCGCTGGGGCATTTGGGTTATTTACCCTTATCTTTGTACTGATGGCGATGATCGGAACAAGAATGGCTGGTTCTGTCAGCAGGTTCAGAAAATATGTCAAACTTCTGGGAAACAGGGAATACTGCGATGTTAAAGAACTGGCGCAGAAGACAGGACGTCCGGTGAAGAGCATCGTGAAGGAGTTAAAAAAGATGATAAAAAAGGGCTGGTTCTGTCAGGGGCATCTGGATGAACAGGAATCCTGTCTCATAGTCAGTGACAGAGCCTATCACCAGTATACAGAGCTTATAGAACGGACGAGCAGGGAGAAAGCGGAGCAGGAAACGGCGGCGCAGAAACGGCAGCAGGAATATTCCAAACTTTCTCCTGAAGTTCAGAAGGTCATTGAGGCGGGGGATGAGTATGTGAAAAAGATCCGTGAGGCAAATGACGCGATACCGGGCGAGGAGATCTCCGCAAAAATCTATCGGATGGAGACCCTGGTAGACCGGATTTTTGACCGTGTGGAACAGAAGCCGGATACTGTGGACGATATCCGAAAACTAATGGAATACTATCTGCCCACTACCATCAAGCTTTTGGAGGCATATGAAGAACTGGACGCGCAGCCCGTGCAGGGAGAGAATATTATCACATCCAAACAGGAAATCGAGAAAACGCTGGATACACTGAACGCAGCATTCGAAAAACTGCTGGATGATCTGTTTCAGGATACGGCCTGGGACTTATCATCGGATATTTCAGTGCTGAATACGATGCTCGCGCAGGAGGGACTGACTGAGGACGGTCTGAACACAGGCGGCAGGAAATAAATCTGAGAACATGGAGGATGAACAGATGAACAATGAATTCAAAGACATGAGTACAGCACCGACTTTGACACTGGATCCGTTTCAGGCGCAGGAGGAAAAGAAGCCGCCTGTCGCGCAGGCGGAAGAACAGGCGCTGGACGATAGCGTACTGACAGAGGAGGAACGCAGGATGGTGGACTCGTTCGCAGAGCAGATCGACCTGGCGAATTCTGCCCTCGTGCTTCAGTATGGGGCAGGGACTCAGAAGAAGATGGCGGACTTCTCAGAGTCTGCGCTGGAAAATGTACGGTCAAAAGACCTGGGCGAGGTGGGTGACCTGCTCTCAGGCGTTGTGACAGAGCTGAAAAGCTTTGACGAGGAAGAAGAAAAAGGTTTATTCGGGATATTCAAGAAGGCTTCCAACAAGATCGAATCCATGAAAGCAAAGTATGCAAAGGCAGAGGCGAATGTGAATGAGATCGTAAAGGTGCTGGAGAAACATCAGGTGCAGCTTATGAAGGACACAGCTCTGCTGGATAAGATGTATGAGCTGAATCTCACATATTTTAAAGAATTGTCCATGTACATCCTGGCGGGAAAGAAAAAGCTGGCAGAAGTCCAGAGCACGCAGCTTGCGGAACTCACCCATAAAGCGCAGGCATCCGGGCTGCCGGAAGATGCACAGGCTGCTCGTGACCTGGAGTCCATGTGCCTGAGGTTTGAGAAGAAGATACATGACCTGGAGCTCACGCGGATGATCTCCATCCAGACTGCTCCTCAGATCCGTCTCGTGCAGAATAATGACACTCAGATGGTGGAAAAGATTCAGTCTACTATCGTGAACACAATTCCGCTGTGGAAGAGCCAGATGGTGCTCGCCCTCGGCGTGGAGCACTCTGCTCAGGCTGTTGAGGCGCAGCGTAAAGTAACGGATATGACTAACGAGCTGCTTAAGAAAAACGCCGAGAAGCTCAAGATGGCAACCGTGGAGACTGCAAAAGCGTCTGAGCGCGGCATTGTGGACATTGAGACGCTGAAAGCTACGAATGAATCGCTGATCTCTACCCTGGATGAAGTGATGAACATCCAGAGAGAAGGAAAGGAGAAACGCCGGGCGGCAGAGGCTGAACTTCAGAATATGGAATCCGAACTTAAGAATAAGCTGCTTCAGATACAGAGATAATGATCAAAAGCCAGTGTATCTTATAGAAGCTGGGTTCATTGATGCAGATTAGGCAGAATTCTCGCATTATCCTCCAGCGGATATGATCCCTGCGGTTACTATCGTATAGGATCAGATAGAATATAATCTGGAAACCCCATCGGTATGGAAGCGGAACAGTTGACAACGGCAGAATTATCCGTTAGAATCACAGTTACGAAAAGCGCTGAACGGGATTAGTATATATGGGGAATGCTTCAGAGAGGGGGCGTTTGGTGAGAGCCTCCGCAGGATCATATAGAACCGGCCCGGGAGCTTCTGCATGAAAATGCAGCGTAGAGCCTGCGTTAAGGGCGAAAGAGCGAACCGCGCAGAATATTATTCCATTTATTTCGGAGAGATACGCATGCGCAGTTAAGTAGGGTGGTACCGCCGGGATATCCGGTCCCTTGTTTGTGAGGGACTTAGGATGTCCCGGCGTTTTGTTTTCAAGTCTGATCATGCGGCAGCTGGTATGGGTGCAGAAATGCAGGCGTGCCTGCAGATTTCTGCATCTATGTCAGCTGTCATATGGCGGATGCCATACAGCGAGAAGGAGATGTAAAGCAGCGGATTCGAGCTGCCGCATGCAGATAAAATGAAAAATTGAGCATGACAGAACGTATTTTTACCAATATTGTATTTAAAAGGAGAAGAGAAAATGGCAAAGGAAAAGAAACTGGTACAGTCGATCACTTCCAGAGATGAAGACTTCGCGCAGTGGTATACAGACGTTGTCCGCGAGGCGAAGCTCTGTGACTATTCAGGGGTAAAGGGATGCCTGAATTACCTGCCTAACGGTTATGCGCTCTGGGAGAATATTCAGGCAGATCTGGACAAACGTTTTAAAGACACAGGCGTGGAGAATGTTTATCTCCCGGTGCTGATACCGGAGAGTCTGCTCCAGAAAGAGAAGGACCATATCGAGGGATTTGCGCCGGAGGTAGCGTGGGTGACCCATGGCGGCATGGAGAAGCTCCAGGAGAGATTCTGCATCCGTCCCACATCTGAGACACTGTTCTGTGATGTGTGGAGCAAAACCGTGCAGTCTTACCGTGACCTGCCGAAGGTTTGGAACCAGTGGTGTTCTGTGCTCCGCTGGGAGAAGACCACAAGGCCGTTCCTGCGTTCCAGAGAGTTCCTGTGGCAGGAAGGACACACGATCCATGCCACATATGAAGAGGCGGAAGAGCGTACAAAGATGATGTGGGAAGTGTACAAGAGCTTTGTTGAGGAAGACCTGGCGATCCCGGTCGTTGCGGGAAGAAAAACGGAAAGTGAAAAATTCGCAGGCGCTCAGGACACATATACAATAGAAGCTCTGATGCATGACGGTCAGGCGCTTCAGTCAGCGACCAGCCATTTCTTCGGCAATTCCTTCCCGGATGCTTTTGACATTAAATATGCAGATAAGAACAATGAGCTGCACAGTGTATATGAAACGTCATGGGGACTGTCCACCAGGATCATCGGAGCCATCATCATGGTGCACGGTGATGACAGCGGTCTTGTGCTTCCGCCAAGGATCGCGCCGGTACAGGTAAGGGTTATTCCCATTGCACAGCACAAGGAGGGCGTGCTCGACAAGGCAAACGAACTGCTTGACTCGCTCAAGGCAGCAGGCTACCGCGCGAAGATCGATGATTCCGAGAAGAGTCCGGGATGGAAATTCAGCGAGCAGGAGATGCTCGGTATCCCTGCGCGTATCGAGATCGGACCGAAGGATATTGAGAACGGACAGGTTGTAGTAGTGCGCCGTGACACAAGGGAAAAGATTGTTGTGGCGATCGATGAGATCGCGACAAAGCTGGGAGAGATTCTTGAGACCATCCAGAAGGATCTTTATGCGAAGGCAAAAGCATTCCTTGATGACCACATCAGTACCGCTGTGACAATGGACGAGATGAAGAGTGCTGTTACAGAGAAGAAAGGTTTCGTAAAGGCAATGTGGTGCGGTGAAGAAGCGTGCGAGGATGAGATCAAAGCGCAGGCAGGCGGCGTGACGTCCAGATGCATCCCGATGGAAGAAGAACATCTCTCCGATGTGTGCGTGTGCTGCGGCAAACCGGCAAAGCATATGGTTTACTGGGGAAGAGCGTACTAAAAGGGGGCAGCTCCCTTTGCCGAAAATTTTCTGAAATCAGTTGAGGAATCCGATGTGCCATAATATAATAATGTAATCGGTTGAGTGATTTTCAGAAAGGTATGTGAACAGAAGTGATTTATAATAATATTCTTGAAGCCATGGGGAATACGCCTCTGATCCGTCTGGAACGTATGGCGGAGAAAGGGAGCGCGCAGATCCTTGTAAAATTCGAGGGGCTGAATGTGGGAGGCTCCATAAAGACAAGGACCGCGTATAATATGATCCGGGACGCGGAGGAAAAAGGGCTGATCGATGAGGACACCATAATCGTTGAACCCACCAGCGGCAACCAGGGAATCGGTCTTGCACTGGTAGGGGCGGTGCGTGGGTATAAGACAAAGATTATTATGCCTGATTCGGTCAGTGAAGAGCGCAGGAAGCTGGTAAGGCATTACGGCGCGGAAGTGATCCTGATCCATGATGCGGGAAATATCGGGGCATGCATCGAAGAGTGTCTGAATACGGCGCTCAAAATGGCTGAAGAAGATTCGCGGGTATTTGTGCCCCAGCAGTTTGAGAATCCGGCAAATCCGGCGGTACACAGGAACCGGACAGCTGTTGAGATACTGGAGCAGGCAGATTGCCGGATAGACGGATTCTGCTCCGGGATCGGGACAGGAGGGACCATTACCGGCATCGGGGAAGTGCTTCGCGGCAAGAACCCGGACATGGTGATATGGGCGGTGGAGCCGGAGCATGCGGCGATCCTGTCCGGTGGCTCTATCGGGACTCATCTCCAGATGGGGATCGGGGACGGTGTGATCCCGGCGATCCTGAACATGGATATCTATGATGATATCTGTATCGTGACAGATGAAGAAGCAATTCGGACTTCGCGGGAGCTGGCGGCAAAAGAAGGGATCATGTGCGGCATCTCATCCGGGACCAACGTAGTGGCAGCGCTGAAGCTGGCGAAGAAGCTTGGAGAAGGCAAAACGGTTGTCACGGTGCTTCCGGATACCGCAGAACGTTATTTCTCTACACCGCTTTTTGATGAATAAAAATCGAAATGGATAAAAACACAGGCTGACCAGTTCCCTGACGAATCATTTTCTGAAGGGACTGGTTTTTTAAAAGCACAAAATTCTTGCAAAATCCCTTGACTTTCCAATATAAACGTAATAAACTAATCTAGCGTGCATGAAAAGGCATCGTTCTTTTCGTGCGCTCAAAATGGATAATGATCAGGTTATCCGCAGCCACTTGCGGCATGAGCCGTGAGGTAACGAGTAATTCATAGGAGGTGAAAAGGAATGCCAACATTTAACCAGTTAGTTAGAAAAGGACGTCAGACTTCTGAGAAAAAGTCTACTGCACCGGCGCTTCAGAAAGGCTACAATTCTCTGAAGAAGCGTGCGACAAACGTATCCGCACCGCAGAAGAGAGGTGTGTGTACGGCAGTTAAGACTGCTACGCCGAAGAAGCCTAACTCAGCTCTGAGAAAGATCGCCAGAGTTCGTCTTTCTAACGGAATCGAAGTAACAAGCTATATCCCGGGCGAGGGACATAACCTTCAGGAGCATAGCGTTGTCATGATCCGTGGAGGAAGAGTTAAGGACCTGCCTGGTACAAGATACCACATCATCCGTGGTACACTGGATACGGCAGGTGTTGCGAAGAGACGTCAGGCGCGTTCTAAATACGGCGCTAAGAGACCGAAAGACGCAAAATAATAAGTAACTGATAGTTAAATCGTATCACAAACAGAACTATGATTATCGTGTCTTATTGAATATCAGAAGTTCAATAAGCGAAGGTTGCGGATTTGAATATAGTCCCGCGGCCGCGAGCACATGAAATGCGATTCCATAGAAAGACACATGTGAGTACCGATGAATTAATCCCGGCTTGACCGGAAAATATGATTAAGGAGGGAAGGACCGTGCCACGTAAAGGACATACTCAGAAAAGAGATGTATTAGCGGATCCGATATACAACAATAAAGTTGTTACCAAACTTATCAACAACATCATGCTGGATGGTAAGAAAGGCGTAGCACAGAAGATTGTATACGGAGCATTTGAAAGAGTAGAGGCAAAGGCTGAGAAGCCGGCGATCGAGGTGTTCGAGGAAGCAATGAACAACATGATGCCGGTTCTCGAGGTTAAGGCAAGACGTATCGGCGGTGCAACATACCAGGTGCCGATCGAGGTTCGTGCCGACAGACGCCAGGCACTCGCTCTGCGCTGGCTGACAATGTACTCCCGTCAGAGAGGCGAGAAGACAATGGAAGAAAGGCTGGCTAATGAGATCCTCGACGCAGCGAACAACACAGGCGGCGCTGTGAAGAGAAAAGAAGA
>CALWQP010000038.1 GCA_944383695.1 uncultured Mediterraneibacter sp.
AAGCCCTCTTAGAAAAGTGACATTTTCTCAAATAAATTTAAACATTAAAAAGTGACATTTTCAAAAGTTATTGACAGACCTTTTCTTATTTCGGCACATCTTATTTGAATGCTTTTCCGGTTGCATATGTCTGGCTTCTGTTTTAAGAAAATCTTCAAAAAATACCTTACTAAATATTAGAAAATGTGAGTTAACATACAATTACCATATTCTGACAAGGAGGCTGCTGTGAGAGAGATTATCTGTGTGAACAACCTTTATAAGCTGTACCGCATCGGCGACTCTGCAGTGCGGGCTCTGGACGGCGTGAGTTTCAGCATCCGCGAAGGTGAATTCTGCGCCATCGTAGGGACGTCCGGTTCGGGGAAATCCACGCTGCTCAACATGCTTGCGGGCCTGGAGAAACCGTCCAGGGGAGAAGTCGTCATCAGCGGCCAGCACATCGAGACATTAAAGGAAGATGAGCTGGTGAGATTCCGCAGGGAGAACGTGGGATTTATCTTTCAGTCATTTCATCTGCTGGGAACAATGAATGCGCTGGAAAACGTGGCGCTGCCGCTCACCTTCCGCGGGGAGGCGCGAAAGACAAGGCTGAAAAAGGCAAACCGGATGCTGGAGCTGGTCAGTCTGGAGAAACATAAGATGCATATGCCGAACCAGATGTCAGGAGGGCAGCAGCAGAGGGTAGGAGTTGCCCGCGCGCTGGTGACAGATCCGAAGATCATCTTTGCGGATGAGCCAACAGGCAATCTGGACTCCCATACCTCAGAAGAGGTCATGCGGCTGATGCAGAAGATTGTCAGAGAACAGAAGAGAACGCTGGTAATGGTGACCCACGATCCACATGAGGCAGAGTATGCGGACCGGGTGCTGCATATTCTTGACGGAAAGATCGTACGCATACAAGAAAACAGGAGGGACAGAGAGAATGACAAAGCATAGAAGGAACATATTGAAAAGAATCGGTGCGGCTGTGCTGTGTGCGGCATTTGTACTGCCAGTGGCAATCCCGGTGGAAGCGTCCGCCAGGGCGGCGGCAGGACCTGTACGGACACAGAACCTGTCGGTCCGGGCGGAAAGTCTGGCACAGGATACGAGAGATCTGGCGCGCATCCAGATCAGCGTAGGAGAAGGCCAGGAGACGCCGGTCTTCCGCGCGGGGGAGAAGGCTCGGCTGCAGATCAGCGTGAAAAACAGCGGCAACATAAACGCGCGGAACGTAAGGATCGCCCCTGTCATACAGAATGAAGCAGACTGGCCGTTTGAGCTGAATAAGCTGAATTATGAACTGGAGCTTGGCACGCTGGAAGCAGGAAAGCAGACGGACGCCCTGTGGGGAGCGGACAATGACATGCTCACGGTAAAGAGCGATGTGACCGGGAAATCATACAGGCTTACATTCCGTATTACATACGACGATGGGGAGAAAGCATATGAGACGGAGAAATATGTCTTTATAAAGACGACTGCCAACGATAAACCCGCTGGAGAACAGCCGTCCGGCGGGAATCCGTCGGATCCGGGCGCGTCTTCCGGAACAGGAAATCCGGGACAGTCCGCATCAGGAGGCCAGATGTCAGATGGGACAGGAACTGATGCGGCGCTGCCGGCAGGCGGATTTTATAATGGGGAACCGGTTGTTTCGGGCGGAGGCGCGTCAGAATCAAATGGATCGGTGCCCAGGGTCATTGTCACAGGGTTCAGCACCGAGCCGGGAGAGGTACGAGCGGGAAGTGATTTTAAGCTGGTCGTACATCTGAGAAATACGTCCTCCCGGACTGGAGTCTCAAACATGCTGTTTGATTTCCAGGCGCCTTCATCCGGGACCGAGGCGGCGGCAGAGGCGCCGGCATTCCTGCCTTCTTCCGGTTCCAGTTCCATCTATCTGGAGAGCATACCTGCGGGCGGCACCAGAGACATCTCTATCGACCTCAATGCCCGCGCGGATCTGGTGCAGAAGCCGTACAGCATCAGCATGAGCATGAAGTATGAGGACGGAAATGCAACGCAGTACGAGGCCCAGTCCAGCCTCGCGATCCCTGTCCGTCAGGAAGCAAGATTTGAATTCAGCAAGATCCAGATCGCTCCTGACACAGTGTCTGTTGGGGAAGAGGTGAATATATCGTGCAGTCTGTACAATCTTGGACGAGTCAAGATGTACAATGTAAAGGCGCGTTTTGAGGGAGCAATGATCGACTCCCAGGAACAGTTCATCGGGAATCTTGACGCCGGGGCAACGGGGACGATCGACAGTATCGTCACTGCAAAGAAGGCGACAGAAGGCGGAGAAGACTGTAAATTGATCCTGACTTACGAAGACGATGCAGGCAATGTGAGTACTGCAGAACAGAAATTTACCATGACAGTCCTGGAAGAGATGATGCCGACAGACATGGATATGATGTACGAAGACATACCGGAAGAGGGCGGGCTGCCTGCAGGTCTGATCGCGGCAGTCATTGTAATAGCGGCAGCGGGAATTACCGGAGCTGTGCTCCTGATCAAGCGCAGGAAAAAGAAACTCCGGGAAGCAGAAGAGGAGGAATTATTTGATGAGGTGGAGCGACTTACTGAGGATGAGCATTAGCAGCCTCAAACGCAGAAAACTGCGGACATTTCTGACGGTTCTCGGTGTGGTGATCGGGACGGCTTCGATCGTGGTCATGATTTCTCTGGGACTTGGGCTCCAGGAGTCAATGTATGCGGAAGTGGAGAAAAGCGGCGGAACAACAGGGATCACAGTGACAGGCAAGGACGGCGGCGGTGGGATGTTTTATGGCAGCTCCTCTGAGGAGGAGGCAAAAAAATATATCACGGATGACGTGATAAAAGAACTGCGGACCCTGGGGCATATAAAAAGCGTGGAACCTGTATACAATCTTTCTGCCATTGCTCTGAAAGGCCGGTATGAAGGAAATGTCGAACTGTGCGGAATGACTCCGGAGGGGCTCAGATCGCTGAACCTGGAGCTGGAGGCCGGAGGGAGGCTGCCGGATGGCGGCAGCGCCCAGCTGGAGCTGGTGTATGGGAATGCGGTCTTAAGCAACTTTTATGACAAGGGAACAGGAAAGACCTACTGGGATACCGGGGAAGCGCCGGACATTGACCTGAAGAACGATTCCCTGTTTCTGATCCTGGATCAGGACGGCTATTACCAGACCCAGAATCCGGATATCAGCGGAGGTTCCGTCGGGGAAGCCGGAGGTGCAGACACGACCGGACAGGGGCAGAGGGTCCAGGCAGCGCCAAAAAAATATGTGGTAAAAGGCAGCGGAGTAATAGCGGGCGGAATAGACGATTACAGCATGGATTCCTTTAAAATATACTGCGACCTTGACCAACTGAGGGGATATCTTCAGAAAGAGTTCCGCGGGCGCGTTATTCCGGGACAGCCGTCTACAAAGAGTGGAAAGCCGTACAGCAAATTTGTATACAGTTCGGCGAAAGTCCAGGCGGATGACATGGAGCATGTGGAGGAACTGGCCAGTACGATCCGCAGCCTTGGATATAACGTGGAGACAAATGCAGAATACATTGACAGTATGAAGAAGCAGTTTGCCATGGTCCAGGCAGTCCTCGGCGGGATAGGAGCGGTCTCCCTGCTGGTGGCGGCGATCGGTATTGCCAATACCATGATGATGTCCATATACGAGAGGACAAGAGAAATCGGAGTCATGAAAGTAATCGGATGCGGACTTAAGAACATCCGCCAGCTGTTCCTCCTGGAAGCGGCGTTCATCGGGCTGGCAGGCGGTATCATCGGGAATATCCTGAGCCTGACCATGTCCCTGGTGATCAATATGTTTGTTTCAGGCGGAAGTATGGGGATATCCGGGAATCTCTCGTTTGTCCCGGTGTGGCTTCTGCTTGTGTCGACAGGCTTCGCGGTGCTGGTTGGAACGGCGGCAGGATATTTTCCTGCGAGAAGGGCGATGAGTCTGAGCCCGCTGGAGGCGATCAGGAGTCAGTGACGAGGTCCGCAGGCACCGGCGGATGACCATGAATCACCGGAAGTGCCAAAAGGCACATTCCGGGATTGTAAGCGGTCGCCAAGGTCTCGGGCAGGCCCGGACTTTGGCTCGTCGCCAGTACAAAAAACAGGTGACAGGGGAATCATTCCTCTATCACCTGTATTTCCAGATAATCGAAATCGATCGAATCGACAAAATTATCCTGATAAAAACGAGCTTTGGCATGCCGTTTGAACTCTGCGATAGTGGAGTCCAGCCAGATCGGCTTGCTCAGGTCAAATTCATAACAAATCTGGTCCAGGGCATGAAATATCTTGTGTGTGCGGGTATCGTCGGTCTCATCGCAGACTACGGTGTCCCGCAGCATTCTGTTATCTTTAAATTCTTTTCCCCATAAACGAAACATAAAAGAACTCCTTTCTGCATGATGGTATTCTAACACAGGAAAAAGGAAAAGTCATCTGCGGAAAATTTTTCTTGTGGAAAATCTTCTGTGCGGAAAATCTTCCGTTGCCTGAGACAGTGCTTTTTGTTATAGTATTAAAGGAATGACAAAGGCTAAGACAGCGAAATATCAGGAGGAGCAGGAGATATGATCAGAGTATGTACAGAGGCGGACAGGCCGGTATTGGAGCAATATTTAAAGGATGAACCATATGGAAAGCTGATCGCGGATGCAGTGGCAGCATTCGGGGTTGATGCACCGTTTCAGATCGTTTATATTGACGAAACGCCAGGCGGAGAGGATGCAGATAAGAAGATCAGCGGTGTGTATCTCTGGCTTCATGGAACGCTTCTTCTCTACTGCAAAGAGAATCAGGTGGGTATCGATTTCCTGGAAGAGATGATGGGAATCGAAGCGCCGCAGAAGGTAGCGGGGCGGAAGGATAATGTTAATATCGTGAGCTGGCTTCTGACGGATTATGTCATGGAGAAGGGGAAGACACTCCCGGAGCTCACGGATAAAGAGGGAAACCCTGTGGAAGGCCTGGAAAAAGCAGAACATGAAGGAGAATGGGCAGTGCTCACAAGATAGGAGCGTCCCCTGTGAGAAGCAAATGCGGAAAAGCACAGCCGGGTACAGGAACATGCCGAGTACAGAGAGGAAAAGAAGCTCATGAAAAAGATTTTGGACAGGATATTTATTGACGGTTTAAGCGGTATGGCACAAGGGTTGTTCGCCACGCTGATCATCGGTACGATCATCCAGCAGATCGGCACGTTCGCCGGAGGAAATGTGGGAGATATGATCTATCTGATCGGCAAAATGGCAGCAGGACTGACCGGCGCAGGCATAGGCGCGGGTGTGGCGCGCAAGCTGGATGCGGGACATCTGGTCATTGTATCCGCGGCGGTTGCGGGAATGATCGGCGCGTTTGCCGGGAATCTGCTTTCAGGAAACATACTGGCGGACGGAAATCTGCTCCTGTCAGGACCGGGAGAGCCGCTGGGCGCTTTTGTGGCAGCATATGTGGCCATTGAACTGGGAATCCTTATTTCAGGAAAGACCCGGCTGGATATCATACTCACGCCTCTTGTCTGTATTGGGGCGGGTTCGGTGGCGGGCCTGCTGGTGGGCCCGCCGATCTCGGGATTCATGGCGTGGCTCGGCTCGCTCATCAACTGGGGCACAGAGCAGCAGCCCTTCCTCATGGGTATCGTTGTATCAGTCCTGATGGGAATGATACTGACAATGCCGATCAGCTCTGCTGCGCTTGGAGTGATCCTGAATCTGTACGGGCTGGCGGCCGGGGCGGCGACAGTCGGCTGCTGCTGCAATATGATCGGCTTCGCGGTGGCGAGCTGGCGGGAGAATAAGTTCAGTGGTTTTCTGGCGCAGGGAATCGGGACATCCATGCTTCAGGTTCCCAATATCGTGCGGCATCCACAGATATGGATTCCCCCGATCCTTTCCAGCGCTGTCCTGGGACCGGTGGGAACCATGCTGTTCCATATGACAAATAACGCAACCGGTTCCGGTATGGGGACGGCGGGCCTGGTGGGACCCCTGATGACATGGCAGGTCATGACACAGACAGAATCCGGGACCATCGTGCTTTTTAAGATCATGGTGATCCAGTTTATCCTGCCGGCAGTGCTGACGCTTCTGATCTCTGAATTTATGCGCAAAAAGAAATGGATACATCCGGGAGACATGAAGCTGGAGATATGAAAAGATTATAAAATAGAGGGAACTCTGTGACAGCACATACAAAATATGGTATACTATTCAGAGATAAAACAACCAATGGGGGATATCCGCGATGAAATGTGAACAACAGGTTGAGGCTGCATTAAAGAGCTACGAGGATGTCGACAGTTGGAAAACAGTTATTTTTCTCTACAATGCAGCTTTGAAAGAAGTAGGCACAAAGCTGGAGATACTAAATGATGAGTTCCAGCATGTGCATCAGTACAACCCGATCGAACACATCAAGACGAGGATCAAAACGCCGGAGAGCATCGTAAAGAAGCTCAAACGCTACGGATACGAAACATCCATAGAAAATATGGTCCGCTATATCAACGATATTGCAGGCGTGAGGCTGATCTGTTCTTTTACCTCAGATATTTACCGTCTGGCAGAGATGATCGGAAATCAGAGCGACCTTAAAGTGCTCTCGATCAAGGACTACATAAAGAATCCGAAGGAAAGCGGTTACAAGAGCTATCATATGCTTGTCTCAGTGCCGATCTTTTTGTCTGACAGTGTGGTGGACACAAAAGTAGAGATTCAGATCCGCACGATCGCGATGGATTTCTGGGCGAGCCTGGAGCATAAGATTTATTATAAGTTCGAGGGCAATGCGCCGGATTATATCAGCAGAGATCTGCAGGAATGCGCCAAGATGGTATCTGAACTGGATGACAAGATGCTCTCGCTCAATGAAGCCATACAGGAATGCATCGTGCATGAGGCAAACAGGGATAACATGGATGAAGTACTGGAAAATGTGATCGGGAACAGAAAAGAACAAAGTGCGCTGTCCTTAAAGGAAGCAGTGGGAAAATGAACCGGCAATAAGGTAAACGCCGGGGTAACAAAAATGCCAATTGGGGACGTAGTGAAATTCGATTTTACTACGTCCCCAATCGTTTATTTTTCTGACTGTCCCGGTGTGTTCTCATCGTTTGCCGCAATCTCGGTGATTGACTTCACGAGTCCTGCGATCTCCTGGATCTGGGAGGGAACTATGATCTTGGTCGCTTTTCCATCGGCAGCCTTTTCAAATGCTTCCAGGCTCTTAAGCGTAAGAACTGCGTTGTCTGCGCCGGCTTCTTTTAAGAACCTGAGACCGTCGGCAGTCGCCTGCTGTACTTTCATGATAGCCTCTGCTTCACCTTCTGCCTCGCGGATCATTTTCTCTTTCTCGGCCTCAGCCTGAAGGATCGCTGCCTGTTTCTTTGCCTCGGCTTCCAGAATTACGGACTGCTTTTGTCCTTCTGCGACAAGAACTGTGGATTTCTTTTCACCCTCTGCCCGAAGGATTGCTTCTCTTCGCTCACGCTCTGCCTTCATCTGTTTTTCCATTGCGTCGCGGATGGCTGTCGGCGGGATGATATTTTTAAGCTCCACGCGGTTTACCTTGATGCCCCATGGGTCAGTGGCAAGGTCCAGTTCTGCGCGCATTTTTGTGTTGATAGTTTCTCTGGATGTAAGGGTCTGATCCAGTTCCAGATCGCCGATAATGTTACGGAGAGTTGTTGCTGTCAGATTCTCTATTGCGATGATCGGGTTGGCAACGCCGTAGCAGAACAGCTTTGGATCTGTGATCTGGAAAAAGATGACGGTATCGATCTGCATGGTGACATTATCTTCGGTAATGACGGGCTGCGGAGGGAAGTCTACGACTTGTTCCTTCAGGTCGATCCGCTTTGCCACACGGTCAATGATGGGCAGCTTGAAATGGAGTCCTGTGTTCCATGTGGCCTGATAAGCGCCGAGACGCTCCACGACGACTGCCTGAGCCTGATGCACGATCTTAACACACGAGATCAGGATAAGCACGGCCAGGACCACGATGATAATGAAAAAAATACCTCCAACGTTGATTAGTCTGTTCATTTGTTATTCCTCCTCATACTTTTCTACAATCAATTTTACCCCGGATACTGCGAGGACCTTCGCCAGAGAACCTTCTTCCAGTGTTTCTCTGTCATCACTGCTGCGGACGGTCCATTCCTGGCCATCTACGATGCTTTTTCCGGTTTGATTCCGGTTGTCAACTTTTTCCGTAAGTTTTATGATCTTTCCAATCTCGCCTTCATAATTCGTTCTGGCTCGTTTCTGGTTGAGATGTTTCATCGCCCAAGGGCGTGTGAAGATCAGAAGGACACAGGACACTGCAAGAAAGATCAGGATCTGTGCCAGGATACCAGCCCCTAAAATATCGGCGAGTATTGCCGCGAGGGCTCCGCCGGCAAACCAGATTGTGGTCAGTCCTACTGTGATCAGTTCAATAACGATCAGTATGATGAAAAGCCCCAGCCATATCAGCCAGGTGTTTTCCGTAAATGATCGAAAAATTTCCATATTCATCGAGTCTCATTTCTCCTTTCATGATAGCTGTTATTATTCTATCTGTCAAAGGTATATTTGACATGGTTTTCAGGCTGCTGTCTGTCAGTTCCATGGGTATTCTGCATAATTAACTTCAAAATATCCTTCGCCTGGAAGGAACTCAGCAGGATCGCCGTCGAATGTGAGTTCTGTCCCAGTGGGGAGGATGACGTTCCTGATCCGTCCTTCGGAAGAAGCACTGTCCCTGGCTGTCCACAGAAACTCTCTGGAGCCGTTCGGATAGAGAAGCTCCAGGCTGAAAGACACATAGCCTTCAGATTCCTTCATGACAACATCATAGATGCCCTCAGGAAGCACGCCTTCTCCCACTGTGTAAATTCCTTCATCCAGAATAACAGATTCTGTCAGGGGATTTGCTGTTGTATCCTGCGTGAGCGGCTGTGCGTTAGATGTCGTAAATGTCAGGGCAGCGCTGCCGCTGATGGTGATCTGCGCTCCGTTATACAGCCACAGGCCATCCGCTTCCGTGACTTCTTCATCTTCGCCATCCTCGCCGAACCATATGGATTCATAGATAAGATTTTCAGCGTCAGATATCTGAAGGCTGCCGGTTCCGTATGCAAGCTCTGCCTGGTAGACGCCTTCCGGCATATGAATGCTGACTTGGTAAACGCCGCCTCCGATGGTAGTTTCATATGTACTGCCTGTGTCGGGAATTTCCCTTGTTACATATTCATAAGGATCATGATCCTCATAGGTATTGGAAACGTCGCTGCCGTCTGAGAAGATGTTTTCTATGCCCGTCAGCCAGGGCTTCCCTTCGGAGGAAGAGCCGGCATCGAGCATGGATCTGATGATCTGGATCAATGCAGGGGCGAACATGCATATCACGATTATAAGGATAGTGATCAGGGTGACTGCCTTGTATTTTTTGGCTTTGGAGTCCGGATTTTTTATACGGGTGTAATCATTCCGCCGTGGAGGAGTGGCGGAGATTGTTAGCCGCTGAACGCTGTTTCCCCGAATTTTTGTTGTCTCGGGAATCCCTGGCATCCGCGGTATTTTCTCGCGGTGCGCGGACTCGGATTTCCGGGCTCCGGTATCTGCCCCGGCAGACGGCAGATGGTAAGGATTTCTCATATATTCCCGGCCATACATTTTATTGTTAAGACCGCAGAACACGCACTTCCCATTATTCAGCCGGCTGCCGCATAAACTGCATCTGCCTGTCATATTTTCTCCTCACCTTCTATACTGGAGTTTGATAATTGGATTTATTATATCAGATAATGCAGGTTTTGTGAACCTGCCGAGGAAGTATTGTAATTTTTTCTTAAGATCGGCTGTTAAGATGCAAAATATCTTGATGCTTTTGGCTCTTTTCGATATACTGTACAGAGGGAAAATGTTACTGGCTGATGGGCATGCCGGATAGAAGTCAGAGGAAGCTAAAGGGAAAAGGAATGACAAAAGGGGCAAGGAAAAAGAGTGTAGAGATTGGAGCAGGTCTGCTGCTCAATATCATTGCATTGGCAGCAGTATCTTTTCAATCTGTGGCAGGAGCGACGGAGACTGCATTGTTTCTGCTGGCGTATGCGGCGCTGTCCGGAACAACGTACTGGGAGCAGCTGAAGAAGATAAGGAAAAAGCAGTTTCTTGACGAGAGTCTGCTGATGATCATTGCAACAGCGGGGGCTTTTGTTGTAGGCAGGCATAAGGAAGCGGTGGCCGCAATGCTGTTTTACCAGGTGGGAAAGCTGGTAGAGGAGATATCCCTGAGCAGGACCAAGAAGTCGATCGCAAAATTTATAGATATCCGTCCCGAATATGCGAACCTGAAAGTCGGAGAAAACGAGCAGATCGTGCCGCCCCAGGAACTTTTGCTGGGGCAGATCATCGTCCTGCGGCCGGGGGAGAAGATCCCGGTGGACGCGGTCGTGACAGAGGGAACAGGCACGGTGGACATGAAAGCGCTCACCGGAGAATCTGAACCAAGGGCTGTATGGAAGGGAGACCGGCTGTACAGCGGGAGCATCAACCTCAACAGCGTTCTGGAAGCGAGAGTGGCCAAGCGCTATAATGACTCCACCGCGGCAAAGATCATGCGACTCGTGGAGAGCGCGAATGAGAACAAATCAGAAAGTATTCATTTTGCGGATAAATTTACAAAATACTATACGCCCATCGTTATCCTGATCGCACTTCTGACTGTTATCCTCCCGCCGATGATGTTTATCGAAGCAAAGGGAGAGTGGATATACAGGGGACTGATCATCCTCGTGGCTGCATGTCCGTGCGGCCTCATGGTGTCTATCCCGCTGGCATTCCTGGGCGGGATCGGGTCAGCGGCAAAGCAGGGCGTGCTTATCAAGGGCGGCGTCTCTCTGGAAAAACTGACGCGGGCAGATACCTTTGTATTCGATAAGACGGGAACCCTTACAGAAGGTGTGTTCTATGTGAAAGACATCGCTCCGCAAAACCGGATGGAAAAAGAGAAGCTGCTTGAAATTGCGGCTCTTGCAGAGTCTTATTCCAAACATCCTGTTGCCATGTCGCTTCAGAAAGCATATGGGAAAGATACGGATAAGTCTCGTGTGTCTGGCATTGAAGAACAGCCGGGGTATGGCGTCCGGGCAATCGTGGACGGAAGAGAAGTCTATGCCGGAAATACAAGGCTGATGAAACGCGAAAGAATAGAATGCCAGTCTGTGCAAGCGGCCGGCACGGCCGTCTATGTGGCGGTAGATGGGCGGTATGCAGGGTATATCCTGATCGCTGATGTGATCCGGAAGGATGCCGCCAGGCTGATGAGATGGATGCGCAAAAAAGATTTAGCCGCGGTCATGCTGACCGGTGACAACGAACAGGTGGCAGAAGATGTGGCGGGCGAGCTGGGCATAGACAGCGTGTATGCAGAACTGATGCCGGAAGATAAAGTGGCTCTCCTGGAAGAATTCCGGGAGGAGCAGACGGAAGACGAGATGCTGGCATATGTCGGGGATGGCATCAACGACGCGCCGGTCCTGGCGCTTGCGGACATCGGCATCGCCATGGGCGGCCTGGGCGTGGATGCGGCTCTGGAAGCGGCTGATATCATCCTGATGGAGGATGAGCCGTCCAAGATCATAAATGCGGTCCGCATCTCAAGAGCAACACTGAGATCAGTAAAACAGAACATGGCATTTGCCATCGGGATGAAAGGAATCCTTATCGTCATGGCATTCTTCGGGCTTGTGACCATGCAGAATGCGATTATCGCGGATATGGCTGTCATGCTGATCAATATTTTAAATTCGTTCTGGATGATGCAGTATCCGGACCATGGAGTATGAGTTATGAAAATAAAGAGAAGACTAATGTTTACAGCGGCAGTGTGCATATCTGCCGCGGGAATCCTGGGCGGCTGCGCCAATCCCCAGAAGGAAGGCACGGCAGCTCTTGAAGAAGGTAATTATGAAGAGGCTCTGACCCAGTTTCAGAAAGCCTCGGAGAGTGATGACAGAGAGAAGTCCGCGGAAGGATACCGTGGCCTTGGCATGGCTTATTATGAGTCCGGTGAATACGGAAAAGCGCTGGAGGCATTTCAGCAGGCAGTGGATCTGGGAGCGGCGGAGACAGTGCAGCTCTATCACCTTATGGCGGCATGCGGGATGCAGATCTGGGAAGACGAGGAAGACTATAGGGCTGTCCTGGACGATATCCAGACCGGGCTTGCGCTGGCGGAAATCGGTGACAGCGGGGAAGCGCCGGATGGGGATATGATCCGTGAGATGAAATATAATGAGATCATCTGCTATGAGAAGCTTGCGGACTGGGAGAACGCGCGCCAGAAGGCAGAAGAGTACCTCAGTGAGTATCCCGATGACCAAGCAGTGCAGAAGGAAGCAGAATTCTTAAAGACACGGTAGTGCATATGCACTGCCGGTTTTTTGACAGGGCGGAGGTAAGAGACCGATGTATGATATGGAACAGATAGAAGAGAACGTCATCCTTGTGGGAGTTGATACAGGAGACGACGAGGCGGCGCAGCGTTCTCTTGACGAGCTGGCAGAGCTGGCAAAGACCGCCGGGGCGAAAGTCGCCGGCAGGCTCATCCAGGCAAGGGAGTCAGCCCATCCGGTGACGTATGTGGGGAAAGGAAAGCTGCTGGAGCTGAAAGACCTTATATGGGAGGCAGAGGCCACAGGCATTATCTGTGATGATGAGCTGACCAGCGCTCAGCTCGGCAGCCTGGAGGCAGAACTGTCCTGCAAGGTGATCGACCGGACACTCCTGATACTGGATATCTTTGCCGCCAGGGCTGTCTCCGGTGAGGGAAAGATCCAGGTAGAACTGGCCCAGCTCAGATACCGGGCGTCCCGGCTGACCGGGCTTGGCAGATCACTGTCCCGCCTGGGAGGCGGCATTGGGACCAGAGGACCCGGAGAGAAGAAACTGGAAATGGACCGCCGTCTCATCCGCGAGAGGATCAGCAGGCTTAAGCGGGAACTGAAGGATGTGGAGAAGCACCGGGAGCTCATCCGTAACCAGAGATATCAGTCGGGAATGAAAGTGGCGGCCCTTGTCGGGTACACATCAGCAGGAAAGAGCAGTATAGAGAATGCGCTCACGGACGCAGGAATCCTGGAGGACGCCATGCTCTTTTCGACCCTGGATACGACCACGCGGTCTCTGATGCTGGACAATACCCAGGAAATCCTGCTCACAGATACAGTGGGATTTATCCAAAAACTCCCCCATCACCTGGTGGAGGCTTTTAAGAGCACTCTGGAAGAGGTGAAATATGCGGATATCATCATTCATGTGGTGGATGCGTCTAACCCGCAGATGGATGGACAGATGTATGTGGTGTATGACACTCTGCGCCGCCTCGGCGCGGAGGGAAAGCCGGTCATCACCCTCTTTAATAAACAGGACAGGCTGGAGGAGCCTGTAAACCCGAGAGATTTTCAGGCGGATTACTCTATCCCTTCGTCCGCAAGGACAGGACAAGGTCTGGATGAACTGAAAAAGGCGCTTCTTGAGATCATAAGGAAAGACCTGATCTATATTGAGAGACTGTATGATTTCTCTGAAGCGGGCAGGATACAGCTCATCCGCAGCCGGGGGCAGCTCCTGTCAGAGGAATACGTGCCGGAAGGGATCGCGGTGAAAGCTTATGTGCCCAAAGATATATATGGGAGAATATAGCGTTCTGATGTGAGATGCCGGGGCTGCCAATGAGCGGGCGCATAGAAGAAAGGAAGGCGGGATGCGGAAAGGTCATATCATCCCGCCGTCTATCCGGATGATCTGTCCGGTGAGATAACCGGGAGCATCGGCGAGCAGAAGCGCAAGACCGGCGGTTTCCTCTGCGGTTCCGAACCGTCCGGCTGGGATTTCTTCTTTCAGGGCGTTTCGCTCTTCTTCATTCAGCCGGGCATTCATTTCGGTGTCGATCACTCCGCAGGCAATGGCATTTACCTGGATATTACTTGGCGCAAGTTCCTTTGCAAGCGCCTGTGTCAGTCCGTTGATACCCGCTTTGGAAGCTGAGTAGGCGGCTTCACAGGAAGCGCCTGCCGTGCCCCATACAGAGGAAATATTGATGATTTTTCCCTTTTTTCTGGATACCATATAAGGAACTGCCTCCCGGCAGCAGTAGAAGACAGAGGAAAGATTCGTGTCCATGACAGCCCGCCATTCGGCGTCAGACATGTCGCTCAAAAGCCCGAAATGTGAGATTCCCGCATTATTTATAAGGACGTCAGGCCCCCCGCAGGACGCGGAGATTCTGCGGAACATGGAACGCACCGTGTCCGGGTCGCTTACATCTCCGGGAACCTGCGCACAGGACCCGCCCGCTTCCAGGATTTCCTTTTCCAGCGATTCCAGCTTCTCTATGGAATGTATGCAGTTTATAAGTACATGATATCCGGCTTTTGCAAAAGCAAGCGCGCATGCGCGCCCGATCCCGCGGGAAGAGCCGGTCACAAGCACATTTTTTTTATCCATGGTCAGAGTCCTCCCGATTTTTGTATGGTGTAACAAGTATAACACGGATGCCTTTTCAGCGCCAGCCAAAGGGGCGTCTTTTCAGCGCCCGGAGGGAATGACTTTTCAGTGCCGGACAACGTGAAATACAGGCGAATGGAAACAGTTGTACTTGCTGTCCGGCTGTGATAAAATTTATCTGGATAGTCCGGCGGAGATAAAAGGCCGGACAGTCATGACATTTGAACATGGTTTTCAGGCGGGAGCAGCCGGTGGAGGGCAGAACATGATTGATGATGCAATGGAGTTTGCAGCGAAGGCACACGAAGGACAGTTTCGCAAAGGGACGAGGCGGCCCTATATTGTCCATCCGATCGAGGTGGCGGATATCGTGTCCACGATGACGAAGGACGAGGAGGTGATCTGCGCGGCGGTGCTCCATGATACGATCGAGGACTGCAGGGGGATTACCTGGGATGTTCTGAGGCTGCGGTTTGGATGCCGGGTGGCAGATATGGTTTCCCAGGAGAGTGAGGATAAATCGAAAACATGGGAAGAGCGTAAGGGCGCTACCATCAGCCGTCTGAAAGATGCCCCCATAGAAGTGCAGATGATCGGGCTTGCGGACAAACTTTCCAATATGCGGGACATTGACAGGGATTATCCGAAGGAAGGAGATGCCCTCTGGACGAGGTTCCGCATGCAGAGCAAATCAGCGCTCGCCTGGTATTACAAGGGAGTCAGGGATGCCCTGGCGGAACGCTTCGCAGGGATGCCGGCTTATGAGGAATACTGCAGGCTGGTAGATAAGAATTTCGGACCGGGACCGGCGCATATGGATTGGATGAAAGAAAACAGAGCCATATAGCACACTTACCCCGGTTCAGCAAAGAGTCCGATATGCGGAGGGGAGAATGTGAAGAGGAAAAATGCCGCGATCATCAAGACAGAGAGAACGCCGATGAAAAGGCGCATTTTTTCTATTCCGGCTGACCCGTGCAGCTTCCACGCAGTGCTGAAAGAGATGAGAACGGCGATATAGAAGATCGCAATATCGATGAACGTAATGTTTTTGCCCAGTATGCCGGAATAAGTGTAGAAAAGAACAGGCACGCTCCACGTTCCGACCAGCCCTCCGGTGAGCAGAGCAGAACGCAGGGAAGGGAAGTTTTCCCGGATGCCGGAAGGCAGGAAAAGGCTCCAGACAAGGACAGGAAAAAAGACAAGCTTCATGTGCTCCCATGTAGATTCGTTGACAGGAGAGAACAGGGCGACCACAGGGTTCTGTCCTGACCAGTCATAGAAGAAGTGGGACAGAGTTCCGAGTACCGCGGTGAAGACAAGGCCTGCCCCAAGATAATACTGTATATATTTTCTGTTTCCGCTATCCATAAATACCTCCGCATACAGTAATGACAGCATGAGATGGCTGCTCCATATACAGTATGCGGGGATTTATTCTTTTTATGTACGCCGTGCCGCAAGACTGCCCGAACGCACACAAACCGGATTCAATTCCAAAAGTCTGTTTTATCTTTGAGCTGGATATCTTTTGCCCTGAATATGGGATCTTTCCCTTCTTTTTTCTGTTTCATATAGTCATACATCGCACGTATCGCCGGTCTTCCCAGTATGAGGATGACTGGCAGGTTGATGAGCGCCATCAGGCCCATGAGCACGTCCGCCATATCCCATACAAGCCCGAATTCCATCGTTGCTCCGACGAGTACGACCAGGGCGGCAATAACGCGGAACGTATTGAGCAGCGCTTTGCCCGGCAGCTTCCCGCAGAGGAATTTCAGCCCCATCTCTGCATAGTAAAAGTTGCCGATCAGTGTCGTAAATGCAAACAGGCAGAGTGCGATGGTGATAAAAATTGTCCCGAATCCGCCCAGCGAATTAGAAGCGGCCGCCTGTACCCACGGCATTCCAGCAAGGTCGGATGCTGGCTCGACGCCGGAACACAGCAGCATGAAGGCGGTCGCGGAGCAGATGAGGATGGTGTCGATGAAGACAGAAAGCATCTGTACCAGCCCCTGCTTTACCGGGTGGGAGACAGCCGCGCTGGCAGCAGCGTTGGGTGCAGAGCCCACGCCGGCTTCGTTGGAGAAGAGTCCGCGTTTGATGCCATGCATGATGCAGGAGCCCGCGAAGCCCCCGAAAATAGCGCGCAGGTCAAATGCATTTCCAAAGATATCCGAAAACATCTGCGGGATGAGCTGATAGTGAGTGACAATGATAAAGAGAGAGACCGCAAGGTAAAAAATCCCCATGACAGGAACAAGGACACCTGTGATGGTTGAGATCTGACGGCTGCCTCTGAAAATGGCAGCCGCAAAAATAACCGCCAGGATCGCGCCGACAGCGATGGGAGTTACCTTTGGATCAAAAAAGCTGTAAGCGCGGAAAGAATCTGCGATATTGAAAGAAGCTACAAGATTAAAACCGCCCATATAAGTCAGGATGAGCATGACCGCAAACAGAACGCCGATCCAATGCTTTTTGAGGGCGGCCTGGATGTAATAGGCAGGTCCGCCGTAAGAGCTGCCGTCTTCCGCCCTGTGTTTGTAAATCTGGGCGAGCGTGCTCTCGATGAACGCGGACGCGCTTCCCAGGAACGCGGTCACCCACATCCAGAATACAGCGCCCGCGCCGCCGAGACAGATGGCAGTAGAAATTCCGGCGATATTTCCGGTCCCTACTCTGGAGGCAGTGGACACCATGAGCGCCTGGAACGAGGAAAGTCCGTTCTTGTCACTTCCGGGCTGTGCCACGACGCGCAGTGATTCAATAAACATACGGAACTGCACAAAGCGGGTCCGGACGGAAAACCAGATGCCCGCGCCCAGAAGAAGGACGATCAGTATGTAGCTGTAAAGCAGGTTGCTGAGTGTGTTGATGATTTCTGCAAACAAAATATTTTCCTCTCTTTCTGTCAGCGCTGTTTTTGACAGCGCAGTTGATGTGATATGCCTTCCGGTGTGAGAGTGAAGCGCAGGTCGTGATATCGCAGGAAAGACACAGATGTTCTATTATTATATAGCATAGTCCGGGCTTTGTCCAGAACAGCGGCCCATCCTGCGTTTCGCGATCCTTTTGCCTGTCACTGTTCTTTTCCTTTGCGCTGCGGCGGGAGTTGTGTTATTCTAAGTTGTGTCGTTTAGTATGCACAGTATGAGATGATAAAATAGCAAAAATGTGCAGGCAAACGTTTGAGGAAAAAATAGGACCGCGGCGTAGTCTCTGTCTTTGGGCCTATGCTATAATTACTGTATCAGAGTCGTGCTGCGGTGGCTTTGAAATATAACGATTAGAGAGGAAAAGAAAAATGATGACACGAGTAAAAGAAACCGTACAGAGCCTGGAAGCCCGGAGAAGCGTCATATGGCTGTTTTTCATAGCGGCAGGAATCTTTGTTCCGGCTGGTTTCCACAGGTTAGGTCTTGGGGTTGCGTTCCTTCCGATGCATATCCCTGTCTTTATCGGAGCGTTTTTGTGCGGGCCTTATATGGGAATGGCCGGGGCTGTGTGTACAGTGGTGTTGTCCTGCCTGATCACCGGGATGCCGCCTGTGTTTCCCACAGGGGTCTGCATGATGGTTGAACTGGCAGCCTACGCAGGAGTATGCGCGGGAATCATGAAAAATAGAAGTTACACGATGCCGTCTTTGTACGGGGCTTTGATCGCCGGGATTGTGGCGGGCAGGCTCGTGAACGGCATTGCGGGCGCGCTGACAGCCGGTATTGTGGGAGAAAGTTACAGCCTTTCCGCTTTTGTGGAGGGATCTGTCATTTCCACGATTCCGGGGACGATCCTTCTGCTGTGCGTTGTACCGGGGCTTGTGATGCTCCTGGAAAGTGTGCTCGGCTTCCATAAGCGCGGCAGCGGGGAATAAAATGATACAGAGAGAAGATGAGTGAGATGGCACGCGAATGAGAGAATATATTTTAGAACACCTGAAACGATATCCCATGATGCAGATTGCTGATGTGGTAAAGCTGCTGTACCAGAGCGAGTTCGGCGGCGGCCATATGATAAAGAACCCGGAAGCCAGCCTGGAGAGGCTGGAAAGGGAATGCCAGGGGCTTGACCGGGGACAGGGCCCGATGCGGTGGGAAAAGATCGGGAATCATATGGGACGGCTTTTTCTGGAAGGGATGAGCGAACAGCTCAGCCTTGAAACTGTGAACCGGTTCTTTGTGAATTCAGCCCGCAGAGTGAACGCCAGTGAAAAAGCGTTTGAAGAAAAGCTGGAGCTGCTGGGGGAAATGTGCAGGGAAGGAAGCCTGCCCTTTGACTGCAGGGAGCTGGAGTCCTGGCTTGACGCTTACAGGGAAAAAGGATATCCTCTCATTCGCCATTCGGATATATATAGAAAACTTTACCATCCATCGTACAGGGTCATCAGTGAGGACTATCTTCAGTATTTGACGCTGTTTGAGGTTATTGACAGCAGGATGGAAAAAAACAGGCCCCTGATCCTTGCGGTGGATGGCCGCTGCGGAAGCGGAAAGAGCTGGCTTGCGCGTCTCCTGTCCGGTATTTACCCCAGCTCTGTTATCCATATGGACCATTTCTTTTTAAGGCCGGTCCAGAGGACGGAGGAGCGCCTGAAGGAGGCCGGTGGAAACATTGACTATGAACGGTTCATGGGAGAAGTTGTCCGGCCTTTGAAATCGGGAGAGAACACGCTTGATTACCGCCGTTATGACTGTGTGGGCGGAGAGTTTTCCGAACAGATCCGGGTTCGCCTGAAGAATCTCCTTATCGTTGAGGGGACTTATAGCTGCCACCCACGTTTCTGCGGTTGTTATGACGTGAAAGTGTTTTTGGATATCAGCCCGGAAGAGCAGAAGCAGCGGATATTGAAGCGTAACGGAGCTTATATGCTGTCCCGCTTTGTGAATGAATGGATTCCTAAAGAAGAGACTTATTTTGATACATTCGGGATAAGGCAGAAATGCGATCTCATATTTAAGGAGGATGTGTGACAGAATCGGATATACAGCACGGATCTGTCACATATCCTCTCTCTTTTATTTTATAAAGTCCTGCGCGGTTCCGCGCAGGTTTCCCGCCATACAAGAGAAAAGGGCAGAAGGATCTTCATGGGGAGACGGTGTCCGCCCTCGATCCTGTCGATCAGGATTTTCGCGGCTGTCTTCCCCATTTCTTCGATCGGGATATGGATCGTAGTGAGCAGAGGCGTGATGTACTGGACGACATCGATGTCATCAATACTGATCAGGGAGACATCCTTGGGAATCCGCAGGCCTTTTTCCTGCAGCGCGTGTAATGTTCCGATGGCAACGGTATCGTTGGAACAAAATATGGCGGTAAAGTCCCTGCTCTTCTCAAGCAGGCGAAGGGTGCCCTGGTAGCCGCCTTCTGTCGTCATGGGAGTGTGGACTACGAGTTCGCGCCTCAGAGGAAGCTTTCTGGCGGATAGGGCAGCACAGTATCCTTCATATCTGTTTTCTTCCTTCGTGTCTCCGATGTACGCGATATGCGTGTGTCCCAGTTCAATGAGTTTCTCCATCACAGAGCCTGCGGCCTGATAGCCGTCGCAGATGATCTGGTCATATTTGGCGTTGATCGTATTCAGTCCACTGTATACCACATGATTAAAATGCTTTTTCAAAAAGCTGAGCATCTGCCGGTTGCATCGGCCCAGCACGGCTGCGCCGTCTACACGGTCTCCTGTGACGCGACGAAATTCGGCGGGGTTATCGATGTCCACAAACGTGATCAGATGTTTCACGATATAATTATGATGGAACGCCTCTTCTTCCAGTCCTCTGGCCAAGGTTGAAAAGAAAATGTCTTTCATGGGATCGTCTGTGCGGGCAAAGATACAGGCGATGGAACGAGTTGGCTTTTTTGCGGACGTACTGTTTCCGTTTTTTAAATCCCTTGCAGCAGTATTCGGCGAATACCCGGTCTTGCGGACGATCTCCCATATTCTGTCCTGGACCTCTTTGCTGGCGGCAGAAGTCCCCTTCTGATTGATGACTCTTGACACAGTGGAGATGGAGACTCCAGCTTCTTTTGCGATATCTTTTAATGTCATATAAACCTCCCGGCGAATCTGTCAGAATTCAGGATTGTTAAAATAGATAAAAATATCAGCGCTATTACACTTAGAATTATAAAATATATGATGGAAAAAAGCCAGAAACATCGGTGAAAACGTTTGAGTAAATAAAAAACTGCATAATTTTCTTTTGTGATATGATTAAATATAATAAAAAACATACAAAGGAGGTGAGCGTGTGGAAGATAATGTGCTTGTTATTCACGGCGGAGGGCCCACCCCGGTCATCAACGCTTCTCTGTATGGGGTTATAGAACAGGCTGTTGAGAGCGGCGGTGTAGGAAAGGTGTACGGCGCGCTTGGTGGAACGAAAGGGGTGCTTGAGGAGGACTTCTTTGACCTGCTCCAGATTCCGGAACGCGAAAGAAAGCTTCTGCTCCAGACGCCGGCTTCTGCCATCGGCTCCTCGCGGTTTGCGCTGGAGGATGGAGATTATGCAAGGATGCCGGGGGTGTTCAGAAAATATGGGATAAAGTACGTTCTGCTCAATGGCGGCAACGGTACCATGGACACCTGTGGAAAAATCGATAAGGCGTGCGGCGGCGGGATGAAAGTGGTGGGAATCCCCAAAACGATCGATAACGATATCGCGGTCACAGACCACACGCCGGGATATGGGAGCGCGGCAAGATATCTGGCAGGAACGGTCCATGAGGTGGGGGAGGACGTCCGCTCTCTTCCGATCCATGTCTGCATTGTGGAAGCCATGGGGAGAAACGCGGGGTGGCTGACAGCGGCCTCGGTCCTGGCAAGGAGAAAGAAGGGAGACGCTCCTCATCTGATCTATCTGCCGGAAAGACCATTTAATGAAGAGGAATTCCTGGAAGACGTCAAGGCTATTTATGACAGACAGGGACAGGCTGTCGTCGTGGCCAGCGAAGGTCTCAGAGAGGCAGATGGGAATCCTGTGGTCGAACCGATATTCCGGACAGAGCGGGCGGTTTATTATGGAGATGTGAGCTCCTACCTGGCAAGCCTGGTCGTACGCAGACTGGGGATTAAGGCCCGGGGAGAAAAACCGGGAATCTGTGGGAGGGCCTCCATTCCGTGGCAGTCAGAAGCAGACCTCCAAGAGGCGGTCCTTGCGGGAAGAGAAGCGCTGCGCGCCGCCATGGAAGGCTGCAGTGGAATGATGATCGGATTCCGCAGAAAGGAATCTTCCGGCGGAGAGTACAACGTGGAGACCTTCCGCGTTCCCATAGAAGAAGTGATGATGTACGAAAAAACACTGCCGGACGAATATATCAATGACAGAGGGAACGATGTTACCGAAGCGTTTGCCCGGTGGTGCCGTCCTTTGCTCGGGGGAGAGATCCCGGAATTTATCTGTCTGGACAAATACAAAAAGGAGATACGAAGATGAAACATATATGTCTTAATTTGAAGAGGTTTGACGTACCGGCAAGCCTTGGCGGCGTGAACCGCATTGCTCCGGCAGCAGAATGGGGGGCTTACATCGTAAAGCAGACGCAGAAAGCGCTGGCAGCTTATGACAGCAGGGAAGTTACGTTCACCATGTACTTCCCGGAGGCGCATATCCCGGGGGCGGCATCGGCAAAAAATGGGGACAGCCCCATCCGCATCGGATGCCAGGGCGTGTACCGCGAGAACACAGATCCCGGCGGCAATTTCGGGGCGTTTACGACCAACCGCCCTGCCAGCGCTGCAAAAGCTCTTGGCTGTGAAAGCGCCATCATCGGACACTGCGAGGAGCGCAGGGATAAGCTGGGCATCATGGCGCTGGGCGGAACAGCGGACACGGAAGCAGTCAACCGGATCCTGAACAGCGAGATCCGCGCGGCGGTCGGTGAGGGACTGGACGTCCTCTACTGTATCGGGGAGACAGAGGAAGAGCAGTCCCGGTGGAAAGAGGTTTTGGAGCAGCAGCTCACCATCGGTCTGGAAGGCGTGGACAAGAGCCGCGCAGTGATCGCCTATGAGCCTGTGTGGGCGATAGGACCGGGGAAAACACCACCCGGCCGGGATTATATCGCGAAGATTGCCGGATACATAAAGGAAGTGACCGGAGGCATGGACGTCATATATGGAGGCGGCCTGAAGCAGGACAATGCAGGGATGCTGGCTTCTGTTCCGGAGATTGACGGCGGGCTGATCGCGCTGACCAGATTCAGCGGCGAGATAGGCTTTTACCCGGATGAGTATCTGGAGATCATCCGTATCTATATGGAGAACAGCGGTCAGTAATGACCGGATCAGAGGCTTAAGCGAAAGCCGGAGAGGAAGGTAAAAAATATGAAACTGGATTTTGAATACGGACATGGAACGGTCAGCGCAGAGCTCCCGGACACCACAGATGTTTTTATCCCGGGAGTGACAGTGCCGGACCCGCCTTATATCCCTGAAGAAGAGCTGGAAGCAAAGACGCTGGAGTCCATCCGCAATCCAATAGGGATGGAACCGCTGTCAAAACTGGCAAAAAAAGGATCAAAAGTGACGATCGTGTTCCCGGACCGTGTAAAAGGAGGAGAGCAGCCCACATCCCACCGCAAGGTGTCTATCAAATTGATCCTCAAAGAACTGTACGCCGCCGGTGTAGAGAAAAAAGATATCCTTCTGATCTGTTCAAACGGACTGCACAGAAAAAATACAGAGAAAGAGATTTTTAATGTGCTGGGAAAAGAGCTGTTTGACGAGTTCTGGTATACACACCAGATCATCAACCACGACAGTGAGGATTATGACCATCTGGTAGACCTGGGCACAACAGACAGGGGCGACCAGGTGATCATGAACAAATATGTCTATGACAGTGATGTGGCCATCCTCATAGGGCACACGCAGGGAAATCCATATGGAGGGTATTCCGGAGGGTACAAGCACTGCGCGACAGGCATCACTCACTGGAGGTCTATTGCCTCCCACCATGTGCCGGAGGTCATGCACCGGAAGGATTTTACGCCGGTCAGCGGGAAATCTCTGATGCGTACCAAGTTTGATGAGATAGGCATGCACATGGAAAAATGCATGGGCAAAAAGTTTTTCTGCTGCGACGCGGTGCTGGATACAAAATCCCGCCAGATCGAGATCAACAGCGGCTACGCTGCGGAGATGCAGCCACGTTCGTGGAAAATGGCTGACAAAAGGACTTATGTGCCGTGGGCGAAGCAGAAATATGACGTTATCGTGTTCGGGATGCCACAGTTTTTCCACTATGGGGATGGGATGGGAACGAATCCCATCATGCTGATGCAGGCGCTGTCTGCCCAGGTCATCCGTCATAAGCGGATAATGAAAGACAACTGTGTTTTCATCTGCGCATCTACCTGCAACGGATATTTCCACGACGAATTATGGCCTTATCTCAGGGAATGTTATGAGATGTTCCAGAAGGACGGCATGAATGTCCTGACGGATATGAACCGGTACGGAGAGTACTTTGCCACGAATGAGGAGTACATCCGCAAATACCGTTTCTGCAACGCGTTCCATCCCTTCCACGGATTCTCCATGATGAGCTGCGGGCAGATCGCGGAGATGAACACAGCGGCGATCTATCTGTGCGGAGCGGAGCAGCCCGGATACGCAAGGGGCATGGGGCTGAAGACAAGGGCGACTATCGAAGAGGCACTGGAGGATGCAAAGAAGAAATACGTGGGAGAGAACCCTGCTATTCTGGCTCTTCCTCAGACCTTTAAGCTGAGCGCGGTGCATCTGATGCTGGAAAAAGAGACTTATGGCAGAGAAGATGATTATACCCATATGGTGCACCATCACATGTGACAGGGAAACCGTTTCGGAGGGAGACGGCTTTGTCCATACTCAAACGTTTGGGCGAAAAAAGTGCGTTTTGAATGGTGAATATGCTATAATTATCATCAAATAACGGGAAGTGATTGTGCAATAAGTGATGGGAGCTGGAGGGAGAGACAAAAATGAACGAAAAAAATACAAAAAAAGCAAAGCAAAAAAAGGACATTATAGGAAAAATCCCTAACTGGGCGTGGCTGCTGCTTTCATTTCTTGCGGCTATCGTGCTGTGGTATCTCTTATCGGTCAATCCGTCAACATCCCGCAGTTTCCCATTCGTCCCATCGATCATAGAAGCGTGCAGGACGATGGTGGAAAGAGGAGTGCTGTGGCAGGATTTTTCAAGCAGTATGATTTCTGTGTTTCTTGGGTTCATCCTTGGATTTGTGACTGCTGTGCCGGTGGCGTTCCTGATGGCATGGTACCGTCCGGTCAGAAATATAGTAGAGCCCTGGATCCAGTTTATCCGTAATATCCCGCCGCTGGCGTATGTTCCCCTTGTGGTCATCTCCGCGGGCGTGGGCAGGAGACCTCAGGTGATCGTCATCTGGCTCGCCACATTCCTTATCATGAGCGTGACGATCTATCAGGGTGTGCGCAACGTGGACGAGACGCTGATAAAAGCGGCGAAGGTGCTGGGAGCCTAGGACAGGGACATCCTGGTGAAGGTGATCTTTCCGGCGACGACGCCGTTCATCATAACAGCCGTCCGGCTTGGAGTGAGCGTTGCCCTCACAACGCTGATCGCGGCGGAATCGACAGGAGCCGTGGCAGGACTCGGAATGAGGATACGGTCGTTGAACAACAGTTTTGAAGTGGCGCCTATGCTGCTCTACATCATATTGATAGGTATCATAGGCATGACCTGTGAAAAGGTGATCAAGATTCTTGAAAGGAAGCTGACAGGATGGCAGGAGAAGAGAGAAGTGTAAAAGTAAAAATCGACCATGTGGAAAAAATCTTTGACACGAAAAAAGGTCCCATGGTGGCTCTGAACGGCGTGGACCTGGATATAAAGGAAAACGAATTTATCTGCGTGGTAGGTCCGTCAGGCTGTGGAAAATCCACTCTCCTCAATATAATAGCGGGTCTGCTGCCTGCCACAAGCGGGGCAGTGTATGTGGATGGAAACAAGGTGGAAGGGACAGGTACAGAGAGGGGCGTCGTGTTCCAGCAGTATGCGCTGTTTCCCTGGCTGACTGTCATTAAAAACGTAATGTTCGGGCTGAAGCTAAAAGGCATGAGTAATGAGGAAGCCCGGGAGACCGCCATGAAATATCTGAAAAAGGTGGGGTTGGAGGAATTTGCGGACAGCTATCCAAAAGAACTTTCCGGAGGCATGAAACAGCGTGTGGCGATCGCCCGCGCCTATGCGGTGCAGCCGGAAGTGCTCCTGATGGACGAGCCCTTTGGAGCCCTGGACGCGCAGACAAGGACGCAGCTCCAGTCAGAACTGCTGCTCACATGGGAGAATGAGCGCAAGACCTGCTTTTTCATCACCCACGATGTGGAGGAGGCGATCATCCTTGCCACAAGAGTGGTCATCATGAGCGCCAGACCGGGGCGCATCCGCGATATCGTGGATATCGACATCCCTTATCCCAGGGATCAGGAGACAAAGATGAGCCCGAGGTTCATGGAACTGAAAAACTACATATGGAAACAGGTATATCAGGAATACCTGGAAGTGCGTAAGTAATGGCGCTGGAAAGCCATTCAAAAATATATTCAAAGGAGGAACTATTATGAGGAAAAAAATTCTTGCAGCAGGCCTTGCGGCAGCGATGATGTTATCGCTTGCGGCATGTGGAGGAAACGGCACCCAGGGAGGCAGCACAGCGGACAATGGGACAGACGGCGCGGATCAGACCTCCCAGGAGACGATCACGCTCAATGTAGCGTATATGCCTAACTATGGAAGTCTCTGGTCAGTAATGACAGCGATCGAGAAGGGGTACTTTGAGGAAGAAGGCATTGAAGTGAAGCTGACGGAATTCCAGGACGGACCGACCATCATCTCCGCCATGGAGTCCGGCTCCATTGACATCGGCTACATCGGACAGGGCGCTCATAAGCTCTGTGTTGAAGGAAACGCAACAATCTTTGCGCTTTCCCATATCTCTAACGGAGACGCTGTGATCGGAGGCCCAGGAGTCGAGAGCATCGAAGATCTGGCGGGAAAGACCGTTGCGTATTCATCAGGCACATCCAGCCAGGATATCCTGGAAAACGCACTTGCGAGCGCGGGGATGACCATGGATGACATCCAGGCGACAGACATGGCGGCAGAGAACATCCCGACAGCCATCATATCCGGAAGTGTTGACGCGGCGGCTACATGGTCTCCGGGAACCCTCACGATCTTGGACGAGGTAGAGGGAGCAACAAAGCTCTGTGACAACATGACATTTAAAGACACTACGATCTCACTTGCAAGCTGGATCTGCACACCTTCCTACGCGGAAGATAACAGAGACATCCTTGTAAAATTCACAAGAGCCCTGTTCAAAGGAATGGACTACGCGGCAGATGAAAACTATGAGGAAGTGGCTCAGTGGGTCGCAGACCAGACGGCAACGGATTATGATACTGTATACAGCCAGAGAGGCGACGCAGACTGGCTGACAGGCAAAGAGGTCTCCGCGGGAGCTGCTGACGGAACAGTAGAAGGCTATTATACGACACAAAAACAAAATCTGCTCGACCAGGGCGCTGTCACAGTTGACCCGGCGGTAACAGACTATGTAATGCTTGATATTATGACAGAAGCAGGAGAATAAAGTTTATGTTCAGCTCAGGATGCCTCTGGCGTCCTGGGCTTTTTAAATGAAGGGCAGGAGGCAGAGATTGATGAAGGAATATTATTCTTATAACAGAGAAGAGCTACTGGGAAATGACCCGAAGCTGCCTCTTTTCTGTGAGAAGGACAATGAGACCGTATTCAGGAAAATGGCGGGACAGATGGTCGATGAGATCTGCGCCAACAATGAAAAAGGGAAGAAAACCGTGATGATCTGTCCGGTGGGACCGGTAGGGCAGTACCCATATTTTGTACAGATGGTAAATGAGCGGGATATCAGTCTGAAAAACGTATGGTTCATTAATATGGATGAATATCTGGACGATGACAAGAACTGGGTGCCAAAAGAGCATCCTCTCAGTTTCCGGGGCTTTATGGACAACAACGTATATTCCAGGATCAGGCCGGAGCTGGTCATGCCGGAGGAACAGCGAGTATTTCCTGACCCGGCTCATCCGGAACGCATCCTGGAGCTGATCGGGGAACTGGGGGGCGTTGATATCGCTTTTGGGGGCATCGGCATCAACGGCCATGTGGCGTTTAATGAGGCGGATGGGACCCTGACGCCGGAGGAATTCCGCGCTCTTAAGACCCGGGTGCTGGAGATCACTCCCGAGACAAGGACAGCCAACGCCATAGGGGATTTAGGCGGAGCTCTTGAAGATATGCCCCGGTACTGCGTGACGATCGGGATGTACGAGATACTGGGAGCGAAAAAAATCCGGCTGGGGTGCTTCCGCAACTGGCACAGGGCGGTTGTGAGGCGGACTGCCTATGGTGAGGCTTCCACAGAGTTTCCGGTGACGCTCCTGAGAGACCACCCGGATATTACGCTGTCATTTACGGAATATGTTGCCAGAACACAAGATTAGAAAGACTAACTATTAAAAGTCAAGTCTAAAATGGAGATTTTATGAATGAATTGCAGAAATGTATTTCAGATATA
>CALWQP010000039.1 GCA_944383695.1 uncultured Mediterraneibacter sp.
TTTCATCAGGTCGTCTCCTCAATATTATTCTACGCACAAAAATAAGACCTGTTACGGTCTCGCTCTGATCTCCATATTATGATCACCTCACTCTGAGACGCTGAAATACTGCCCGATCAATGCAGACGGCGGGAAGTACAGCGTAATCTTATCGCCTTCATCCATACCCTGACGGTCCATCAAGTACACGGTGCCACCCTCGGAATAATATTTTCCACATTCATACTCCATCCCGGCTGTTGTCACCGTCTCCGGCACAGGAATCGGGTCCTCCTGGCTCCCGGCGTGCTCCCCGGTCTCCCCCGCCGTCCACAGGCTCGGTGCGACTCCCGGGGCCCAGCTCTCTTGCGACGTATGTGTAGAGATACACTTATACAGGATATCCTCATGCAAGACCTTATAGTCTACTGCGTACTGCACGCTGTCTGGGCTCCATGCCGGATAGATTGCCTTGACCTCAACCGCCTGAGCATCAGTCAGGTTCTGCGCCTGTATCTGTGCTACAAGCACCGCGGCAGTCTGCATCTTTGCCTGGATTTCCGACAGGGTCTCCTGCTTGTACATCGTTACCGTGTAGATATTGCCCGGTGACCACTCGATGCGATACAGTTGTGTGTATCCCTCATACTCGGCAATAGTCTGCCCCCGCTCCTGAACAGTAATTTTCCGGGTTTTAAGCGGATCGGAAAAATACTGCCGGAGGGTCTCGGGAGATTCGAGGGTCAGAACTTTCAGGTATCCGCCTTCCAGCGTTACTTTCTGGACGGGGATGCTTGAGGCATCGTTAAAAATAATTTTACTCATGTTCATCATTCCTTTCTATTTGTTGGAAAAATGCATATTTGGCAGATTCAACAACGTGGAAGCTTCATAGTCAGGCGCAAGGTAGCGGGAAAATTACACCGCCAGACAGTTACAAAGAACTTCTTATATATACAGTTTCTGAGGCTCTACATGTGTGGAGCTCAAATGTACCGCATGGTGCGCCAATCGGATATATTAGATCTGGTTGCGACACAGAAAGAGTTGTATGGAATTATACAGAAACGGGTATCTATGTCGCAACGTGTACGGTTGACGGAAGCAACTACATAAGCAAGACAACAACTTATCTATATTACAGATAGCCAAAGAGCATGTAATGTAGATGTCAGAAATTCGGGTATGCGACAATCTACACAATATATGTACCTGCGATATCAACATATTGTTTTTGTTCCCCGGATGCTTTAAGCGAGATTTCGCCATTCGGTTGTATTAAACACATACATGGTACTAAATTCTGCATGTACACGTCACCTGCAACAGCGTATATGGGAGTTTCGTGCGCCGGGCGGAATTCAGTATTCACGTTTGCTATTGTATATTCGTAATCTTTTAAGATAGTGCCTGAGTATATGCGTGCCGATAGTTGTACAATACGCCCTGTTTTGTACACTTCACAATGACGTGTTGACCATGCTGATGTGAAATTTATTACTGTTTTATCATATTCGGTCGTGGTTGTCTCATTTATTAAATCAGACAAACCCGCATTTAGCGTAGACATGTCCATCAGAACCTGAAACAGCGGTTCGACAGCGACGATATTCAGCCCCTCCAACTTCACTCTGTATAGCTTCATCTCATGCTCCAATGCGCCACTTCGGATATCACCTATTGTTACCGCCGGATCCTCCGCCTCCCCTGATGTAGGAGTTCCCTTTATCACCGCATATTCTGTGTTTTCTATCTCTGAGCTCTCATCTTTTGTATATCTCCTCACAATGATGTCGTTTCGATTCATGCCCTGCGCACCATTGTCGATACTGACATCAGTATAATCGTTTGCCGCGATAACATCACGCCGCCCCTGGATCACAAAGACAGCATCAAAAATCCTGATACTGTTATTGGTCAGGATCTGTGCCTCTGCTTTCCTTCCCGCAGACAGCACATAATCATCTGGACCATATAAACCCTGATTCGCAAGCCCCGTCTGTGTCTCCGTTATGTGCGGACCACCAACATATCCGTCCATCAAGGTTGATTCTATGAATTGTTCTGCCATTCTCAGCTCTCTCCTTTCAGTTTATAGTCAATGCTGACACGTCCTTTTCCCGTCACAGACACGATCTTGCGAACCACTGGGGATGTCATGTATATTCCTGTAATTCGTTCCCTTCCTCCAACGATATCTCCGAGCTCCAAATCCATGTCCGAAACTGATATTTTTAACTGCTTGTAATTCATCAAATCAATGAACTTTTCCCTGCCACTTTCTTCCAACTCCTGAACTGTTTCTGCGCTGGTATCCTCATAATACTGCTCAATGAGATCCATCCCTGTATAATAGGCGGTCTTCTGCACGCTGCCATCCGGCCAGGCATACAGATCCACCCTTTGTCTGGCGGCAAGCTCACCCTTTCCGTAACAGATAAGGTGGTTTACCCCGTTCTGGTAGTCCAGGATATCCAGTTTCACATTTCCATCTTCACTGATCTCAATAGTCTCCGAATGATCTACAACGGGTTTCACTTCCAAAAACACATACCCTTTTCCATTCGGCTCCCCCAGCTTGTACTTGATGTCCAGCCTCGCCCCCACCGCATCCAGTGCGGCAGAAAACGCATCGAGCAGCATACTCTGAAGAGGTACTTGGTAGTTAAGCGTGATACCGCTGTTTGAAGTAGATACCACGTAGATCTCTGACAGCCCTAAAGACATAATATACTGTGATAATACTGTATTTGCCTCCCCCTGAAGAGTGATATGCGTATTGCTTTCCGGGTTGATCGCGCGCTGGTTTAGGATACCGCGCCATGTTGGACCTGTCAGCTTTACGATATGATCCTCGGTCACCGGGTTGATGTTCCTGATAAGACCGCCATACTCCGTATCCTCAGCAAATACACGGCAGTTCTTTCTATGCCTATCATCCTGAAAAAGCTTGTTCTGTATCTTGATCTCAAAGTCATTATCTTGACCGACATTAAACTCTGCCCCGCAGTGCTCAACATACCCTTTATCCTGACCGTATTTGTCTGTTATGATGAAGTCCATCGCGGTGTCCCCCTCTCATTAAACAGGATCACATCAAAACCGAAGGCTCCGCTCCATGAAACAACGCTCCGCCCAGGTGGTATCTTCTGCCAGATCTCGCTTTCTGTGTTCCGGCTGTTGAATATATCTTCCTGTGTGCCATCTGTTTTCACCTTGATAATCTTCCGATCCTTAGAGTATCTGGTGCTCGAGTCTATCACCGCATATTCACCATCGTATAGCGTTGTCCTGAGCTCATATACGTGTTCGTTGATACGGATGAGCGGGTCGATGCAGGGACCGTAGATAATCATGCGAAAA
This sequence comes from uncultured Mediterraneibacter sp., assembly GCA_944383695.1. Lineage (GTDB taxonomy): Bacteria > Bacillota > Clostridia > Lachnospirales > Lachnospiraceae > Mediterraneibacter. The sequence continues at coordinate 3,343 of CALWQP010000039.1, forward strand.
CCGCTTGCGGTATAGTTGCTGTTCTGGATGTACTGGATATTCCTCACTTTTGCATATTCGTACGGGAATTCATAGGGGAACTCCAACCAGGGTGATGTTGCTCCGCTCTGGGACTGTTTCAGAAATGAAAAGGTCTGCTCTGTGATCCAATATGGATAATCACTCCGCACGGTGAGATCATTGCTGATGCTATCCAGATCGTTCACCCACCGCCCGATTTCTGTCCCAACGAGCCAGCATTTCAGATAACTCGAGCCAACATACAACTTGCCGGGTGTCACATTTATAATGTCTTTTTCTGCAATCTCAGCCAGTCTATCCACTGCCTGCGCAAGATTTTTCGATGATCTGATCTCAATGTCTAACGTATAATCAGTAATCTTGCGTTCAAAGTCCTGGATATGATCATCCTCTTCGACCTCATCGTAGCCACCACTGAAGATATCCCCTCCAGTGACCATATATGGCCACTGACATAGGTCGATTCTTTCTGAATTCTGCGCCCCTATATAGTAGATATCATACATAGTCGTCAATCACATCCTTTACAAGCCGCCCAAATACGCGGTTATCATACTTAATACCAATACCAGAACGGACAATTGCATCAACAACAGCATTTCCAAGCTTCTTGTAGTCAATCTCTGTCCCGCCTTGTACTGTCACATTAATTGCTTCCTGAGATGCACGATCTAAACGATCCGCCATTCCTTCAAGACCGCCAAATGATCTGAGATAATCTGCCTCCTCCTTAGTCAGCACCCACTCTCCTTTGTCCAGATAAGCAGGGAACATATCAGATGGGACGTAGTCCATGCCGACCTTAAGTCGCGGTATGTTCGGTATATTAAACCCCTTACCGCCTACGACTGGAACCCACTCCGGGATTTCTATCCCGTTCAGCCCGTTTATGAATCCATTGATACCATCAATAAGCGTATTTAGAGGAGCTTTAAATATTGACCCTATCGCAGAGACGATATTTTCGAAAATGTCAACAATGTTCTGCCAGGCTCCCCGCCAATTTCCCGTAAATACGTTTTTGATGAAGTCAACAATATCCCGCAGTATATTTGTCACATTCCCTATAACATCCGTAACAGTCCCCAGTATTCCTGAAAAAACAGTTGAAAACACGCTGGATAGTAGCTGGATCTGCGGGATCAGATACGCAACTATCAGTTCTATCAGTGGATTAAGTGCATTCACAAGCGGAGTGATGCCATTCGTGATCAGGTTTACAATTGGATCTAATAAGCTTGTAAACAGCTCTAAAATTGGCTCGAGCAAAGTAATTACTGTTTCGAATATGGGCATCAAAGCAGATACCAGTTCCACGAGAGGCGGCAATAATGTACTGATAATCTCTGCCAGTGGGGGCAAAAGTGTCCCCAAAAGCTCAGCTATGACAGGCAGGACTTCCGCTGCCAACTCGGCCAACTGGGGCAGCACTTCATTAAAGGTATCCGCCAGGATTGGAAAGACCTCTTCCGCGATCTGTATCAATGGCTCTCCGAGCCGTCCTATGGCATCCATGAGCGTAGGCAGGACTTCCTCTATCGCAGGCATCATGGCGGATATCCATTCTGATACCGCATCGATCACGGGTGGCAACGCCTCTTCCAGAAGCGGGAGTACATTATCGATCAGATCCGCAAGCAACGGGATCAACTGTTCGCCCAAAGGCACGATCAACACCTCAAGGCTACGTTTTAACCCTTCAAATACAGACCCTATGTCATCGTATTTTATATCTTTGATGGATGCCATAGCGCCTGCCGTATCGTAAGCACCTTCTTCGATGTCTGCAAGAGCTGTTACTGCTTCTGGACCAAGATCCTCCCACATCGTACCAAAGAGCGCCACGCCTGCCTGATTCTGTGCAAGCGGATCCTCCATAGCCGCAAGTGCATCAATCGTCTGATTGAATGCTTCCTTTGCGCTCTCCCCGCCGGCGGCGAATTTTGCCGACATCTCATCTGCATTTAAGCCGATCGCCTTGAATCCTTCTGCTGTGGTGTCTGATCCGTCTACAACGCGGATTGCCATCTCTTTGACTGCATCTCCGACTTTGTCCAGATTAAATGCCCCAGACTCAGCGCCTTTCTGAAAGATCTTGAACATGTCATCGGCATCAAGCCCAACCTTTGCGAACTGCACAGAATACTCCGAGATGCTATCCATCAGCTCTCCCGAATAATCGAGACCATTCTGTGCCCCCGCCGCGATCAGATTCATCGCCTGTTCCCCGGATATCCCAAAGTTGTCCACCATTGCCTTCGCAGCCCTGGTGGACTCTGGAATCTCATAACCAAAAGTATCGCGCAGAGCAAATGCGGATTCTGTCACCTCTTGAAGGGCTGTGTCATCCAATTCACCGAGGTTTTTTGTGACATCAGCCATTGCCTGACCAATATCTTCGAAAGAATCGCCATAATTATTAGTGTAGATGTCCTCCATCACTTTTTTATAGCGTTCTGTCTCCTCTACGCCCTTCCCGGTACTGGCAAGATACTGATTCATGGCTTTATCCATATCGTTGGCACTGTTCACCGCCATGATCCCGATGCCGGCTATCGCAGTCCCTGCCGCCAGCATTCCTGCCCCAATCGCAGTAGCTGTCCCGCTTGCGATACTTTTCAGGGTAGATCCATGCCCCTTCGCAGACTCTTCCCTTTTCTTATATGAGTCCTTATCACTCTCCTCCTGCTTCTCATTTTCCTGCTCGTGATGTTTTGTAACATCTTCCTTTACGGACTTCTTTACTTTCGCCGAATCTTTCTCAGCGTCTTCTGATTTTTTAGCCGCTTTCTTTGCTGACTGCTCAACCTTCTTATTCGCCTCCGCAAGGTCAGACTCTACCTTGCTGTCATCTGCCCGGACTTCGTAGGTTACTTCGCCTTTTTTAGACACTCATGCTCACCTGCCTTTATACAATCGCCGGCACAGTGGCACAAATGGCTGTTATAGTCTTATTTCAAACTCTTTCTTGCAGTCTCTGTTCTTACACTTAAAAAAGAGCCCGCTGCATTTGGCTCCCTTTTCGTAAAAAATATTCTGATCATGTCCGCAATACGGACACTTTACTTTTTTAATCCATGTTCCGTCTGCCTTCACTGTTTCGCCATCCCTTCCAGTGTCCTGAAGAGCAGATCAAGCCCAGCCTGACCACCCCCGCCCCTAACCGGGAGTGCATAATACGATTTAAGTTCATTGATCTGCTGGATCTGCTTCGCATTCTTGCCATTGTACCTCGGCACTTCCATGCTTCGGATCTGCATCACCTGCTTGATCTTGGTATCAGATGACAACCCATTAAAGAGATACAGGAATTTTCTCCACGGAAGCCGCCCCTGTTCATCGATCAAGTCAATGTGATAATCCTGCATGAAAGACGCATAGATATAGTCTCCGTCTTCCTCAAAGTCCAGGACGGGAAGCGGATTTTTCTTGATCTGCGGACGTTTTTTTGTTTCAATGTATCGCTTCCCGATTTCCTCTAACAATTTTACCTTCTCTGGCGGGGTATAGAGCCGCAGGTTCCATTTATTCCTGACAAGCATGCGGAGAGCCTGCTCCGCCTTCTCGTAATCGGTCAGCGAATCCTCGAGATATAATTTCTGTATCTCGAGAACAGTATTAAACGCGGGGTTCACGACGATTTTTCCGCGCTCTGTCACAATACGGTTGTCCTGTATCTCCGTCAGCACGCCCATCAGCAGAACAGCCTCCCCCTAGTCTTGCGGTTGTATCCTCTCAGGACAGCTTTTTTATTGTCCTTCCGCATCTCCGTAAGCTTCGGGATCACATGCTGGGTGATAAACGGCAGGACTTCCTGGGACATCTCGATATATCTGCCCTCGTAGAATTCAACGACTGTCTTCGCATCCTCTTCCCCAAACACAGCCTCGAGGAGATCAACGACAGCCCTCCCCAGAGCTTCAACGCGTCCCTGGACCTTATCCGGGTCCTGTGTATTCCTCTTTATCTCTGTTGTCTCGGCCAGCGCTCTTGTCAGCGCAGTATATTTCCTGTTAATCTTCGCAACCATGTCATCAGCATCAAGGGATACATGCAGTGTATGGGCTACATTTCCCTCTCCGTCAACAAGTTCAAAATCTTCATTGAATCTCTTATGCCTTTTTGCCTGATATGCCATATCTTGCCTCCTAAATATTTTTGAGGGACGCAAGGTCCCTCATTAAGCCGCATCCGCCCCAATAGCCGGACGCCCATTACCATGTATAGTCACGGTCAGCGAATTGATCGTATTCGCATCTCCGTAAGCCGGCGTAATGTTTGCCAGCGTGACTGGCCAGATGATGATCTTCGTTCCCTTCTGGAGTTTCAGGTGGGTCTTCCTTGCCGCCCCAAGCCCGAACATCACCTCGTCACTCAGGATATAGTCGCACGCTGCATCGCCCGGTTTCACAGACCCAGTCAGCGTCAGGGTCAGCTGTGCACCAGTCACCTCCGTGGAGCCCCAACCCTTATCTGCGTAGTAAGTGAGCTGCTGGAGCACCTCATTCAACGCCTGTGCCATATTCGTCGTCAGGTTTGCAAGACTCTCCCACGTGGCAGAGTCTCCATCCGGCGCAGTATTGATAAAAGCTTCCGTTTCATAGTTGATTTCCGGCGTGATCGGATTTTTCGGAAGTGCCGGTTCTGCAAACAGCTGCAGATTTAACTTTTTCATGTTATCACCCTTTCTCAATAATAAATCTTGCAGTTCAGGATGCAGGAGAAGTGCCAGACTCCATCCTCATCCCGTCCTATTTTGTTTGGTTCTTTTGCGATTTCTGCATCCAGCCAGGAGAACATCTCTCCTTTCGGATACTCTTTCAGCCTCTGAAGATAGTTGCAGATGTTACAGAGTTCCTCGAGACCTCGCTTCTGATCTGCATGCCGGCACAGGAAGAGTACCGGGAACGTCTTTTCTGTGCTCTTATCGTAATACGTTGCGTTCCCGAATCCTTCCCCAAGTTCCGCATACAGCCCACCTTCTGCCGGCAGCTCCTCCAATGAGATCGGAGTATCCAGATCACAGTTTTCTTCAGCTGTCTTCACGATCAATTCCAACAGTTCTGTCTGTGGCGTCATCCACTCTCCATCTCCTTTCTTAGTGCCGCCTGATAGACTTGTCTCCATTCAGCGCCATACACTTCATGTGCGTATTTCGCCCATTCTTCCCGGGCAAGTGCGCTCGTGAACGATATCTTTTTAGGACCATACGTCCGGTTTGTCGGATTCCCATACATAACATCCCCATGCCAGAGATACTGTGCGTAATCTGCATCCCAGCGCAAAATAAATTTACCCTCAACAGCCTTTTGACTGCTGGCTGAAATCCCATTACTCTCAAGAGTACCCTGGTCGCGCGGGACATGCGGGGAAGTATCTTGCAGTGCCTGCATTCCCATCACTGTCAGCGCATTGTTTGACGCCGCTTTAACCAGCGCCGCGGCTCGCTTCTTGTCAAACGTTACTCTTGTACTGATCTTAGCCACCTTTCACCAACCCCAGTTCGTAGTGATGCAGCCGTTTATCATCATATAGAGGCTCCACAACCTCTACCCGGTGCATCACACCGTTAAACGCAATGAGATCATCTGTTTCAAACTCCAAATTCATCGGCCTGCTGTTCTTGCAGTCATAAAAAAGCGTGGCTGAAAGCTGGATCTCGGCATTATTCTTGTCCCGGACAATCTTTCCTGACGGTTCTATACGCACATTGGACAATTCTACACCTTCATCCAGCTCACCTTTTCCCCACTTATCCTTGTTAATCTTTTTGTGCAACGTCACTGTATGGATCAACAGGCTTTTCGGTATTGCTCTCATATCAGCACCGCCCTCCTCGGTATGTCAGACCAGTCGGCCAGAGTATCCTCTCAGCTCTCGGAGAGAATCGTGACTGTTCTGTACTTCCATTCGCTCCGGCGCTTCCTGAATAACTGAATTTTCCAAGAGTTGCACTCTGGATCCCTGAACCGTTATCCAAATCCGATCCGCCGTTTGCGTCCAGATATTCGATCTGAGCACACACAGCCTTCTTCACCAACTCTTGCACAGCCTTCGGCATAGCCAAAAACGTCACTGGAGTCAGGCGGTACAGCGTCAGCTCTTCGATCAGTTCACCGGCACGCTCACAAAGAGAAGGGAAGTCGGCAGTATCTACCGGCTCCCCACGAAAAGTGCCTTTGTAATATGTTTCATCTACATACATCTGCTCACTTCCTTATACCGCAGCCGCCTCGATACGCTTGATATATACGGTCTGCGGTTTTGATACCTTAACGCCGTAGATCTTGCGCCCCTGAACTGCTGAGGCTCCGATGTACTTGCCGGATCCCGCAAGATCCTGATTGTGTACATCCACGCTCCATTCCTGGACGCGGTGACACCAGTTCGGATGCCCGGCGATGAACTCGGTGGTTGTCTTTTTCGATGATACAACCGTGGTATTATCAACCATCAGGTTGTTAGACTCATATACGGCAAAGCCTGCGACAGATCCCACAGCCCCCGCATTCTTCATCTGCTGAGACAGATCCCCCTGCCGGATGAAATGGTCATCCATCATAAGTACAGCCATGAAGTCCGGGGATACAATCAGCCAACGTCCATCCTGCGGTACGCCTTTCTTGCTGAGGTAGGTCCTTGCGGCAAGTACTTCTTTGTACGCTGTCGTCTCTGTCGCAGCGGTCTTTGTGGCGCTTACATTAACACCGGATGTCGTCTCGAGCACGTTGATAGATTTCTTATCCATCTCAAGAGCGAGAGAATATCCCGCTGAATCCAGCCTGTCAGCGATGATATTGTCCGGGACAGCCGCTGCATCGAACCCATCGATTAACTCATTTACCGCCTTGTCCTGGTCAATATCCAGATCCATGTACGTTGTCGTACCCGCTGCAGGATCAATGCCATTTGCTTTGTCATAGTCTTTTGTTTCCACTTCGGTATCCCTCACAGGGATCTTCACCTTGCCCGCTTTCGGATTGCCTTCATAGTTCGTGTTGAAGATATAGTTATCCCTGGTTACGAGCATCTGCCTCAGCTTTGCGTCTACAAGAGAGGACCACCTCTCCTGATGTGCGTGCGCGAACAGCTGCAAAAACATTAAAAATTTCATATCATTACCTCCATTAATCGATTTTGAGCCCCGGATTTTTTGCCAGGAATGCGGCTTCCACGCCGGAGCGCTTTTTTGAAGTTCCTTTCTGGCGTTCTCCCCAAGACTTGCCTTTTGTGTCATCCGCATCATCGGAGCTGTCAGCCCCTTTCTTGAAATGCGGGTATTTCTTTACTACTTTTTCGATGGCATCTTCCAGATCCAGATCTTCGTCCGCTTCCATATACGCGTGTGCCAGGGCTGTCACGTCGTCAATCGCATCCTTATCCACTCCCGCTTCAAAGCATGCCGCCCTGGTCTCCGCTTTAATTGCGCGGCTCTCTGCCGCTTTCAGCTTTTCATTGTCCTTTTCCTCGCCATCATCTCCGGCTCCCTCCCTGCCGTCGGTCCCGCTTCCAGATGCTTTCTTCTGCTGCTCACGCTGCCATTTTCTTCTTTCCCTGGCAATACGCTTCTTCACAGCATCATCCACATCCTTTTGCGTAAATTTCTTTTCATCCTGGTCATCTTCCGAATCGTCACTATCTGGATCCGCGTCCGGATCTTCATCCTCACCGTCGGATCCATCGCCTCCGTCATCTCCATCGCCAGCAAAAAGCTGTAAATTCATTGCCCAGAATTTCTTTTTCATGTTCATGTACTTCATAAGTAATCCCTCCATTATTCCGTTTTACGCCCGTCCGGCGCCGCATTGATTTTTACGTACTGATCCCCGTAAGTCATCTGTGTGTCACTCACGGCAATAAAAAAAGAATCGATCAGCAGCTTTCCCTGTTCTGAAAGATTCTCATACTCTATATCAATATGCCCGTCTCTGATCTGATAGGAAATCCTATCATCGGTCAGAGCGTCCAGTGAATGGATCAGCCCCTGCGCAAGAGCTGACACCGCAGCGCATACGATATCATTCCCGGTTTCTGCGTATCCCGCATGGCCATCTACCGTTAGACCAGTCTGTGTAATGTTTACTACAATCAAATAGCATCACTCCCTTCAAAAAGGTATAAAAATACCGCTGATCATATTCGACCAACGGCATTAATCAATGTTTAACTGCTCCGAAATTTCCTGTAATGACTTCCCGTGATAAAAGGGATCGTTCATTACATCATCAATATTATCGTACGTTTTCGTATTATCGTCATATCCGACCTCTATCTTTGCCTCATTCCAAGGATTAATGCAGGCTACAGCCCCATCATACTCAAATACCACATCCTGCGTTAATGACAAGATCAGCTCTTTTAAATTTTTCGGCTTCATAAGATATCACCACTCTCTCTTCTCTCGGCATCTGTCAATTCTCTAGTTGTACGATTAACAATCTTTCCGTCTTCCCATTCAATATCGTGCGCATGTTCACCATTTTTACCATATTTGTGCTGCTTAGGGTTGGCATGATGTCCAGAATGCGTTTGGCGGTACATTTTTCCTTCAGAGTCATAAAAAACACGATTGATTTGTTCATGTCCGCCTTTTACTTCTTTGAGTTCAATAATCGCATTTTCCCGGTACTCTTTAGGAATAGACACATGCCCTCTATTTTTCCAGTCGTCCGTTACAACTACTGTCCCGTCTTCATTATACCGGACGGCTCCATACTTATCAACGTATTTCTTTGCTGCCACTGCATTAGCTGATATGCGCTTGTCAAACCCAACAACCTGTTCCCGGTCTTTCCTGCGATGCAGATGATCCTTACTGTCAACGTAGGCTTTTAAAGTCGCTTCCTTTTCCTTCAAGTCAACAGACGCTTCTCTAAAAGCGTGCTCATCACCAATCTCATCAAACATCATACACTTACGCTTCTGCTTACGCACATCCCGCTCAAGTGCTCTCTGTACCTGAGTCTCCTTATAGAGCTTATTGTTCGCATCCAGATCATCTGTCTGGAAATACCGATGTATATTTACGCCTGGGATAAACGGCCATTTGTGATGACCGCAGTTGATGCCTAGTATCCCATCCGGCTCCCCGTAGCTGGAATCCTTCCAGGGATAATATTTTATCCTTTTCCCTTTCAGGTCTTCTGTGTATCCGCTGCCGTTATTCAAGTCAAATATCTTCCCCTGGTCCTTTGCGCATTTAGGGCGCGCCCCGGAATGGCTGTCTATCGAGATCAGGTTCACACCGAAGTCCTTACATCGCGCGGTCTGGACTTCCTCAGCAGTCTGTCGGGCTGTATTCCGCATCGCCATATTGACATATGCTTCCGGTGTCCATTCGCGTCCTGCTTTATCCACAAATGCCGGAATCCCTTTCTCATTGAACTCCTGGATGCATTTCCTCACAGCCTGCTGTCTGGACTCTGCGCCGATCGTTGCTGCCGTGGCATGCTTTCCAAGCGTGTCCAGGAAGCTCTGCTTCTCTGCAATTTCTCCGGCATTACGGGCGATCGAATTGACCAGATCCATGAATGCATCCCTCGCCTTATAGAGCATCGTTGTATTGCACACGTTCAAAGTATCTTTTGCCTGGCCATGCAGGGACTTCATTACCTGCTTGACCGTCTTGCTCTTCCCGGCATCCACTGCATCATCCGCAAGCCCCTGCTGTACAAGATAGCGGAAGCCCGGCTCTGTTGCGCTGATAGCATCGTCCATCGCCGCCCGGAGCATACGCTCCGCAGACGTCTGGCTGACACCCGCCATCTGTGAGATCAGTTTCATGTTCTCCTTGTTCAGCTTCCCGATCTCTGCAAGCTTTTGAAGGAGCCACTTATCAGAATCAATCGCCTGCCCGTAATCACGGATATGGCGGGCGATATTCTGCATGAGCATTGTTTCAAGATCAATGTAGCTACCGTCCACTTCCTCCGCCAGTTGCTGATTCTCCAGAAGGTTCATTCTCTACTTCATCCCCTTCCTGCTCCTCCTCGGGGACGTCCTGATCCTTATCATCGTCCCCATTGTCTGTCTGAGTCCAGTCAATGTCCTGCCCTGTTATCCGACCATCTTCCTTGATCAGGGCAAGCTCTTTCTTCGCTTCTGCCTTTGTGCACTTATCAATTTCCATGATTGCTTTCAGCTTCGATCTAAGCCCCGCCTGGACCAGTTTAATATTCCGGTCAATAGTGGTATTTGTGTCCTCTATAATGCTATCGTCGAAGTCGATCGTAACATCCAGATCTGTCCTGCCATCATCGAGAAAAGCCACCGCCTGAGCCATACTGATCAGAGCCGCCTCGATTATGATTGCATTCTTCTGTCGGTTCTGATACAGATCCGATTTATCAGAGATCACCTCCGTGGCAGTTTTGACTCCACCGCTCTCAAACTTATATCGTCCAGATCCCATGCCCGCCTTAAGACTCAGGATGTCAAGGCAGCGCTGAATCCCAAGTTCATGATCCGATGCCCGGATCGTCATATCAACCTCTGTCAGGCTCTGGGAACTGTTTCGGTCATCCGGGAGCATGTAGTACACTGTATCATTCGGATCAAATACCGGAGTGGAAACACCGTCCTCCTGCATCTGTCGCTTTGCCTGTGACAGCGGGACAAGAATCCTCTTCCGTCCGAGTACATACTCATTCATGTAACTGTCATATACCAAATCACAGCCCTTCAGCTGGCTGATGCTGTTTGCGTATACGGATATACCAAGCGGGCTATCAAGATCGATATTATTGCAGATATTCGGCGTGATAATCTGGAAAAGCGGTCTGTCATATCCAGTGTCTATTAAAGGAAACACACTGTCTGGCGTGTCCAACTCCTTGCCGGATTTCGCATCAATATACTTATTCTCGATGTAATACAGATCAGGGGCTTCCCGCGCTGCCTCTCCATCAGTTCCTTCCGGGTCTGCCGGCACTCCTTTGCGGTGTATCTGGAGATATATGATCTCCTTGCCATCAACAACACGATTGCTTCCAAACGCACACTCCGTTATGTCTCCATTATCCCATGATAGCGGATAGATCATATCAGCTCGGATATAATCAATAACTGGATTGCCATCACCATCCAGGTATTCAACCAAAGCGCCAGTGCCAAGTGCAAATGCCTTCTCTACGAGCTGATTCGCACGCACCTTAAAATTATTCGACTGAAGAATACCGTTAAGGCGTTCCTCATAGTCCCCCGCATTGATGGAAACTTTCTCATTCAGTAGCAGATTTGCCCAGTCCTCGCAGACCTTTTTCGCCATGCCCAGACGGTATCTTTTCTGATTCGTTGTGGTAATACCATTGTAGACCTTGTATGTATGAAAATTCTCCACATCGCCCTGATACCAGTCGAGCCACTCGTCAATATGGCTGTATGTCTCATCTGACACTGTATCGTATTTCTTATCAAGGAGATACTGCCGTATCGTATTGCTCATATTCAATCACTCTCCATCTCAAATACACCCAGCTTCCTCAAAGGCTCTCTGAATTTTAGGGAACTGTATTGCAATCCAGTCCACCATCGTCTCATCATGCCCGTACATCTCTGCATGCTGCCAATTATTGTCCAAACCGCTTTCAATAAGAAACGCATGAATAATCTCATGCCGGATTACCTCTTTCTGATACCGGGCGTAATCATGAAGGCCAGATGTCCCTCTGTCTTTCGCAATAATTATCTGCTTTGCAGTACGATCACAATACCCATCCCGTTCTTTGAGCATCGGGTCCTTCTTAGATTTTCTAAATTTTATCTCCCAGAATATGCCTAAAATCATTATTCTCATACCGTTCCTCCTATGCTGCAATATATAAAATATCATCCTGCACACTCTCTGTGCTGTATTCCGTGCTGTCCAGGCTGTCCACATTCATCAGACCATCATCCAGCCGGACATCCATATTCTTTTTCTTCTCGTCGTATACCGCCTGCTCGAACGCCTCAATGATATGGGTGCAGTGTTTCATCACCTTCCACCTGCCCTGTGCGATCAGGCTATTATAAAATGCGATCCGGTCATTGATCGGACCTTTGATTGCATTCTTGATGTCTATACTCACATGGGCCTGCGCACATGCCATCTCCAGTCCGGAGATCAGTGTCTGCTCAGCACTGTCGCAGTACGCTTCATATACCTTGTATTTCAGTCTTGCGCGCCTTACAAAGTCCACGAAATCATCCTGCAACTGCTTCGGGTTCAGCCGCTTCTTGCAGTAATACTCATCCAGGACAACCACCTGTTTGTATCCACGGGTAAATCCTGTAAGGGTAAAAGAATGAGCCGACTTCGTTCCTCCGAAATCGACTCCAATTGTTGCATATATGATCTCGTTCTCCTCAAGCCACTTGTCAGTGATAAGGTAATCCTTCACATTGTCTGCAAACTGCTGATAGATAAGCCCGTCAGCAGCCACCCACAATCCCATGACAAAACGCTTATAAAATACACTGCCATGCGACCATGATCTCTCATAAGCTTCCCGGCGTGCCTTAGATAATGACAGGTTATCCGTCATCATAAAGTGCAGGTGATATACTCTCTTCTCTTTCTGCTTCTCCGGGAGAAGGAACTCTTCCCGGATGTAGTGATGCGGTCCTTCTGGGTTGCAGTTCATCCAGACTTTCCACCCATCTACTGAGCATCGCCCGATTGCCTGATCTATAAATGACCTGGGAAACAGCGCCGCCTCATCCAGATAGGCTCCGGCTGCTGTCAGTCCCTGAAGGGCATCCTGAGCTGCCTCTGTGTTTGCGCCGTATAAGTAATATGTGTTGCTCCCTATTTCCAGTCTTGCATCTGTTCCAGAACGGATATAATCATATGGCCACCCCCACGCTTCAAGTATCTGCATCATGGGTCTGATCACATTCTTCTTCAGAGCTCCCATCGTCTTCCCTGCAAGGATGAATGACTGGCCCTCAAACATCTCATTGGACCATGTCAGGAAACCGATGATGCAGGCTATTGTCTTACCCGATCGGATTGCCCCATCTGCGATGACAAAATCATTATTTGCGGACATTAGTCCAGGGCGCCACCAATGCATCAGGCGTCTCTGCTGTGCCGAGAATGGGAGGAACTTAAACTTCGCCGGTCTCTTCTGCTTCTTCGGCATCGCTTTCTTCCTCCTTTTCCTGATCCACAAACAGCTCGTCCAAATCTTCCTGCGTTGGTCTCATGGCTTTCAGGAAATTCTGGATATTTTCTTCCTGACTGTCATTGTCTCCAACTTCTTGATCTCGGGCTCTCTTTGCCCGGTCAGTTCGAATCTTCTGCTCCTCAAGATCAGCGTCTGTCTGCCCGCTCTGCCCAGAATACTTCGCAACAAAAGTAGCTGCCTTCGTACTTCCTGCAAGTGCCTCCTTAATCTGCGCCATCAAAAGAGCCGACTCCAGAGTGCACTCAACTCCGAGTGCCTCCAGAACCGGCTTCCATTCTTCACTATCTATCTCAGCGGTCAGCAGCATGTTCAGCACCTTTCTGAAGTCTGCCTTCCTGCGCCTCGCTGCACCGCTTGCTTTTCCACCATTCGAAGTAATAATCCGTAGTTCCTCCGTTGTTCGATGGTCAAATCCTTTATCTTTTATGTTTTCATATCCTGCCACTTCACCACCTTCAATTCTGGTTTATTTATTATAATCCCGCTGTATTATAAAACTTGTATTTAATCAATCTATTTTGTACTGCAAACCATACGCTTTCACAATTTCCTCTATTTTTCTTCTAAAAAAGTTTGCTGACAATCCATCTTTCTTATAAACTACGCCTAAAATAATTCCCCGATCAATAAACTTCACTTCACATATTTCTGGATATAATTCAAAACTAGACAAATCAACTTCTAAACATTTCTTCTGTGTATCATTCAACTCTTCCCATGAAAAATATGCATAAATATATTCTGGTGAGTTCTCTTTTACTGATGTTCCTATTATGGACATGCGCCATTCATTCATCTTTTTATCAAAAAACTCTAAAACATCTTTTGAAGATAACTTATTATCCAATGATTTGACAATTTTATCGTATTCAAACACTTTTCCTAATGAACTGTAAATGGGGCCATACGTCGTACAATCATAATCAATATTACTTTCAAATTCGACAATTGTGTCTCTTAGTTCGCCAACGCCCATTGCATCGTTAATATAAAAGATTGTGTTTTGATCAATAATATCAAATGGAAGATTTGTGCCTTTTTCAGCAATAACTATAACTGGTTTCCCAAAACAATACCTTACTGCCAATTCAAACATAACATTAGCATTTAATTGTGTTAAATTTGCAATCACTAAGTCTGCTTTATATATACTTTCTATTATTTTATCATTAATAGAACCTATCTCATATTTTCTGTGTGAAACATCTATATCAAATTTGTACATTAAGGCAGGTGTTATAGCTTGATCTATAATGCCATCAATATGTCTTCTAATACTATCTGTTGGACCACCAATTGGCGTAATTACAAAACATTTTTTAAGATTACTTCTTTCCATATCCATTTCCTCCCGCACAAACCATCCAAAAATCACCACTATATTTATCATATACCCATTGGCAGCAATAAGCAAGAAAAACGCCCCGCGCATTGTGCAGAGCGTCCTCTAATTTGGTTTGTTGGGGGAAAAAGTTGGTCCGAGCCATCCAGCTTTCGCCTTCCGGCTCGTAAGCCGTCCAGCATCATACCTTTCGGCTTTATATCATACTACCACTTTTCAACCGGACATTACCGGACATTTAAGCAACTTTTTCAAGAAATCTATCATGTCTCTTCCGGCAGTTATCGTCTGTGTATTTGATTTTACGCTTCGGGAACATCTGGTTCATCTTAAGCGCCACCTGATACCACGTCAGGCTGTCGATATAGTACAACCTAAACATAGTCCGCAGCTCGCTCTTCTGGATAGTCTGTATGTACTCCTCCACCTGCATCTGCTTCTCTATCAGGTCTGTCTCCAGCATCTGAAGCTTCGCCTGCCGTTTCTTCAGCAGAGCTGTCCTTCGCTTAATCTCTTCCCGCGGGAAGCCTTTAATTTTCACTGTGCGGATGGGCTTTTTCCCTTTCTTCCCGCAGGTCACAGAATCAGTCACGACGGTACGCTCCAGCTTGCTGATCTTCTTTTGATCCTCTGCAATCCGCCGGCGCAGGTCTTTAATCTCCTCTTTCATGTCTGCGTACTCACTCAGTATGTTCTTGTCCATCCGCATCACTCCCTATCTTGTCTTTCAAATATTCCTCTGCTGTCACCCTTTTGACCTGCTCGCCCTGTGCCCGGATCGGCTTACCCGCTATACTCGCA
Source organism: uncultured Mediterraneibacter sp. (assembly GCA_944383695.1). Taxonomy (GTDB): domain Bacteria; phylum Bacillota; class Clostridia; order Lachnospirales; family Lachnospiraceae; genus Mediterraneibacter. The sequence continues at coordinate 18,676 of CALWQP010000039.1, forward strand.
TTCTGAGTGTTGTACTCAGTTTTGATGTATGGTGCTGCGTTCTGTTGCTTCATCTGATCCCGCCTTTCTCAACAATCTCAACCGCTCTATTTCCCGCTCCATCATCAATAATGCATCCTTCTTCCTTCAATTCCTCAATCACCTTTTCTTTGTCATGGGCTGTCGGTTGCCTGTCGATCAATCCTTGAGCTGCATCTATCATATCTTTCGCGAACTCTGAATTCCCGCCAAATACTTGATTAAAATTTATTGCATCAGCATCAATCAGTCTCATTCTCCGCCCTCCTGTTCCACTTCTCAATCATAAGAGCTTCATCTATAGCGTATCCAGAAGCTGCGCCACATCCTCCCTTATTCACGTCACAACATATTGTTTTGTAAGGATCACATTCGCATCCTTCAAAATTTTTACATTCTTCTAATTTCACGCAATTTGTGATTGTCAATGTGTCCGTTTTCCCACAGAACGGGCACGGCTTTAATTTAATCTCGCTCATTCTCCCTCGCTCCTTTCCAGCAATCTGCACATACCCGCATCTCTATATCTTCCCAGTCAGAAATATGTGTGTTATACGACTGCTTAATGCGAATTTCTCTGCCGCATTCTATACACTTTCTCAGGACTAAGCGTTCTCCTTGATTCATCCCTTGCTCCTTTCCGGGCGGTACGGATCTGGTGGATTTCTATAATCCCATATTCCATACTGATTCTTCACTTTGTCTGGATGCCTCCTGTTATTTGCTTGTGTAACATCATCTGCCCATCTGCAATTATCAGGACTGTAATTTCCATTTGCATCAATTCTGTCAATGGACAAATATTCTCTATATCCATTTTCAATCGCCCATCTTAGGAAATTAAAGAAGCCCTGATCACCGCACCATTCATCACAGATTTTTATTCCTCGACCTCCGTAAATATCGTAGTTCTTATGATTTGGATTTTCGCATCTGGCGCGCATTCCCTTCCAGATACGGTAAATTCTGGTTGTGTGCAGACCTTTATATTTTGATTTTTCACGTCTATTTTTGTTTAAAATGCATCCGCATGATTTGCAATGTCCGTTAGTAAGACTTCTTCCATGAGTGATTATCTCATTTCCACAATCGCATTTACATCTCCATAAGATTTTACCGTATTTATCCTTTCCGGCTTGTTCAATGACGGTAAGCATATTAAACTTCATATCTGTTAAATCCTTAAAGTTTCCCATCCATATCACTTCTTTCTCCGCCGAATGTCTCTTTCAGTCTGTTGTAGATTCTCATTGCCTGCTCTCCTTCGACACACGCTTCTTCAAATAAAATATTCCATAATCGTTCATCCTCCACCGGAATCCAGCCGTCATTCATGTGCTTGCGGATGATATCTACGATCCGGTTAATTGCTCCGTCCAATTTATGCTTTACATCGTAATTGCTCAGCCTATACCAAGGCTCTCTCTTCGCTTGCTCTATCTCTTCCAGAATCTTCTCTAATTCCTGCATGTCAGTCCTCCTTCAGTTCCTTGATCCTCGAATATGCCACCGCAGACAGCCTGTCCACGGCAAAATTTAGCTGGCATACAATCTCCTCGATATCATTCGACACCGAAATCCTGTTTATGTTCCCCTGCAGCATATCAAGGATCTCCCTCTTTTTATCGGTCGTAAATGGTCTGTCTAATAGCTTTGCCATCGTCATTCCTCCTTACTGCTCCAGCCTCTGCCCGCAGTCCGGGCAAAAGTCATAACACCTTACTACCCTGCGCCCGCATACCGGGCAGGTCGGGACCCCTGCATTAAGCTTGATCTTATTGGCAGCATCCCGCTCCTTCAGCTCCATGATCTCCGGCGGAGTGAGTCCGGTCCTTTCATAGTCCGCAAGACTTGATACTATCTTTTGCATGTACCGCGCGCCAAAATGTTTTGGTGTTGGATATGCTGGATTTAACTCTTCTGTCAACCTTTCCATTTCCGCTCTCCTTTCGTTTGTTATGTTATAGCCGATTCCGTCTATATTTTTGATTTATAGACGGAATTATGAATAACTTAGAACAGCGACAACTGCTCTCTGTCATACCTGTTTTTCTTCGTTGTAATCCGCTCCGGATGTCCGATCATATTCACTCTGCGTTTTTGCTTCAGGTTCGCCATATAGTAATCATCTACCTGAGGCGGAGTCGGCAGATACATCTCTTCTGGGATCGGTATTCCGTGACGCTCGCATATCTCTACAATCTGCCGTTTAGCATATATGATGTGATTCCGCGTCAGGTTCATGTTTGTCCCGTCTGCATAACCCGGATCGTTACATCCATTCTGGTTGATATGCTCCCAGTGATCTATTTCCTGACGGATATTCTTTCGCAACTCATTTAGTTCCTGTTCTGGCGTTTTCTTTTTCATGGCATCACCTCCGGGAAATCCTCAATGCTCATCTGACCATCGCTGTTGAAATTCAGCATTTCTTCTTTCGCCCGCATGAAGAATGTTCTGTCAATCTCAAATCCGTAAGCGCTTCTTCCCAGTTCGTGAGCTGCTCTTAATGTCGAGCCACTTCCGGCGCATGGGTCTATCACAACATCTCCCGGGTCTGTACAAATCTCTATCAATCTTTTTAGTACTGATATAGGTTTTTGTGCAGGGTGTATCTTTGGAATGTCTTTTGATTTATCCTTTTCCCACATGAAATATGCACCATTGTTGTAATATGTTCTGCCCCATTCCTCGTCCATGCCACCATCAAACCAATTAAAAACCATATGTCCTGTGCCTCTGATTGTCTTCCCGTTCTCGTCCAGCTTCGCGCCATTTCGGAACTTCGGAAGCCTGTCCCTGTATAAGACAAGCGCATATTCCGTAGCACCTACAATCCGCATATTCGCTTTTAACACCTGCGGACTGTAGTTTTTGCAGAATACAAGCGGTATGTAATGCACAAATCCATGTTTCGCTGCCGCATTGATAAGCGTTTGTATCTGTTCGAATGAGCAGAACACAATCATGCACGGCGAGTTGCTGCTTCTGCCTCTTGTGATTGGCTTTTTATCCTCTTTTTTCAGCATCTTTGAACAGAAGTGAAAGTATTCATACAGGTTAAAATTAAAATCTGAATTAAACGCTGCCTTGCCCGCCAGTTTGCTTTCACCGTTTTTGTTATCTCCGCCGTTGTACCACATGGGATTGCTCCCGTAGAAGTTATTCCCGACATTATACGGAACATCCGCTATAATCAACTGCGCCGGCGGTATTGCGTATTTCTTATAATTCTGCATCGAGTCTCTGTATAACTCGCATTTGATCTTTTTCTGTCTTTCCATTTTTTCAAGAAGCCCGGTATACCCTTGCCCCGGCCGGAGGCTGGCTCCTTTCTAGTCGTTTTCCCGCATAATCCGGTCAATCTCGTTAACCGCTGCGGATATGATTTCTTCTGCAAACTTCGTCTTGCCTGATTTTCAAAAATGTCCTTTGCCTGCTCCTGCACCTTGAAACACTCCACAGGCGTCCCGGTCGCATCGCAGGACTCACGGATCAGCTTCCATGCCTCTGCGATCGGGAAATAGATCTTTCTGAGCTGTTCATCTGTCATCCGAGCAGCCCTCCCTTAATTGTCTTGTAATGCCGCCAACATGTCCTCGCTGTACCGGCGGCGGTCAAAGTTGTTATTGTCTTTTACAGTCGGCTTTTTCTCAGCCTGATCTCTGTTGTCATAGTTCCCTTCTAACACTTTCGGGAAGTTCCCTGGCAAGACAAACCAGTCAAAGGTTATCACCCACGGCTTACCACAGCTCTTGCCTTGCAGGAAATCGCTATGTTTGATATTCTCTATCGCCCGCATGACTTCCGCTTCTCCGTATTCGTTCAGGCGCGCTGTCAAACAAGCATATCGCTTAGAGCCACTGCCGAGTCTTGATATCGGTCTGATACCGTATTCAGACAGGCAGTTCCACGCTTCAATAATGCGTCTGACGGTCTCCGTCTGACGAAGAGATGATTTATCATCTCTATATATTTCTTCCTTTCTTTCCTTCTTTCTTTCTTCTATTGTTGTCGTTAGTTTGTCATTAGAATGTCGGTTGCTTGTCTCTTGAATGTCGCTTTGCGTGTCGGCAATCTGGTACTTATCGTAATTATTCACTGTAAATACGCTAAATTTACTGTGTCCAGTCTGTGTCACTTCGCCTGTCGATTTTAAATGTGAAATTCCTGTCCTTATTTCCCTTTCCGTCAGTCCTGTTTCGTCCGATAACTTACGGATCGAAGAAATAAATGAACCGCGTGGGACAGTTGTACCTCTGAAATTACCATCTTTCCAGTTTGCTTTGAGCAACATATGAAGGAACAGGACTTTCGTATTGATATCCGTATACCACTCCCAATCAAGTATGCTTCTGTCGATTTTTATGTAATTCCCATCCACTTCACCGCATTACCTCCTCAATTTCCACTTCTATCCGAGGATTCTCAGAGTCAACATAGGATTCATCCGAGAACCCTCGGATTTCCTTCCATCCATCATTTTTCAGCACACAAGTATCTACAAGTGAGTCTTGTATCACCTTGCGCCCGAATGAACTCACGTTGTCCAGATCCCGCCGGCGATCGCGCTCGTACCATCTGTATGTCATCTGCACCGGCTTGTTGATCCGCAGTCGCCCGAGCTGCTCGTATATCGCTTGTCGGACCCGGTCCTCATTACGGCGCTTCAGGTGTGCGCCTTTGTACTGATTTGTCCGGCACGCTGTTATGTAATCGTTCAGATTGTCGAGCCTGCCGGAAATGATTAGCGTATGCCGCACTATCTCGCCACCCTTCAAATGTTTTCTTCATGCAGAGACGTTTCAATTGGATTGCCCGCGCCCGGTGGAGCTCTTTGTTCAGATACTCTTCCAGTTCCTTCTCATCCACTGGATCGCCTGGAATCGGTCTGTATATCCCGTTTCCGACATTGATAATGCAGTCTCCGTTATTGTTTGCTTTCTCTATCATCCTTCTCAGGCATCGGTCAACCCGACGGTCCCACGGACGCTGTATCGCATTCCTATGCCCGTCAGGAATCCGGTTATAATAACACATTGCCTGATCTTTAATCTTTCCCATGTGCCTCCTTCCTCTCCCCGGAGGTGCCGGGGAGAATATCATCATGGCTTACTTAGTACCGTGACATACTGTCTGCCATAGCTTGGTGCTGTATATCAACGCGGCAGCCGAGTTTTAGCCGCGCAGATACCATTGCGGTGACCTTACCGAGATGGTCAACTCGAATAGAAAAACTCCTGCCGGAACTGCTCCTCAGTCCCGTAATGCTCTATGTAATACTCTTTGCATCGGCGGCGCAGATCCTTGTCGATCTATCCCGCACGTTTCCCGCGGTGTACGCCGTTCGGATGAAGGTCCGGGCGGAGCGGAGCAATAAAGCCGTATTGCTCACACAGCTTGCGCTCGCGGCTCGTGTGACTGAATATGTGATGCCGCTCAACTCCATACTGACCGGTATACATGCAGTGATCCATGTCATCCGTGAAGATGCTCCATAACCGTTTCATAGCTCTACACCGTACCTTTCTTTCAGCAGTCGCTTTTCATCCGGCGTTGCAATCTCCGCGTCCGGGATTCCTGCATCCTTGCAGCATCCGATCAGACCATCGATCAGCCGCGCCATTTCCTCGCTGTTATATGTGTGCGATCCTCTCAGGAGCTTATATGTCCTGTACATGATTCCGTCGTTTCCCTCGCGGACCTGAGAGGTCGGCTGAAGATGATAGTCTGTTGCATTCGCAACTTTCTTCTCTGCTTCCTCTGTGTCCGGGATCGTCATATAGACTGCCTTTCCCTCAAAGATTTCCGGCTGACCGTACCGGCAGAGCATCATGTTGTGTGTCTCAGGATTGGACAGCTCCAACACTTTCGCCAGCTTACCGATCAGCACCCAGTAATAAGCGTTCGCATCCAAGCTCCTCTTTCGTCTGTACCGCTTAATTTCAAGGCTCAATTTCTCGCAGCCTTTCAGTTCCTCATACGCTTGCCGGAAGTCCTCACAGGGCTCAAATAGGATGGTCAGACGCCCTGTGAGATAGTCGATGATCGGCTCCTTCAGTCTGCCCGTGAATTTCATTTTTCTCCCATCCGATCCATAAGCCACATAAACTGATCTACTGTCAGGTCAGAAAGGCTCTTGACATTGAATGAGTCGCAAACCTTTTCGATCGTCTGACCGTGCTTCGGAATGCATCCCTCCAGCGTTGTAACCTGTGCTTTTGTCAATGTTTTTGGCTGTTCCGGCGGGATATCCTCGCCAGAATAGATATACAATCCCAAGCCAAACATAGCGATATTTTTAACGAGACAGCGCATAATCGCTGTATTGATATCAAACATCGTTGCCGCCTCTACCGTCTTGTCTACATATTTTCCAGTCCATTTCCGATTGACATATTCTTTCACCTGATATTCATACGGGGCATCCTTCATGGCTTTGTTTGCCCCGTCCATAACTGGAAGCCACATTGTCCGCGTGATGCCGTCTATCGTCATTGTTGTCATAACCATATATCCCAGCTTGTCATCATAAAGATACGGCTTACCGTCAAACTCTTTGATCTCGTACACAGCCCCCGGATATCTCTGCATAACCTCATCCCAAGCCCACGCCCAGGAGAGATATTTAAGTCCGTTCTTTTCTTCCGTGTGGTTATTTACGTTTACCGCACGGAGTTCGTCAAATATACTCATACAATCCTCCTTATCTCCTTCAGGCATTCATCGCACCACTTCTCGCCCTGGATATCCGTGAGGTAGTCTCCCTCGTAGATAGGAGCGCCGCAGATATCGCAGTGCTCCACAGGTTCTGGATCATCCGGCGGAGTAGTTTTCCATGCGTCATAACCTGGTATATGTTCCATTCTCCATTGCCTCCTTCAAAACCATCTGCCCCTCCTGATCCTCGGTCAGAAGTTCGTCCACCATCTGCAAGTTGCGCTCATGCGTGTCACGGCAGGTGCAACGCTCGCCGGGATCAAGATAGGCTCCGCAGTTATCGCAGATGTAGTTATGCATCGCCGTCACTGTCCTGGTCGGATTTAACTGACGGTATTCCCAGTATTGCGCAGATCACTTCCACTTTCGGAAAGCTGTCTGCCTGTACATATCTTTCTACCGCCTCAATTAGCGTCTTGTAGTCAGTTGTTTTTGCCATCTTCGTTCCCCTCCTTAAATCTGAGTTCCATCAAATCTGCCAGCATCAGATATTCCTTCGCTTTCTTCGTCTCCCTGTGCGTCTCCCGGACCTTATCCCGGAACTCCTGCAGCGTCCCGTAAAAGCAGCCACACCGTACCCCTACGCCGCCATCTTTAAGCCGGAAGAAGGTTGTTGTGCGGTTGACAGACCCAAAACCATGTGCGTATGCGTAATCCGCATCGCCGTAGACCCTCGCATTGCCGTAGACCTCCGCATCGCCGCAGACCTCCGCATCGCCGTAGACCCACGCATCGCCGCAGACCCACGCATCGCCGCAGACCTCCGCATCGCCGTAGACCCTCGCATTGCCGCAGACCCTCGCATTGCCGTAGACCTCCGCATCGCCGTAGACCCTCGCATTGCCGCAGACCCTCGCATTGCCGTAGACCTCCGCATTGCCGTAGACCCTCGCATTGCCGCAGACCTCCGCATCGCCGTAGACCCACGCATCGCCGCAGACCCACGCATTGCCGTCATGATCAAGGTTTTCTTCCTTTTCTATGTATCCGCCCAGGTCTCCGGCCTTTACATCGCCGAACTCAACCAGAGCTTTGATGCGGAACAGCTTTGTCCCGAATATATTTGTTATAAATTCGCTTGTAAGTTCAAATTTCTTCACTTTACAAAATCCTCACTTTCTTTTAAAATAAAGATGGTTAATTTTCAAAGCGCCCGAGCTTGCCGGCTCATGTGGGCGCTCGTTTTATTTATATTTCACTCATAATCACCCCCAGCTTGTATCTC
>CALWQP010000040.1 GCA_944383695.1 uncultured Mediterraneibacter sp.
AATCCGACCAGGACAGTGACGGCGATGCATAACTACATCTGCGATAACTGCGGAGCCTATCTTGATCCCGGCGAGCGATGCACCTGTCGGGAAACGCATGAGCGTAACCTTGCGATGGTGGACGAGCTTCTGACCGAGGATCAGGAGGGGCAGATGACGCTGAAAGAAACCCTGAAAAGACATTATAGAAATTATATGGAGGCAGAACTGACATGAAAGAAAGAATCATTGAATTGTTGAGAGAAACAGGAAGAGCAGGTATTGAGGACCTGATCGCATATATGGACGAGTATGGATTTTTCCGTGCGCCGTGCAGCACATCACACCACCTGGCGAAAGAGGGAGGGCTTGCTGAACATAGCTACAACGTGCTGTGCGTTGCGCAGGATTTGTCATTCCTGCTGTGCAACGGACCAGAGAATCTTGACAAGGAGACACAGGATGCTATCACGATCAGCGCGCTCCTGCATGATCTCGGGAAAATGGGACAGTACAATAAGCCGAACTATGTCCCGAACATGCTGAAAGGACGCGCTACAAAGGCAAATCCGAATCCTGAGCCGTATCAGTCAGAAAAGAAACCTTATATCTCAAATCCCGATCTGCTGTATGTAGACCATGAAGTGCGTAGCGTTGCAATCGCTTCTCGCTTCATCGAACTGACCGAGGAAGAACAACAGGCAATTCTCTGGCACAATGGGCTGTACGGATCTTTCCGTTATCAGATCCAGGGGAAGGAAACTCCGTTGTACATGCTTTTACATTTTGCAGACATGTGGGCAAGCCGGGTGATCGAGAATGGAGGCGAGGATGATGGAGAAATTCAGGACTCTCAGGGCTGATGAGATAGATTGCCGAGTTGCGACCGTAAAAAGTACCGGGGTGACCTTGTTATTATACAAGGACGCCCGGTGCGATATGAATATCCTTGATGAGACTGTCGGTCCGCTGAACTGGATGCGCAGCCACAGCCGGGAGAATGCGAACTGTACAGTAAGCATATGGGACGCTGATAAGAAGCAGTGGGTGTCAAAAGAGGACACTGGGAAAGAGAGCTTCACCGAAGCGGAGAAGGGGCTTGCGTCTGACAGTTTCAAGAGGGCGTGCTTTAACTGGGGGATCGGTCGTGAGCTGTATACGGCTCCGATGATATGGATACCATCCGATAAGTGCGATATAACCCCGTCTGGTCGGAAAGGCAGGAACGGGGAAAATATATTAACCTGTTATGATCGATTCTCTGTCGAGCAGATTATATACGACGAGAACAAGGTCATAACGGCATTGTCAATTAGGAACACGTCTCGGAAACAGAGAGTGTTCGTGTATGACAACCGAAAGAAGGAAAACAAATGAGATTTACCGGAGATTTGAGGAAACCCCTCATCGACTGTGATACGATGCGACCGCTTATTATATTCTCTCCAAACGAGGATTTTTCTCAGGCTTACGAAGAGTTGAAGGACTGCGAGAAGCTGAGCCTTGAAATCAAGCGATACAGGCGCAAGAGAAGCCTTGATGCAAATGCCTATTACTGGGTGCTGATCGGAAAGCTGGCAAAGGTGTTGGAGTTATCTAATCCTGAGGCGCATAACATGATGCTTTGCCGTTACGGTCAGCCAGAAATCTTTGAGGGCAAGGCAGTCTATATGACGATCCCGGACACAGAGGAGGCGGAGAAGAAGGCTGCGAATGCAACAGACTATCACATTCAGCCGACCTCCCAGGTCCGTGAGGGCAACGACGGGATCATGTACAGGACCTATAAGCTCCTGCGGGGATCACACACATATAACAGCGAGGAAATGGCGCGGCTGATCGATGGTCTGATCGGATGCTGCAAGGATGCAGGAATCCCGGATGCAGAGATCGCAACGCCGGATGAAAAGCGGCTGCTGAAGGAAAGGTACGGTGTAGAGCTATGAAACGGTTATGGAGTATCTTCGCGGATGACATGGACCATTGTATGTATACCGGCCAGTATGGAGTTGAGCGGCATCACGTTTTCAGCCACACAAGCCGGGAGCGGAAGCTGTGCGAGAAGTACGGGTTCATCGCTCCGCTCCGCCCGGATCTGCATCCGAACGGCGTACACCGCGGGAAGCATGCGGGAGAGATTGACAAGGACCTGCGCCGACGATGCCGGGAGTATTATATCGAGCATTATGGGACTGAGGAGCAGTTCCGGCAGGAGTTTTTCTATTCAAACTAACGATTTTCCCGGTGTCAGCAAAACGGTATCTGCGCGGCTACTACTCGGCTGCCGCGTTGATATACAGCACCAAGCTATGGCAGACAGTATGTCACGGTACTAAGTAAGCCATGATGTGATTCTCCCCGGCATGTCCGGGGAGAGGAAGGAGGATACATTGAAGAAAAGACAGAGCGTATATTCTCCGTATTATGCAAAGATCCAGGATCTCCTGTTTCAGGGGATGCCTGTAAAAGAGGTGTGGCTGTACATGCGCATATACTTTGATGTGTATGCCTGCCTCAGAACATTTCAGTACTACATCAAAACAAGACACCTTACATGGTTTATTCCACTCAAAACGGAGGTGAAGCATGGACGGACAGATGGAATTACTTGATTATTTAGAATCCCTTGAAAATAAGGGATTTGACATATTAGATTACATCCCTACTGGTCAGGAGAATGCAGTTACTCGTGCGGAGCTGTGTAAGAGGACCGGCTTGACAGATCGGAAGATGCGAGATGCGCTGCATGATGCAAAGCTGAAAATTCCGATCCTCAACATGCAGGACGGTCGGGGATACTTTATCCCGGACATGAATCTCGAAAATGACCGTTTTATTTTGCTGAGGCATGTCAGGCAGGAGGAAAGCCGCATCAGAAGCACGATAGAACCGCTCGAGGTTGAACGACAGACCCTGAGAAATTGCGGGATAGATTGGAGGGAAGCGGGTGAACAGCAGGAACAAAGGAGCGAAGGGAGAGCGTGAGCTTGCAAGAGTCTTGAAGCAGTACGGATATGACTGCCGGAGGGGACAGCAATACTGCGGAGCGAACGGCGATGCGGACGTTGTAGGTCTCCCAGGCATACATATCGAATGCAAGCGGGTAGAGCGGCTGAACATACAGGATGCCGTGGATCAGGCGAAGAGAGACAGGAAGGATTCAGATATCCCGGCGGTATTTCACCGCAAGAACAATTGCGAATGGCTTGTTACCCTGCCCCTGGATCACTTTATGGACATATACCGGGAATGGGAGGCGGGGCGATGCCAAACAGGATCATAAAAGAGTCTATTCGGACAAGCGACAGTATAAACGAGCTGAGCTGGTTCGAAGAGTGCCTGTTTTACAGGCTGATCGTAAGTTGCGATGATTACGGGAGATTCGATGGGAGACCGGCAATCATAAAAGGATCATGTTTCCCGCTCAAAGATGGTGTGACTACAAATAACATAGAAAAAGCTCTATCAAAGTTAGTGTCGGCAGGCTTGGTGAAACGCTACGTTGTGGACGGAAAGCCGTACCTGTCCTTGCCAACTTGGGAGCAGCACCAGAGTGTGAGAGCGAAGAAAAGCAAGTATCCGAGTCCAGATGATGGAGAAATGATAACATCTGAAAACAATTGTAAGCAGATGCATGCAGATGTCCCCGTATTCGAGAACGATATTCGTAATCGTAATACGATAAACGATAATAATAAGCGCGGAGCTGAAACTCCGCTTGCAGATGTCGAGCCTATCACATTGAATGATGGGACGGAGTGGGTGTGTCCGCTTGCTGACTATGAGGAGTATAGACGTCTTTACCCCGGAGTTGACATTGATAAGGCCTTTCGGGAGATGCGGGCATGGTGCAAAAGCAATCCAGCAAAGCGTAAGACAGCACGCGGTATTAAGCGATTTGTCAACGGGTGGCTGTCACGACAGCAGGATTCGGTGTATAAAATATATCAACCAAATGGGAAGGGATCACATTCTACGAAACAGGTTAAGGACAATAACAATTTCGAGCGGCGGAGTTATGATTTTGACGCCCTCGAAAGGGGGCTGCTCGGATGACAGATGAGCAGCTCAGGAGGATCTATTATCCTATCGCGGAATCGCGGAAATTGATCAGGGAGTTCTGCGATGCGACCGGGACGCCTGTTGAGTGCTTCAAAATACAAGAACAGGCGAAAGACATTTTTGAAAAATCAGGTAAGACGCAGTTTGCGACAGAGATCATTGCGGCTACAGTCAATCTGATTGATCGGATCATGGAAGAAAACAAGTAGAAAGGAGCCAGCCTCCGGCCGGGGCAAGGGTATACCGGGCTTCTTGAAAAATGAGAATAGGGTTACATGATGCGGAGAAAGAGCATTTCAAACATAAGATCTTCCCGAATCTGGCACTGATGAAAATATCTGCATATCACAAGAAAAACGGAGATTATGTGGAATGGTGGAATCCTTTATACAGGTATGACAGGATCTATAGCAGTAAAGTGTTCGATTTCACGCCAACAGACCCGTATCTTCCAGATGATGCGATTCGTGGAGGTACGGGATACAGAGATATTCCGATAGATACAACGTTGCCAGATGAGATTGACAATATGTTTCCGGACTACCGCATATATCCAGAATGTGATTACGCTATCGGATATCTCACACGAGGATGCCCGAATCACTGTCGTTGGTGTGTAGTTCCGAGGAAAGAAGGAGGCATTAGACCTTACAGGAAATGGCAGGAGATTGTCAGATATGACACGGACAAGCTGATCTTGATGGATAACAATATTCTTTCCTGCGACTATGGGATAGAGCAGTTGGAGAGCCTGATCGGGTCCGGATACCGGATTGATCTGAACCAGGGAATGGATGCAAGGCTGGTAGACCGAGATATAGCACAGATTCTTTCACGCCTGTCTTGGATCCGGCACATCAGGTTCTCTTGCGATCAGAAAAGCCAGATCGAGCCGATACAGCGGACTATAGAGCTGTTGCAGGAGCAGGGCGTGAGACCGTACAGAGTATTTATATATCTATTGGTGACTGCTGACCTTCAGGACGCAGCAAAGCGCGTAGAAGCCCTGAAGAAATATAAGGGTATCAATTTATATGCGCAGGCAGAGAGAAATGAGAGGCTGGGAGTGACCCCGAACAAGATGCAGATGGAATTTGCACAGAGGTATATCTACGGCGGATGTTATCGGACGGAGACGTGGGAAGAGTATTGCGATAGAAAAGACTTGTTTAATTGACAAAAAAATATCAATCAAGCAAAAACGATTTCCTGCTTTATAAGATTCTTTTAATGAATTTGCGTTTAGGTACCTCCTACCCCTTGGTTTTATTCGATTTGCGAAAAGGATGGAAAAAAGTCGAAAAATAAAGGGAAATTTATAGTTTATAATCGCTTTGAGACGCACCGCCAAATTAAATGGAAAAGAATATATTACATTTATATGGATTTGTCAATAAATAAATTATTTTTTTTAAAAATTCTTTAAAAAGGTTAAGTAGAAAATTTAACAAAGTTTCGAATAGTGTTACAGCAATGTTTGTCAATAGCGAGAAAACAAGATTAAAAAACGTCTCATACATAATATCAACTCCCTTTATTTTATTAATCTAAGTGTACCATTTACATAATGCTAAAGCAATAAAAACCAGAACAAACGAAAGGAGAGCGGAGATGGATACAGAAATGATGATCAGAAATCTGAAAAAAGTTGAAGACGATCACAAGGGCGATAAGGTATTTACTGGCCAGCTTAATATAGCTGATATGGCGCACGATGTCAGATTGCGGCTTGAAGAGCTGAAACCATACGAGGACACCAGTCTCACCCCGGAGCAGATCAGGGAGCTGAAGGAGCGGGATACGGCGAAAGCCCCGGAAGAGATTCGGGACGCATACGGGGATACAAGACTGATCTGCCCGAACTGCAGGAACTCAGTGATCAATTACTTTAACCGGAGCCGTCCGCCGCAGTTCTGTATGATCTGCGGACAGAGGCTTAGGTGTGAGGGATTGCATGACTGAAGATAAAGTATATGAAATCGTAGAGGCTCTTGAGAGGAAGGCAAACGTCGAACTACAGAGAGCCACTGCATATCACAATGGGTACATACAGGCGTGTGAAGATTTTGGACGGGCGATAAGACAGGAATTGCTAGATGTAGGAGAGGAGGACTGAAATGCAGGAATTAGAGATTGTACGGGAAAAGCTTCAAAGCAAATACAGAGTAGTAAAGACAGATGAAGATCTGGAATGGAACAGGGCAATAGATTTGTGTACGAATATTATAAATGCTCACATAAAACACATGAATGACGGCTGGATCCCGGTGGAGGAGCGGCTTCCGATGAGAACGTTCGATGAAAAGATAAACGAGTCATATCAAAAATATCTTGTGTTTATTGATGGTGTGGACGGATGGGATATTGATATAGCAGTGTATGATTTTTGGAATGACAAAAAATGGCGCGAAGCTCATGACGGATATGGCGAGATTGAAAACGTTATCGCCTGGCGTCCTCTTCCAGAGCCGTATCGCCCGGAAAGGAGCGAGGGAGAATGAGCGAGATTAAATTAAAGCCGTGTCCGTTCTGCGGATGCGATGATAGGCGTGTTGGGATACGGAAAATGGGAAATAAAGGATATAGAGTAGTATGTGGACGATGTGGCGCAAGTGGACCGTATGTTTCGATCTTGAGTGTCGGAGGAAGCAAAATGGAGGCGCAGGATAAAGCAAAAGTAGACTGGAACAGGAGGGAGAAGGCATGATGCACAGACGAACCAGAAAAGAGATGAAGCGTGACTCCGAGGCTCACTATCACAGCATGGAGGAGCACACGCCGGACCCGCGGGCTGCCGAGCGGTTCCACCGGAAGCCGTACACCGGCGCGAAGGTTCTGATCCGCAGGCAGATCGGGGACGCGGCAGAGTACCTGGCGAGAAAATACGGGATAAGGGGTGATAATGATGATAAGTCTTCTGAAATTTCTAATACTGATATTCTGGATACTTGATATTACAAATATGCCGTTTATGGAAATGTTTGATACAACATATCCGATGAATGCGCTGTTTTGGTGGCTTATATGGATCTTTGTTTTAGGATTCAGCGTTGAGATAAGTGTAAGGGGTGATGCGGATGGACAAGAGGATTCTTGAGGACTACATAGACGCCTGCGAGTTCATAAAGGAGACAGAGGCAGAGATTAAAAAACTGGAGAAGCGGAAAAGGATTGTGCAGGACAAGGTCCGGGGAAGCAACTCGGAGTTCCCGTATGAGGAGCGGTCCTTCAATCTGGGTGGCACGATCGAGACGGTAGAGGATGCGTCAGCACTGGCTCGGGAGAAGCAGCTCCTGGAAGAGCAGCGGCGCATTGCATCTGATCTGAAGCTGGGAGTTGAGGAGTGGATGCAGGAGATTCCATTCAGGATGCAGCGGATCATCAGGTATAAGATATTCAGCGGTCTGAGCTGGGAAGAGACGGCAACGCTGATGGGGCGGAAGTGTACCGCAGGCAGTGTAAAGATGGAGTTTAAGAGATTTATGAAAGAAAGTTAAGGTTTGTTACGAATGTTACACATGTTACTTTCTGAAATGTTATAGTGTATCGTGAAAGAAGTGGATAAAACCTCTTCTCCACGAGCCGGAAGGCGCAAGCTGGATGGCTCGGACTCCCCTAGACATATTTTGTTACGGAAGACGCTCTGCATTTGTGGGGCGTTTTTCTTTTACGCATAAAGGAGACAGAATGAAAGGCGAGACATACGAGCAATTTGTTGAAAAGTTCAAGCCGAAGAAAACGACGGACGCCTGTTATACACCACCTGAAATCTACAAGACCATACGGGACTGGGCATGTAAGGAGTACGGAATCGATCCTGATAAAATCGTCCGTCCGTTTTATCCAGGCGGAGACTACGAACACTATGATTACCCGGACGGATGCGTTGTCCTGGACAATCCTCCGTTTTCGATTTTATCAAAAATATGCGAGTTTTATTTAGAGCGGGGCATCCCGTTTTTTTTATTTGCGCCGAGCCTTACTGCGTTTTCTAGCAGAAAGACAGTGATGAGGGTGTGTCATATCATCTGCGATGCATCAATCGTATACGACAATGGCGCAACTGTCAAAACGTCATTTGTCACAAGCTACGATGATGGGATCATAGTACGGACGGGCGTGGAGCTTACACGAGAGATCAACCGCGTATCTGCGGAGATTCGGGCGCGTACAGTTAAGCAGCTTCCGAAATATGAGTATTCGCATCACGTGGTTACTGCGGCGATGATCCAGAAATATGCACGGTATGGCGTAGACTTTCAAGTGAACCGCGGGGAGTGTACTTGTATCAAGGTGCTCGACAGTCAGCGGGCACGCGGCAAGGGTATATATGGCGGGGGTCTCCTCTTGTCGGACGCTAAAGCGATAGACCACGCAGCGGCGGAGAGAGCAGCGGCGGAGAGAGCAGCGGCGGAGAAGGCAAACGCACACGTTTGGGAACTCTCCGACCGTGAACGGGATATCATAGCGAGTCTCGGATAGGACTGCATATGCGGGCATATCATCAACGGCAGATGTGCAGGGTCGCGCCCTGTGTCCCGGTTCGACTCCGGGCGCTCCGCTTTATCAGAAAAATAATAAGCCAGAATTGAAGGTGGTGAAGTGGCGAACAATGAAAACTTAATCCCTTTTAACAAGCGAACAGTGAGCGAACAGAGAAAAATACAGTCAGCAGGCGGCAGAGCTTCGGGAGAAGCTCGGCGCCGGAAGGCAGACTTCCGGAAGACGCTGAACGTGCTGCTGACCGTAGAAATAGATAGTGAAGAATGGAAGCCGGTTCTGGAGGCGCTCGGTGTTGAGTGTACTTTAGAGTCGGCTTTAAATATGGCCATGATCAAAGAAGGGCTTGCCGGAAATGTGAAAGCCTATGAAGCGGTTGCAAGGTATGCCGGGCAGAGCAGCCGTACAGATACGGATCTGGAAGAACAGGCGGCTAAGATTCAGTTGATGCAGGCGCATAAAGAGAAAGTTAAGACGGCAGATCCTGAATCAGAAGGGCTGGAGAGAAATTCCAAAGATCCTCATGATGTGATAATCCCCGAACTGTGGGATATCTTTGATGACCAGGATCACGAGCACCAGATTGTTACATCAGGACGTGCAGGAACGAAGTCGAGTTTTGCAGGCATCCTGGGAATCTCAACGATTGTTTCTGACGAACCAGCTGCGGTTGTTGTTCTGCGTAAGCGGCACAATAAGCTGCGGAAAACAGTATACAAAGAAATGATCCGCGCGATCGGACGTCTCGGATTGAGTAAAGATGATTTCGATATCGGAGTTTCTCCAATGGAGATTCGACACAAGCGGACTGGGAATGTGATCTATTTTTCCGGATCCGACAGCATTGATGATACGAAGGGCATCATCGACGAGGATAAGCCAATCAGACTGGTTATATTGGACGAGCTGACAGAATTCTTTGATGTCGGTGAAGGCGAAGAGGATCTGACCAATATTGAAGCGACGTTTGTCAGAGGCAATGATGAATCCTTCAGGATGCTGTACTTATACAATCCGCCGAAGAATCCGAACGCGCCGATAAACGTCTGGTGCCAGAAGATGGAGCTGAGACCGGATACGGTCCATAAACACGTTGATTATCGTGATGTTCCGATAAGTTGGATTGGAAAGAAACTGCTTGAATCTGCGGAGCTTCTGAAAGAGACCGACTTTAGACTATACCGCTGGGTATGGCTGGGTGAATGCATCGGTGTTGATGACTTGATCTATTATATGTTTAATGATAATCACCAGCGTGAGCCTGAGGCGAATCATTATAAGCTGATCGGGATTGGAGTGGATTATGGACAGCAGAATGCAACGACATACCAGGCTGCTGGCATAAATATCAACAAGCGAAGGATTGAGGGACTGGAAGAGTTCTATCATTCAGGACGAGATTCCGGGAAGCAGAAAAGTCCATCAGACTATGCTGAGGAATTTATAAAATTTACAGATGCACTGTATGAAGAGTATTCGTGCAGTGCTTTTTATGTGTTCGTAGATCCATCTGCGAAAGGGCTTGCGGAGGAAATCAAGCGCCTGGCAATGCAGACCAGGCAGTATGGAATTGTAATTAAAGATGCAGAGAATGATGTTGCTGTCGGTATTCAGCGAGTTCAGAAGTGTCTGACCTATCAGATTATGAGTGTGTCAGGGAATCAGGAGAATCTGATTCGAGAAATGGGAACATACGAATATGATCCTAAGTCTATCGAATCAGGAAAAGAAAAGCCCCTGAAGATTGATGATCATTGTTGTGATGCATGGAGATATCTGACGATGGGGCTGTGGGATAAGATTAAATATTTTCTTCCGGCAGGAGAAAGGGATGAATAAATGGACATTAAAAAATATCTGAATAAAGCAGGGTATGATACTGTGGATTCTTCGTTCTATTCCCTGATCCGTGTCTGGAAAAGCTGGTATGTGGGAGATGTGAACAAGTTCCATCGGTATAAGATGTATAACGGAAAAGAACATGTCCCGTGTCGGCGGCTCAGCCTGGGCATGGCGAAGAAGTTGTCAGAGGATATCGCGGATTTGCTTCTCAATGAGCGGGTGCAGATCACTATTCAGGATGAGGCGACGAGCAAATTTGTCATGAAAGTTTTGGACGACAATAACTTTTCGGTGGTTGGAAACGATTACCAGGAAAGGAAAGCATATACCGGGACCGTGGCATACGTCCCATATCTTGACAATATCGAGGTGGGGGAGGACGGAGCTGTTATTCCGGGAGATGCGGGGCGGATAAAAATCAACTATGTTTCCGCATCGAATATATATCCGTTGTCATGGTGTAATGGATATGTTTCAGAATGCGCTTTTGTTTTTCCGAAGGTTATAAAGTCTAAGAAATATGCGCACATTCAGCTTCATCTGCTGAAGGATGGAATGTATGTGATAGAGAATCACGTGGTTGAATGTACGACAGGTGCTGGACGGGAAATCCCAGTAAAAGACTGGGCGGATCTGAAGGGGTTCGAGACGATGTCAGAAAAGATACACACAGGATCTCCGGAACGGCAGTTTGTAATTGACCGGCTGAACATTGCAAATAATTCGGATAAGGCTAATCCGATGGGGGTTGCAATTTTTGCGAACAGCTTGGATATCCTAAAAGGCTTAGACACGGTATATGATTCGTATATTAATGAGTTTATTCTCGGGAAGAAAAGAATCTTTGCGGCTCCGGAACTGATGGGGGTGGATCTTTTGGGGAATCCAGTCTTTGATCCGAATGACGTGGTGTTCTATCAGCTCCCGGAAGGCTACCTAAAAGACGGTGGGAAGCCGATCGAGACCGTAGACATGGATCTCCGTGCTGATGCCCATGAAAAGGCAATGAACGACAATCTGAATATCCTGTCTATGAAATGTGGATTCGGACAGAATCATTACAGGTTTGAGAATGGAAGTATTCAGACGGCAACGCAGGTGATATCAGAAAACAGCGATATGTACAGGTCGATTAATAAGCACGAAATTATCCTGAATGATGTTCTTGAGGAGCTGATCCGGATCATAGCCAGGCTGGGGCAGGTCCTTGGAGTCGGAACGAACCCGGACACAGAGGTTGTTGTTAATTTTGACGACTCAATCATCGAAGACAAGCAGGCGGAGCGCCAGAGCGATCGGCAGGATGTCAGCATGGGAGTGATGAGCCATGCTGAGTATCGTGCAAAGTGGTACGGAGAGACACTGGAAGAAGCCCAGGCGAAACTTCCGGAACAGAATCAAGTGATGGATGAATCCGTGGCGATATCCGGCTCGGGAGGGGGGGGCAATAACTGAAGTACAAGGAAAGTCTTTGAATGGGGCTCAGACACAGAGCCTTATTGCTATCATGTCCCAATATACAGCTGGAGAACTTACTGAAGGTCAGGCAATCAACCTGATTGCCACGGCAATTGGAATTGAAAAAGAAGAGGCTCGAAAGATACTGAATGGAGATGTGATGTGAGGTGAACCGCGAATACAAAGAAAAGCTGTCCCGGAAGATTGAAAAGAACTATTCTGACCTTGAAATGCGGATCATGGAGGATATAGTCCGAAGGATTAAGAAAGCGGGGAAGATTACCAGCACAGCGGATTGGCAGATTAATCGGCTGCGAATCCTCGGTAATTCTTCCGAAGACATCGAGAAGATGCTGAAGGAAACCCTGGATGCATCGTACCCTGAAATGTTCGAGTTGTATGATCAGGTCATCGACTGGGAATATGTCAGAAACAAGGACATTTACGAGCAGATCAATGCGGAGTTTATTCCCTATGAAGAAAACGGACAGCTTCAGCAGATCACCAACGCCCTGATTCAGCAGACAGATGCAGATTTGCAGAATATAACTCAAAGTCTGGGCTTTTATCTCGACTATGGAACAGGAAAGCCTGTGCTCACGCCGCTCTCAGAGGTGTATCAGAAGTATCTGGATGCAGCCTGCATGGATATTGTGTCTGGGGCATTCGATTATAACAGTGTGCTCCGGCGTGTAGTGACACAGCTGACCAACAGCGGACTTCGCCAGATTGATTATGCTTCCGGACGCGCAAACCGTGTGGACGTGGCTGCGAGAAGGGCGGTCATGACGGGGATTACGCAACTGACTGGGCATATCTCGGACATGAACGCAGAAAAGCTTGGAACTGATTATTTTGAGATTGCCTGGCACGCAGGAGCCCGTCCGACGCATGCGGTCTGGCAGGGAAGGGTATGGAGTAGAGAACAGCTTGTGACGGTCTGCGGGCTTGGTACTGTGACCGGTTTGGAAGGTGTGAACTGCTATCATGAACGGTATCCGTTTATTCCAGGCATATCTGAAAGAAACTGGTCGGATGAATGGCTGGAGAAAAAGAACCGGGAAGAAAATACTCCGAAGGAGTTCCGAGGGAAGCAGTACACAGTCTATGAAGCAAAGCAGAAGCAGCGCCAGATGGAGACGGCAATGCGGGCGCAGCGGGAAAAAGTTCAACTTTTGAGAAGCGGTGGCGCTGATCGAGATGTGATCACTATTGAAAGAGCAAAATATCAGGGACAGCTGAATGAATACTCGAGATTTTCATCAAAAATGGGACTGAAAGAAGAGCGTGAAAGGATTTACATAGACGGCCTTGGGCGAGTCGCTCCGAGCAAACGGTTTTCAGGAAGGGGATGAGACAAAGTGATACAGTTACGCATTAGAAAAAGTGGGATACAGATGCTTGGACATGCGGGCCATGCGGGTCCGGATGGGATTGACCGTGCATGCGCCGCTGTTTCAGCCCTGACCTGCGCGCTGATTAATGCACTTTCCGATCTCTGCGGAGAGCGGATACGGGCAGATACCGGATCTGGAATGACAGTGGTCGAATGGGAGGACCTGTCAGATGGAGGAAAACTGCTGGTAGATGCATGGTTTCTCGGCGTGTCTGACATCGACCGCGAATATAAGTGTATAGAATTTCAGTAGGCGTGCACCCATTTCAGGGTGTTTTTCTTATGCCCAAAACGTGAAGGCTTAAAAAGCTCGGGTGCCTGTCGGGGCGAAACGGAGGTAAAAAGAAGATGAAAAAAAGAATGAATTTACAAATTTTTGAGGATGGCGCAGGATCTGGGGCTGCCGGAGGGCAGGGCGGAAGCGCCGGGGCTGGCAACGGCGGCCAGAACGGAAACGCCGGGGGTGCATCCGGAGCACGTGGAACCGGAACATATACTTATGAACAGGCAGAAGAAATTGCCAGTGCGCGGGCAAATAAAGCGGAGAGAGCAGCGTTAGCCAATTATTTTCGCAGCCAGGGGATGACTGAGGATGAAGTTACGCAGGCAATTCAGGACTTCAAAGAGCAGAAGGCGAAACGCCAGCCGAATACGGAGCAGATGCAGCATGATCTTGATGAAGCCTTGAAGGAAAACGCAAGGATGAAAAATGAGAAGATCCTTACAGAAAAAGGCGTGAGATCAGAAGACCTGGACTATGTCATGTTTAAGGTGGAGAAGATGGTCGATGACAAGACCGATTTCAAAAAGGCAGCAGAAAAATATCTTAAGGAGAATCCCAGATTTGCCGGATCAGGACGAGGAGCTGGAACATACAGAGTGAGTACCGGATCTCAGTCCAGTGGAACCGGTGGGGAAGGATCTTCAAACGACAGTATCAATGCCGCAATCAGAAGGGCGGCAGGAAGGCAGGTATAAATGAATAGAAATAGAATGAATTTAAGGATGTTTGAAAATGATGCGGTCCTTATCGACCGTACCGGGGCAGATACTCTGATCCCGGAGGAGAGAGCCAGGGAAATTATCCAGGGCGTTGTAGCGCAGTCAGCAGTGCTGTCCCAGGGGCGTAAGCTCCCGAATATGTCCAGCAGGACCTATCGCATGCCGGTTCTGGACATGCTTCCGCTGGCGTACTTTGTGAATGGAGATACCGGACAGAAAAAGACTACGAAAATGGCGTGGGATAAGAAGATCATCACTGCGGAGGAAATCGCGGTAATCGTGCCGATTCCGGAGGCTGTCCTGGATGATTCAGAATATGACATCTGGGCGGAAGTAAGACCGAGGATCGAGGAGGCATTTGGAAAAGTCATCGACGGAGCAATCCTGTTTGATGTAAATAAACCCGATTCCTGGAGAGATGGAATTGTTACGACGGCTACAAAGGCAACCAGTGTAGTGACGCTCGGCGACTCAGATAACCTTTACGATAAGATTATGGCTGAGGACGGAGTGATCGCAAAAGTTGAGGAGTCCGGCTTTTTCGTGACAGGGCATATGGCTGATATTTCCATGCGCGCGAAGCTGAGAGGGTTGAAAGACAGCACGGGCAATCCTATCTTTAAGTCGGATATGCAGAACGGGACCAGATACTCCCTTGACGGTTCAACAATGACATTCCCGAACAATGGAGCTTTCGATAAGTCAAAAGCCCTGATGATCTCCGGAGATTTCTCTCAGCTGGTATATTCGATTAGGCAGGATATTACATTTAAGCTGTTTACAGAAGGTGTGGTGCAGAATACAGATGGATCCATCGCATACAACTTAATGCAGCAGGACATGGTTGCCCTGAGAGCGGTTATGAGACTGGGATGGGAAATTCCGAATCCGATCAACTCTCTGAAGACGGATAAGACAAAGCGCTGCCCGTTTGCAATCCTGAAAGCTGGAGTCTGATGGGAGGTGTGAGATATGCAGATCGTTGATGCAATTAAAAATCTTACGATCGCAATGAAAGGCAGCGGGTCCGTGGAAGAAATCACCACGGACCAGATTGCTGATGCGATTCAGTACATAGCAGACAACTGGGGAACCATTTCTGCCGGAATAGGCGGAGGAGAAGCTTATGAACTTCCTGCGGCGTCAGAGGCTACTTTGGGAGGAGTTAAAAAGGCTGCCACTGTTGCGTCTGTTTCGACAGCAGATGCGACAGCCGCAGGATCTGCATATGATCAGACGATCGCACAGAGTGCTGTCGCGCTTGCAAATGCGAATAAAGTGGCGATCAATCAGATCATTACAAATCTGAAAGCGGCGGGGATCATGGCGTAAGGAGGCGGTATTATGCAGGCTTATGCGGATTACGCTTTTTATATAGATACTTATCATGGTGAGATGGAAGAAGTGGATTTTGATCGGCACGCCCTATCCGCCTCTCAGTATATCCGCGCAATGACATATAATCGTTCAGACGGCTATGCAGGTGACGAGCTGAAATACGCAGTCTGTGAATCTTCGGATATTCTGCATGAACTCAGTGAAAAAACGAGGTCTAATTCCGGCGGAGAGAAGAAAAGTGAGAACACGGACGGATATTCGGTATCCTATGTGGTAGAGGGTAAAGACGGGGAAACAGTTTTGGAACTTGCAGGCCGCAAGATTGGAGACGTTATCCGAAAATGGCTGCTTCCAACAGGGCTTCTTTATGCGGGAGCGAGGTGTGGACATGTTGACAAACACTGATATTACCATATATAACCGTGAATATGATCCGGAGTCCAGGCTTGATACCTGGAGCCGGGTCTATGTCCCGGAAGCCTGGTGGTATAAGAACGAAAAAGCTTCGATTACAACCGAAGGCTTGAAGCAGGCAGACGTCTACACCATCAGGATCCCGGACGTGAGCATCGCCCTGAAAAAGGACGATTATATCGTGAAGGGAAACTGTGGTGTAACGATGGAGACCGTGAAGGATCTGGAGGGACTGGAGAAGACCAAGATCACATCTGTAAACTACAATACGTTCGGCGTGAATCCGCATATAAAGGCGGTGGGAGCGTAATGGCGAAAGGAAGGAAAAAGTTCGAGATCAAGACACCACGCGGGACGGTCTACACCCAGGCGTCAAACGGCGGAAAGGTTACTGCCCGGCTTGAATGGAATCCGGGCTTTGAGCCGAGCATGGAGAAGGGCTTTGAAAATGCACAGGCATTTGTGGATTCGGAATGCATTCGCCGAATGAACCCGGAGACACCCCGACGAACCGGTGCGCTGATCAAGTCCGCAACCCTCGGAACTGTGATCGGCAGCGGAGAGATTGACCAGATCGTACCTTACGCCCGTCGACAGTATTACGAGCACAAGGAAAAATCATACTGGTTCGAGAGGATGAAGAACCGGCACAAGGATTCTATTTTGAGAGGAGCAGCACAGTATGTCAAATCTCATTGATAGTATCCGGGAGTTTATCCTGACCTGTCCATTCCTCCAGGATGGGCGTGTAAACGTGGACTATATTGGTGAGGACATGGGATATTCCATTGATCCACTGCCATGCGATCCAATTGTACAGCGGTATACGGATGGCGGGGCAAAGAAACAGTTTCAGTTCGCGTTTACCAGTCAGGAAGAATACGATCAGGACGCCCGGATCAACATTGAAAACAGTGGTTTCTTTCAGTCTTTCGATGAGTGGCTGGAGGAGCAAAGCTTTAAAGGAAACTTTCCTGATCTGGAAGATGGAAAGCTTCCTGTTCTGATGGAAACTTTAAGCAGCGGCTATCTGTATGATGTGAACGGCGTCAATGCCAAATATCGTGTAGAGTGCCGCTTAATTTATGTACAGGAGGTATAAAAGTGGCAGATACAAAACCGAAAATTGTAAGAAGATCACAGCGTTTAGCATTCATGAACACAGACAAGACAGGCAGTACACCTGAATACGAGCGTATGACGGGCTTTACAACGCTGACGAACAGCAAAGAACCGAAAGAGTATTCCCGTCAGTATGTAGACGAGGACGCGGAACGGTCCGATGTGGTTGGATATGCCCCGTCTACGGAGTTTTCTTATGACAGACACACAAACACGCCTGTTCATGACAGATTGTCTGAAATCCATGATAAAGAGCTTCTGGGGGATGATGCCCATGTGGATATCGTGAGTGTGGATCTGTTTACTGCAGACACACGGAATCGGTGCAAGGCAACGAAGCGTACTTATGCGGTTATTCCGGATACAGACGGGGACGGAACAGATGCAATGATCTATTCCGGAACATTTAAGTCAGTGTCTGAACTTGAGGAAGGATGGGCGACTTCTGAGGATAACTGGAAGACAGCAACTTATACTGCGGGAGCAATTCCGGAAGAATAAAAGGAGATGATGAGCCTATGAGCCTTTGGAGATGGAATGATGTAGAACTGGAGATCGACATGGAAGATGTTGAGTTCCTTGAAAGATATGAAAATGCCTTCGGCAATATGGAGCTTAAAGAAACAGAGCTTCAGAAAACAGGGAAAAAGTCGGCAATTGCACGGGATTATTGTGATATGTTTTACCGTCTTTTTGATGATATCTTTGGTCAGGGCACAGGCGAAAAACTGCTGGGCGAGAAAAAGAACATCCGGAATTGTGAAGAATGTTACGATGCATTTCTTAGCGCATGCCAGAAATGCGTAATCGAAGCAAATAAGCGACAGAATGCATTAGCGAACAAGTTCAAGCCGAATAGAGCTCAGCGCAGAGCAGCGGGAAAGAAGTGATCGGATGAACTTTTTCTATGAAGCGTTTCCAGATACGATAGAGATCCACGGAGAGGATGTCGCTATTATCACGGATTTCCGGGAATATATCCGGCTTCTTGATATGTTGAAATGCAATGAGCTGAATGCGTATCAAAAAAGGGCTATTCTGGGCGATTACTTTCTCGATGAGATCACGGTTGACGATGATGCAATCGATGCTCTTACAGAGTTTGTGGTAATGGATCTTGATTCGAAAGGCAAGGATTCAGATGAGGATGATTTGGATGAGAACAATTCGGAGCAGTCCGGATCAAAGAAGAATCTTTTCTCCTATGAGATTGATTATCCGTTTATTCTATCCGGTTTCCTACGGGACTATGGCATCGATCTCGGAACAGTCGAATATCTGCACTGGTGGAAGTTTCGAATGCTTTTTGACGGCTTGTCAGAGGATACAGAGATCAAGCAGAGGATTATGTATCGCGGGATAGATCTATCGGATATCAAGGATAAGGACGAGCGGAAGCGGATAGCAAAAATCCAGAGAAGGATTCAGCTTCCTGCGGAAGCTCTGTCTGACTACGATATCGGAGATGCTTTTGCGTGAGGTGATGGCATGAAGAAACTGAGAAAACCTCCCCTTGTGCGGCGATGGTACTGCTGTCCATACTGTCACACAAAACTTGTGATATATGACAATACAGCGAGTGCTGTAGGAGTATACATAAAATGCCGCACCTGTAAAAGGGAGGTGGAAATAAAAATATAAGCGCTTTAAAGTGAGCCGAAGAGCCTGCGCTATCTACGGAAGGAAGTGGATAGTATGGCAGGCAGCTATGATGGCTCATTAAAATTCGATACAGAGATATCTGAAAAAGGATTCAACAGCGGAATAACAAAGCTTGGGAGTTTGGCAAAAGGCGGATTCAAAGTACTTTCTGCCGCAGTCGCTGGTGTTACGGCATCCCTGGGGGCTGCTTCCGGGGCGGTAATTAAAATCGGAAGTGATTTTGAGTCACAGATGTCGCGCGTAAAAGCGATATCTGGAGCGACGGGTGAGGAGTTTGAGCAACTAAGGCAGCAGGCGATAGACCTTGGCGCAGATACCGCATTTTCGGCTTCTGAGGCCGCGAATGGTATGGAAAACCTGGCGGCTGCCGGATTCTCGACAAATGAGATTATGAGCGCCATGCCAGGAATGCTTAATTTGGCGGCAGCATCTGGAGAGGACTTGGCGTCCAGTGCAGACATTGCCGCATCGACGTTGAGGGGATTCGGGCTTGAAGCGTCGGAAGCGGCACATGTAGCAGATGTACTGGCAGAAAACGCAAACCGGACGAATTCTTCTGTCGCAGATACAGGCGAAGCAATGAAGTACATAGCTCCGCTTGCACGGGCCGCCGGCATATCATTGGAAGAAACAGCGGCGGCGATCGGCATCATGGCAAATGCCGGTATCCAGGGCTCTCAGGCAGGTACAACTCTGAGGGGAGCACTCTCTAGGCTATCCGCTCCGACCGATGACATGATCCAGGCGATGGATGAGCTCGGCGTATCGTTTTATGATTCGGAGGGCAAAATGCTGTCCCTTTCCGATCAAGTCGGAATGCTGCAAACCGCGATGTCTGGTCTGACGGATGAGCAGAAGAACAATTATCTTGTAACACTATACGGGCAAGAATCATTGTCCGGAATGCTTGCGCTGATCAATGAAGGTCCTGATAGCCTTAGTCAGCTCACTCAATCATTCCAGGCCTGTGATGGGGCAGCAGAGAAAGCGGCATCTACAATGCAGGACAACCTGCAAGGAGCTGTGGAACAGTTAAAAGGATCTGCGGAAACTCTCGGAATTACAATATACGATAGCGTATCAGACGGTCTAAAAGGGTTAGCTCAACTCGGGACAGATGCTATTAATCAACTTACATCGGCATTCCAGGAGCAAGGATTTGACGGACTGATTCAGGTTGGAAGTCAGATTATTGCTAATGTACTGACAGGTATTTCACAAGGGGTACCAGGTGCGATAGACCTCGCATTGCAGATAATTACGTCAATACTGTCTGGACTGACTGAAAATATGCCTCAGATCATCTCCGCTGGCGGTCAAATCCTGCAGTCCCTGATAACTGGGATGATACAGCTATTGCCACAAATCGGACTGTTCGTTCTGACCCTGATCCAGGAGTTGTACACGCAGATAAGTGCGGCGGCTCCAGGACTCCTCCAGAAGGGATATGAACTGCTGAGCAATATTGTCGACGGATTCGTTCAGGCAATTCCCGAGGCGTTGCCGAAAATCCTGGATTTCATACAGGGTATTGGCCAGCAATTGGCTGCTGCAGCGCCGGTAATGATTCAAAAAGGGTTCGAACTGCTGAGCAAGTTGGTCGAGGGAATTGTTTCGGCTGTGCCGATTCTGATTTCCCGCGTTCCGGAGATTATTTCGACATTCGCAAATATTATCAACGATAATTTCCCGATTATCCTTGCAAAAGGTGCTGAGCTGCTCGGTCAATTGGCTCTCGGGCTGATCCAAGCGATCCCGACCCTGGTTGCGAATATCCCTCAGATTATCTCGGCAATTGTCGATGTAATTACGGCGTTCAACTGGTTAAACCTTGGAAAGACAATTATTACAGGGCTCGGAAACGGGATCAAGTCAATGGTTGGATTTGCTAAAAATGCCGGAACGTCTATTTTTAACGGAATAAAAAGCACAATCCAGAATCTGCCTGGCACGTTGGCAAATTTAGGAAAATCTGCGATATATAGCTTGTCATCTACGATTAGCGGTCTGGCATCAAGCGCAAGGACTGCAGCCTTAAAGATAGCAAGCTCTATTGAATCCGCACTCCTAAGCTTGCCAAGTAAAATGTTGTCGATCGGAAAAAATATCGTTCAGGGACTCTGGAACGGCATATCTGATATGACCGGCTGGATTATCGACAAGATCCAGGGATTTGGAAGTTCTGTCCTGAATGGAATAAAAGATTTCTTCGGTATCAAATCTCCATCCAGGTTGATGCGCGACGAGGTAGGAAAATACCTTGCGCAGGGCGTTGGAGTAGGATTTAAATTGAACATGCCGACGGATGACATGATCAAGAGCGCGGACGCGGCGGTTAAGAGGATGAGAAAGGCAACTGTTTCAATAACCGGAGCATCCGCAGGTGGAAGTAAAACCGTAGGCGGCATGAAGAACAATCCGGTTGATAGTCCTAGGGAGGCGATAGACTACGATCGTCTTGAGCGAATCCAGCGAAAAGTGGCGAAAGAGCAGAGCGGCAAACCAATCTATCTTGACACGAAGCGGATAGATAAACCATTACCGAAAGGAGCAGTGCCACAGTTGACATGATAGCATGCTACGAAAATTCAAAGGGCGAGATCCTGAATTTGACAAAGGCGCCGTTCCGAACGGTTGAAGCTGACTGGTTTGATTCAGACTGGGAAGAGTCAGATTCGGGATATGAAAAAACAGTAAATATTGATGTATTTGGAAAACGGGCTGAATTTGCCCAGAACATGGAGTATCTATACAGCGTAATCGCCGTAGATGCCGAAGAGGGGACATATGGGCGGCTATATGTAAATGATACCTTTCTGCGCTGCCGGATCCAGTCGTCCACGAAGGACAGCTGGAAAGGGTATGTGTACGCAGAGGTGGAGCTGACCTTCATCGCGCCGGAATTGTCATGGGTGACAGAGGTCACACGGCAGTTCTCTCCCCAGTCTGAAGCATCCGGACCGAGCGGGCTTGACTTTCCATATGATCATCCGTTTGACTTTGCTGACGAGGATCTGGGTGTTGCAACATGGGAGATAGACCATGTCAGATCATCCGAGTTTCAGATGATTATGTATGGTCCCTGTACAAATCCATATGTACTTATCAACAACCATGCATACGCGGTGTACACCGATCTGGAGGACGGGGAGTATTTGATCATCGACAGCAGGAGCAGTACGGTATACAAATATCTGTCCAATGGAACGGTTGAAAACCTCTTCCATGACCGCAGGCTTGCTGACTCAGTGTTTGAGCCGATCCCTTCTGGTCTGTTGCGGATCAACTGGTCTGGCGCGTTTGGATTCGACTTGACGCTGTACCTGGAAAGGAGGGAGGCTCGATGGTGATTCTGGCCAACGAGAATCTACGGGAGCTGGGCGCCATAAAAGACGCGAATGTAACTGTAGACCTTAATGGTGATCGTACATTTTCCGTGCAGATCGCGCGGAGCAACTGGCGACCGGAACTGACATTTTCGAGTCTTATCTACATTATGGGTACGGAGTACGGAGGGATCATCGGAGAAGCCCTGACAGACACGACGCTGGATTACGTTGAGCTTAAGGGGATGTCATGGAGAGGCCGCCTGGCAAAGAAGATCATACAGCCGCCGGCCGGATCAGACTACAAGGTCGTATCCGGAGAATTACATACAGTCATGAAGAGCCTGATCGAGCCTGAGTTCGACGGGCTCTTTGTTGTATCTCAAGAAGATACCGGGGTGTATGTTAGTAACTATCAGTTCGACAGGTACTGCACGTTGTACGACGGTCTTGTGAAGATGCTGAAAAGCAAATGGTACCGCCTGCAGCTGTCGTTCCGGCGTGAGCAGGGAGAAACAGGATATCTTTATATAGAGGCGGTGCCGATTGTGGATTACTCAAACCGGATTGAGTTGTCCCGGGATTGTCAGTTGAACTATACGATGGATGATAAACGCGATGGCGTGAATCACCTGATCGTGGCTGGAAAAGGCGAGCTGCAGGACCGCAATGTGCTGCACCTGTACGTGCAAGAGGATGGGAGCATCGGCACGCAGCAGTACTATACTGGCCTGCAGGAGATTGCCGATGTGTACGAGAATACATCAACGGAAACGGATGAGTTGCAGAGCAAATCGGAAGAACGCATCAGGGAGCTGATGAACAAGAAGACATTTAAGATGGATGTTGCGAAACTCGGCTTGGATGTCGGAATCGGAGATATTGTCGGCGGCAGAGACTATCTGACCGGAATGTATATGGCAAAGCCGGTGGAGAACATTGTGTATGAATTGACGAACAATGTAGAGTCAAGAATCTATAAACTGGAAGGAGAAGATGATTAATGAAGATTATATCAGGAAAGACCGGATCACCGCATGTGACCTCACAGCAGTTCCGGCAGATTTTTGAGGGCATTATCGGGGATGAGAGCTGTATCCTGCCCTGTGGGGAGAATCTGACCCCTGAACTGCAGACGAATAACTCTCTCAAGATCCGGAGTGGTCTCATGTACCATCATGGAAATCTGTCCACAGTAGAGCTTGGCACCTATGATGAAGTTACAATCCAGAACGGTACGCAGGGGATGAAGAGAATTGACCTGGTAGTCAACAGATATACGCGGGAAGAGGAATCTGGGACAGAGAAAAATGAATGGATCGTCATCCAGGGTACGCCTCATGCGTCCAGCCCCACAGTGCCGGACTATACAGAAGGAAATCTGCAGGATGGTGATCTGGTTGATGATTGCCCGTACCTCGAGGTGCACTTGGATGGGATAAATGTCACAGAAGTAAAGCAGCTGCTGTCTGTGGCAAACGCAATGTCTACGACAAATAAATATTTGCCGGAGTTATATAAAGATGGTTTAGATTATTGCATCCGCTTCCCCGGTACTAAAATACAGATCTGTTTCGGTACAATCCCCATAACAGCGGCATTGACCCAGAATGGTCCCGGGTATACCGGGACCGCAAACCCAAACCATAAGTTTGTCAAACCTTTTTCGTCTCTGGCTAGCCTGCAAATCGGAAATGCTGACAATAACTGGTTTTGGATTGTTAGAAAACTCGCATCGGCTGCTGCAATTCAGACTGTTGTTCTTGGATATTTTGCTTCGTATCCGCAGACTACATTTTATGTAGATTACATGGCAATAGGAACATATTCGGATTAAGGAGGGATAAATAAAATGAAGCTTATTTTTAATGATGCCACCGAGATCACTGTCCAGAAGGTAGAAACACATGGCGACTATCTGCGGATTTTGACCGTGGGGAACACGCCGGAACAGCTCAAAGTCTTGTTTACCGACAGTACACGTACCGCCCGCATGATTGTCCAGGAGCGCGGTCAGACGGTCGCTACATATGAGGGATACACAGCATTTTACCGGACCGAGATCTATACCGGGAAAATATACGGTGTAGTGATGTATAAGGCTGAGAAAACGCCGGAGGTACAGTCGTCTATGGTCCAGGCAGCAGTGCTGGTCGCACAGATGCAGGCGCAGTCCCTTCCGGACGAGCAGGCTCTTACTGTGAAAGATATCTATCCTGCATGGGATGGAAATGGCGTGTCATATCAGAAGGACTATTATTTGACGCATAACGGGAAACTGTATAAGGTTCTGCAGGCGCATACGTCGCAGACGGACTGGGCGCCGGATACGGCACCGTCTCTCTTTGCGGAAGTACTCCCGGGGACAGACGGCACTGGAATTGGAGAGTGGGTACAGCCGGGATCTACAAATCCGTATATGACTGGAGACCGGGTGACACACAACGGAAAGACATTGGAATCCTTAGCGGACAACAATGTATGGGAGCCCGGTGCACAGGGATCAGAAGCATTGTGGCGGGAAGTAGAAACAGAATAAGAAAGGCGGGTAGTATATGCGGACATTAAGATTCGTGGTGGATGCGCAGAAGATCAGTCCTGATCCCTCCTGCGATTTCTCAGGCATCGTTCCGGGGACAGCCGGATACCTGAA
>CALWQP010000041.1 GCA_944383695.1 uncultured Mediterraneibacter sp.
AAGCCCTCTTAGAAAAGTGACATTTTCTCAAATAAATTTAAACATTAAAAAGTGACATTTTCAAAAGTTATTGACACTATAAAATAGCTTCACTGACATTTTAGATTAGCAAATATATACAAAAAATAAAAAAATTTTTGTTAAAATAATTAATTGAAAAAAATTTTTATTTTGCGTATATTAAGTTTATCATAGTAAAACTTAATTCAGATGAAAAAGGAGGACATTTTATGAAAAACTGGAAAAAATGGATGTCCCTGCTATTATGTGCGGGCATGACAGCAGGACTTTCCGCCTGCGGAGGTAATGGCGGAGATGCAGGAGAAGGAAACAGCGGGCAGTCTTCGGACGGAACGCAGATTACATTGTGGACCTATCCCATCGGTTCCTGGGGAGATTCTGCTACGGTGGACGGTATTGTCGACGCATTCAACGAGCAGTATCCGGACATTTCTGTCTCTGTGGAATATCTGGACTATACCTCAGGTGACGACCAGGTGACAGCGGCGATCGAGGCGGGAACAGCGCCGGACATCATCATGGAAGGACCGGAGCGTCTTGTGACCACATGGGGCGCAGCAGGAAAGATGGTGGATCTGAGCGACCTCTGGGATGAGGAGGCTCTCGCAGATATTTCAGCAGTGAGCGAGGCTGTGGTAAATGCGTGCAAGTCATCCGACGGCGCATATTATGAGTACCCGCTGTGCATGAACGCACACTGCATGGCGATCAACTATGAAGTGTTTGAAGAAGCAGGCGCTCTTCAGTACATAGACGAGGAGACAAGGACGTGGACCACAGAAGATTTCGGGAACGCGCTTCAGGCTCTCAAGGACGCAGGCGTTGAGACAACAGGCATCATCTACTGCGGCGGACAGGGCGGCGACCAGGGTACGCGCGCTCTTGCAAGGAACCTTTACGGCGCCCAGTTTACGGATGCAGAGCACACCACATGGACAATGAACAGCGAGGAAGGCATCAAAGGACTCCAGCAGCTTGTTGACTGGGACCAGGCAGGTCTTATCAGCCACGATGCGGGTCTGCAGGCGGCAGATGAACTCCAGCTTTTTGCAAATGGGACAGCTGCAATGTCCTTCGCATGGAATGCATCCAATGAATCAAATTATGCAGAGCAGATCGACTTCACCGCATATGCCATGACATTCCCATCTGACGATGGCGTGCCGGAGCTTGACGGAGGCATCTATGGCTTTGGTATTTTTGACAACGGAGACGACGCAAAGATTGACGCTGCAAAGAAATTCATCGAATTTGTCTGCGATGACGAGACACAGGGACCAAAGAGCGTGATCGCTTCAGGATTCTTCCCGGTACGTTCTTCCTTCGGCAACGTGTATGAGGGAACAGATCAGGAAGAGCGCATGTCAGTATTCAACTCCATGATGCCGTACCTTGGTGACTACTATAACGTGACGCCGGGCTGGGCAGAGCAGCGGACTGCATGGTGGAACATGCTCCAGAATATTTTCAATGGAAATGATGTAAAAGAATCTGTGGACGCATATGTGGAGACTTCAAGTGCGGCAACGCAGGCAGCAAGCGGTAACTAATACTGCCGCTGTGTGACGACAGATCAATGTACAGGGCGGAAGTACACGATGATCCGAATTGGGTGTACTTCCGCTTTTTACAGAAAGAGCAGGAATACAGGAGGGATGCTTAAGTGAATAAACGAATAAAACCTGCTGGCATGCAGAAAGTCCTTATACGCCGTGAGACGATCTCGGCATATCTGTTTTTGCTGCCGGCGCTGATCTTCTTTGCCGGATTCGTTATCGTGCCCATGGTCATGTGTCTTGTGACAAGTTTTTTCAACTATTCCATGACCGAATTCGCATTTGTGGGGTTTTCCAATTATGTGGAGATGTTCCAGGATAAAATCTTTATCAGAGCGCTGATGAACACGGTCCTTATCGTGGTGGTCGCAGTGCCTGTTGTGACGGTGTTTTCTCTTTGGGTCAGTTCTGTGATCTATAAGATGAACGGAGCGGTATGCTCCTTTTTCCGCTGTATTTTCTACCTGCCCGTTGTGACAGGAACGGTTGCGGTGACCGTTGTGTGGAAGTGGATGTTCAATAAATATACCGGATTGTTTAACTATGTGCTGGGCTCTGCAGGAATCATTGATTCCGATGTGAGCTGGCTTGGCGATGAAAGGACAGCCATCTGGTGTATCATCCTTATCCTGCTCACCACATCCGTGGGACAGCCGATCGTCCTGTATGTGTCCGCCCTGGGCAATGTGGACGACTCGCTCATTGAGGCGGCGCAGGTGGATGGAGCTACATCCCGTCAGGTGTTCTGGAAGATCAAGTGGCCTCAGATCATGCCTACCACGCTGTATATCCTGGTCATCACAACGATCAACAGCTTTCAGTGCTATGCGTTGATACAGCTATTGACGTCGGGAGGACCGAACCATTCTACGGAAACGATTATGTATTATATCTATTATCAGGCATTTAGACTGTACCGGTATGGTTACGGAAATGCAATGGGCGTCATCCTTGCCATTATCATAGCGGTATTCTCGGCGATTCAGTTTAAAGTAGCCGGGAGAAAGGATGAGTAGGAGGGAAAGATGATGAAAAAAATAAAGATCACACCATATAAAGTTATATCAGCTATTGTGCTCATAGTCCTTGCCTTTTTCTTTTTATTTCCGCTGTACTGGATACTGACAGGGTCAGTCAAGACGGCATCCGTGATCAATGATGCAGTGCCGCAATGGTTCCCCCTGTCTCCCACTATGGACAACTATGAGAGACTACTTGACAATCCGGCTCTTTTATGGCTGTTCAACAGTGTGGCAATGGCGGTTCTGTCAATGGTGCTGACATGCGTTACCGCTTCTATGGCAGGCTATGTATTGGCGAAAAAACGGTTTGTGGGCCGGAAGGTTCTGTTCGGCATTTTCATCTGCGCGATGGCGCTGCCGAAACAGGTTATTCTCATCCCGCTGCTTCGTGAGATGTCATTTCTGAACCTTCACGACAGTATGTGGGCTGTAATCCTGCCGACGGTCGGCTGGCCCTTTGGCGTATTCCTCATGAAGCAGTTCTCGGAGAACATTCCGGGAGAACTGCTGGAAGCGGCTAAGATTGATGGAGCCGGAGAGGTGCGGACATTTACGGAGATCGTGCTGCCCATCATAAAACCGGGCATCGGAGCCCTTGCCATCTTTACGTTCATCAACTGTTGGAATGATTATTTCCTGCAGCTGATTATGCTGAATTCACGGTCAAAGCTGACCATCTCGCTTGGTATCGCAAAGCTCCAGGCAGAGATGTCCACAGATTTCGGCCTGATCATGGCAGGTGCTGCTCTGGCGGCAATCCCGATCATTACGGTCTTCCTGGCATTCCAGAAATATTTTACAAAAGGAATCACTATGGGAGCCGTAAAAGGATGATATAAAAAAGGATGTGAATAGGATATGGATAAATTTAGCAAATACAGGGGCATCATTCCCGCATTTTATGCATGCTATGACGATGATGGGAAGGTGAGCCCGGACAGGACAAAGACACTGGCAGGGTATCTGGCAGACAAAGGAGTAAAAGGCCTTTATGTAGGAGGGTCCTCGGGAGAGTGCATTTATCAGAGTCTGGAAGAACGCAGGCAGACATTGGAGAGCGTTATGGAAGAGGTGGGCGGCCGCCTGACGGTCATAGCCCATGTGGCGTGCAACAATACGGCTGACAGTATGAGCCTTGCGGAACATGCACAGAAGCTGGGGGTGGACGCGATTGCCGCCATACCTCCTATCTATTTTCATCTGCCGCCCTATGCGATCGCCGGGTACTGGAACGACATATCCTCCGCTGCGCCGGATACAGACTTTATCATTTATAATATCCCGCAGCTTGCAGGTGTTGCCCTGACAAAAGAACTGCTGAGAGAAATGAGGAAAAATCCGAAATTGGTCGGCGTTAAAAATTCTTCCATGCCGGTCCAGGATATTCAGATTTTTCTGGATGAAGGCGCAGGGGATATGATCGTGTTCAACGGGCCGGATGAGCAGCTGCTCTCCGGACTCTCGGCAGGAGCGGAAGGCGGCATCGGGGGAACTTATGCTGTTATGCCGGAGCTGTATATGAAAATATATGAACTTTTTCAAAACGGAGAGATGGAGAAAGCGCGCCAGGTTCAGAATGAATGCTGCAGGATCATTTATCATATGTGTACGGCCAGAGCAAATCTCTATGCAGTACAGAAAGCAATATTAAAAAGCCGCGGCATTGACATCGGAAGTGTGCGCAGACCGCTGCCGGGAATGGGAAAAGACGATTATGAAATAGCAGAAGCATGTGCCGCACAGATTGATGCAGCTATACGGCGCTACTGCTGAAAGGGGGGATATAATGAAATACGGAAAACAGGATATACTGAATTTGATCAAAGGAGGGCTGATCGTATCATGCCAGGCGCTTCCGGGAGAACCTCTCTATGTGGAGGAAAAATCTATCATGTATCTGATGGCCAGGGCTGCAAAACAGGCCGGAGCAAAGTGTATCCGTACGAACAGCGTGCGTGATGTTATGGCTGTAAAGGAAGAGACCGGACTGCCGGTCATCGGACTGATCAAACAGATTTACGAAGGGTATGAACCATATATCACCCCCACGATGAAAGAGGTGGATGAACTGGCAGGTGCACAGGCAGATATCATCGCGCTGGACTGTACGGACAGGAAGCGGGGAGACGGGTTATCTGTAGAAAAACGGATTCAGGAAATCCGTGACCGGCATGGCGATATCCTGCTCATGGCCGATATTTCCACTTATGAAGAGGGGGTTAAAGCCTGGAGGGCAGGAGTGGATTTTGTGGGAACTACGATGAGTGGCTACACGGCATATTCCAGACAGCAGGACGGTCCGGATTATGACCTTGTCAGGAAACTGGCTGCGACAGTTGACATTCCTGTCATCGGAGAGGGAAAAATACATTATCCTCATGAGGCTGTGGAGATGCTGGATGCAGGTGCATATGCAGTGGTCGTAGGCGGCGCGATCACCAGGCCGCTGGAAATTGCACAGCGGTTTATGGCAGCTATAGAGGCTGGAAAACTTTCTGAACAGGAGCGGAGGGATCACCCATGCAGATCATGACTCTGGATATAGGAGGAACAGCAATAAAATCAGGCATTTTCTGCAATGGAAGCCTGGCAGATATCCGGGAGATTCAGACGGAAGCAAAAAAGGGCGGAAGACATGTTGTTGATCTGGCTGTGCAGACTATTCGCAGCTATGCGGCACGTCATGATTTCGAGGGGATTGGAATCAGTACGGCCGGTCAGGTGGATTCCGTGACAGGACAGATTATTTATGCCAATGATAACATTCCGGAATATACAGGGATGAAAATAAAGAGTATAATAGAAAAAGAATTTGGAAAACCTGCCGCTGTTTTGAATGATGTGAATGCGGCGGCACTGGGAGAGGCAAGATTCGGCGCGGGCCGGGATGAGAAAGATTTTATCTGTCTGACTTATGGGACTGGTGTGGGAGGCGCTATATTCACAGGCGGGAAACTATATCAGGGAAGTTCTTTTTCAGCAGGAGAATTTGGCGCCATTGTTGTACATCCGGAGGACAGAGATCCAGAAAGGGACATTTTCAGCGGATGTTATGAAAAATATGCATCGGTTACAGCGCTTGTACGTTCGGTGAGAAAACATCATGGGGATATTACGGACGGAAGGGATGTATTCAGCAGGCTGGGTGAGCCGGATATCAGAGAGTGTGTGGACAGGTGGATTAAGGAGATCGTGTATGGTCTTACCTCATTGATACATATCTTTAACCCTTCCTGCGTGATCCTTGGGGGAGGCGTTATGGAACAGGAGTATGTTCTGAAAGCGGTGCGGGAACTGCTCGGAGTACATCTTATGGAAAGTTTCCGCGGCATAAGTGTCAGGAGGACAGTACTCGGGAACTGTGCGGGCATGGCAGGAGCCGCTGCCTGTCTGATGGAGAATGTCATGGAGTAAGAA
Organism: uncultured Mediterraneibacter sp.; assembly: GCA_944383695.1. Lineage (GTDB taxonomy): Bacteria > Bacillota > Clostridia > Lachnospirales > Lachnospiraceae > Mediterraneibacter. The sequence goes on from CALWQP010000041.1 coordinate 6,017, forward strand.
ACCCTGATCTGTCAGGTAGAAGTAGGGAGGTTCTATGCGGGAAAATAATATTCTGTACGAAATAAAAATATCGTATGGGCAGTTTACAAAAGCAGAGAAAAAGGTAGCAGATTTTGTTATGGCTTTTCCTGAAAAGGTGTTGTTTATGTCCATTACAGATGTGGCTGACGAGTGCGGTGTTGCGGAGGCAAGCGTTTATCGTTTCTGCCGTACAATGAAGGCCAAGGGATATCAGGAATTTAAGATGAACCTTTCCTTTTGCCTGTCAGAAGGGGAGCTCCAGGATCCACATGCAAAAGACGTGCAGATCACAAAAGACTCCCCTGTGGCCGATCATATCTTAGCCGCCCATATCAGCGCGCTGAATGCGACGCACAAGCTCGTTGAACAAAGCCAGATCGACCGTGTGGTAGGACTGCTCCATGAAGCAGAGAGGATCGCATTTTTCGGGATAGGACACAGCCTGCTGACCGCAAGGGAAGCGAATAACAGATTTCTTAGGATTACCCCTAAGACTTCCTGTATTGAAGATTCTCATATGCAGGCTATGTCTGCCTCAATGATGGGAAAGGGAGATGTCATGATCATCCTCTCGTACTCCGGTGCCACAAAAGATACGGTTTATGTGGCCGGGATCGCAAAGGAAGCAGGGGCAAAAATCGTGGCCATCACCCGCTTTCGAAAATCGCCCCTTGCAGCATATGCGGATGAGATCCTTCTGTGCGGCGCGGATGAAGATCCGCTGGACGGAGGGTCGCTTGGCGTGAAGATCAGCCAGCTTTATCTGGTGGATCTGCTGTTCCAGGAATATTTTCATCAGTACAGAGATGAGGCAAATGAAAATCTGAAAAAAACATCAAAAGCTGTTGTGGAAAAGCTGTATTAAAATATGCGGGGCAGTCTTTGTCGTATACCGGATGCGCTTCGAATTCTGTTTTTATGATTCGGAAGTTTTCTTCGATTTCTCAACGCTGTCTATTGATCTTTAGAATCTCACTGACATCCCCTTCCAGATTTGTAATGATGGCATAAAACCCATCATACCACATACTTAAAGGTGCGCCTGGATTTACAACAGGGTGGAGCCGTGGTAAAATATAGATGTATGATGCATTGCAGCCGAAAAAATGCATATGAGTAAGAAAAAGCAGAAGAAAACAGAATTTGAGGAAAAGAGAAGTACCCGGTGTCCGGAAATTGCCCGCGGACATATTGCCGGGCGGGAACGCTTGCTGAAAAATCTGGAGCAATTAACTCTGCTGAGCGATGTGTTTATGTCGGTCGTTCTTTCGGATATCGAGGCGTGCCAGCATGTTGTGAGAATACTTACAGCGGATCCATTTGATGACAGTGAGGGAGAGTTGTCAAAGAGAGTCCGGTTTTTTGGAGAGCAGCCGTAAGACCGCGCTGAACCTGAATCGGATGGGTATGCCGGAAGAGACCATCGCCAGGGCTGTGGAAGAGGACATTACGGTAGTGCGTCAATGGCTGGAAACTGCAAAATAAGCAGACTCAACCGCCGGTATGGTTACTTTTCAAGCTGCCTCCTGTATACTGAAAGAACAAAGTGATGAGGTATTTGTCCAAAGAGTACCCCGGGACAGATACCTCAAACATTCATACAGGAGGCAGCACATATGGATCAGAAGAAAACAGGCAGATTTATCGCAGAGAGAAGAAGGAAACTAAATCTCACCCAGAAAGACCTTGCAGACAAACTGGGCATCACGGACAGGGCAGTGTCCAAGTGGGAGAATGGACGCTGCATGCCGGACCTTGCCCTTCTCCAGCCGCTGAGCGTGATCTTAAAGGTGGGAGTCAATGATCTGTTGAGCGGTGAGATTATTTCAGAGAGAGATTACAGAAAAAGGAGCGAAGAAAATCTGATCAGTATGGCAGATCTGAATATTCTGAAGAGCTTTCGGTTCGGATTTCTCGGTTTTTATGTGCTGGCGGTTTTTCTGCTTGTATACTGCATTATAAAAAATGCAGAAACATCGGGGATATTAGCGCTTATCTGCTGTTACAGCACATTTCTTTATTCTTTCAGATACCGGACGATACGGGACCGCATGTCTCTGATCATCACATTTGCAGGGATATTGGGAACCGCGGGCAGCCTTATTGCATTTATCGTGAGAACGTGGTAACATAAATCCCGGACAATCAAATAACAGGTTTTCCCGGGCGGGGAGCGCCGTCCCGGGTTTTTACTGTACATCATAGCGGCTCTGCTGTACAAATGTACGAAAACACATGCGAGGGAATCCGTGTTCCGGAGTGAGAGGGCGCCAGAGAGCGCCGACCGTTAAGTGTCAGCCCTGTTGTTGACGCACTGCCTTTTGGGGCAGAAGAGCATGGCGGCACATGTACAGGAGGTTCAGTGATGAAAAACGTCAACGTAAGAAAACTTGCCCTTGCGGGTATTCTTGTGGCAGTGGGGATCGTGTGTTCTCCCCTGTCGATTCCGGTGGGAGCATCAAAATGCGCTCCGGTCCAGCACTTTATCAACATACTGGGAGGAGTGTTCTTAGGTCCCGGTTATGCTGTCGGCATGGCTTTTGTGACCAGCCTTCTCAGGAACCTGATAGGTACAGGAACCCTTCTTGCCTTTCCGGGTTCCATGTGCGGAGCGTTACTTTGCGGTCTGCTGTATAAATACGGAAAGCATCTTCCCCTTGCCTATGTAGGAGAGCTGTTCGGCACATCTGTGATCGGCGGTCTTCTGAGCTATCCCATCGCAACGTTGATCATGGGAAGCGAGAGCGCGGTGTTCGGTTTTGTGCTTCCGTTTTTTGTATCAAGCTGCGGGGGAACGATCATAGCGGCAGTTCTTGTGACAGCGATGAAGAAGATGAAAGTATTTGACATTTATCTCGGCAATCTGGATACAGAGACGCAGAAAATAAAAGGATGATCAATACGGAAAACAGGAAAGAATAATAAACAGATATAAAAAACGGGGAGCTTGCGTATCAAGCGGGCTGAGAGGAGGCTGAATGTCTCGACCTGACACCTGATTTGGGTAATGCCAACGTAGGGAATATACAGATCCTCGGCACGGGCGTACCCCATTTCAGGCGGTTCCCCGTTTTTTTATGCCTGTAAAAGCACGGGAGGGAATCTGAAATGTTAAAAGAATGTCTGGAAAATGTAAGGAAAACAGTACCGCTGGTGCATAATATAACAAACTATGTCACAGTGAATGATGTGGCAAATGTGCTGCTGGCATGCGGAGGCAGCCCGATCATGTCCGATGAGGCGGAAGATGTGGAGGATATCACGTCTGTCTGCGGAGGCCTGAATATCAATATTGGGACACTTCACAAAACAAGTATTGAAGGAATGTTCCGCGCCGGGAAGAAGGCAAATGAGCTGGGACATCCGGTGCTCCTTGACCCTGTCGGGGCAGGGGCAAGCGCGCTGCGCACAAATACAGCGCTGGAACTGATGCGGGAATTAAAACTCGCCGTGATCCGCGGAAATATTTCCGAGATCAAGACCCTGGTGCTTGGGAGCGGCACGACAAAAGGCGTGGACGCGGACGTGGCGGATGCGGTGACAGAAGAGAATCTTGACGAAGCTGTAACCTTTGTTAAAAGGTTCGCCAGAGAGACCGGCAGCCTGATCGCTGTGACAGGCGCCATTGACCTGATATCTGACGGGGAGAAATGCTATGTGATCCGCAACGGTCGTCCGGAGATGGGCAGGATCACTGGGACAGGATGCCAGCTGTCCGGTATGATGACTGCATATATTACGGCAAATCCGGAAAACCGGCTGGAAGCGGCAGCAGCGGCTGTGTGCGTGATGGGGCTGGCGGGCGAGATCGGATGGAGCCGGATGCAGGAAGGGGACGGCAATGCCACATACCGGAACCGGATCATCGACGCTATCTACAATATGACAGGAGAAGAGCTGGAGAAAGGGGCAAAGTATGAAATACGGTAATACGGCCTGCAGAAAAGAGGACCTGCTTCTCTACGCAGTGACGGACAGGAGCTGGCTGAACGGACATACATTATATGAACAGGTGGAGAGCGCGTTAAAGGGCGGAGTGACATTTGTCCAGCTCAGGGAGAAAACTCTGGATGAAGCCGCGTTCCTCGAGGAGGCAAAGGAGATCCAGAAGCTTTGCGCCCGGTATGGCGTGCCGTTTGTGATCAATGACAATGTGGAGATCGCAGCGTCCATCAACGCAGACGGAGTCCATGTAGGGCAGAGCGATATGGAAGCCCTGGACGTCCGCAGAAAACTGGGACCGGATAAGATCATCGGCGTGTCTGCCCAGACTGTGGAGCAGGCGCTGAAAGCGCAGGAGCACGGCGCAGATTACCTTGGAGTGGGGGCGGTATTCCCTACGGGATCCAAAGCAGATGCAGTGGAAGTGGACCATGAGACTGTAAAAGCGATCTGTGAAGCTGTGGATATCCCGGTGATCGCTATCGGCGGGATCACAAGAGAAAATGTGAAAGAGCTTGCCGGAAGCGGGATCTGCGGAATCGCTGTGATCAGCGCGATCTTTGCTCAGAAGGATATCGAAAGTGCTTCGCGGGAGCTGAAAACGCGCACAGAAGAGATGTTAAAGGAGAGCTGAGAAATGGTCAAAGGCGTGATATTTGATGTGGACGGCGTACTGCTCAATTCTATGCCGGTCTGGGAAAATCTTGGAGAGCTGTATCTTCAGCACCTGGGGATCGAGGCGGAAAAAGATCTTGGGACACAGCTATATACGATGAGCCTGGAGCAGAGCGCGCAATATCTGATCGATACGTACCATCTTGACCTGACTCCGGAACAGGTCATAGCCGGGGTCAATCAGAAAGTGAAAGATTTTTATGCGGAACGGGTCCCGCTCAAAGAAGGGGTGCGCCAGTACCTGAACGAATTCCGTGAGAAAGGCGTGCCAATGGTGATCGCAACGTCTGGGGACAGGAAGAATGCGGAAGCAGCTTTGAAGAGACTGAATGTATATCGTTTCTTTCAGGGGATATTCACCTGTTCGGAAATCGGGAGCAGCAAGAACGAGCCGGACATCTATTACGCGGCGGCGCTTCAGCTCGATACAGACCCTGGGCAGACCTGGGTGTTTGAAGACGCTTACCATGCCATCCGCACGGCGAAAAATGCGGGGTTTAAGACAGTTGGCGTCTATGACAAGGCAAATGACAGAGATCTTGCACACATCTGGAATACAGCAGATATCTATCTGCCGGAGTTCCAGGATTTTGAAATATTCTGGAAGAGAGCGTCTGCCCTCGCATAAGACGGGAGGATGCGGACTCTTTTCAGCGACAGACCGGGGGCACCACTTTCTGCCGCTATATAAAATTAATGCTGAGATGAATAAGACGAAAGAGAAAGGATGAGGAAAATGAGAACAGCATTAACGATCGCCGGAAGCGATTCCAGCGGAGGCGCCGGGATTCAGGCAGATATCAAGACGATGACCGCAAATGGCGTATTTGCCATGAGCGCGATCACAGCATTGACTGCACAGAATACGACCGGCGTGACAGGGATCATGGAGGTATCTCCTGAATTTCTAAAAGAACAGATTGATTGTATTTTTACGGATATCCGTCCGGATGCGGTAAAGATCGGAATGGTATCTTCCGCAGAGCTGATCCGGGCGATCGCTGAGAAACTGGAAGAGTACAAGGCAGAGAATATCGTGGTAGATCCTGTCATGGTAGCGACCAGCGGGGCGAAGCTGATCAGTGATGATGCTGTCAGCACACTGAAGGAAAGGCTTCTGCCGCTGGCGGACATATTGACGCCCAACATTCCCGAGGCGGAAGTGCTTTCCGGTATGGAAGTAAAGACAGAAGAAGATATGGTAAGAGCGGCAGAAAAAATCAGTGTTTCTTACCAGTGTGCGGTTCTTGTAAAAGGAGGACATCAGCTCAATGACGCAAATGACCTTCTCTGTCGAGACGGAGATTTTCAGTGGTTTTATGGGAAGAGGATCAGTAATCCGAATACTCATGGCACCGGCTGTACTCTGTCCAGCGCCATCGCGTCCAACCTCGCGAAAGGATTTGACATGAACGTGTCCGTAGAGCGGGCGAAAGCGTACATATCAGGAGCGCTTGGGGCCATGCTGGACTTAGGGAAAGGCAGCGGTCCCATGAACCATGCCTTTGATATTACAGGCGAATATGTAAAAAAAGCCTGATCTGGTCCGGGGCAGGGCCTTTGACTGGAAATGTCTGAGAAACCGCTTATTTGCGCGGATGCAACCGCAGGTTTACATGGATTTCTCCAAATGCAACATGAATCTGCTTGAGCTGACAGCATGTTTTTCTTATAATCAGGTCAGGATGAAGGAGCAATCAGTTCATCCTGACCGGGCTGATTACAGAAAAACACCATACATTATTTGAAATGCCGGAGAAACTGCCAGAGAAATGCAGGCAGTTTCTCCGGAAGGAAAGGCAGGTACATGAGATGAGTTTTGGAGAAAATCTTCAATTTTACAGAAAACCTTGTCTCGGGAGGGATGAAGCACAGTCAGTTTACCCAAAAGCATCCAAAGATAGAGCCCTTTTACACGGAGGAAGAGAAAGAACGTGCTGCGGGGAAATTCAACGTCAGGATCGTGACAGGGATCGGGAGCATCCTGCCTTGTCTATGGCGGGCTTCAGAAGAGCAAATACAACATCGAAGAGTATAATCGTGGAAATGACCCTCAGACAGAGTTCGCAAAAGACAGCCCCAAGAACAAGGCGGACCGGCTGATCGACGCGGTGAGCGGATGCATCATGATATTTGCAACGATTATTTTTCTGATAGCGGGGCTTGGCTTCGAGATGTGGGAGAAATGCTGGAGCACATTCCCGGTGGGAGGGATGCTCTGCGGAGTCGTTGTTATTGTGATCCGTGCCATATACGGCAGGGACAGGTGAAGAGGACAAAAAAGACAGAATGCAGAAAAAGGGAAGGATGCTGTATTTATGCGCCTTCCTTTTTTGTCGGGCATATGCTATAATCTTTTTCTGATAAATGTACAAAAGCTCAAATATTAAGGAGAAAGACACATGAAAAAATTTGTTGAGGAGTTTAAGGCGTTCGCCCTCCGCGGAAACATGATGGATATGGCGGTCGGTGTTATCATTGGGGGTGGTTTCACAGGAATCGTCACATCCCTTACAGACAACTTTATCAATCCGATACTGAACCTTGTGACACGGGCGGAGATGTACACACTTCGGGATCTGGTAAGGTTTGCGTCAAGATTTGCCTCGGATATGTTGAATTTTCTCATTCTGGCGTTTGTGCTGTTCTGTCTGATCAAAGGGATCAATAAGCTTGCGGAACTCGGTCAGAAGAAGCAGGAGCCGGCTGCTCCGGCGACAAAAAAATGTCCGTACTGTTTAAGCGATATCCCGGCTCCGGCGACACGCTGTCCGCACTGTACATCTGTACTGGTGGAGAAGGCGGAGAGTGTGGGAAAGGTTTAAGCTCATTACGACAGTAAATCTGTCACAGAAGATAAATAAGGAATGGAGAATAAAATATGGATGGTTCAATGTTTATAGGGACATGGTGGGCTCTGGTGCCGCCGCTTCTGGCGATCCTGCTCGCCTTTATCACAAAGGAGGTATACAGTTCTCTCTTCATCGGAGTGGCTGTGGGAGCCTTGCTTTACAGCGGTTTCCATCCCTGGGAATCCTTTGAGAATTTTTTCGATATCATGAAAAACAGCATAAATCTGAATATCCTGATCTTTGACGTACTGCTGGGGATGATAATTGTCCTCATGGCAAAGTCAGGAGGTTCTGCCGCCTACGGAAAATGGGCGGGTACAAAGATCAAGTCAAAAAGGAGTGCTTTTCTCGCCACAGCAGGGCTGGGCGTTCTGATCTTTGTGGACGATTATTTTAACTGCCTTACCGTTGGTTCTGTTATGCGTCCGGTAACTGACAGATACAAGGTGTCAAGGGCAAAACTTGCGTATATCATTGACGCGACAGCGGCTCCGGTCTGCATCATAGCGCCGGTCTCAAGCTGGGCGGCGGCAGTGAATTCCTACGTTCCGGAAGATGCGGGGATCAGCGGATTCCAGCTTTTCCTGAATACGATCCCATATAATCTGTACGCGATCCTTACACTGGTCATGGTATTTTTCATCGCCATCACGGCATTTGACTTCGGTCTTATGAAGAAACACGAGGATAATGCGGCAAAGGGCGACCTTTTTACCAGCGGCGCCGAAGAGTTTGAGCAGGTGTCTGAGGATGAGGTCAACCCGAACGGCAGAGTCATGGATCTGATACTGCCGGTGGCGGTGCTCATTTTCTCTGCTATAGGCGCCATGATCTACACTGGGTATCAGGACGGCGCCACAGATATCATCACGGCATTTTCCGGATGTGACGCGGAGACCAGCCTGATCTTTGCCACGTTGATTACGGTGTTCTTTATGTTTGCCCTTTATCTTCCGAGAAAAGTTATCACATTCAAGGGCTTTATGGACAGTCTGGCAGACGGGTTTAAGCTGATGGTCCCGGCCATCACGATCCTGATCTTTGCATGGTCGCTGAAAGGCGTGGGTGATGCGCTCGGGCTTGCAGATTTTGTGGGACATGTAGTAGGGGACAATGCGTCCGCCAGTGTCTTCATCCCCGCGATCCTGTTTGCGGCGGCAGTGTTCCTGTCATTTTCCACAGGTACATCCTGGGGTACATTTGCCATCCTGGTTCCGATCGCTACTGCCATGTTCCCGGGCGGAACGAATATGCAGATGATGATCATTTCCGTTTCAGCGGTTCTTGCAGGCGCGGTGTGCGGTGACCATGTATCACCGATTTCAGATACGACCGTCATGTCCTCGGCGGGGGCTCAGAGCAATCATATCAATCATGTATCCACCCAGATGCAGTACGCGGTGATCGTTACGGTCATCAGCTTCGCGGGATATATCCTTGCAGGATTCGTGCATGTCTGGTGGATCGTGCTTGGAGTCAGCCTGATCGTACTGCTTGGAGTGCTGACGGCAATGAAGACATTTCTCGGCAGAAAGCAGGAGAGAGCGGATGGCTGACCAAAGAGTGTGTATAAAAGCGCCGTATATCGATCAGAGCGGCGCTTATCCCACTGGCTGCGAGAGCGTGTCTGCGGTGATGCTGCTTCAGTTCCTCGGAGTCGACATCACGGTGGATAAATTTATAGAGGATTATCTGGAAAAGCAGAGTTTTGAAGAGCGGGACCGAGAAATGTTCGGACCAGATCCCCGGAAATACTTCTGCGGAAGTCCATATGACGAAAATTCCTTTGGGTGCTACGCGCCGGTGATCGCACACGCCCTGAAGCAGGTGCTGGGGAATACATATGCCGTGAAAGATGAGACGGGTACAAGTACAGGGGAATTGATCCGGCGTTATATAGACAAAGGGATGCCTGTGATCTACTGGGCCTGCATCAATATGCGGGAACCGGTCATAGGTCCCCGGTGGAAACTCCTGGATACCGGAGAAGCGTTTACCTGGGTCTCTAACGAGCACTGCATGCTGCTCGTTGGCTATGATGAAGAAGGGTATTATTTCAATGATCCTTATGATAATAACGGACTGTGCCGCTACCCCAAAGAAGTGGTGGAGGACCGGCATCGGGCGCAGCATATGCAGGCTGTGGGGGTACTGCCGTGCTGTCCCTGAAAGACAGAGCCCGCCGGGAGCAGGAGAGCGGTTTTCGCGAATTAAGACTGTACATTCCCGGAGGAGAGTGATATAATAGACGGCGGAACATGGAAGCATAGCTCAGCTGGGAGAGCGCTCGCCTGACTAGCGGGAGGTCATGGGTTCGAGCCCCATTGCTTCCATTTATCTTTGGGGTATTAGCGCAGCTGGGAGCGCGCCACATTCGCATTGTGGAGGCCACGGGTTCGAATCCCGTATACTCCATTGTATAAAGCTAGTGTTTATGCGGGTTTTCAATTTTCGTGTTGCATTTCGTGTTGCATGAATTCCTTGAAAGCCCGCATAGATTTTTTATTATCTGGCTTGTCAAAGAGAATAAGCCACGCTTTGTATTTCTTCTCGTCAAATGTCGCATCTTTACTTTTGATGTCTAATACCTCTTCAAAATACTGATCGATTACATTATCGGTTTCGAGCCTCTTATCCGAAAAAGTATGTGTGTAGACTCTTTTCATAACCTTATCACTTTTCCATCCCCCGCGTTCCAATGCGTATTTCTCTGGGACTTTCAGATAAGCCATAACAGATGCGTTCACATGTCGCAGCTTGTGGAAGTTCATTTTGATCCCATTTTTTTCCATAAGCCGCGAAAAGCGTTTCCCAATCGAATCAGCGGATCCTGGGACGAGCTGCTCTTGATCGGCAGGGAGCGAATCAATCAGGGTTTTTATGTACGCCGGAATTCGGTGACGGCGGATCCTTGTTGCAGTCTTTGCCAGATCTTTTTCAACTGCTTTCCCGCCCACATCGACTACAACCTGATTGATTGTTATATAGTTGCCTTGTACGGATGATTTTTTCAGCCCCCGGATTTCTTCGAGTGAAAAGCTGAGCCACATCGCGAGAAGGCAGGGGAGCTCCGCATCTGTTCCCTTGATAATATTGAAAATGATTTCAGGATCCGGAAGGTCAATAATTTTTCGCGGAACCTCTGGAAGCTTAACCTTTGGTGTATATCCGTTTCCATATTGATTGATAACTGCGGATATTAAACCGTAGGAATTTCGTACTGTTTTCGGCGATATAGGACGCGGGTTCTTTGTGCAGCGCCGGTTTGGGCGTTTACTTTCAATGTTGACGGCTTCTTGAAGAATGTCATCTGTAAGTTCCCGGAGTTCAAGAGACATTATCCCTTGGAAGCTATTTTTTTGGATTTTCCAATATTCTTCAATCGTTTTAGGACTTAATGCGACATCGGCAGCCGTAATGTATTTGTCGATAGCCTCAAAAACAGTAAGCCGTTCCGGGTGTCGGCTCTTATTTCTATGATTCAAATAAAAGTCATTTGCCATTGCTTCCGCCTCGGCTTTTCCTCTGCGCGTTGGATCATCACTTGTAAATGATTCATAGATTCGTTTCTTTTTCGGTTTCTGAGTTTTGGGATCAATTACAACATGTCCCTGATCGTCAAAGACGGGTTCATAATGACTGAACACCTGACAGCGCCATGATCCAGAGGGCAATTTCTTGGCAGTTGCCATAATATCATCCTCCTTTTGTAAAATGAGTACAAAAATAACAGCCAGACCATGAACTTATGTTCTGGATTGTGACGGCTGCCCGAAGATGATACAATATTTTTGGTCAAGCTGTAACATCTCCGGAGGTGTTATAGTAAAATCTCCCGACTGTATGTCTGCTGTGCGGACAGGGAGTATATTTCCGCTCTGGTGTTAGCGCACCGGGGCGGTTTTCCACAAGATGTGGATAAGTATTGATTTATCCACATAAATATTGACATTTTATAAAATAAATGTAATAATATAGTTGAACCACTGAAAGCGCGAATGCGTCGTAGGTGGTGGTTTCATTTTTTAGGATATATAACCAATCCATAAGGGTCTCTACTCGCTTTTAGATTTAATTTGCCACTTTGTTTAAAGCTTTCCATAACATTTGTGACAAATTGCGGATCAATTAATCTTCCAACTCGATTAGGTAGAGTTTCTTTTTTATATTCGACTTTATAAAATAAGTGCACAAAGTAAGAAATAAAATCACATAATTGAATGAAATATGATTCTTTTGAATCTTTATCAAGTATATCTTCAATTAAATTTTTTATTGGAAGATTTCGATATCCTGTTCTTGGTAGTTGCGATTGAATAGGATTATATGTACGAATTTTTCGTGCAGTATTTCTCATTGGACCGATTCGTCCTTCGTCCGTTATAATAAGATAATTCCAACTACCATCAATAGTATTGTCAATTCGTTGTATGTTGTATTTTAAAGCGTTTTCCAAAATAGGATACTCGCTTTTTATAATATTGGATTTATCAATTATGACGTTGACAATGGATAAGTCCATTTGTGTAACAGCCCAAACAAAATACATTAATATTTCTTTCTTTTGTTGGGGAATCCAATTATAGGTTCGGTATACTCCCTTATCTGTCAGGAATATTTTGGTATGCATTTCTTGCTTTGTGTGAAATCCATATTTTGTTTTTAATTTTTTCCTTACAGAATGCATAATATTAAAATTATTTTGCCATTCACTTGATGGCATATATAGTGATGTTAAAATAAATGTATTACTGGAGGATGTATTATTGCCATCATCTCCAGTTTCATCGCAATATACAATTTGAGTTTCCATATAATATTTTCTTCCTTTTGTGAGTGGCCCGGCGGTCTGGTGGAGTGCCGGGGCGGTTTTTATTCTATTGTAAACCGTTGATCCTTAAGCAGTTGTTATATGCAAGCTCCTGAAGCATCTTATACAACGGTTGTACATTAAATTTTTTCGGAAACTCCAGTTTATGGGAAACATACTGAACTTCATGCGCGGTAAGGTTGGCAGTTTTGATGTATGTAAAAGTAAGTTCGCTATCATCAAAACCGAATCCTGCTGTTTCCATCGTTACATCTACGACTGAAAACAGGTTGATAGATTCAACACGCATTTTTGTGCCGGTAGCACCCTGCTTGTCTGTGAAGATAATTCTCTTGTCTGTGAAAATCAAAGCATCACGAATCAGCTTGAACCCGGTCCGGATAACTTCCCCATTCATCAGGTACATGCCATATTCCTGTTGCAATTGCTCCACAGGGACTTCGCTGTAATTGTTTAGCCCGCCTTGCAGAATATTTCCTCCAGTAGCGCCGGCTACCGCTTTTGCTCCGTTTAATACATCTTTCATTCCAAATGCCATATCCTTTTCCTCTCTTTCCCCTGTTCCTTTGTACACCACTATATAATCGCCGAAGCGGTTATACCTTTTCCATAACTGCCAGACTATTTTTATTCATCGTCACCTTCGTCATCAAGAGAATAATCAGATGTGTACAGTTCGTCAGTTGACTGCGATTGCCGGAACTCTTCAGCCAACATAGTTTTATTGAATTCGGCTGTGGGCTCTATTTCAGTTACAAGTTTTTCCAATTCATCCACAGTTGTATAGAAGAATTCCTTTCGCATATTAACCTTGTTGACTCGTTTTTCGTTCAAGATATTATGAAGCTTACTTTCCAATCCTACGGCATCATCCGAGAAGATGAAACTATGTACATCAAATTTAAATGGTACAGATGCGTCACCAAGTTCATTGACTCTATCTTGCGGATTTAAGCGACGAGTCATGCCAATTTTAAATACGTTTTCCCCAAATGATCCAAGGTTGCTGATGACATATACGTTTCCAGCTTTTCCATTTGCAAGATTAGAAATTTCCTCTTTCTTAACGACAACTTCGGCTAATTGCGCTTGGAGTGCAAGAATACGGGCGTTAAGTTTTTCCATCTCTTCATCTTTGGCAGCGGATAATTGTTCTTTAAGTTTTTCAATCTCTGTCTGATATTTAGATTCTTCCTTTTCAACTTTTTTACGCTCTGCCTCTAACGCTTTGCGCTCCTCTGCCTCTTGGCGCATTTGCTCTCTAATAGCAAGCTGTTCCTGGCGCGCCTGTTCCTTCTTAACATAGTAATTGTACTCAATTTTTACAGCATTAATAAACAGATATTCTATCTCACCGATGAATTTCGTAAGTGTTCCAGCAATACTCTGGTTTCCATCACCAGCGACTTTTAGATATTTTTGGGTTACTGCTTTTACGTCGTCAATGGATTTATCTAATTTTTCATATTTTAAATTATATAAAATATTCTGCAATTCTGCGCGCAATGCTATTACCATGAGCTTATAAATAGCCTGATTTGCTTTAGTGGTATAGCGGGCAGCATACTTTTCTAAAACAGAATTGATTTGTTTATCGTTTGCTCTATACGCTTTTCGCAGATCCTTAACATCCATGCAGTGGAGCTTCAATATAACTGAAGGGGAAATTTCCTCCAAAGCAGAAAGATCGTTTTCTGGTAGCTTTATCGAACTCTGAGCAGGCTCATAATTCAAATACTTTTCAAAGGTATAATTTATGGCTTTTACTAATTCTTTTGCGCGATTAAGCTTATTGGTCTGGGTTTTGAGGTTCTTTGTTACTTTGGCTTCTTGGAGTCTAAGGTCATTCAAGCGACCTAAAACTTCATCGCTCTTAATCTCTCTATCAGATGCCATTCGTTCAAGATCACTTATTTGCTTTTTAAGGGCTTCTTCAGCTTGCTTTTGTTTTTCGGCATAATCAGCTTGTAGTTTGCTCTGTTTATCAGAATAATCTTTTTCCAGCTGCTCCGTCATCTTTTGTACCTTATAGTAGTCAAAAGCACCAAGTTCATCTAATTGTGTACGCATTTGAGCAGTAGCGCTTTGCAGATTTTGGTTATCTGAAGTAAGCGATTGATTTTGTTGCTGAAGACGAGCAATTTCATTTTTAAATTCTTTAATCCGGAAAATATCTCCCAATCCCATAAGGTATCCCCTTTTCTCTTGTATTTGTTCCGAGAAAACACCACATTAATTAAAATCTTTCAGCCGTAATTCTATCAGCTTTTTATTATGTACGAATAACCACAAGGATTCCATGCGTTTATAATCCTCGTAAAGATTTATACTTCGTTCATTAAATTTGAAATATATTTTTTTATAGAATCAGGTATTCTTTGTCTATACGAATCAAAACTGCTCGCAAACTTCTGATACTGATTTTCTTTCCCTTTTTGTGTTTTGAGGTTATCCGCCTTTCTGAGTGTTGCCTTCCAGTAACGATCAACAAATTCCTGGAGCGTACTTGCGTAATCTTGTCTAATTTCAAGTAATTTTTTAGAAGGACTTTCGCCTTCCATATGTACAAATTTTTCTAATTTTGACAGTTTTTCTAAATCTTCCAAATACAAGTCATAACGAGAGAAAAAAGTATCGATGTTGGTAGTTGTCTTAATAAGTTTTCCGCTGTCATTTACTATTTCTATGAGGCGATTTCCAACCATTACCGAAGCAGCTTTTAACTGTTTTTCATTCATATATAATCTGTTTGAAGGCGAATCAGTAATTAAATTCTGCCATTCAAGCAATTCTCTTTTTGATTTCCCGAATAATCCCATAGTTCTCCTTCTTTCAATCCGAGAAACACCACATTCCTTATAAATGCGCAGATGCTTCAATTTCTTGTACGTCTGCCTTTTCAAAATCCCGCCCTGTAATGTGACGGATCGCATGGCTGATAGCTTTTAATCGTTTGCTATCACATAGATTACTGTTGATGAAGATAGTAAAGGACCCATCTTCGTTTTCAGTTATCGCTTCATTGACGGTCATGCCATCCATGAAGAATACCTGATAATCAAAATTCATTGTCTCCACGTTCTTTCCTCTTTAATGCCATGAGCATATCATAAGTTGTTTTTAAATCCTCTGGCGAGGCGTCTTTTGCCGCATCGAACAGTACACGGAGGTCTTTGTTTTCAAAAAGAGCCTGCGCCATTTCAGCGGTTTCCTCGTTTAAATAATACTTTTCACCGCCTTCCTTTTCTTCACCTGTCATAAGATATTCTACTGATACACCCAGATAATCGGATATCTTTTGCATCTTATCTTGTTTAGGCGTATATCTTCCGGCTTTCCAATCTGAAAAAGTAGATTTTGTAATTCCTGCTCCTTTGGATACATCAGAATCCTTTAATTCGCATTTATCTCTTATTTCGCAGTAACGCTCATATGCACTTTTAGCCATAATACTCCTTTCTTTGAAATAATTCGGATTTCTGTACAAAAAGCGCTTGACAAATACAGATAACTGTACTATGATATAGCCATAAAGTTCAGAAATCAGTACGAATTATTCTAACAATATATCCCTAAGGAGATTATAACTGATTTCCGAACTAAAATCAACATTAAGTTCGGAAAGGAGGAAACATATTTTAATGTACAAAAAATATGAGGAACTACGTGATAAAGCCGGAGTAACTGATTATCGGGTAGCTATGGATACAGGTATTCCTAAATCTACATTCTCCGAATGGAAATCAGGGAGAAGTAAACCTAAATTAGAAAAACTTGTAAAAATAGCTGACTACTTCGGAGTATCTATCGAGTACTTCCTTGAGTAGTGTAGCAGAGAGGGTGTCCGATAATCAGGACTTAGTTTCAGACGGGCGAGAAGGAGGGAAGGTAAAAATGAAAGGATATTATGATCCAGAGCAGTGCGGCAAAGGTTTAGAAGTACCGACTGGCAGATTGAGTATTGAGGTGAAAAATATTCCTGAGTTCCGAAATTTAGTGGAACAGGCAAAACAGGAAGCTGACCAACTGAAAAAAACAATCGATCAGCTCCAGTATTTTGAATTGAATATTGATTTCAGTAGTGGGTCTACTTCTTCTGAGTCATAGACGCAGCGTCTTCTGTAATAAGTATCATTCCGATGAAGTATACGATAGCTTGGATGAAAGCTTTCATATCAGAAACATCGCGATCTTCTTGTTTGCGAATGTAGTGGGCTTCATCGTTTCCAATCCAAGCGGAACGTTCAGCGAGAGTAGTAATGTTCTCGTTCGTGATATAGCTCTTAATACATTTAGCGAGAGGTTTAGCTTTTATGGACTCCTCTTCATCCGGATGTTCGTGAATAGCAAAGTCTTTGATAAGAAATTCGAGTGCTTTCCGATATCCGAGCCCCGCTATTTCATCAAGCATGGAGGATTCAGCAGCAAGAGCTTGATTATATATTTTGTCAAACTGCGGAGAAAGGTTGATGATTCTTTCATCAAATATATGTTTGGAAAAGCGATTCGGTTCGGAGTATACAACCTCTGTTACGTTGTAATAACTGCTTCTGGGATCTTTGCGTTGTACTTTATATTGAGTGATAAAAGTTTCGTTGCAGTTCTGACAATAATCAAAGACGCTTGCCGTATCAGGAGTATTTAAAGAAGCAGCTAAATAAACTGGTCTAATTTTAGCTTTACAGATTGGACACTGTTCTACAGTGTCATAAGTTAGGTGTATGGTATCTGAATTTAAGTTGTTAATCAAAGACACTGACTTTTCCATAAAATCATTCCTTTCATCATTTGATAGGAAGATTATACCAGATTTTTGAAGGAGGTGGTACAGAATGCCAAGATCAATGGTGAGAAACATCCCGGAAGAGCAGAACTGCATCTTTCGTGGAAGCATCAAGAATCTGATGGAGATCAGACGAACAAGTGTCCCGGAAGTGGCTCGGAAAGCCGGAATGAAAGAAAGTACATTGTACGCAAAGATCCGTGATCCGGCAAAGTTTACGCTGCGGGAATTACGGAGTCTATACAAAGCTTTGCAAGTGCCTGATGAAGAAAAAGAGCGTCTTGCAAGGGAAGCGATGTAAGAAAGGAGGGACAAGCATGACAAAGGATACACAGGAGATTAAGCAGATCTCGGTCAAGCGCAACAGAACTATACATAAGCGAGATCATGACGATATGCAGACAACTGGACGGAAGCAGAATCCAGCAGTACAAGTAATCGAGATCGTAGCGGCGATATCAATGATGCTTAATGTAGTCCAGTCAGTGATCATCTATATTTTACAGGCGGGACCCATTTGAGAGGAGGTGAGGATATTGAAAAAGGAAAAGTTAGACGTGATTACGAGAGAAGAACAAGCGGCAAAACTTAGCAACACTATTGTTGAGTGTATGATGCAAAATTCTATGACATTGGAAAATCTTGATGAAGCATGTGCGCTTGTGAAGGAAGTGTTTAGAAAAGATGCAATGTTAAAAAGGCCGACAGAAGCCGACCCTAAAGTTTAGCCTTTATGGCATTCGTGACAACAAAAATAGCAACCATCAAAAGATTTGTAAGGATACTTGATTTTCGCTGCGTTTATGGCAGAAGCGCAGTCA
>CALWQP010000042.1 GCA_944383695.1 uncultured Mediterraneibacter sp.
CATAGTTTTATAGTTTATCAAAAAGTGACATTATCTCAAGAGAATCCTAAGGTGACATTATCATAAGTGAATAACAGTTTTGTGTTTTTGTGGTTGACAAATGAGATTTGCATGATATAATGGTCTAGGTATGAATAGGAGTAATGACGATGTTAATTAACCTATCAGACGTTTTGTCAGACCAGCATAAGACAGTTGAAGAGACTGTGCCGTTTACAATGGACAAGATCCGGATGAAGTCCGGAGAGTATCCTGTCGTGAGCAGCGATCCGGTCCATGTCCGGGTTGAACATGTCAGAGGAAAGGAACTGCTGATCCATGCAGATACCAGACTTACGGCGGTCATCCCATGTGACAGGTGTCTGGAAGATGTGGGGCATGAATTTGTACTGGACAGTACAAAGCATGTGGACATAGGTCTCTCCGACGCAGAACTGACAGAGGAGCTGGATGAATCAAATTTTATTGACGGATATCATCTTGACGTGGACAAATTGCTCTATAACGAGATTTTGTCGGGATGGCCGGAGAAGGTGCTGTGCAGGGAAGACTGCAAAGGTCTCTGTAAAGTATGCGGCCAGAACCTGAATGCGGGGTCCTGCGACTGTGAGGAACCGGGACTTGATCCGAGGATGTCAGTTGTCCGTGACTTATTTAAGAATTTTAAGGAGGTGTAACCTATGTCAATCTGTCCAAAGAATAAATCTTCAAAGGCAAGAAGAGATAAAAGAAGAGCAAACTGGAAGATGAGCGCTCCGAATCTTGTGAAATGCAGCAAGTGCGGCGAGCTCATGATGCCTCATCGCGTATGCAAGGCCTGCGGCTCATACAACAAGCGTGAGATCATTTCTGTTGACTAATGCTGATAAATAAAAAGGACGTAAAAACTTTGCGTTTTGCGTCTTTTTTTATTGATTTTTATAGTGTTTTCCAGTAGAATATTTTCAGTAGTGTTAGGAGGAAGGAAGATGTCTGATATTACGAAAGTGGCGCTTGATGCGATGGGCGGGGACAACGCGCCTGTTGAGATCGTAAAGGGCGCCGTGGAGGCAGTGCAGCAGAGGAAGGACATCCAGGTTCTGCTGACAGGACAGGAGAGTGTAATAAAAAGGGAACTGGAAAAGTACACATATCCTGCAGAGCAGA
The DNA here is from genome assembly GCA_944383695.1 of uncultured Mediterraneibacter sp. Lineage (GTDB taxonomy): Bacteria > Bacillota > Clostridia > Lachnospirales > Lachnospiraceae > Mediterraneibacter. The sequence continues at coordinate 1,147 of CALWQP010000042.1, forward strand.
TACGGATCGTGAATGCTTCGGAAGTGATCGAGACGGCTGAGCCGCCTGTGAAAGCAATCCGGGGCAAGAAAGATTCTTCGATCGTAGTGGCAATGAAACTCGTGAAAAACGGTGAGGCTGACGCGTTTGTTTCAGCAGGGAGCACCGGGGCGGTCCTCGTGGGGGGACAGGTGCTTGTCGGCAGGATAAAAGGCGTGGAGAGGCCGCCGCTTGCGCCGCTGCTTCCTACGCTGAAGGGAGTGTCCCTGCTCATCGACTGCGGGGCAAATGTAGATGCCAGACCTTCTCATCTTGTACAGTTTGCCAAAATGGGGTCTATTTACATGGAGAGTGTCATGGGCAGAAAAAATCCCACAGTCGGCATCGTTAATATCGGCGCGGAAGAGGAAAAAGGGAATGCCCTGGTCAAAGAAACGTTTCCGCTTTTGAAAGCGTGCAGGGACATCAATTTCGTCGGAAGTGTAGAAGCGAGGGAAATCCCATATGGAAATGTGGATGTCATCGTATGCGAGGCTTTCGTCGGAAATGTGATCCTTAAACTCTACGAAGGCGTGGGCGGGGCCCTGATGAAAAAGGTCAAAGCAGGCATGATGTCAAGTCTGCGCAGCAAGATCGGCGCCCTTCTTGTGAAGCCTGCACTGAAAGCTACACTGAAGGACTTTGACGCCAGTGAGCAGGGCGGCGCGCCGTTGCTTGGCCTGAAAGGTCTCGTGGTCAAGACACACGGAAGTTCCGCTTCCAAAGAGGTGTGTAATTCCATTATCCAGTGCGTCACATTTAAACAGCAGAAAATAAATGAAAAAATAAAAGCAGCCATTCAGGAGACGCAGGACGAAAAAACAGAAAATGAGTGAAGTTAAGGAGGAGTCAGTCATGGAATTTGAAAAACTTCAGGAGATCATCGCGGATGTTCTCAATGTACAGAAAGAGGAGATTAAACCGGAGACTACATTTGTAGATGATCTTGGTGCGGATTCACTGGATATTTTCCAGATCATCATGGGAATTGAGGAAGAGTTCGACATAGAGATCGACAATGATGAAGCAGAAAAAATCGTAACAGTTCAGGATGCAGTTGACCAGATCAAAAAAGCAGTGGAATAAGTAATGGAGTATGAAATGAAAAAGCCCCTGTGGGCTTTTTCGTTTTCATAGAGGGAATGGCAGAATAGAGGGAATGACAGATGAAAAACAGACTAAAAGAACTGGAACAGAAGATCGGATATACATTTCAGGATTTCTCGCTTCTTGAGCAGGCAATGATGCACAGTTCTTACACGAACGAAAAGCATCTTCCCAAATACCGGTGCAACGAGAGGCTGGAGTTTCTCGGGGATGCGGTGCTGGAACTGGTGTCCAGCGAATTCCTTTTCAGGGGATCATCCACGATGCCGGAGGGAGAACTGACGAAGACGAGGGCCAGTATGGTGTGTGAGCCATCGCTGGCGCTGTGCGCGAAGGATATCGGACTCGGCAGTTATCTGCTCCTTGGAAAAGGCGAGGAGGCGACAGGCGGAAGACTCAGGGATTCGGTCACTTCTGACGCAATGGAGGCGCTGATCGGCGCCGTGTATCTGGATGGTGGTTTTACTAGTGCAAAAGAGTTCATCCATAAATTTATCCTGACAGATCTGGAAAACAAGAAACTCTTTTATGATAGTAAAACTATCCTTCAGGAAATGGTGCAGGCAAAAAAAGCCGGAACCATCAAATACAGCCTCATAAAGGCGGAAGGACCTGACCACAACAAGTCTTTCCATGTGGAAGTACTGATCGAAGGAAGTGTATCCGGGAAGGGCGTGGGAAGGACGAAGAAGGCGGCGGAGCAGCAGGCTGCGTATGAGGCGATCTTAAGCCTTCGGAAACAGAGATAGAGAAGGTGTCATATGTATTTAAAAAACATAGAAGTACAGGGATTTAAATCCTTTGCGAATAAAATAAAATTTGATTTTCACAATGGGCTCACCGGGATTGTCGGGCCGAATGGAAGCGGCAAGAGCAACGTGGCGGACGCGGTGCGGTGGGTGCTGGGTGAGCAGAGGGTGAAGCAGCTCCGCGGCGGCAGCATGCAGGACGTCATTTTCTCCGGGACAGAGAACCGAAAGCCCTTGAGTTATGCATCTGTAGCGATCACGCTTGACAACTCGGATCATCAGCTTCCGGTAGATTATGAGGAAGTGACCGTGACCCGCAAATTATACCGTTCCGGCGAGAGCGAATACCTGATCAACGGCGCGGCGTGCCGTCTGAAGGATATCAACGAGATGTTCTATGATACAGGTATCGGCAAAGAAGGGTATTCGATCATCGGGCAGGGGCAGATCGATAAGATACTGAGCGGAAAGCCGGAGGAGAGAAGAGAGCTTTTCGATGAGGCGGCGGGAATCGTAAAATTTAAACGCCGTAAGAATCTTTCGGTCAGGAAACTGGAAGAAGAGCGGATGAACCTGACTCGTGTCAATGACATTTTGCAGGAGCTGGAAAAACAGCTGGGCCCCCTTGAAAAGCAGTCTGAGACAGCGAAGGAGTATCTGAAGAAAAAGGAAGAATTAAAGACATATGATATCAACATGTTCCTCCTGGAGGAAGAGCGCATCCGGGAACGGATGAAAGAGGCGGAGGAAAAATACGATATCGCTGCGGCCGAGATGGAGGATTCCAACCGCCGTTACGAAGAGATGAAAACCGAGTATGAGGCGATCGAAGCCGAGGTGGAAGAGATCGATCTTGCCATTGAGACAGCGAAAAACCAGCTCAATGAGACGAACCTGTTAAAACAGCAGCTGGAGGGACAGATCAATGTCTTAAAAGAGCAGATAAACTCGGTCCGCATGAACGACGAGCATTATGGGAACCGTTCCAATGCGGTCCGCGTCGAAGTGGACACAAGAGAAGAGCAGAAGCGTTCTCTTGAGAAAGAAAAAGAAGAAGTACAGGAAAAATTAAATGAGGCGTCTGCTCAGGAGACAGAGGCAAAAGGCCGGCTCATCGAGGTGCAGACGCAGATCGCGGAGCATACGGCTGAGATTGAAAGCAGGAAGCAGGAAATCATGGATATCCTGGGGAACCGGGCTTCCACAAAAGCAAAGATCCAGCATTATGACACCACAAAGGAACAGATCGCTGCGCGCAGGAGCGCGCTGGCAAGGAACATCCTGGAAGCGGCTGCCGAGGAAGAGCGGCAGGCAGAGAGGCTGAAAGGATATGAAGAAGAGCTGGGAAAAGTCCGGGAAACCATCGCGGCACACAGCGCCCGGATCGCGGAGAACGAACAGGAGATCGCGAGACTTCAGAAAGAGCTGAATGAGAAGCAGGAGAAGCTCCGGATCGGACAGACCGCGTATCACAGAGAATCTTCCCGGCTGGAATCTTTGAAAAACATTACAGAGCGGTATGACGGATACGGCAACAGCATCCGCATGGTCATGGCCAACAAAGATAAGGAAAAAGGCCTGATCGGCGTGGTGGCAGATATCATCAAAGTGGACAAGGAGTATGAGATCGCCATTGAGACCGCCCTGGGGGGAAGTATCCAGAATATCGTCACAGATAATGAAGATACAGCAAAGCGCATGATCGCATTCTTAAAGAAGAATAAGTTCGGCCGCGCTACCTTCCTTCCGCTTACAAGTATGAATGGAAGCGCTGGTCTTCGAAATGAAGATGCGCTGAGGGAAAAGGGCGTGATCGGGCTGGCGAATACGCTTGTTCACGTAGAGAAACAGTTTGAGGGGCTTGCGGCGCAGCTTTTGGGACGTACGATTGTTGTGCGAACAATTGATGACGGTATTGCCATTGCACGTAAATATCGCCAGTCGCTCCGGATAGTCACTCTGGAGGGCGAGCTGATCAATCCGGGCGGTTCTATGACCGGAGGTGCTTTCAAGAATTCCAGCAGCCTCTTGAGCAGGCGCCGGGAGATTGAAGAGTTTGAAAAGACAGTGGCAATGCTGAAGGCAGATATGGACGTCATGGAACAGGAAGTCAGCAGGATCAAGGCGGAGCGCGGAGGATGCTATAATACGATCGATGAGATCCAGCAGGAGCTCAGAAAGGCTTCAGTCCTTGAGAACACTGCAAAGATGAATGTGGAGCAGACCCATACCCGCATGGAAGAGGCCAGACAGCGCCGCAGCGGTCATGCGTCAGAGCAGCAGAAGCTGGCACAGGAACTCCAGGAGATCCAGGACAATGAAGAATCCATCCAGATGGAGCTGGAGACATCAGAAAGCCTGGAACAGGAGTTAAATGCAAGGATCGAAGAACTCCAGCGTGTTCTGGAGGCAGAAAAGCAGACGGAGAGCCTTCAGCTGAAGCAATCTGAGGAAGTGCATCTCTCTCTTGCCGCTCTGGAACAGCAGAATGTCTTCATACTTGAAAATATTTCCCGTATTGAAGAAGAAATCGGGAAGTTCGAAGCCGAGCTTCGAGAACTTGATTCAAATAAGAACCATGCTTCCGAGGAGATAAAAGAAAAGGAAGTAAAGATACAGGAACTGAGGGACACGATCGAAAACTCAAAAGAGCTTTTTGAGGAGATCGGTAAAGAAATCAGGGTGCAGACAGAGAAGCGGGATGAGCTGAACCAGAAGCACAAGGATTTCCTGCGGATGCGGGAAGAACTGTCAAAGCATATTTCCTCTCTGGATAAAGAGTGTTTCCGTCTGAGCAGCCAGAAAGAGTCTTACGAGGCGGCTTCTGAAAAACAGATGAATTATATGTGGGAGGAATATGAGCTTACATATAATCATGCCATGGAGCTGAGAGATAAGAACCTGACAGATCTGGCATATATGAAACGGCAGATACAGACTCTGAAAAATGACATCCGAAAGCTTGGAACGGTCAACGTAAATGCCATTGAGGATTTTAAGAACATTTCCGAACGGTATGAATTCCTGAAAGGACAGCATGACGATCTGGTGGAGGCCGAGGCAACTCTTGTCAATATCATTGAGGAGCTGGACGCTGCGATGAGAAAGCAGTTTGCCGAGCAGTTTGCCCGGATCGCGGAGGAGTTCAACAGTGTGTTTAAACAGCTCTTCGGCGGAGGAAAAGGTACGCTGGAGCTGATGGAGGATGAAGATATCCTGGAGGCAGGCATACGGATCATTGCGCAGCCGCCGGGCAAAAAGCTGCAAAACATGATGCAGCTCTCAGGAGGAGAGAAAGCGCTGACAGCGATCGCGCTTCTGTTTGCGATCCAGAACTTGAAACCGTCGCCCTTCTGCCTGCTGGATGAGATCGAGGCGGCCCTGGACGACAACAATGTGACCCGGTTTGCGCAGTATCTTCACAAGCTGACAGAGAATACCCAGTTCATTGTCATCACCCACAGAAGAGGAACCATGACGGCGGCGGACCGTCTGTACGGTATCACGATGCAGGAGAAAGGCGTGTCCACCCTTGTGTCGGTAGACCTTCTTGAAAATGAGCTGGACAAATAGAGCGATCAGGAGAGAGCAGACAGGAGAGTGATCAGAATGGAACAAAAAAAAGGATTTTTTAAACGTCTTGTCTCAGGTCTGACAAAGACAAGAGATAATATCGTATCCGGGATGGACAGTATTTTCCACGGATTCTCAAAGATTGACGAGGATTTTTATGAGGAGCTGGAAGAGACTCTCATTATGGGAGATCTGGGAGTCCATGCCACCATGGAAATCCTGGAGGGCCTCCGTGAGAAAGTGCGGACCCGGCATCTGAAGGAGCCCATGGAGTGCAGACAGCTTTTGATCGACAGCATCAAGGAGCAGATGGATGTGGGAGAGACAGCATATGAATTCGAAAACCGCACCTCAGTGGTGTTTGTGATCGGCGTAAACGGCGTCGGAAAGACGACCACCATCGGGAAGCTGGCAGGAAAGCTGAAAGATCAGGGAAGAAAGGTAGTCCTGGCAGCGGCCGACACCTTCCGCGCCGCAGCGGGAGAACAGCTGCGGGAATGGGCGAACCGGGCAGGTGTTGATATGATCGGCGGACAGGAGGGGGCGGACCCGGCCTCTGTCATTTATGACGCGGTGGCTGCTGCAAAAGCGAGGAAGGCGGACGTCCTTTTATGCGATACTGCCGGAAGACTGCACAACAAAAAGAATCTGATGGAAGAATTAAAGAAGATCAACCGGGTGATCGACAGGGAATATCCGGAAGCATTCCGGGAGACGCTGGTCGTCCTGGATGCCACTACCGGGCAGAATGCACTGGCGCAGGCCAGGGAATTTAACGAGGTGGCCGACATAACCGGCGTGATCCTGACAAAGATGGATGGCACAGCAAAAGGCGGGATTGCCGTTGCGATCCAGGCGGAACTGGGAATACCGGTGAAGTATATCGGAGTAGGAGAGACGATTGACGACCTGCAGAAATTTGACTCTGATGAGTTTGTAAACGCATTATTCTACCGGGAGGAAGAAGCACAGGAAACAGAAGAATGAGGGGAAGACCAGAAAGAGGGAAAAGAAAATGATGACTTTGGAAAAATTTGAGGAAGCAAGTGAACTGGTAAAAAAGGTAACGAACCCTACAAAGCTGATATACAGCGATTATCTGAGCGAGACAAGCGTCGGAAAAGTCTATTTAAAGCCGGAGAATATGCAGCATACAGGAGCGTACAAGATCCGGGGAGCATATTATAAGATCAGCACGCTTTCGGATGAAGAGAGGAAGAAAGGGCTCATCACCGCGTCAGCGGGAAACCATGCCCAGGGAGTTGCCTTCGCGGCAAAAAAATTCGGCTGCAAGGCGGTCATTGTCATGCCGACAGTCACACCTCTGATCAAAGTAAACCGGACGAAGAGTTATGGGGCGGAAGTCATTCTTTACGGCGATGTGTATGACGATGCATGTGATTATGCCTGTCAGCTCGCAGAGAAAGAAGGATATACGTTCGTGCATCCGTTTAACGACCTGGATGTAGCCACCGGTCAGGGGACGATCGCCATGGAGATCGTACAGGAACTTCCGACCGTGGATTATATCCTTGTGCCCATAGGAGGAGGCGGACTGATCTCGGGTGTCTCTACTCTGGCGAAAATGCTGAATCCAAAGATCAAAGTGATCGGTGTGGAGCCGGCGGAGGCGGCGAGCATGACTGCGGCGATCCGGGCCGGAGAAGTGGTGGAGCTGGACAGCGCCAATACCATCGCAGACGGAACGGCCGTGAAAGCGGTGGGAGATCTGGTCCTCCCCTATGTGCAGGAAAATGTGGATGACATCCTCCTTGTAGAGGATGACGATCTGATCGGTGCTTTCCTGGATATGGTTGAAAACCATAAAATGATCGTGGAAAATTCCGGTCTGCTCTCGGTGGCAGCGCTAAAACAGCTTGACTGTAAAGGAAAGAAAGTGGTAAGTATCTTAAGCGGCGGGAATATGGATGTGATCACCATGTCCTCCATAGTCCAGCACGGACTCATCCAGAGAGACCGTATCTTCTCCGTGTCTGTCCTTCTTCCGGACAAGCCGGGAGAGCTGGTGCAGGTAGCGCAGATTATTGCAGACGAGCAGGGAAATGTCATCAAACTGGAACACAATCAGTTCGTCAGCACCAACAGAAATGCCGCCGTAGAACTGAGGATCACCATGGAAGCATTTGGCACAGAACACAAGAAAAGGATACTGGAGGCGCTGGAAAAGAAAGGTTTCCGTCCGAAACTGATCAGCGCGAAGTTATACTGAGAGGGTCAGAGGGATCTGACCCATATGAGGTGAATATTCATTCAATTCGGGAAAGGAGCTGTATATGGAAAGAAGGATTCCGAAAGCGGGGGATATTTACAGACATTTTAAAGGAAGAAGGTATAAGATTCTCCATATTGCGACCTGCACAGAGACGGGAGGAGACATGGTCATTTTTGAGACGGTGGAAGGGGCACATAAGATTTATGCAAGTGACCTGGAGGTGTTCTTAAGCCCGCTGGATACAGCAAAGTATCCGCAGGCTGAACAAAAGTACCGTTTTGAACTATGCCGGGATCTGTGGGAAGGCCATGCGGCAGAGCTGAGGCGGCAGGGAAGTACGACGGCTCTCATCCTGAAATTCCTTGAGCTGGAAGATAACGGAGACAGGATCAAGTTCCTTCAGCGTCATCAGACAGAAATCGACGGACGTTTCCTCACAGCGACGGCGGAAAGCCTGGAATTTGTGGAAAACGGAGAATCCGTGGAGGAAAGATTTGCGGCGCTGATGCGCTTCCTCAGGACCAAGATGAAATACGAGGGAAGCAGACTGCGTTAGGAGGCAGATCCGGATTTTTTATATGTTCTCTCCGCGCGCTTTTTTCTCCAGCAGTGTGTGGATCTTATCAGTCGGATTCAGTACGGAGCCGATCGTCACGTCATGGTTCAGGGAATCAATGATCAGCGCCAGAAATTTACTCATATCTGCCTGAACAAAATACGGCTTCTCATAAAGCTCCGGCGGCAGATAGGTCAGGTTCGTGGTAATAACCTTATTGATATAACCTTTCTCGTAGTATTCGTCAAATTTATCAAATCCGTCCGTGAACAGACCGAATGTCGTGCAGACAAAGACGCGGCCGGCATTGCGGCTCTTTAACTGTTTTGCGACATCCAGCATGCTTCCGCCGGAGGAGATCATGTCGTCTACGATGATGACATCTTTTCCGGCTACATCGTCGCCGAGGAATTCATGCGCCACGATAGGGTTCTTTCCTCCTATGATCGTGGAGTAGTCGCGGCGTTTATAGAACATTCCCATATCTACGCCAAGGACATTGGAGAAGTAAACTGCACGGTGCATGGCTCCCTCGTCCGGGCTGATGATCATAAGGTGCTCTTTATCAGGGACCAGGTCGGGCACAGCGCGGAAGAGCGCTTTCATGAACTGATAGGGTGGATTGAAACTGTCGAATCCGCTCAGAGGGATTGAGTTCTGGACACGTGGGTCATGCGCGTCAAATGTGATGATGTTTGTGACTCCCATGTCAGTCAGTTCCTGGAGAGCGAGCGCGCAGTCCAGGGATTCTCTTTTTGTGCGCTTGTGCTGGCGGCTCTCATATAAGAACGGCATGATCACGTTGATACGGCGCGCTTTTCCGGTGGCAGCGGAGATGATCCTCTTCAGATCCTGGAAGTGGTCATCCGGCGACATGTGGTTCAGGTGTCCGCTCACGGTGTAAGTAAGGCTGTAATTGCAGACGTCTGTCATGATGAACAGGTCCGTGCCGCGGATCGTCTCCCTGAGCATGCCTTTTGCCTCGCCTGTCCCAAAACGCGGGCAGCAGCAGTCCACAAGATAATTGTTGGACCGGTAATTGACATACAGGGAAGATTCTGATACTTCGCTGACTGTATTCTCGCGGAAGGAAACGATGTAATCATTGACTTTCTGTCCCAGTTCCCGGCAGCTCTCCATAGCAACGATCTTCAGAGGAGCGGCCGGAAGGGTCTTTTCTAAGAGTTCGATATTAGACATGTTTTTCTCCTGTTGATGAATTTTATTCTGATTTTTACATATCATTTATATCACCTTTTTCCGGGAAATTCAAGCTCAGCCAGGGAATTATGCTTTGCGGCGGATGGGAAGTATGCTATACTGAATACGGCTTCGGCAGGTGTACAAAGCCGGTTTATCAGCAAGAAGACAGAAAACAGGGAGTCTTGATATATATGAAGAAACATGAACATACAGTGACAGCCGTGCTGCCGGGAAGCATTGCGGAAGAAATGGGCATAGGACCGGGCGATAAACTTTTGTCGATCGACGGACATGTGATCGAAGACATTTTTGATTATCAGTTTTATGTGGAGGATGAGGAAATTGTACTCCTCATCGAAAAGCCGGACGGAGAACAGTGGGAGCTGGAGATCGAAAAAGATGCCGATGAACAGCTGGGGATCGAGTTCGGACAGGGGCTTATGGACGAATACCGTTCCTGCTATAATAAATGTATCTTCTGCTTTATCGATCAGATGCCGGAGGGGATGCGGGATACCCTGTATTTTAAGGATGATGATTCCCGCCTTTCTTTTCTTCAGGGAAACTATGTCACCTTGACGAATATGAGCGACCATGATATAGACCGGATCATCAGATACCGGCTGGAGCCCATTAATATATCTTTCCAGACGACCAACCCGGAGCTGAGATGCAGGATGCTGCACAACCGTTTCGCGGGGGAGGCGCTCAAGAAAGTAGACATGCTCTATCAGGGCGGGATTGAGATGAACGGACAGATCGTGCTGTGCAAAGGCGTAAACGACGGAGAAGAGCTGGAGCGCTCCATCCGCGACCTGACCGCGTACCTCCCCCTTCTTAAGAGCGTGTCCGTCGTTCCGGTAGGGCTTACAAAATTCCGCGACGGACTGTTTCCTCTTGAACCTTTCACAAAAGAAGATGCAAAAGAAGTCTTAGGCGTTGTTCATAAATGGCAGGATAAGATTTACAGGGAGCATGGGCTTCACTTTATCCATGCCGGGGATGAGTGGTATCTCCTCGCAGAGGAGGAAGTACCGGAGGAGGAGCGGTACGACGGATATCTCCAGCTTGAGAACGGAGTGGGGATGCTCCGGCTCCTTTTCAATGAGTTCAAAGAAGGTTATGAGGCGCTTTCCGGGGATGAAAGGCAGGAGGAGCTGTCTATTGCCACCGGGAAGCTGGCATATCCGTATATCTGCGCTATAACGGAGAAACTTACTGAGAAGTTCCCGAATGTGAAGGTCCATGTATACTGCATCCGAAATGATTATTTCGGGGAGCGGATCACCGTCTCCGGACTTATCACAGGACAGGACCTCAGAGCGCAATTAAAGGGAAAAGAACTGGGACGCAGACTGCTGATCCCCTGCAACATGCTGAAAACAGACGAGGATGTTTTCCTGGATGATCTGACAGTGGGAGAGGTATCTGATGCTTTACAAGTTCCCATTGATATTGTAAAATCAAGCGGACAGGATCTGATCGATGCGGTGCTGGGAGAAGATATATGAAATATCAGTAAGCAGGATCAGGCAAGCGGATAAGTGAGACGGAAGAGACAGAAGAGATAAATGATTAAGAAAGAGAAAGGCTGAATATAATGAGTAAACCAGTAGTAGCCATAGTAGGGCGTCCCAATGTGGGAAAGTCAACGCTCTTTAACGCGCTGGCCGGTGAGAAGATCGCGATCGTAAAAGATACTCCCGGCGTGACAAGGGACAGGATTTATGCGGACGTGACGTGGCTGGACAAAGAATTTACCCTGATCGATACAGGCGGTATCGAGCCGGACAGCAAAGACATCATTCTCTCACAGATGAGGGAGCAGGCGCAGATCGCCATCGATACGGCGGATGTGATCATATTTATCACGGACGTGAGGCAGGGGCTTGTGGACGCAGACTCCAAAGTTGCGGATATGCTGAGAAGATCCGGAAAGCCGGTGGTCCTTGTGGTAAATAAAGTCGATAATTTTGATAAATACATGCCGGATGTCTATGAGTTTTATAACCTGGGTATCGGCGATCCGGTGCCGGTTTCAGCGGCCTCCAGGCTGGGGCTTGGAGATATGCTGGATGTGGTGGCAGAGCATTTCCCGGAAGGGAGCGCGCAGGAGGAAGAGGATGACCGCCCGCGCATTGCGATCGTAGGAAAACCGAACGTAGGAAAATCTTCTATCGTCAACCGGCTCCTGGGCGAGAACCGGGTCATCGTTTCTGATGTGGCGGGAACTACAAGGGACGCCATCGACACGGAGATCGTGTACAATGGAAAAGAATATATTTTTATCGATACAGCAGGTCTGCGGAGAAAGAACAAAATTAAGGAAGAGCTGGAGCGGTACAGCATCATCCGTACCGTGACCGCCGTGGAGCGCGCGGACGTGGTCCTCATGGTCATTGACGCCACGGAGGGCGTGACCGAGCAGGACGCAAAGATCGCGGGGATCGCTCATGAGAGAGGCAAAGGGATCATCATTGTCGTAAACAAATGGGATGCCATTGAGAAAAATGACCGGACTATGCGGGAATATGGAAATGATATCCGGCAGGTGCTCTCTTTTATGCCTTATGCAGAGATCATGTACGTGTCTGCTCTGACAGGACAGAGACTTATAAAGCTGTACGATATGATCGATATGGTGATAGAGAACCAGACGCTGCGTATCGCCACAGGCGTCCTCAACGAGATCATGACAGAGGCAGTGGCAATGCAGCAGCCTCCGTCAGACAAGGGAAAGAGGCTGAAGCTCTATTATATCACTCAGGTGTCAGTGAAGCCGCCGACTTTTGTGATCTTTGTAAATGATAAAGAACTGATGCACTTCTCTTATACAAGATATCTGGAAAATAAGATCAGAGAGGCATTCGGCTTCCGCGGGACTTCTCTGAAGTTCTTTATAAGAGAGAGAAAGGAAAAGGAGCAGTAAAGATATGGAACGTTTGATCTGTCTTGCAGTGGGATATGTGTGCGGGCTTTTCCAGACCGGATATCTGGTGGGAAAGATGAACCACATGGATATCAGGAAAAAAGGCAGTGGAAATGCCGGAACGACGAACGCGCTCAGGGTGCTGGGCTGGAAAGCAGGAGCCATGACATTTTTCGGGGATGTGCTGAAATGTGTTGCCGCGTTCCTGGTCACATTTTTTATGTACCGGGGGAGCGATATGCTGCCGCTGCTCGCCATGTATGCGGGAGCCGGGGTGACGCTGGGGCATAACTTCCCGTTTTATATGAATTTCAAGGGCGGGAAAGGCATCGCCGTGATGGCCGGGCTGGTAGCTGTCAACAGCTTCTGGGATCTGCCCGCAAGCCTTCTGCTGCTCCCGGTGACGCTGGCGTGTTTCCTTATTCCGGTAGTGGTTACAAGATACATATCCGTAGGCTCGCTTGCAGCTTACACTGTATTCTGGATCGAGATGGTGCTCATGGGACAGATGGGATGGTTCCGGATGGAGCCCGCGCAGTGTTATGAGCTCTATGTAGTGCTTTTTCTGATGACTGCGCTCGCGTGGTACAGGCACAGGCAGAATCTGAGGAGGCTTGCAGACGGCACGGAAAATAAATTTGGGGCAAAGAATAAAACAGCACAGGAAAAGGGGTAGTGTATCATGGCAAATGTAGGTGTGCTTGGCGCCGGAAGCTGGGGCACGGCGCTGTCGGTCCTTCTTCACGATAACGGACATCAGGTGACGATCTGGTCGATCGATGAGAACGAAGTGAAGATGTTGGAGGAAAAGAGAGAACATGAGCTGAAGCTGCCGGGAGTAAAGCTGGCAGAGGATATGGTCATTACAGGAGATTTGGAAGAAGCCATCCGCGGGAAAGATTTTCTCGTGCTCGCGGTGCCGTCTCCATATACAAGGTCAACTGCCCGCAATATGAAGCCTTATGTTGCTGAAGGGCAGATCATTGTGGATGTGGCAAAGGGAATCGAGGAATCCACGCTCATGACTCTTTCCCGCCAGATCGAGGAGGAAATCCCTCAGGCGGATGTTGCGGTCCTCTCGGGACCGAGCCATGCAGAGGAAGTGGGGCGAAGGCTGCCTACAACCTGTGTGATCGGGGCAAAGACGAGGAAAACGGCAGAGTATCTCCAGTCCGTGTTTATAAGCCGTGTGTTCCGCGTGTACACAAGTCCTGATATCCTTGGCATTGAACTGGGAGGCTCTCTGAAAAACGTGATCGCCCTGGCAGCCGGCATTGCCGACGGACTGGGATATGGAGATAACACTAAGGCGGCGCTGATCACCAGAGGGATTGCCGAGATTGCCCGGCTGGGTGTAAAGATGGGCGGCAGGATCGAGAGCTTCACCGGCCTGACCGGTATCGGAGATCTGATCGTGACCTGCGCCAGCGTACACAGCCGGAACAGAAAAGCCGGTTACCTTATCGGAAAGGGCCTGACCATGCAGGAGGCAATGGACGAGGTCAAGATGGTGGTAGAAGGCGTGTACTCCGCAAAAGCAGCTGCAAGGCTGGCAGAAAAGTATGAAGTGTCCATGCCCATCGTGGAGGAAGTAAATAACGTGCTGTTCGAAGAAAAATCTCCGGCTCAGGCAGTGGACGACCTGATGCAGAGAGAATCCCGCAGCGAGAACCAGTCGCTTATATGGGAAGAATAAAAATGTCATACCCCCTTATGTGTCTGCATACATTGTAACAGCAGAACAAGGGGGTATTTTTATGGATTCATTTCAGGTATACAGAGATATGAAAGCACGGACAAACGGGGAAATCTATATCGGCGTGGTAGGTCCGGTGCGGACAGGCAAATCCACGTTCATTAAACGGTTCATGGATCTGCTGGTTCTGCCGAATATGACGGATGAGCATGCAAGAGAACGGACGCAGGATGAGCTGCCCCAGTCTGCATCCGGCACAACGATCATGACGACAGAACCGAAATTCGTGCCAAAGGAAGCTGCGGCAGTGAAACTCTCGGATGATGTGGAGGTAAAGATCCGGCTGATCGACTGTGTGGGATATATGGTGGAGGGCGCCTCCGGGCATACGGAAAACGACGAAGAACGGCAGGTGAAGACGCCCTGGTTCGAATATGAGATCCCCTTTACCAAGGCGGCGGCGATCGGCACACAGAAAGTCATCCACGACCATGCGACCATCGGAGTTGTGGTGACAACCGACGGCAGCGTGACCGGGCTCCCGCGGGAGAATTATATCCCGGCAGAGGAAAAGACGGTCAAAGAGCTCCAGTCGATAGGGAAACCCTTTCTCATCCTTTTAAACTGCCAGAAGCCGTACACAGACGAGGCAAAGGCATTGAAGGAAGAACTGGAACAGAAATATGGGGCGTACGTGGTCCCGGTCAACTGCGAGCAGCTGAAGACGGAAGATATCCATGAGATCATGCGGCAGGTACTCTTTGAGTTCCCGATCACAGAAGTAGAGTTCTACGTGCCCAAATGGGTGGAGATGCTCTCCAGAGACCACAGGATCAAGCAGGACCTCCTGGCTCAGGCGCGGAGCGTCATGGAAAATATGGACGATGTGCGAAGCATTGTTTCCCGCACCATTGATACAGACAGTCCGTACATAGACAGCGTCCAGGTAGAGCAGATCGACATGGCTACAGGAAAGGTCAGGATACGGATCGGATTTGAACAGAAATATTATTATGAAGTTCTCAGCGAACTGACCGGTGCAGATATCAAAGGAGAATATGAACTGATCTCCACTGTGAAAGAGCTTGCCTCCATGAAGGATGAATTAAGCCGGGTGAGAGACGCGTTTGCTGACGTGAAAGTGAAGGGATATGGAGTGGTGAGCCCATCCAGGGAAGATATCAGGCTGGAGGAGCCTGTGATCATCAAGCAGGGCAGCAAATATGGCGTAAAGATCCGATCCGAGGCTCCGTCCATCCATATGATCCGGGCAAACATCGAGACAGAGATTGCGCCTATCGTGGGAAATGAACAGCAGGCACAAGACCTGGTGGAATACATCAAGAAAGAGAGCGAGACGCCCGAAGGGGTGTGGGGGACGAACATATTCGGGAAGTCTGTGGAAGAACTGGTCATGGATGGGATGCGGAATAAAATAGCCATGATCAATGATGAGAGCCAGGTGAAGCTCCAGGATTCCATGCAGAAGATCGTGAATGACTCCAATGGAGGGATGGTGTGCATCATTATATAAAATCTGGATTTGCCAGGGAAGTTTTCGTCGAATAAATCATCCGCTGTTTTCTCCTGTTATTCAAGTCGGAGGACTCCTGTGACAATTTCTGATTTAATACTCGACTTATAGGGCTTTGCAGAGTATAATAAAATTCATATGTTGGGCAAATTAAGAGAAGCAGAAATGACACCGCATATTTGCGGTGTCTGCTCAACGGGAAGGAAACAAATGAACGCACAGTATGAAAAACTTTTAAGATGCTACGATTATTATAAGTCAGTGACAGATTTTCAGCCAAGAGTCGGGATGATCCTCGGTTCCGGTCTGGGCGGTTATGCCCGGAATATGCGGGCGGTGCAGGAGATTCCTTATGGGGATATCCCGGGCTTTCCTGTATCCACGGTCCAGGGGCATGATGGGAGATTCCTCCTGGGCTATATAGGAAACGTGCCTGCGGTGGTCATGAAAGGCAGGGTGCATTATTATGAGGGCTATACTATGGAGGAAGTGGTCCTCCCGGTCCGCCTGATGAAGAAGATGGGCATTGAAGTCCTTTTTTTGACCAATGCATCCGGCGGTATGGGGAAAGGATTCCGTGTGGGGGACTTTATGATGATTACAGATCAGATATCCAGCTTTGTGCCGTCTCCGCTGATCGGAGAGAATATATCTGAGCTGGGGGAGCGTTTCCCGGACATGACGCACATCTATGACACCGGACTGATGGAACTGATCAGAGAGACGGCGGAGGAAGAGAAGATTCCTCTTCAGGAGGGCGTGTATCTCCAGACGTCTGGACCAAATTTCGAGAGCCCGGCAGAGATCCGGATGTATGCCGGCCTGGGGGCTGATGCCGTAGGCATGAGCACAGCGTGCGAGGCGATTGCGGCGCGGCATGCGGGAGTGAAGGTATGCGGGATATCATGTATATCCAATATGGCCAGTGGACTGTCGGAGGAGGAACTGAGACACCTTGATGTACAGGCAGTAGCTGACAGGCGTGCAGGGGAATTTGAACGGCTGGTGACTCGGGTCATAGAGAAGATATAGACGAAGGGAATGTGCACAGACATGAGAACGAGGATTTATAATGCCAGAATCCTGACAATGGAATCAGGGAGAAAGATTTTTAACGGTGAGATCGGGATTAAAGACGGAAGGATCATATATGTCGAGGAAACGCAGGCCGGAAACGGCGTGGTAGAAAAAGACGGCGGCAGATGGAGCGGCGGCAATGCCGGGCAGCAAGATGGTGATGCCGGATGGGATGAAGAAATCAATGCGCAGGGAAATCTTATCATGCCCGGGTTTAAAAATGCCCACACTCATTCACCTATGACATTCCTCCGGTCCTATGCTGATGATATGAAACTGCAGGAATGGTTGTTTGACAAGGTGTTCCCTGCAGAAGCGAAGCTGACCGGAGATGATGTTTACTGGCTGACCAAGCTGGCGGTCATGGAATATCTCACCAGCGGGATCACGGCTGTATTTGACATGTACAAGCTGAAGAAAGACAGCGCCAGGGCAGCGGAAGAGACTGGTTTCCGAATGGTGTTCTGCGGGGACATGAATGATTTCGGCGGCACAGTGGAAGAGATGGAGCGGGATTATACTGCATACAACAAAAATCCTGAAAGTCTTCTGTCCTATCAGATCGGTTTTCACGCAGAGTATACGACGAACAGAGGACGGATGGAGCAGATCGCCGCCCTTGCAGGGAAATACGAGGCTCCGGTATGCGTCCACTGTTCGGAAACGAGAAGAGAGGTGGAAGAGTGCAGGGAGCGCACCGGCATGACTCCGGTGGCATTTATGAATTCCCTTGGACTGTTCCGCTATGGCGGTTGCCTGTTCCACGGCGTGCATCCGGATGAAAGTGATTTTGACATCATCAAAGAAAGAGGGATATATGTGGTGACAAATCCTGCGTCCAACCTGAAGCTGGCCAGCGGTATTGCTCCGGTAAAACGTTATCTGGACATGGGGATACGGGCAGCGATCGGAACAGACGGTCCGGCAAGCAATAACTGTCTGGATATGTTCCGTGAGATGTTTCTTGTTACAGGGCTCCAAAAAGTGCTCTGCGATGATCCGGAAGCAGTCACTGCGCTGGATGTGCTGGAGATGGCTACTGTGAACGGCGCCCATGCGATAGGGCTTACGGACTGTGACACGCTTGCAGGGGGGAAGAGAGCGGATTTGATCATGATAGATCTGATGCAGCCCAACATGCAGCCGCTCCACAATATTGAGAAGAATATCGTATACAGCGGGAGCAAGCAGAATGTAAAGATGACAATGATAGACGGAAAGGTCGTATACAGAGACGGAGAGTTTTTTATCGGGGAATCTCCGGAAACGGTCTACCGTCATGCAGGTTTAATATCAGAGCGTATCCTCGGCCAGTGATATTTCAGGTGTTATGAGGGGACGCCAGGTGAAAAAACAGGGGAGAAATGAAATTAACAGAAAGGGGTACAAACGATGAGAGCAGCAATTTTTACGGTTGACAGCGGGATATATAAGGCAAAGGCAGAAAGCGCGGCGGCATCCGCGCTGAAACGGATGCTGGAGCAGGTCGGATTTGAAGTGAAGGCGGCAGGCGTCCTTCCTCAGGAGCGGGAAGTTCTTTCCACAGTACTGCGGCAGCTTTCGGATTCAGGATCAGTTGAGCTGATCCTGACTACAGGGGCGGTCGGATATCAGGAAGGGGACTGTGCTCCGGAAGCGGTGGCGGATGTGGCGGAAATCCTCCTTCCCGGCATACCGGAGGCACTCAGGGCATATAACCTGAGATATTCCAAGAGCTCTATGATGGAACGGATGCTGGCGGGCATCCGAAAAAAGACATTGATCATCAATCTGCCGGAGAGCGCGAAAAGAGCCAAGGATGATATGGAATATATCCTTCTGGAGACAGTACAGGTAGTGGAGAATATAAGTTTATGATGAATATAACATATGTGGGACACAGTGGATTTCTGGCAGAAATAGACGATGCCTATTTCCTGTTCGACTATTATAAGGGGACAATGCCCCAAATGGATGCATCGAAAAAGATGTTTGTCTTCGCAAGCCATGCCCATTATGACCATTACAACAAGGCCATCTATGAATTACGAAAAGATTTTGCGGAAATATATTATATCCTGTCATCAGATATTACGGCAGAGGCAGAGGGCGTCTATTCCGTAAAGCCGAATGAAGAGCTGGTGTGTGGAGGATGTCACGTGCGGACACTGCGGTCGAATGATGAGGGCGTGGCGTTTCTGGTTCGGTACCACGAAAGGACACTGTACCACGCAGGTGACCTCAACTGGTGGCACTGGGAGGGCGAACCGGAAGCATACAATACCGGGATGCGGCGCTCCTATCAGGCTGAGATCAACAAGCTTCAGAAAGAGAAGATTGACGCGGCCTTTGTGCCTGTGGACCCAAGGCTGGGTGAACAGTACTGCTGGGGCATCGACTGTTTTATGAAGCGGACAGAGACAAGCCATGTATTCCCAATGCATTTTTGGGGGAATTATGAGATTTTTGACCGTCTTATGCTGGAGCAGTGTACAAAGGAATACAGAGACAGGATCATAAAGATCGAACAGGAGGGACAGAGTTTCCTTTTAAGCGGATCAGACGACTGACAGATAGGAGAACACTATGCTTGTTAAGATTTATACTGACGGTGCGGCTCGGGGAAATCCGGATGGACCGGGAGGTTATGGGACTGTGCTTGAATACGTGGATCAAAAGGGAGAGCTCCATGTGAAAGAGATTTCCCAGGGATATGTCAGGACCACAAATAACCGCATGGAACTGATGGCGGTCATTGCCGGACTGGAGGCTCTGAACCGGCCATGTACGGTGGAGGTTTATTCGGATTCTCAGTATGTGGTGAACGCGTTCAACCAGAACTGGGTGGACGGCTGGCTGAAAAAAGGCTGGAAGCGGGGAAAAAATGAGCCGGTCAAGAATGTGGACCTTTGGAAGCGCCTTCTGGCTGCGAAGGAGCCTCATGACACCAGTTTTCACTGGGTAAAAGGGCATGACGGACATCCACAGAATGAGCGGTGCGATGAGCTTGCGACATCAGCGGCGGACGGTGGCGGTCTGATCGTGGATGAAGGGGCAGAATAAACTGGCCTGGTAAGAAAACATAATTCTGGCCATTTTAAACCAAACCATATTTGATATACTTTTCCATAAACAATCATCTAAAAAGCATTAGACAGAGAGGTGTATCAATTATGAAGCGAATTGTGACAATCCAAGACATATCCTGTATCGGCTGCTGTTCGATCACTGTGGCGCTTCCGATCATATCCGCCATGGGTGTAGAGTGCGGCATACTGCCAACGGCTGTTTTGTCCAATCATACCATGTTCAGCGAGTTTACCTGCGCGGATCTGTCGGATCAGATTGAACCCATATCCGACATGTGGAAGAAAGAGAATATAACTTTTGACGGAATTTATACAGGATATCTTGCGTCAAAGGAACAATGCGGGCAGATCGCGCGTTTTATCGATCGGTTTGCAGGAGAGGGAACCCTGACTGTGGTGGATCCGGCGATGGCGGACAACGGAAAGCTGTATCCCGCGTTTGTCAGTGATTTCCCGGCTGCTATGGCTGACGTCTGCAGGAGGGCGGATGTGATCCTGCCGAACATTACGGAGGCCGCGCTTCTTACCGGTATGCCGTATCAGACAGTCTACGGCAGGCAGTACATCAGGGAAATGCTGGAGAGGCTTCTTGAACTCGGCTGCGGAACAGCGGTCCTGACGGGAGTCAGCTTTGAACCGGGCCGGCTCGGCGTGGCTTATCTTGACCGGAACGGAAAGGAATTTTCTTATTTTACAAAGCGCTGTCCGCAGTCGTATCACGGGACCGGAGACATCTATGCCTCCACAGTGACCGGGGGACTGATGAGAGGGCTTGATCTGGGAGAGGCCCTTTCCCTTGCGGCTGATCATGTAGTGGCATGTATTGATGCCACGGCAGCATCAGAGGAAGCGCGGTGGTACGGAGCGGAGTTTGAAACGGTGATGCCGGAGCTGTGTCAGATGCTCCGGGAAAGACTGAGCCATAAATAGGCGTAAAAATGCCGGTCAGTATGAGCAAAAACGTCAGACAGTAAAAAAAGAAACAGTGGCATTTTTTATGTGCATATAGTATAATCAAAAACTGTGTTAAGTAAGACAGGCGATCGCGGCTGCATGTGCCGAAAGGCCGCAGACGAGGAAAGTCCGGGCTTCACAGGGCAGGATGCCGGATAACGTCCGGTGGAGGCGACTCCAAGGCCAGTGCAACAGAA
>CALWQP010000043.1 GCA_944383695.1 uncultured Mediterraneibacter sp.
CATAGTTTTATAGTTTATCAAAAAGTGACATTATCTCAAGAGAATCCTAAGGTGACATTATCATAAGTGAATAACACCGAAATAAGAAAAGGTCTTGCAATTTCAAGCAAACAGATGTATAATTTTTTACGTGCCGAATGCAGATGTAGTTCATCGGTAGAACACCAGCTTCCCAAGCTGGGGAGGCGGGTTCGACTCCCGTCATCTGCTGTAAAAAAGCCGGGAATGTTGAAAGATTCACATTCCCGGCTTTTTGCTGCGTTTTTATTTCCCTACTCAATCTGCCAGTCAACCGGCTCGATCCCCTGCTCCTCCAGGAACCGGTTCGTCTGGCTGAACGGCCTGCTGCCGAAGAACCCCCGATATGCGGACAAAGGACTCGGGTGAGGCGCTGTCAGGATCAGATGCTTCGGATTGTTGAGCATGGTCTTCTTCCTCTGCGCCGGGCTTCCCCACAAAATAAACACGATCGGGCGATCCTGACTGTTAAGCGCCATGATCGCTGCATCCGTAAACTCTTCCCAGCCGATCCCGCGATGGGAATTCGCCTGGTGTGCCCTCACAGTGAGCACAGTGTTGAGCATAAGCACGCCCTGCTCTGCCCATTTTGTCAGACATCCGTGATTCGGGATCGCGCACCCGAGATCATCATGAAGCTCCTGATAAATATTGACAAGGGACGGCGGAATCTCCACGCCTTTCTTCACCGAAAAACACAGACCATGCGCCTGCCCGTTATTGTGATACGGATCCTGCCCCAAAATCACCACTTTCACATCCTTAAGAGGCGTCAGATGAAACGCATTAAAAATATCTTCTGCAGGCGGAAAGATCATCCTTGTCCTGTATTCATGATTCACTGTGTCAAACAGCTTCCTGTAATATGGTTTCGAAAACTCTCCTTTGAGCGCTTCATACCAGTCTCCATTTAATCCTGCCATATCCGTCTCCTCAGGGGGCTGACCCCATTCACACTTTTTTTCACAATCTTACCGACACGCCTTCCTGCCTCAGGTACTCTTTGACCTGCCGGATCTCCAGCTCTTTATAATGGAACAGGGATGCCGCAAGCGCTGCATCTGCCTTTCCTTCCGTCAATGCTTCTTTGAAATGCTCCAGATTCCCGGCTCCGCCTGATGCGATGACCGGGACAGACACATTTTCCGCGACAGCGCGTGTCAGCTCCAGGTCATATCCTGCCTTGGTCCCATCGCAGTCCATGCTTGTGAGCAGGATTTCTCCGGCGCCGAGCTGTTCTACTTTTTTCGCCCACTCTACGGCGTCGATCCCCACGTCGATGCGCCCGCCGTTTTTATAGATATTCCAGCCAGAACCATCTGCACGCCTTTTTGCGTCGATCGCCACGACCACGCACTGACTGCCGAACTTGTCCGCCGCGTCACGAATGAGCTCCGGCGTGGTGATCGCGGACGAATTGATGGATACTTTGTCCGCCCCTTCTCTGAGGATTGCCCGAAAATCATCCACCGTCCGAATTCCGCCGCCCACAGTAAACGGAATGAACACGCACTCCGCCACCTTGCGCACCATGTCAACGACTGTCCTGCGCTCATCCGAGGACGCCGTAATATCCAGGAATACCAGCTCGTCTGCTCCGGCCTTATCATATGCCCGGGCAATCTCCACCGGGTCTCCCGCGTCCTTCAGATCAACAAAATTTACACCTTTTACCACACGCCCGGCATTTACATCCAGACAGGGAATGATCCTCTTTGTAAACATGCTTTCCCTCCCTCACAGTTCCACAAAATTCTTCAGGATATGCAGCCCCACATCGCTGCTCTTCTCCGGATGGAACTGGCATGCGAACACATTGTCCTGCTCTACCGACGCATGGATATGCGTGCAGTATTCTGTGGATGCTTTTACGATCTTCTCATCCTCAGCCCTCAGATAATAGGAGTGGACAAAGTATACATAAGCCTGTTCCTCAATGCCCCTGAACAATCTGCCGTTATTCTCTAAATGCAGAGAATTCCAGCCCATATGGGGGATTTTCATTCCCTCTTTCTCTGGAATACGCAGGATCTCACCTTTCAGGATGCCCAGTCCGTCCGCTCCGGGCGCCTCCTCGCTGCGCTCAAACAGGAGCTGCAAGCCAAGGCAGATTCCCAGGAACGGCTTCCCTGCGTCTGCCACACAGCGGATCACCTGGTCCAGTCCTCTTTTTCGTATATTGTCCATCGCGTCGCCAAAAGCGCCGACGCCGGGAAGGATCACTTTATCCGCACTCAGGATTTTTTCCGCGTCTCCTGTGATGCAGACTTCCTGCCCCAGGGAAAGCAGCGCTTTCTCCACACTGCGGATGTTGCCTGCGTCATAATCAATGATCGCGATCATCTGCCTTCCCCCTTTCCCACACCTGTCTTAACAACGGGAACAGGGGTATGGTCCACTGCGTCAAGATTATTTATGTATTTTTTCGTCTCTCTTGCAATGACCGGAGACAGCAGCAAGACCGCGATCAGGTTGGGAATTGCCATCAGGGCGTTCAGGATATCCGCAATCTTCCATACCAGATCAAGAGCGAGCACCGGAGCGATAAAGGACACTGCCACATACAGCGCACGATAAGGGATCAGCCCTTTCCTGCCCGCAAAATATTCTACACACCGCTCTCCATAGTAAGCCCACCCAAGAATCGTGGAGTAAGCGAAGGAAATAATTCCGACAACGAGAATAAACGGTCCGAAAAATGGGATCTGTCCGAAGGCAAGAGTCGTCAGCTCACCGCCGTCTGCAATCTGGTCTGCGTTGATCGCCGGGTTCTTCATGATCGTCGACACAAGCACAAGCCCGGTCATAAGGCAGACGACTACGGTGTCCCAGAACGTTCCTGTGGAAGAAACAAGCGCCTGGCGGACCGGATTTTTCGTTTTTGCCGCTGCTGCCGCGATCGGAGCAGACCCCATTCCTGATTCATTGGAGAAAAGCCCTCTTGCAACGCCGTACTGCATCGCGTAACGAATACCGGTTCCCACAAGACCTCCTGCTGCCGCGCCCGGCGTAAATGCCAGACGGCAGATCGTCTTGATCGCGGGAATGATATAATCATAATTGATCCCAAGGATGATCAGGCATCCGACCACATAAAAGACCGCCATAAAGGGAACCAGCTTTTCACACACATTTGCAATGCTCTTGATGCCGCCAAAGATAACAAACGCAGTCAGCACAGCTATAATCACGCCTACGATCCAGGGCTCGATCCCAAGATTCTCATTGCACACCTCCGCAATGGCGTTCACCTGTGTGGCACAGCCAATTCCGAAAGAAGCAAATCCCGCAAATACCGCGAAGATCATACCCAGCCACTTCATGTTCAGCCCCCGCTCCAGAGCATACATGGCTCCGCCCTGCATACGTCCGTCCGCTGTCTTTACCCTGTACTTGACCGCGATCAGAGACTCTGCGTATTTTGTAGCGATTCCGAATACGCCGGTGAGCCAGCACCAGAGCACCGCTCCCGGACCTCCAAGGGCGATGGCAGTCCCCACGCCAATGATATTCCCTGTGCCGATGGTAGAGGCCAGCGCAGTGGTCAGCGCGCCGAACTGGCTCACCTCCCCATCCGCGTCATCCTCTTTTGACACAGAGAGCGGAATGCCCTTTGTGATGGATTTTCTCTGAATAAAGCCTGTGCGTACCGTCATAAAAAGGTGGGTACCGAGAAGGAGGATGATCATCCACCACCCCCACACAAAATCATCCACTGACTGCACAATTTCAAATATCTTTTCATACATGGCCCTCTTCCTCCCAGATAACAATTCAGGCATACGCAATACCCACTGCTCGCAGCTGGCATACCGTATGCCCATAAAAACATTTCATAATTATGCATTTTAACGCATTTTCACTTTAATGTAAAGAAGTATTTCCTTTTTCCGGCAGACTGCCGTCGGTCTTTGCATCCAGCTCAAACCAGAAGGCCACTCCGTTCTCAAAGTTCTTTACGCCGTATTTCTGATGGAAGGACTCCATGATCGCTTTTACGATGGACAGCCCGATCCCATTTCCTCCATATTCTCTTGTATGCGCCTTGTCCACCTTATAGAACTTATCCCACAGCTTCGGGATATCTTCTTCCGGGATCGGCTTCCCGCTGTTAAATACAGATATCCGCGCCTTGCCGTCATCAGACAGGATGCGCACTTCGATCCTTTTCTCATTCTCCGCGTGATGGATCGCATTTGTCAGATAATTGCGCACTACCTGTTCTGTCTTAAACTCATCCGCCCATACATAGAGACATTCATCAGCGATAAAGTCGATCGACGCCCCTGCCTGCTGCACAAGGATTTCGCAGCTCGCGATCACTCCCTGGACCAGTCTGACGATGTCGAACCGCTCGAACTGTACCTCGTCGTTTCCGAATTCAAGCTGGTTCAGCGCGAGAAGGTTTTTGACCATCATATTCATCTTTCCCGCTTCATCCATAATGACGTCGCAGTAAAACTCCCGGCTCTCCGGGTCGTCATTGATGCCCTCCTTAAGGCCCTCTGCATACCCCTGGATAAGCGCAAGCGGCGTCTTGAGCTCATGGGAGACATTTCCAAGGAACTCATTTCTCATGTCCTCAATCTTTTCTTTCTGCTCAATATCTTTCTGAAGCTGGTTATTGGCACGTTTTAATTCGGATACCGTCTTCTCAAGCTGAGCGGACATTCTGTTAAAATTCCTTCCGAGAACTCCGATCTCATCTTCTCCGTTTCTCGTATATCTTGCTTCAAAATTCAGATTCGCCATCTCCTGTGAGAGCCTTGCCAGTTCCATGATCGGCTGCGTGATCCTGCGCGAAAACAGCCATATGAGGATTCCTCCAAAAATAATGCCGATAACTCCCAGATAGATCAGAAACCGGTTTGCCAGAGAGGCGCTCTCCTGAATACTGGCCAGGGGGCTCTGCATGATAAACCAGGAGCCATCTGACAGCCTTCCGCGCATTTTCAGATACTCCACATCACCGGTCACTCCCTGGGCGTCATCCCGGTAGATCGTATAAGCATCTGACTGCCTGATCACATCCGCCACGTTGACGCCTGCGATTCCCATGAGCAGCCCCACTGTCATTTCTTTAAAACGAGGGTCCTCTGTGCCGAGCGTGCTGAACACCGCATTGCCGCCTGCATCAACGACCACCAGATCTACATTCGCCTTCTCCGTACGAATGAGGATATTATTTAGGGACGATGTTTCTGTCAGTTTGTCTCCCGAAAATATACGGTCCACTTCACTGTATGTCCGCGTCAGCTCCTGGGACTTGTGGGAAAGATAATACGTCCCCAGAAATCCGGTATTGATGACCAGCACTGCCCCGAGGATGAAGACAAGCAGTCCGATGAAGATGGCTGTTATCTGCCTTCGGATCGAATATTTCATAAATCATCACCTCAGATCAGTCTACTTCAAATTTATAGCCCATTCCCCATATAGTCCTGATGTATTCGCCTTTATTCCCCAGCTTGCTCCTCAGTTTCTTCACATGGGTATCGATCGTCCGGGCATCGCCGAAATAATCATAATTCCATACATTATTCAGGATTTTCTCCCTGGACAGGGCGATTCCCTGATTCTCAACAAAATATGACAGAAGTTCAAACTCCTTATAGCTCAGTTCCACAGACTGTCCGTCAATCTTCACGATGTGGGCCGCCTTATCGATCACGATTCCGCCTGCCTCGATCACATCTCCGCTCGTGCCCCCGAGCGTCCGTCTCAAGATGGCATTCACTCTCGCCACCAGGATTTTCGGGCTGAACGGTTTGGATATATATTCATCTACACCCAGTTCAAATCCCTGGAGCTCGTCCCTTTCTTCCGAGCGGGCAGTGAGCATGATGATCGGGACTTTGGATGATTCCCGGATTTCCCTGCACACCTGCCATCCGTCCATCTTCGGCATCATCACGTCAAGGATGACAAGCGCCACATCCTTCTCCTCGTAGAAAATGTCCATCGCCTCCACGCCGTCCCCTGCTTCCACGACCGTATAGCCTTCCCGGGTAAGAAAATCTTTTACCAGTTTTCTCATCCTGCTCTCATCATCTACAACAAGAATCTTTATATTTTCCATGACCCTTCTCTCCTCTTTTTCTGATCTGTATACTTTTGTTTTGTCCTACATCTTATCAGGAAAATATGTCAATAATGTGAATAAAACAGACAATAGATATAACAAAAATTTTTCTTGCCACAGAGCCCGCTTAATGATAACATATTATCAGTTCGTGAGGGAGTAATTGGCGTATTTCTGCGTGGTAAGTCAACATACTGGTTTCCGTCGGGAACCTGGCTTATCTTAAATAATGAGACTCATGTACAGTGTATTTGCTGTGCATGTTTTTATCTGACAGGTGCAGCACTGCACCTGCTTTTTTATTTCGCGGGAAGCATCATGGGCTTTCCGCCATGACTAAGGAGGAAAAAATGGGGTTATTGGAATTATTCATTCTGGCTGTGGGGCTGTCCATGGACGCCTTCGCAGTCTCTGTCTGTAAGGGGCTTGCCATGCCAAAGATCACTGTTAAGAAAACACTGATCGTCGGACTCTGGTTCGGAGGTTTTCAGGCGCTGATGCCCACCATCGGTTATTTTCTTGGCGTCCAGTTCCGGGATAAGATCACAGCCATTGATCACTGGATCGCCTTCATCCTGCTTGGGCTCATCGGCGCCAACATGATAAAAGAAGCCTGTTCAAACGACTGCGAAGAGGAAAGCGATTCTCTTGATATCAGGACCATGTTCCTGCTCGCAGTGGCGACCAGCATCGACGCGCTTGCGGTGGGCATTACCTTTGCCTTTCTGAACGTTCAGTTCGCATCCGCAGTCTCTTTTATCGGTGTGACCACGTTCGCGCTCTCCTCTGTCGGGGTAAAGATCGGGAACGTATTCGGCACCCGTTATAAAGCAAAAGCCGAATTCGCCGGCGGTGTGATACTCATACTGCTGGGGCTGAAAATCCTGCTGGAACATTTGGGAATCCTGTAACAGTTCCTTATAATGTCCGGCAGACAATGCCTGACAGATCCTTCCTATTAAAATGTGCACAAAAAAGCCGGGCGAAAATGTGTAAAACGCTGAATTTTTAAAATAAATTGACCTGTGCCTTATATTTGTATAAAATGGATTTAAGATATGTACACACGAATTGATATTTATGCAAGAAAGGGAAAAGGAAAGGGAAACGTCAATGAAAAAAACATTATTTACAAAAAGGCTGCTCTGTGGAGCGCTTGCAGCGGCTGTGGTCTTCAGCTGCTTCCCCGCCGGGTCCGCGGCAGCTGAAGAAAGCCGGACCACCGGCCAGTCCTCATCTGAACTGCTCATCACCGGGGAAAATGAGCGGAAAACTTTAGATTTTAACACGGATTGGCTGTTTATCCGCGGCAACGACCTCAGCGCAAAGGATCCGGACTATGATGAAAGCAGCGCGGAGCATGTATCCCTGCCTCACGCCAGGGATACATACGACCTGTTTGAGCCGGATCTGGACAGCATACAGACCATAGACTGGTACCGCCGCCACTTTACCCTGCCCGAGGAAGACAGCAATGACCGGGTATTTGTGGAATTTAACGGCGGCGGACAGATCAACCGGGTCTATGTAAACGGCGCCTTAGTCGGCGAGGCAAAAGGCACCTTTACGCATTTTAAATTTGATATCACTGATTATGTGACCTTCGGAAATTATGACAATGTAATAGCCGTCCAGGTCGACAGCCAGTACCACAGTGATGAAATGCCTCCGGGAAAAAGCATAGACTTTCATTATTTCGGCGGGCTTCACGGCGAGGCTTCCATGACTCTTACAGACAGTCTGTATTCTGAGTCTGTGTTCTATTACAACGATGATGTAGAATACAGTGACGCTGCTGCCATATTAAACGGAGAGATGGAAATCACCAACCGGTACAGCGCCGCCCAGACCGCTACGGTCCGCTCCGTCATTAAGGACAGTGCGGGAAATGAAGTTTCAACCGTTGAGACCACGGTTGATGTTGACAGTCTCGGCACTGCTTTGGCGAAGCTGGAGCATACCATCGACTCCCCTGAGCTCTGGAGTCCTGATAATCCGTATCTCTACACGGCAGAGACCTATATTTATTCAGACGATATCTGCATTGACCAGGTATCCACGACCATCGGGATAAGGACATTGACATCCACAGCTATGACCGAAAACGAGGGGTACTTTATGCTGAATGGCGAAAGGATCACCGTGATCGGCGGAAACTGGCATATGCAGGCTCCTTATCTCGGAAATTCACGCACGGCCAAGCTCAACGAAAAGGACGCTGAAACGTTAAAGCATGACCTTGGCATCAACTTTGTGCGTACCTCTCATTATCAGACAGACCCATCCTTCCTGGACGCATGCGACAGGCTCGGCATCATGGTGGAAGAAGAACCCCTGGGATGGAATGACACTCCGGGCTGGGAGCAGTTCTGCTACTCGATGGAAGAAATGATAAAAAGAGACCGTAACCATGCGAGCATCGTTTTGTGGGGTATTATTCCCAACGAGCGCCCGCTGAATTACCCCTCTGTTGAGGAGAGCCGGGAACGCCAGACCGTGGCAAAGGAACTTGATCCAAGCCGTCTCACCATCCAGGAAGAGATGAACAACGCCACGCCAGTGGCTGATGTCTATGGCTGGCACGATTATGTGGATCCAAATTCAGGTTCCATAAAAAACAATCCAAACGCAAAGTCCTGGTTCGTCACAGAGTGGAATACAAATCTGGGTAAATACTTCGTAATACCAGGCGACAGCGAGACGCGGAAAACCGCCCAGATCATAAATGACGGCAAGAAAATGGGACAGCTCATGAGCGATTCCAGGATAATGGGTACGCTGAAGTGGGATCTGTTCGGATACTATACTCCTCAGTCAGCCTATGAAAAAGGGAAAAACGTAGACCTGTGGCGCTCTTCCGGCGTATACGGCATATGGCGCAATCCCCTTCACAAAACCTGGATTGCCTATCTGATGGCAGCGCAGGCGCCGAACGAAGAGGATACCGGGGAAATCCTGAAGATCGCAAGCGAATGGAAATCCGATTCTTCAGATACCATACGAGTCATCACGAACCTGGACGAAGTCGAACTCCTGTATGACAATGGCTCCGGCACTCTTGAGCAGGTCGGATATCTGGACGGAGCAAATGAATACCAGAACACGCTTAAAAACGGCATGTTTGTCTTTAAAGACACAAACCTTAAATGGTCGGAAAATTCCAAGCTGGTGGCGAGAGGATATCGT
Organism: uncultured Mediterraneibacter sp.; assembly: GCA_944383695.1. Taxonomy (GTDB): domain Bacteria; phylum Bacillota; class Clostridia; order Lachnospirales; family Lachnospiraceae; genus Mediterraneibacter. Next base: position 9,287 of record CALWQP010000043.1, read on the forward strand.
TCAGGCAGCAGCCAGGCAACCGCCGAGGATATCGTTTATTCTTCTACCTATGAAACAGAAAAAGGCGGAGCTTCCCTTGAACTCCACAACACCATCGGGGATATCGAAGCCGATGGCGCTGATGTAGCATGGATTCTCGCGGAGCTCAAAGACAAAAACGGCCAGAGAGAGTTCTACGGCGCCGAGACTGTCACCGCTGAGATTTTAAGCGGCCCTGGAACTCTCGTATATTCAGGCGAGCATCCGACCATGGCGGACGGAATCAGCGGATTCTATCTGCGCTCCGAACAGGACAAGCCCGGCACGACCGAGATCCAGGTATCAGCAGATCTGGGCGAGGACATCGACGACAGCAACACCGCCCAGATCACATACTCTGGCAGCGGATGGACAACTGTTAACAATCGCCCGGATTCTTACCGGAACACATTGCACCAGACCAGCACTTCCGGCGACAGCATGACCATCAGCTTTACCGGAAACAGGATCATCGTTTACAGCGAGAGCAGCAACACGAACGGCAGCGGGACTGTTACACTCGACGGCGCGGCGACAGGCACATTCTCCTGCTCAAACACGGCCAAATACGGCACCATCGGAAACCAGGCAGTATATGAAAGCCCGGTTCTCGAAAACACAACGCACACGCTCACACTCACTGCATCAAAAGGGACGGTCAATATCGACCGTATCAAGATTTTTGACGGAGTCGACGATGTGACCGCAACACTGGAAGTCAATACGGTCGCGTCAGACGCAGACCGCGTTCCATGCGACCCATCTCTCCCGGATGCAGAGTCACCTGAGACAGGAAGCACCGAAACACTGGCACTGCTGCTCAAAGACGCAGAAGCCATAGACAGATCTGGCTACACAGCTTCCAGCCTTGCGGCGCTGGACGATGCAGTAGATTTTGCAGCCAGCGTTATGGAAATGGAAGCTCCGGTCAACTCTATTGTCAACAAGGCTGTGGCACAGCTGCAGAACGCATTGAGCTCTCTTGTTGAACAGCCGGTTACCACGATCCGCCACACGGACACCGTCATGGAGGGACAGAGCGGAGGCGTAGCATACGTATCTGCCAACAATGCATGGACAACCGGCGCAAACAATACTTACGCAAACAAATCGCGCACAGAGAACGACTACTATACCATCACCTTTACCGGCGTTAAGATCGAGCTGTACAGTATGCTTGATAACGCCCACGGCTTGGCGGCAGTCTCTATTGACGATGGGGAAGAGATTAAGGTGGATCAGTACAGCGAATCACAAGCGACAGACGTGCTGTTCTGGGAAAGCGACATACTGGACTATGGAAGTCATACCGTCAAAGTCCGTGTAACAGGGGAAACAAGCGGTAATGCCAACAACGCATGTATCAGCTTCGGCTATGCTCGGATATATGAGAGCATGGATGAGACTCTGGCCTTGCAGGAACAGCTTGCAGTCCTTATAGATGAGGCCGGGGCAATCGACAGGACCGCCTATACGACTGGCAGCCTGAACACCATGGACACAGCTCTCCTGGCGGCTGAATCCACACTGCGAAGCCCTGAGCTCACCGCAGCGGAACTTAATTCCGCCATCACGGCCCTCCAGGACGCAATAGACGGACTTTCCGGAGCAGAAGCTCCATCGGTTACCACCATCACCTGCCGGAACGAGGATATGACCACGACAGAAGGTAAGCTTGGAAAGATTTATTATTCATCCGCCAATGCTGATGACTGGGTACTTGAAAACGCTGACTCAGAGGATCTGATGAATAGGTATCTGAAGAAGGGCGCCACAGGGCAGGAGAATGCTTACGCTTTACTTAAATTTGAGGGGACAGGCGTATCCCTGTACAGCCGCTTTTCAGCGACTTCCGGAAAAGCGAAGGTAGTTTTATCTACCGCTGACGGAAATGTAGTCGACGAGGCAGAATTCAGTTTATATGATTCCTCAGTGACAGCAAGAGTGCCCGGAACGCGCCAGGCTTACACCATTTCCGGACTGGACTATGGGACATATGTCCTGAAACTGATCCCCCTGAACCAGAGCGATGAGGCGAATTCCGACAACTCACTGACAAGCATCAATCTTGCAAAGATCGAAGTGACAACCAGCACTTCAGGCTCAACTGCTCCTGATACAGGCGAGCTCAACGCACTGGTCGGCACACTGAACGGAGCATCTTTAGAAGGAATACACGCGCAGACCAAAGCTTCTTTCGAAGTGGCTGTCCGCAGCGCAGTCAGAAACAGCTACGGCCTGCTGACCGGGACATTCCCTGCGATCACGCTCGCGGAGGAGCTGCCGGAAGGCACGACTGAGGCGAGGATCGCACAGGTGATGCAGGAGCTCAACGAGGCTCTTAATATCCTCGACCAGCCCCTCACGATCCGGGAAGTGAAATCACTTGCCGACATTACTGTTGCTCAGGGAACACTCTCAGCAGATATCCCATTCCCAGGTCAGGTCATGATCACCTCATCGGATGCCCAGAGCGAACGTATCAGCATCAGCTCCTGGACCTGTGAGACCTTCGACCCGGAAGCTCCAGGCGAATACATATTTACCGGACAGCTTGTCCTGCCGGAAGGAATGGAAAATCCGGACGGACTTGCTCCTTCGGTGAAGGTTACCGTAACAGGGGCGCCAGTAGACCCGGAGAATCCGACTGTAGAATCTGTGACTATCACGAGCGGAACCTCCGGTCTCACAGGCGGGATCTCTGAGATCAAGGTCGGCGGACAGATCACCCTCAGCGCTGAGGTCACACCTGCCAACGCATCCTATACCACTGTGAACTGGACACTCACAGGAGATGCGGCTCAGCTTACGACCAGCGACAACAACGCAATCGTGACAGGCATAAAAGAGGGGACCGTCACGGTCACGGCATCCATAAGCGATATTGTAAGCTCACCGATAGCAATTACAATCGCACCTGCTGATAACACGAGTAATCCGTCCGGCGGTGTTTCAGGAGGTACAGGTTCCTCAGGAGCTCCAGGTGCAGCTGGCGCCTCAGGTGCTCCAAATACCTCCAGTTCCTCAGGCACTTCGGGAGACATACCGCCCAATACAGGGGATTCCCCGGCAGCCGGCGTATTTGGAATGACAGCAGTTCTTCTCCTCGCGGAATGCGGCATAGTGCTCTGTGAGGTAAGAAGAAAGAGAAAAAGTTGCTGAAAAGGCTCATTCTCATTCCACAGCCGAAAAGAACGACGTGCTGTAGCTGAAAAGAACAACTTGTTTTATTGACTTGAGCATTTGGATATGTTATTGTAAATACCACAGATAAAAATAAAAGCCATATGGTTTTTCCTGTTTCAGAATTCAAACAGGCATATGGCTTTTTTTATTTCTCCGCACCGCTTCCTGTGGCGGCGCGCTTTCAGCAAGGACGAAAGGAGTTTCGATATACCATGCAGGAAAATAATATGTTTATGAAGACAAAACCCGTCTTTTCCCTTCTGGTCTCCATGTCTGTTCCCATGATGCTGTCCATGCTCATCCAGTCGCTCTATAATATCGTGGACAGTATCTATGTGTCATGGCTCGGAACCGATGCGCTGACCGCTGTTTCTCTCGCCTATCCGCTCCAGAACGCCATTGTGTCCGTGGCAGTTGGGATCGGCGTGGGAATCAGCTCCTCCATCTCCATCCATCTCGGTGCGGGAAATCAGGAGAAAGCAGACCGCGCCGCCACCATCGGGATCGGTTTGACTGTATTTCACTGTATCCTGTTTATACTCGCCGGACTTTTAATCACACGTCCCTTTTTGTCTCTGTTCACGGACAAACCTGCAGTGCTGGAGGATGCCTGTGCTTACACCTGCATTGTACTTTGCTTTTCGTTCGGTTCTCTACTCCAGATCGCTTTTGAAAAGATCTTCCAGGGGATCGGGCAGATGAAGATTACCATGATCCTGCTCATCGTGGGATGTGCCGTCAATATTATCCTAGATCCCATCCTTATATTCGGGCTTCTCGGTTTCCCCGAGCTTGGAGTGGCCGGCGCCGCTATTGCCACGGTAATCGGACAGATCAGCGCCTTCCTGCTCTACATCGTTGTATACCTGAAAAAGCCTTACGCCATCCACATCCGGGCGAAATACCTCTGTTTCGACCGGAGCATCATCCGTCAGATATACAGTGTGGGAATCCCCTCCAGCATCATGATGCTGCTCCCATCCATCCTCATCAGCATACTGAACAGCATCCTTACCGCATTCTCCGAAGTATATGTGGCGGTACTCGGCGTGTATTTCAAGCTCCAGACATTTATCTACATGCCCGCCAATGGCATCGTCCAGGGAATGCGCCCCATCATCGGCTACAATTACGGAGCAGGCGAGAGCCGCCGGGTGCGCTCCACTATCCGGTACAGCCTCGTCTGCGCGGCAGCTTTAATGCTCCTGGGCACGCTGCTTTCCCTTCTTATCCCGGAACAGATCTTCGCATTGTTTAACGCGGACGCTGAGCTACTGAAGTCCGGTGTCACCGCCTTACGCATCATCTGCCTCGGATTTCTGGTCTCCTCTGTAGGCATCATTTACTCCGGTACATTCGAAGCCCTTGGGAATGGCAGGAACTCACTGATCATCTCCCTGCTGCGTCAGTTTGTGATCACGATCCCCCTGAGTTTTCTTCTTGCGAAGCTATGGGGTCCGGTCGGCGTGTGGGTCTCCTTTCCTGTCGGAGAACTATGTGCATCCATCGCAGCGCTTTTGCTGCTGAAATCTTACGAAAAAGGGACGCTTTCCCCATTTCGCCTGTCAGATAAAGAAAAAAGGCCACAGGCATAAAGCCAGCCACCGTTAAAGAAGTATTGAAAACAAATTAACTTAACGGCTGGCAGACAGATCGCAACAGAAAACGGATATCCATGCCGACAGGAAAAATAAACACCATTTTCAAGGGTGCAGACGGTTTATCCACTACTGATATTATTCATCAGCATATACCCTGCTTACTTTATCGCTTGGTTGAATACAGAAACAACATACTCCGCAATCTCGCAATCCTGTGCCTCGCTCCCACCGCCGACGCCAATACCGCCTGCGATTTTTCCATTTGCAAACAGCGGATATCCACCGGCTACGAGCGTAATGCGGGGGTCGTTTGTCTCAATTGCCATAAGGGAAGCGCCCTCCGCGGCGGCAGCAGCAACATCTTTTGTTTTACATTGGGTAACGGCTGCTGTATAAGCTTTTCCAGGAACAAGCGTAATGCTTAATACCAGTGCTTCACCGTATCTGCGATAAGCTCGCGGCAACCCACTTTCATCGCTGATGGCAAAACTGATGTCAATACCGATCTCCCTGCTTTTCTCTTTTGCGGCAGCGCATAGTTTGTCGCACAATTCGTCTGTTAAAATCATTTGAAATACCTCGCTTTCAGATATCTTTTTAAGGAAAAAGTAATGTGCTTCCTATGTTGTATCATAACAAAAGGAACAGGCTTTTTGCTTGCCTGTTCCTCTGAAAAAATTGCCTATTTCTTTAACTGCTCCTTGAAGCGCAAAATGTCTTCTTTCGGCGTGGCTCCAAACATTTTTTTATAATCGCGGATAAATTGCGACACACTCTCATATCCAACTTCTAACGAGACCTCTGTTACATTCCGGCCGTCGCCTAACATCAACCTCCGGGCTTCGGTCAGACGCAAACGCTTCTGGCATTGCAGAGGTCCCATTCCCACCGCGCTCTTGAACTTTTGATGAAACAGCGAAACACTCATATTCTGCTGTTCCGCCAAACTTTCTACGGTGAAAGAACTGCGAAAATTTTCTTTAATCCAACTGTTTGCTTCGTAGATTTCGTCAATGTTCTGTATATTTGTAATGGCTTGCAGAAACTGTTTTCCGCATGAGCCGCAAAGGACATAATAAATTATTTCTCGCACGATATTCCTGCGTATATAATCAGAGGAGAGCGGCTTTTTCATAGTAACGAAAAGCCGATAAACAGATTCTATAACGGCATTATCCGCCAAAGACATTTCCTGCTCTGGAATTGCCTCTTTCATAATCCTTTCTGTCAATGTGTTGTCTAAGTCCAATACGACAGCAATAACCTCATTACTCGTGAACTCCAGTGCCATTGCCAAAAAATCATTCCGTTCTGAAAAGGATAGGATTGTACCGTACAATGGCGTGTCTATTTTAGATATGGAATATTGTCCCGCCATATAGTCCATAATTCCCGACGGAGCATAAAGTCGAAACGCCCCATCAAGGACAAGATACAGATATGGATTTTCCAGCAGTGGCATATGGATTTTTGTCTCGGTAACCCGATAGGCTGTCATAGAAGAAACCTTTGCCTGATTGCTGCTTTCTGTACGGAAAATATTTCGAATCTCAAGCCGTAGCCTCGATAGAATCGTGTCCATAAAAGATCACCTCTTTTACTTTATGTTATTAAAATTATATCATGGACTATCTCCATTTACAAACTCCCTGCTCAGCAAAACAATCGTTGAGTTACCAAAAAAATACTGCACTACACAACCTTTTTTATTGCCGACGGCGTTTCCAGGGTAACTTTTGATAGGCCGGGCTGGAATGAGATGATATGCCTTGCAGAAGTGGGGAACATCTTTCCAGCAATCCGGCCTACAGATATACGAAAGACACCGACGGCAAGAAAAACAAGACAGCATAGCAATTTGCCATGCTGTCCTGCAAGGTATGATAACTTCCTTATGGGTGTGCGGCTAATGCCTGCAGACTTTTCTTTATCTCTCTTATCCTAAACACTTAGCCTTCCAGCTCATAGTTTGTAAAATACTTGTGAGCCAGTTCTTCATCTTCGCCATTCACGACAAGGCGCATCGGCAGGCCCAGCTTGATAGACATCAGCCCAAGAAGCGATTTACCGTCAATGCGGAAATTCCGATTGGACATATCTGTCACATCGACATCTGCTCTCATTTTACGACACATATTGCAGAAACTCATTATCTGTCCCGAAGTTGTGAATTTGATCTTCTTTTCAATCATATCATTAGCCCTCCTGTTTTGAAGCACGCTGTGTAGTATATACCAAACGAAGAAAAACAGCAAGAGCAACAATACCAACGATAAGGATGAGCACCAGATCGTTCTTGTCTCCGGTTTGAGGAGTCGAGCTATTTTGACCAGATACTTTCAAAGGTGTTGTATCTCCGCTGTTCACCGGCCGTTTGCTGTCAGTCTGGTCAAGGGAAGCCAGCAGCGAACTGTCAACCTGATCAAGGGAAGCGGTAATTTCCGTAATATTGCCCACCCTGTCCTGGATGGTGAAAGTAAACCGTCCGCTTTCATCCAGGGCATGGCTGTTCAAGCCATTATTATTCAAAATGGTAATTTCCTCCCCGCTTGCCACAGTGGCTACAATTCGACCATTAACTATTTCATACCGGATCTCTACGACAGGAGGAGTTTTATCGATCCAGTCCACGGAAGCAGTGATCTTAGCTGTATTTCCTGCCTCATCAACGATTTCAAATACAAACTCTCCGTTCTCCGTAAATGTATGGCTTTTTGAGCCCTCGTTGTTTGTTACGGTGATGGGCTTGCTTTCATTTACAAGGGTTGCCGTCACGTCTTTATTGGTTGGTCCGGTGATATCGTATTTCACTTCAGCGGTCGGAGCTTTTTTGTCGATCCAGTTTACCGAAGCAGTGATCTTAGCTGTATTTCCCACTTCATCCTGGATTTCAAATATGAACTCTCCGTTTTCCGTAAACGTATGGTTTTTTGAGCCCTCGTTGTTCGTTACGGTGATGGTCTCGCTTTCATTTACAAGGGTTGCCGTCACGTCTTTATTGGTTGGTCCGGTGATATCGTACTCCACCTCAGCGGTCGGAGCTTTTTTGTCGATCCAGTTTACCGAAGCAGTGATCTTAGCTGTATTTCCCACCTCATCCTGGATTTCAAATACAAACTCTCCGTTCTCCGTAAATGTATGGCTTTTTGAGCCCTCGTTGTTCGTTACGGTGATGGTCTCGCTTTCATTTACAAGGGTTGCCGTCACGTCTTTATTGGTTGGTCCGGTAATATCGTACTTCACCTCAGCGGACGGAGCTTTTTTGTCGATCCAGTCCACAGAAGCAGTGATCGTTTTCTGTTCCTTACCCATATTCAGGTATGTAAAAGTGTAGTCTCCATTGTCTGTAAATGTGTGTGATGTTTCTCCCACAGCAGTGAAGCCGTCAGGCAGTACCAGCATTGCCGTTACGTCCTGATTCGTAGCAGAATCGGGAGAATACTTGATGACCGGCATTTCCTCCTCATATATTTTCGTGGGGTCCTCATAATAATTATAGCGTGTGCCGCTCACATATTTGTCTGCCGGTTCACTGCCATTGCCGTAAGTAGCAGTTGCCACTATTTTCACATACTTGGCAAGGGAAGACTCCTCCAAGGTCAGTGTTTTTCGGGAAGTGTTATTCCCCCACACAGAGGATTGTCCTGCCAGCACCCAGTCTTCTCCGTTCAGACTGGTATATACAGCAACGGTTTTGACCCTTCCGTTTGTGCCTGCGGGGTCATAGCTGATCTGCGATAAATATCTTACAGTGTCAAAGCTGACGACAAAGGACTTATCACCGGCAACCTGCCCATATTTTGTGTGCCACGTTGTAAAGGGGCTGGCGTCTATCATGTTTTTTGCAGGCTGACCGCTCTGGGACTCTCCCGCGGAAACAAAACTGATATGCTTTACAGGAATATATTTGATCGTATCGGGGTTGGTATCTTCATGGAAAGTAAACTGATCCATGGCCCCATCCAAATATCTGCCATGTGCCTTGTAGCACACCTTCACGACCTGGTCGCCTTCAAATGTAATATCGCTGGTATAGTCCTTCCATGTTTCCCCTTCATCCAGACTGTACTGCAGATTCGCAATCTTTCCTACCAGGGTATTTTCATCGTCGTTTTTGGTCACGATGTCAGTAGTGACTCTTTCGCCAGTCAAAATATCTATGGTATATTCCTGGCTGGTGCCGGACAGTTTCAGCTTAATGTCATTTTCCGTGGTGATTCCCGCTATCTGCTCCTCTGTGAGCGCAATGACATGATCATATGTGGTTGTCCAGTTTTCTCCCCCATCCAGGCTGTAATCTATGGGATATTTATAATCGTCATACTTTTCATTTATAATGATTTTTCCGGCATTTTCTCCGTCAAATGAAAAGTCCGCCAACTGAAAGTCATTATCCCCTTTCAGATATTTTGCCATGGCAATGCATGCATTGGGCTGTTCTGTGTCATTTTCTGTTGCCTGGAGCGCTCTGTCCAGCGTCGCGCTTTTTAACGCATCATAGGCGATTCGGTCCTCAGATGTTGTAATATTGCTGTTCAGCAGATTCATAACATCACTGAACGGCAGCGGGAAATATGCAAGACCTTCAGCCACTCTGTTTGCCAGCGCTAAATACTCCGCACTGGTCTTGCCGCCGTCCGCTTTGTAGGCGTCTATCAGCCCTACCAAAGAATCCAGATTGAAATTCTGTATTTCCAATGCTTTATTGTATATTTCGATTTGTTTGTCAGGCTCGCCCTTATAAACGTCTGCCAGATAATTGTACAACATTGCCTTTTCAAGATTTGCATAGTCATTCAGCGCATGCTGTGCCAGGAGCACATAGCTGACATTGTAGTAAGAATCCCAGTTTTTCGAGCCCCAGCCAAGAAGGAGACGCTCCCCTTTCTCAGACTGTACCCAGCCTGTGATATCATTTTTAATAGACCATATCCCCTGACCTTTGCTGTTCAGGCTGTACGTAAGGGCAGCTGCATGACCGGGCTGACCGATGACAGCGGCAGGCATACCGAATACCTGAGCTAAATTGGCGTAAGTTTTTGCCAGCCCCCCGCACACAGAGCCTTCTTCAAATACCATCCACAGCTTATGTACGCCCTGCTGTCCATATCCACTGAGATTGGCAATGTCATATTTTTCATTCCAGGAGTCATAATTTTCCGGCAAATAATATTTCTCGCGGTTATAGTTAAAGCCCATGGTATATGTAATATAGGTATAGGCGTCAAGATAGCTTCCGCCTTTGTCTTTTGTTTTCAATGCATGGGCAACCAGCCAGTCTATTTCTTCATCATCTATTTTACTGTCAACCACCCAGCGCATCAGTTCTACGGGAAGCTGCTTAAACAGCTCCGTATTCCCGCCCTTGGCCATACGTCCGTCGGTATAAAGCGCCTTAAACAGCCTGTACCTCTCCACAGGCACAGACACCGGACCGTTTCCTGTCCACAGGCGGATAGTCCTTGCATGGCTTAATGAAATGGAGATCACTAGTTTTTTATAAAGTTCTCCGTTTTGCACATCGGAAAAATCATCTTTATAAGCAGCATACAGATCGCCTAACGCTGTCAAAGAATTAAGGTATGAGCCGGACTCTATCTCTCCGCCGTTGACGTACATTCGCAATGCTTCGATGTCTGTTGTCAGCCACTCTACTGCCGTTTTGATTTCAGGGTCTTTTAAGGATGCCGTCAGGATATTATTGTAACCGACCCTGTTCACAAATGTACGCAATAATAAGAGCTTCTCATACTCCCCGGTAATTTCCTGATCGATGGTATAATCCCTCTTTAATATTTCGTCATATACGGATACGGTCTTTATGCCGTCTGCTATTTCTTCGGAATCATCATAGTCTGGTTTCAAGATTCTCGGAAACCCATATACAGCGTGGTCATTGCCGTTTGCTCCGTTATCATTGGCATATAATCTGATATATTTTGCATTTGTAATATCTATATCAAAAAAGTGCGCCTCGCTGTCCCCTTTCAGGACAGGACTTTTCTCAATCTCGTTCCATGCCTTTCCATCCTGTGAGACAGATATGGAAAACCAGACGCCATTCCCTTTATTTCCCTGAGAGCGGTCAACTCCCACATAGGATGTAAAACGGGTAAACACATCCGAGTAGTCAGATATATCGTATACGACCGTTGAGGTGGCATGGGCAAAGATCCCTTTGTAAAATTCCATGGAAGAACCGTTCACGACCAAAGAAATGTTATTTCCGTAGGAATTTTGATCCATCTTGATACTGTCGTGCTTCGTGCCCGACATGGAAGCATCATAAGAAATATCTGAAAGATAGATATATCCCTGGTTCTCCGGTATTTCTGCCAAAGCAGCGGTCAGAGCCGCGGAAGAGTCAGCATTGCTTGTTTCGGATTCAACAAGTGCATCGTCCGCCGTCTCCCCATCAGTCTCAGGCTGTGATACATTATCAGAAGGTGTGCCCTCTGTGCTTTCCCCTTCAGAAGCTTTCGGATCGTTGACCCCTGAATCAGTGGTCTCTGTATCCATTTCCGCCTGTGACGTGCCTTCAGAGAGTGCGCTGTCCTGCTCATCTTTTGTACTTTCTTTCACTCCTTCAGACTCACCAGCCTCCGAGAGTGGTAAGTTCTCACCTGACGAGGCCTCTTTTGAAACCACAGCGGGATATGCAACATCATATCCTACCGCGGAAACGGTGTTTGTCATGGTTCCACACAAAAAACTAAGCAGCACAAGCCATTTTGTCAAAAACCTCTTTTTCATTATGTACTTCTCCTTCCCCTATACAGTCTGTCCAAACAAAAACAGAGCCATTGTTCCATAGATTCCTCATCTATTTTGCAACAGCCCCTTTGCATGAGAATGTTCGGCCGCATTATGAACATTCGTTGCAATGCGGATAACAGGACTTGAACCTGCACGTCAAGGACACCAGAACCTAAATCTGGCGCGTCTGCCAATTCCGCCATATCCGCCCATGACTGAATAAAAAAACGGAAACCCGACACCCTGAGTTTCCGCCATCTCATTCACTGAGCGTGCGGGGATTCGAACCCCGGACAACTTGATTAAAAGTCAAGTGCTCTACCACCTGAGCTACACGCCCATATTTTCTTT
>CALWQP010000044.1 GCA_944383695.1 uncultured Mediterraneibacter sp.
AACTCTCAAAAAAACGGCAGATTGGTACTTGGAGAGGACATATCTATCTTTTCAATGCAGTTTGCGGAAACTCAAGTTATTATTATGCAGGTTTTAAAAATAATATCTATTATTATAGTTAATTTATATAAAGATGGTGTAAAACCTTTAAAAAGGGGCAACATGTATTTGACAAACGGATAGCCGGACGTTACAATTGTATCGATTATGATCAACTGGAAATAAATAGGATAAGGAGTAAAAAGACTTGAACTGGCTGGACAAATTAGAGAGGAAACTGGGACGTTTTGCAATACCAAATCTGACGGTCTACCTTCTGGCAGGCTATGTCATAGGATTTTCGGTTGTGTTGTTGATGCCTGAGCTGCTGGGGTGGCTCACTCTGGAACCGGCCCTGATCTTAAGGGGTCAGGTATGGCGGGTTATCTCGTGGGTGCTCATTCCGCCGACGACGCAGCCCATCTCTCTTCTGTTCCTTGTTCTGCTGTATTATTCGCTGGGAACTGCACTGGAGCGGACCTGGGGAACATTCCGGTATAATGTGTATATTTTTTCCGGGCTTCTTTTTACTGTGCTGGCAGTCTTTATCTTTTATGCGGTATATTATTTTGGATTCGGCATGGAGATTTCCCTTTCGTCGGTCGGCCTGATCAGTACGAACTACATCACCATGTCCATCTTCCTGGCATTTGCCGCGATTTACCCTGAGATGGAAGTGTACCTGTATTTTATCCTGCCCATCAAGATGAAATGGATGGCGCTCGTCTATGCGGCAATGGCACTGTATTATTTTGTCAGCAGGGGAGCCGTCACCCGCGTAGCGATCGGGGCATCACTTCTGAACTTTGTGATCTTCTTCCTGTCGACGAGGAATCTCAAAAGGTACTCGCCGAAGGAGAGGGCGCGCAAGGCGAGATTCCGTCAGCAGTCCGCGCCCCATATGCAGTACTCCAATGGGGCGAAGCACCGGTGCGCGGTGTGCGGCAGGACAGAGCTGGACGACCCCTGCCTGGAGTTCCGTTTCTGTTCCAAATGCAATGGGAATTATGAGTACTGCCAGGATCATTTGTTTACACATGAACATGTAAAATAGACGGAGACCGGCGTAAGGTTTTTTGACAGTGGTGACAAAGCAGTCGCATTACGCATCTGTTTTTATATATTATTTCAAAAGGAGAGTATCAGAATTGAAGAAGACAAAAGTAGTATGTACCATGGGGCCAAATACAAATGACAGGGAACTTATGAGGAAGCTCATAGAAAACGGCATGGATGTCGCTCGTTTTAATTTTTCCCACGGTGATCATGAGGAACAGAAGGGAAGGATGGATCTTCTCAAAGAGCTGAGAGCGGAGCTGCATACCGATACAGCGATCCTTCTGGATACAAAGGGACCGGAGATCCGCACAGGTGTGCTCAAGGACGGCAAAAAGATCATGCTCCAGGCGGGCGATCAGTTTACTCTCACAGTGGATGAGATCGTGGGAGACAAAAATAAAGTGTCTATCACATATGAAGGGCTTGTAGAGGATGTGGACGCCGGAAAGGTAATCCTCATCGACGATGGCCTGATCGAGCTGAAGGTAGTAGGGAAAACAGACAAAGATATCATCTGTGAAGTCGTAAACGGCGGCGAGCTGGGTGAGAAGAAAGGCGTCAACGTGCCGAATGTGGCAGTCAGGCTGCCGGCGATCACAGAGAAGGACAAGGATGATATCCGTTTTGGTGTGGAGCAGGGGATTGATTTTATCGCGGCTTCTTTTGTGAGAAATGCAGAATGCGTGCTTGAGATCAAGGCGTATTTGAAAGAGCTTGGCGCTCCTTTTATCCCGATCATTGCAAAGATAGAGAATGCGGAAGGAATTAAGAATATCGACGAGATCATCCGCGCGGCGGACGGCATCATGGTTGCCCGTGGGGATCTTGGTGTGGAGATTCCGGCAGAGGAAGTTCCCTATCTGCAGAAAATGCTGATCCAGAAGTGCAACAGTAATTTCAAGACTGTTATCACAGCGACACAGATGCTGGATTCCATGATGCGCAATCCGCGTCCTACGAGAGCAGAGGTGACAGACGTGGCCAATGCGGTCTACGACGGAACAGATGCGGTGATGCTCTCCGGTGAGACGGCACAGGGAAAATATCCTCTGGAAGCCCTTCAGATGATGGTGCATATCATTGAGAGCACAGAACAGCATCTGGATTATGAAACCATGCTGGATAAGACAGGCTGTCACCTGAAGAAGGGGCTGGACAGCGCTGTCGGTTATTCATCAGTACTGGCAGCTTCGAACCTGAATGCAAAATGTATTATCACGCCGTCTGTCTCGGGAGCCACGGCAAGAGTGGTATCTAACCTGAGACCGAGACAGCTTATCCTCGGAGTTACTCCGAACGAGCGGACTTTAAGGAGGATGTCTATCTACTGGGGCGTGATCCCGATCAAGTCCAGAGAGTTTAACACAACGGATGATATCTGCGACGGAGCGATCGAACTGGCAAAGGTGAAACAGTATGTGGAGACTGGTGACGTGGTCGTTCTCACAGCGGGCATCCCTTCTCCGAATGTGAAGCAGGAGCGCAGCGCTGCCAGCAATATGATGAGGATCGCGACAGTAGAATAAAGCGGTACACAGCGAAAATAATACAGAGAAACATTTACCCCGCGGAGAGTGGCAGGAGCCATTTTTCCGCGGGCTTTTTGCGAAATGTTCTCACAGAGCCGTACAAAATAATTGTTGACAGTACAGCAGAACTGTAATATAGTGTTCCTGAAAAGAACTACTAATAGCAACTGAAAGAGGTATGATATGGAGGATAGCAGGGCGTCTGAATATCTGATGCATTTCGGGCTTTCCCGACAGGAGGCTCTTGTCTATGAGCAGCTCCTTGCGCGGGGGAAACAGACCGGATATGAGATTGCCAGAAATACACGGATATCCCGCTCCAACGCGTATACATCTCTTGCGGCTCTTGTGGAAAAAGGGGCAGCCTATCTGGTGGAAGAGTCTGCCAAAAAATACATCCCGGTCCCGCCGGAAGAATTCTGCGGGAACCGTATCCGCAGAATGGAGGAAGAGCAGAGCTGGCTCTGCAAGAACCTGCCGAGGGAAGAATCCGAGGAGGATGGGTATATTACCGTGGACGGAGAAGAGCATATACGGGACCGGATACACAATCTCCTTGAGAAAGCAGAGGAAAGAGTTTATCTCTCCTGTTCGGCTGACTGTCTGGAACAGATGAGAGAGATCCTGTCCGTTTTGCGAGAAAAGGGAAGGAAGATTGTCCTTATAACGGATCGGCCGTTTACCCTGGAGGGAGCAGTCGTCTATGTAACTGAGGAAAAGGACAGCCAGATCGGGCTGATCACAGATTCCAGATACGTATTGTCCGGCGAGTACGGCCCGGGCAGTATGAATACCTGTCTGTATTCCGGGCAGAAAAATTTTGTCAGGCTGTTTAAGAGCGCGCTGGCAAATGAGATCGAGCTTATAAAAATACGAAAAGGAGAAACAGAAAATGAATAAAAAACCGTTTGTGACAAAGGAACAGATTGCAGACATAGCAAAGACATATCCAACCCCGTTCCATCTCTATGATGAGAAAGGGATCCGGGAAAATGTGAAAGCATTAAAAGAGGCGTTTTCCTGGAACAAAGGATACAAGGAATATTTTGCGGTAAAAGCAACGCCGAATCCCTTCCTGATCCAGATTTTGAAGGAGTATGGATGTGGGTGTGACTGCTCTTCCTACACAGAGCTCATGCTTTCGGATGCCCTGGATATCAGAGGCGAAGATATCATGTTTTCTTCCAATGACACGCCGGCAGAGGATTTTGCCCTGGCAGAAAAGCTGGGAGCCATTATCAACCTGGATGATATCACGCATATTGATTTCCTTGAGAAGACTATCGGCTATATACCGGCGACGATCAGCTGCAGATACAATCCCGGAGGTCTGTTCAAGATCAGTAATGATATCATGGATAATCCGGGAGACGCGAAGTACGGCATGACCACGGAACAGATTCTTGAGGCTTATAAGATATTAAAGAGCAAGGGCGCCAGGGAGTTCGGACTGCATGCGTTTCTTGCCAGCAATACAGTGACCAATGATTATTACCCCATGCTGGCGAAGGTGCTCTTTGAGCAGGCGGTAAGACTCTCAAAAGAGGCGGGTGTGCATATCAAGTTCATCAATCTTTCCGGCGGGATCGGCATCCCATACAGACCGGATCAGGAGCCCAACGATATCCGCGCGATCGGTGAAGGCGTCAGAAAGGTATATGAGGAAGTGCTCGTTCCGGCAGGAATGGGTGACGTGGAAATCTACACAGAGCTTGGACGCTATATGATGGGACCCTACGGCTGCCTTGTGACAAAAGCGATCCATGAGAAGCATACCCACAAGGACTATATCGGTGTGGACGCATGCGCGGTCAACCTGATGCGGCCGGCAATGTACGGCGCATACCATCACATCACAGTGCTTGGCAAAGAAGACGCGCCCTGCGATCATAAATATGATGTGACTGGTTCTCTTTGTGAGAACAATGACAAGTTTGCCATTGACAGGATGCTGCCTGAGATCGAGACCGGGGATTATCTCGTGATCCATGATACAGGAGCGCACGGATTTGCAATGGGCTATAATTATAACGGAAAACTGAAATCAGCGGAGCTGCTCCTGAAAGAGGATGGCAGCGTACAGCTGATACGCAGAGCAGAGCGTCCGTCAGATTATTTTGCCACATTTGATTGTTTTGAGATCGGAAAAAAGCTGATAACAGAGTAAAAAAATGTTGCAATGAGTTTTAGTGGGTGATATAATCAGATTTGGCTTCCGGTGGAAGCCGAATAAGCGGATGTGGCGGAATGGCAGACGCACAAGACTCAAAATCTTGCGGGGGTGACCTCGTGTGGGTTCAAGTCCCACCATCCGCATCGAATGAAAATCAGGGAATCCCGGAAACATTAGTGTTTCCGGGATTTTTCTATCCCTGCGTCCGGAAAAAGGGGATCAAAGGGAGAAAGGCTCCAGTTCTCTGCTATGGATATATTGTATACAAGTATACGATAAAAGGAAAAATCTTCTTGCCATTTTTGGAAGGAAATGTTATGGTTAATTTGTATCAGTATCTATATCCGTTAAATAATTAATAAGGTGAAGGAGGGAAGTATACAACAAATGAGAAAAAACAAATTACTGATATGCGCGCTTGCTCTATCCATGGTGCTGACTGTACTGCCGGGGATGACGAGCGTGGCAGCCGAAGCAGAGGGGGAGACAGACGCTTCGGTATCGGAACTTCAGGACGAAAACGTCCAGCGTCTTGAAGAAGTAACAGCAATGGATGAAGATGGAAGTATCTACGAGATTGAAGATACGGACGGCACAGTCAACAGCGCAGAGACCAGCAGGATTTCCACATTTGCGCTGCGTATGGCCAGCATGCAGGTGGTCAACTTTAACAAAAACGGAAGTGCTGTCACATATTACACTGACGAGATAAACGGCGGCACTGGTTACACGAACGGCGCTTACGGCGCGGATGCAGCGTATCTGGGAACTACTTCGGGCGGCAGGATCCGGTTTATGATTTCCGGTGTTACAGGAACTGTTAACGCAACGGACGTCCAGCTTGTAGACTATAATACGGTGGCGAACAACGTGAGTTACTATCAGGTATCAGGCGGGAAACTGTATCACTATATCTCGCAGAACCTGAATAATGCGCCGTCGTCTTCTGTGAACAACGGTCCGGCTCCGTCCTATTTGGATGAGGGCGTAAAGTATTTCAGCTATGACGGTCACTATTTTTATACCGATTACAGTGTGATGCTTTCGGATTACCAGAACGGCGCCAATGGAGCTTCAGCGGTAAACGCGGGAAATCCGTTTTATAATTATTTCCAGTTCCTGAATATGACTACATCTACTGCGTACAGTGCAGGAGAACTGGACAGCATCCTGAATACGGCGATGACAAACGCGGGGATCGATCCGGGGTCTTCCAAACTGACGGGGACAGGAAATAGTTTTGTTAATTACCAGAATACATATTCCGTCAATGCACTTTTGTCTCTCGGTATCGCGGTCAATGAGAGCGGCTGGGGAAGAAGCAATATCTGTCTGACGAAAAATAACATTTTCGGGCTTAATGCTGCAGACAGCGCGACAGAAAATGCAGATTCTTTTGCCAGCATCGATGCCTGCATCCGTGATTTCATGGCAAACTGGATGGCAGGAGGATATCTGGATTCTTCGGACTGGAGAAACAACGGTGAATACCTGGGCAGCAAGGCAGGCGGAATCAATGTAAGATATGCTTCCGACCCTTACTGGGGCGAGAAAGCGGCGGCACACGCATGGAATCTCGATACTCTGGGCGGCAGCAAAGATCATCCGGCGGCAGGCAATGCGCCAGAGGAGCCGCTCCCTGAGACACCGGTAACAGGCGGAGACACACCGGCTGAGGAACCGACCCCTGAGACACCGGTTACAGACGGAGATACACCGACTGGAGAAACGACCCCTGATACGCCTGCAACAGGCGGAGATACACCGGCTGAGGAGCCGATCCCTGATACGCCGGTAACAGGCGGAGATACACCGACCGGGGGAACGACCACTGATACGCCTGCAACAGGCGGAGACACACCGGCTGAGGAACCGATTCCTGAGACACCGGTAACAGGCGGAGATACATCGGCAGGGAATCCTGCTGCGGAGACAACTCCGGGAGCCAGCACACCGCCAGCCAACAATACACTGACAGAGACGACGGCAGGAACCGGTTCGTCTGAAAATGCTCAGTCGACGGAATCTTCCGGCTCAGGACAAAGCCAGGAGCAGACAGCGGCCAAAACAGAAGGGACGAATCCTCCTGTATCAGTGCAGGCAGTCTCTGCCGGAGGGCAGGACAGCACGAACAGCGGTACAGTGACGAAATCTCCGAAAACAGGAGATTCTGCAGATGCAGTCCTGTGGATCGCACTGCTCGGCGGTTCTGTGATCGTGCTGATCACTGCATCGGCAGTTCTGGTGAGGAAAAAGGCTGCAAAGCAGTCGGCCGGTTCGGAAAATCATAAATAAAAAACAAAAAATGAAGAACAGAAATCAAGATAACCAATAGATACTTGATATAAAACAGACAAGAATATACATATAAAATACCTGACGGAATTTCAGCAATATCCAACGCGGAGTAACTTCCCCGGTGGATATCTGCCAAGACAGTTCCGTCAGGTATTTTTTGTAAATAAGCATTATATAAAGACGTCCGGGTCAGGAAGGACACCGGTCTTACAGGAAGAGCCCGCACAGTTCGGAAAATGTTTTGATACGTGTCTCTGCGCCCGGTACATCGCCGAAACCATATTCCGCGAATATGAAAGGAATCCCGGCATATCTGCAGGCGTCCGCGTCACCCTGGGTATCTCCCACATATACAGGGGACTTCAGGCCGTTTCGCTCCATCAGTATCAGAAGTGTCTCTCCTTTGGAAACCTGAGTTTCTCCGAAACAGAGGTGATCTTTGATGAAAGGTCCGATGCCCGTGCCTTTCATTGTGACTTCAATATATCCAAGCTGGCAGTTGCTCACGATGAAGAGGGGATACTTCTCATGAAGTTTTCGGATCGTGTCAGCAACACCGTCATAAACAACGCCAGGATGGTCATTCAGATAGTCGTTTTCATAACGAAAGCAGATGTCCAGGATTCTTACCCTCTCTTCTTCCGGATAGTCAGGAAAGAGGGATCTGCCGATCTCGGTCATTGTCTTGCCGAACAGACCGCTCAGGATATCGGCGTCTATCGTAAGGTCAAGGGAAGTGTTTTCGCGGATCGCCCGGTTCCATGAGGCGGCCACAGAATCCGTGGAATTCCACAGGGTCCCATCGATATCAAAAATAATTCCATCCATTATGCAGATTCTCCTTTAGTCAGTATTGCCACAGCATTTGCTTTTCAGGCTGTGGGTCATTATACCACAAAAACAATCTTTTAAAAAGAAGGTTTTTAGTGTATACTTTAGTAATGGTTATAGACGGAGGCAGATCTGATGAGAGAAAAAATCGTACTGATAGACGGACACAGCATTTTAAACAGGGCATTTTACGGCGTACCTGACCTGACCAATTCCGAAGGGCTGCACACGAACGCGGTATACGGATTCCTGAATATCATGTTCAAAATTCTGGATGAGGAGCAGCCGGAATACCTGACAGTGACATTTGACGTGCACGCGCCTACATTCCGGCATGAGATGTATGCGGACTACAAGGGCACGAGAAAACCCATGGCAGAGGAACTGCGGCAGCAGGTGCCTGTGATCAAGGACGTTCTCCGCGCGATGAACATCCAGATCATCGAGAAGGCGGGGCTGGAGGCGGACGATCTGCTGGGCACGATCTCGTGCATGTGCGAGGCAGAGGGCATGGACGTGTCTATCATATCAGGAGACCGGGACACTCTTCAGCTTGCCACAGAGCATGTGAAGATCCGGATTCCCAAGACAAAGCAGGGGAAGACGGAAGTGGAGGATTATAATGCCGGGGATGTAAAAGAAAGGTACGGCGTTACTCCGAAAGAGTTTATTGATGTGAAAGCCCTCATGGGTGATGCGTCTGACAACATACCCGGTGTTCCGGGAGTAGGGGAGAAGACTGCTACAAAGATCATTCAGGAGTATCATACAATAGAAAATGCATATGAGCACGCGGATGAGCTGAAACCGCCGCGCGCCAGCAAGAACCTTCAGGAATACTGGGAGCAGGCAAAGCTGAGCAAAGTACTGGCAACTATTGACACCCATGCTGGCATTGACTTTGACATTGAGAAAGCCCGGCATGGCGACATGTACACAAAGGAAGCCCATGAGCTTTTCCAGAGACTTCAGTTCAAGAACATGCTGAGCCGCTTTGATGTGGAGGTTTCGGCAAATGAGGTCGAGAAGTCCTTCCGCGAGGTTACGGACAGGGACGAGATCGAGCGGATTTTTGCGGAGGCTGTGCAGGCGGAATGCGTAGGCGCGGCGATCTCAAAAGACAGGGGAAATGTACTTCCCCTTTTTGCGCATCCATCCGGTTTCGGCAGGATCGCCCTTGCCTGTGGAAAGGACAAAATTTATTCGATCCCATGCGATATGGATACGGATATGGAGTTCCTCCTTGGAAAGCTTTCCGCTCTGGCAGGCTCGGCAAAGCGTTTCGCAATGTGCGGGATGAAAGAGTTCTTGGATTATCTGCCGGAAGCAGAAACAAAGAACAGCTTTGACGTGATCGTGGCGGCGTATCTTCTGAATCCGCTGAAAAGCGACTATGCTTATGAAGACGTGGCTAGAGAACAGCTAAACCTTCTTATCGATGAGAAGTCTGATGACGCGGCTAAAGCATGCTATGAGGCTTATACAGCTTACGCGGCTGCCCCTGTCCTGGAAGCAAAGCTGAAAGAAGAAGGCATGGACAGGCTCTTTTTCGATATTGAGATGCCTCTTGTATTTGCACTGTTTGACATGGAGCAGGCAGGAGTAAAAGTGGAGGCGGAGGCGCTGAAGGTTTATGGGGATCAGCTCGGAGCGAAGACTGTGGAACTGGAGAAAGAGATTTATGACCTGGCAGGGGAAGAGTTCAATATCAATTCTCCGAAACAGCTCGGCGTGATCCTGTTTGAGAAGCTGGGCATGCCCCATGCAAAAAAGACAAAGACAGGGTACTCTACGGCCGCCGACGTGCTGGACAAACTGGCCCCGGATTATCCGATCGTGGCAAAGATACTGGAATACCGTCAGCTTGCAAAGCTGAAATCTACCTATGCGGATGGGCTTGCAGTATATATAGGAAAAGATGGGCGTATCCATGGGAAGTTCAATCAGACGGTCACAGCCACAGGACGTCTGAGCAGCACAGAGCCGAACCTTCAGAACATTCCGGTGCGCATGGAGCTGGGGAGGCTTATCCGCAAAGTATTTGTGCCGGAAGAAGGATATGTATTTGTGGATGCGGATTATTCCCAGATCGAGCTGCGGATACTGGCGCACTGTTCCGGAGACGAGCAGCTTATCCAGGCATACCGGGAGGCGCGGGATATTCACAGGATGACCGCGTCCCAGGTGTTCCACACTCCTTTTGACGAGGTGACGGACCTCCAGCGGCGGAACGCCAAGGCCGTAAACTTTGGCATTGTGTATGGGATCAGCTCTTTCGGGCTGAGCCAGGATCTGAGCATCACACGGAAAGAAGCGGCAAAGTATATTGAGGATTATTTTGAGACCTATCCCGGAATCAAGAAGTTTCTGGATGATTCGGTGGCCCACGCCAGAGAAAAAGGATATGCGGTCACTCTGTTCGGGCGCAGGAGACCGGTCCCGGAACTGAAATCCAGTAACTTCATGCAGAGGAATTTCGGGGAGAGGGTGGCAATGAACGCGCCGATCCAGGGGACAGCCGCTGACATCATCAAGATTGCCATGATCGGGGTCAATGATGAGCTGAAAAAACGGAACATGAAATCCAGGCTGATCCTCCAGGTGCATGACGAACTGCTGATCGAGGCGGAGGAGTCTGAGGTAGAAGAAGTGAAGGCCATCCTGAAAGACAAGATGGAACACGCGGCGGACCTGTCTGTCCCGCTGATCGTGGACATGCACGCCGGGGAAAACTGGTACGAAGCGAAATAAACCAGAGGGGGAGACTGTATTGCGAGTGATTGGCATCACCGGAGGGGTGGGCTCAGGAAAGAGCGAGGTACTCCGGTATTTGAAAGAGGCGTATGGAGCCCGGGTGTGCCAGATGGACGAGACTGCAAAGGAGCTCCAGCGGAAAGGGAAAGTCTGCTTCAGACGGATTGCGGAACATTTCGGCGGGCTTGTTGTCGGCCCGGAAGGCGAACTGGACCGGGCGGCGCTTTCGCGCATTGTCTTTTCTGATGAACGGCAGCTTCGGGCGCTGAACGAGATCGTTCACCCGGAGGTCATCCGCCAGGTGCGCAGGGACATTGAGCAGAAACGGGCGCAGGGCGTGGGACTCTATATTGTGGAAGCGGCGCTGCTTCCCGATGTGGGGATAGAACTGTGCGATGACCTATGGTACATTTACACAGAAGAAAAAGTGCGCCGGGAGCGGCTGAAAGCTTCCAGGGGCTATACGGACGAAAGGATCACGCAGATGATCGCGTCCCAGCCGGGCGAAGAGCGTTTCCGCTCGGCGTGCACTGCTGTTATAGACAACAGCGGGGATTTTGAAGATACAAAGAGACAAATAGGAGAGAGATTAGGCTTATGAGAATGTGCAGCATTGCCAGCGGGAGCAGCGGCAACTGTATTTATGTGGGGAGCGATAATACGCATCTCCTTGTAGATACAGGAATCAGCAGGAAAAGGATTGAGGAAGGCTTAAGAGAGCTGGAGATCAAGGGAGAGGAGCTGGATGGGATACTCATCACTCACGAACATTCGGACCATATCCAGGGGCTGGGCGTATTCAGCCGGAAATATGAGATTCCGGTGTACGCGACTCCCGGGACTATAGAAGGGATCTTAAGTTATTCGGGCCTGGGGAAAATGCCGGAAGGGCTTTTACATCCGATACATACAGATGAACCATTTGCTTTAGGGGATGTGACGGTGAATCCGTTTGCAATCTCCCATGACGCCAACGAGCCGTCGGGCTACCGGCTGGAACACGGAGGAAAATCCGTGGCGGTGGCGACAGATCTCGGGAAATATGATGAATATACTGTGGAGCACCTGAAAAATCTGGATGCGGTGCTGCTGGAAGCAAACCATGACATCCATATGCTGGAAGTAGGGGGCTATCCTTACTATTTAAAACAGCGCATCCTGGGAGATAAAGGGCATTTATCAAATGAATTGTCAGGGCGGCTGCTTTGTGATATACTACATGATAATTTGAGGCATATTGTCCTCGGACATTTGAGCAAAGAAAATAACTATGCAAAGCTGGCCTACGAGACGGTCAAGCTGGAAGTCACGCTTTCGGACACGGAATACCGCGGCGAAGATCTGGATATGTTTGTCGCCAGCAGGGACACTGTCTCGGATATTATCATGGTGTGACCAGGGAGGATGGAAATGAAAAAGTGTATTGTGACAGTGCTTGGAAAAGATACAGTGGGAATCGTGGCAAAGGTATGTACTTACCTTGCGGAAAATGAGATCAATATCCTTGATATCTCTCAGACGATCGTCCAGGGATACTTTAATATGATGGTGATCACGGATGTGACGGGACTTAAGAAAGATTTTACAGTTCTGTGTGATGAGATGGAGAAGCTGGGAGAGGAAATCGGCGTGAGCATCCGGTGCCAGCGAGAAGAGATATTTGAGAAAATGCACAGACTGTAGGGTGAAGAGATTGTGAGGATACAGATATGATCAATATGTATGAAGTGTCAGAGACAAATAAAATGATTGAGCACGAGAACCTGGATGTGAGGACCATCACTCTGGGCATCAGCCTTCTCGACTGTATTGATTCTGACTTAAATGAACTGAACCGCAGGATATACGACAAGATTACAAAGACAGCAAAGAATCTGGTCTCCGTGGGGCAGGATATTGAGAGGGAATTCGGAATTCCGATCGTGAATAAAAGGATTTCGGTCACTCCCGTTGCGCTGGTGGGCGGAGCGGCCTGCAAAACTCCGGAAGATTTTGTGTCTGTCGCAAAGACGCTTGACCGCGCGGCGGAGACAGTGGGCGTGAATTTTATCGGCGGTTACTCTGCGCTCGTCTCAAAGAGCATGAGAGAGAGCGATGAGAACCTGATCCGTTCCATTCCTCAGGCGCTCGCCGTTACAGAACGTGTCTGCAGCTCTGTCAATGTGGGCTCTACGAAGACCGGAATCAATATGGATGCGGTCCGTCTCTGCGGTGAGATAGTAAAAGCTACAGCAGAGGCAACAAAAGAGAAAGACTCCTTCGGCTGTGCGAAGCTGGTAATCTTCTGCAATGCGCCGGACGACAATCCGTTCATGGCAGGGGCGTTCCTGGGCGTAACGGAAGGCGACGCTGTGATAAACGTAGGCGTCAGCGGACCGGGCGTGGTGAAGAAAGCTTTGGAGAAAGTGCGAGGGAAGGGATTTGAAGAGCTGTGCGAGACCATCAAAAAGACTGCCTTCAAAGTGACCCGCGTGGGGCAGCTTGTCGCGGGAGAGGCTTCCCGGCGCCTTGGCATCCCCTTTGGCATCGTGGACCTGTCCCTGGCGCCGACTCCGGCAGTGGGCGACAGCGTGGCTGAGATCCTGGAGGAAATCGGTCTGGAGAGAGTGGGCGCTCCCGGAACGACAGCGGCCCTCGCCCTCTTAAATGACCAGGTGAAAAAGGGAGGCGTCATGGCTTCCTCCTATGTGGGCGGTTTGAGCGGCGCGTTCATCCCGGTCAGTGAGGACCAGGGGATGATCGACGCGGTGCAGGCAGGGTCCCTTACATTAGAAAAGCTTGAGGCCATGACCTGCGTCTGCTCTGTGGGACTTGACATGATCGCGATCCCCGGAAAGACAAGCGCAGGCACAATCTCGGGCATTATCGCGGATGAGATGGCGATCGGAATGGTGAACCAGAAGACCACGGCCGTGCGTCTGATCCCGGTGATCGGCAAAGATGTAGGAGAGATGGTAGAGTTCGGAGGCCTTCTCGGATACGCGCCGGTCATGCCGGTGAATGAGTTTGGATGCGAGGCCTTTATCAGCAGACAGGGCAGGATACCGGCGCCCATCCACAGTTTTAAAAATTAGCGGCGGCGTTTTTCAAGAAACAGGAACAAATGACTTGACCACACGGAAATAGGAGAGGACGATGAACAAGGTAGCGATCGTTACAGACAGTAACAGCGGCATCACTCAGGACAGAGGAAAAGAACTGGGGATTTATGTGCTTCCCATGCCGTTTTTTATTGATGGAGAATTATTTTTCGAAGATATCACTTTGTCACAGGAACAGTTTTATGAGAAGCTGGGGGCAGATTCTGATATTTCCACTTCACAGCCTTCGCCGGGAAATGTGATGGAGCTTTGGGAGACGGTGCTCAAGGATAATGATGAGATCGTGTGCATCCCTATGTCCAGCGGTCTTTCCAGCACATGCTCCACAGCAATGTCCATCGCGGCAGAATATAAGGGCAGAGTTCAGGTGGTGGACAATCAAAGGATATCCGTCACTCAGGAACAGTCTGTTTATGATGCGATGAAGCTGCGCGACCAGGGCATGTCCGCGGTTCAGATAAAAGAAGTGCTGGAGCGGGAAAGGCTTCAGGCAAGCATTTATATCACAGTGGACACTTTGAAATATTTGAAAAAGGGCGGCAGGATCACACCGGCGGCAGCAGCCATCGGAACGGTGCTGAACTTAAAGCCGGTCCTTCAGATCCAGGGTGAGAAGCTGGATGCATTTTCCAAGGTAAGAGGATGGAAAGCAGCGAAAAAGACGATGTTAAATGCCATAGAAAAAGACTTGAAGGAGCGGTTCGCTGACGTGAAAGACGATATGATCCTGGGCATGGCATATACATGTACAAAAGAAGAGGCCCAGGAGTGGAAGCGGGAGATCATGGACCGCTTCCCCGGGTATGAGATTCTGGAAGGCCCCCTTTCGCTGAGCGTGGCATGTCATATTGGTCCGGGGGCAATGGCAGTGACATGTATGAAACGAGTATAAAAATCTGAATTTGTCTGGAAGCTTTTGCCTGAGCAAAGCGTCCGAAAACATCGGAGCAATATGTCGAAGACGTATTCAGAGCGGGAGTGTGGCCGGCTTTCTGCTTTGTCCAAGCCTCATTCCGAAGTCACCTCATCCGGTCACACTCCCGCTCTGAAAGTTTTTTCGAAAAGGCGCTCCGCTGTTTTCTGGTTTTGCTCAAGTATGAAAGTTTCCCCAGAAAATACAGATTTCGAAAAAAGAAAGTGCAGCTTCACGTTATCGGCTACCGGATGGCAGCTTTGTTTTGCCGTTGAAGCTCCCTTTGCGTTTTACCTTGAGAATCCTGAATTTTCTGTTGGAGACTGCCGACCGGATGAACACAGAAAACCGCAGATCATTTCAAGAGCGTTTCGCGGTGGGCGGGGATGTGGCGGCGGATTACGGAACCGGAGCCGGAGCCACATCCCCGCCTGCCGCGAATACGTCTTAAAAAAGCCGGCGGTTTTCGGATGTTTTAAATATAGGCAGTTCGACAGACAAACTCAGATTTCATCAGCCGATTCCCCCGAAGAATATCCCGAGTATATACACCAGCACCGCTACACCGCAGAACACGTATTTTGTCATTGGCTCAAACCATTTTCCAAGGGTGCGTTTCCGGCCGAGCTGTACGGCGTTGCGTGCAAAGGCACTGCCGCAGACCCAGAACATCGTGATTCCGGCGAGGAGAGCCCCCAGCGGTATCACGTAGATGGAGATGCTGTCCATCCATGGGCTTAACAGATCTCCCTCCACGAAGATGCCGGCAGCGGCAGTTACAGCGCCCACTGCTGCAATGGAAGCTTTCCTGGACCATCCCAGCCTTTTCTGAAGCGCTTCCACCGGGCTTTCCAGAAGGTTGATCAGGGAAGTTGCGCCGGCGAAGAATACAGCCAGGAAGAAGAGGACTGCAAATACCTGGCCGAAAGGAATGCTCCGTATGACCGCGGGGATCGTGATAAAGAGGAGACCCGGACCGGAATTCGGCTCCATCCCATAGGCGAACACGGCAGGAATGATGACCAGTCCTGCAAGGATAGCTGCCAGCGTGTCAAAAAAGGACACGTATCTTGCACTGCTCACCACATCCACATCAGACTTCAGATAACTTCCGTATACGACGGTTCCGCTCCCGGCGAGGGAAAGGGAAAAGAATGCCTGTCCCATGGCATACACCCATGTACGCGGGTTTGCCATTTCCGACCAGTCCGGTTTGAACAGATAGGAATATCCTGGAACAGAACCGTCGAGAAAGGCAACTCTCACGGCAAGGAAGAGGAAAAGCACGAAAAACGCAGGCATCATGATCTTGTTCATAGTTTCAATCCCGCGGGAGATGCCGAAAGACATGCATATCAGTACAAGAACCAGTCCCAGCAGATGCCACGGAACACTTCCGAAATTCCGGGAAAGCTCTGTGAATACAGCAGAGGGATCCTCTTTGTTTACGATGTTTCCGGTGATGGAATCAGCGAGAAATTTCAGGATCCATCCGATGATGACGCTGTATCCGATCGCGATCCCTAAAGAGCCGATGACAGGAATCAGGCCGAAGAATGAACCGAGCCTTGAGTTTTTCATATCAAATGCCTTTTTAAATGCGCCGAGCGGTCCGGACTGCATAGCGCGTCCGAATGCCATCTCTCCGATAACGCCTGTGAATCCGATGAGGATGACAAACAGGATATAAGGGATGAGAAAAGCGGCGCCTCCGAATTCGCCGGCCCGGTAGGGGAAGAGCCAAATATTTGCCATTCCCACAGAGCTGCCGATGCAGGAGATGACAAAGCCCCACTTGCTGTTGAACTTATCTTCTGATATATTATTTTTCGATTTCATAAATATAAACTCTCTTTCCTTATTGCATCTTATTATGCCTTCTGAGCCTGTCCAGATGAATCTGTTTAAACGGTGCTCCATGCCCGGGAATGTGTGAAACAGTCTCATTATAGCATGGTCTGAGCAGGCAGAAAAGGGTAAAAACCTGTCCCGCATCCGGTCTGTAAAAAATCGATAAAAAAATACCTGAAAATTTTCCGGGAAATATTGACAGAGAGCAAGAGATGTGGTAGATTATTCTCTGCGTGAAGCAAAAAACAAAGTAGAGTATCCACTCTCACCATAGCACGATCGGGTGACTATTGGTCTGATATTGATGTATCGGTTCTCCTGCAGATCAGGAGGGCGCGGTTTTATTGATTGTCGGGTGGATATGATATTCACTCGTTTTTTTGTGTTTCGCATAAGAAACCTGAAGGAATTCATTTGACGGAGGTATACGACAATTAGCGATTTAATGATTAACGAGCAGATCAGAGACAGGGAGATACGTCTGATCGGCGCGGATGGGGAACAGTTAGGTATCATGTCAGCCCGCGAGGCTATGAAAATCGCTCAGGAGGCAGAGCTTGATCTGGTGAAGATCGCTCCTACGGCTAAACCGCCGGTCTGCAAGATTATTGATTACGGCAAGTATAAGTATGAGCAGACAAGAAAAGAAAAAGAGGCGAGGAAGAAACAGAAGACGGTCGAGATCAAAGAAGTGCGCCTTTCTCCGAACATTGACACGAACGACCTAAATACGAAAACAAACAATGCGAGAAAGTTTTTGTCAAAGGGGAACAAAGTAAAGGTGACGCTCCGTTTCCGTGGAAGAGAGATGGCTCATGTTCAGCAGAGCAAGCATATCCTTGATGATTTTGCAGATGCCCTTGCAGATATCGCGGTGGTTGAGAAACCCGCGAAGATGGAGGGAAGAGCGATGAGCATGGTTTTAACTGAGAAACGTTAAAATAATATATGTCCGGGATGAAAATCCGGTAAGGCAGCACAATAAAGGAGGAAACTATCATGCCAAAGATCAAAACAAATAGAGCGGCAGCAAAACGCTTCAAAAAGACAGGTACAGGGAAACTGAAAAGAAATAAAGCTTACAAGAGCCATATCTTAACTAAGAAGTCCACTAAGAGAAAAAGAAATCTCAGACAGTCGACGATCACAGATGCAACAAATGTAAAGAACATGAAAAAGGTATTACCATACCTGTAAGAACCGTTGTTATTTGATGAAGGAGGATTAAGAAATGGCAAGAATCAAAGGCGGAATGAACGCTAAGAAGAAACATAACAGAACATTGAAACTGGCGAAAGGATACAGAGGAGCACGTTCTAAACAGTACAGAGTGGCAAAACAGTCTGTAATGAGAGCTCTTACATCCGCTTATGCAGGAAGAAAGCAGCGCAAGCGCCAGATGAGACAACTCTGGATCGCGCGTATCAACGCGGCGGCAAGAATGAACGGTCTGTCATACAGCAAGTTCATGCATGGACTGAAGCTGGCTAACGTAGATATGAACAGAAAGATGCTGGCTGAGCTTGCAGTGAATGATAAAGAAGCATTTGCAACACTTGCAGCACTTGCAAAAGAGAAAGTTGCGTAGTAGAATAAAAACAGAAGCCCGGTCCCGGTTGGGATTCGGGTTTTTCTTTTATTTCTGCATGATTGGGGAGTAGTAGATTATGAGAAATCACGAAGTGACAGAGACGCAGCCTCTTTTAGACAGCTCGGGAAAGATCACGGAGCCGGGCTGGGCGAGAAATCCGGTGTGGCAGTATGACAGGAACAGAATCAAAGCGCCAAAATTCCGGATCAAAGAATGGGATTATTATCTTGTGATGAATGAAGAGCATGCCGCCGCGTTCACGCTGTCAGATAATGGGTATGTCGGGCTCCAGTCAGTGTCGCTTTTGAACTTTAAGGAAAAATGGGAACATACGGAGACGATCCTGACCCCCATTCCTATGGGGAAAATGAAGATGCCTGCGTCATCATCGAAAGGGCATATTCTTTTCAGGGATAAGCGTCTGCGCCTGGAATTCAGGGTGGAGGGAGGAAAACGGACGATCTCCTGCGACTTTAAGGAATTTTATCAGGGAAAACCCTTTTACTGCGAGATTGATCTGGAACAGCGCAGAATGGACAGTATTGTTATGGCGACTCCGTGGACCGGGAAGAATGCTTTCTACTATAATCAGAAAATCAACTGCATACCCGCGGAGGGGTATATGTCCTATGGTGATGTGACTTACTGGTTCAATCCGAAGAAAGATTACGGTACGTTGGACTGGGGGCGTGGCGTGTGGCCTTATAATAATACATGGTACTGGGGTTCGGGAAGCGGAACTGTAGGAGGAAAGCCTTTTGGATTCAATATTGGTTATGGATTCGGAGACACGTCCGCAGCCACGGAGAACATACTCTTTTATGACGGAAAAGTCCATAAGCTGGATGACGTGACCTTTCACATCCCGGAGGGGGACTATATGAAGCCATGGGCGTTTACGTCCAGTGATGGAAGGTTTGAGATGGAGTTTGAGCCCATTCTTGCCCGGGCGGCGAACCTTTCTGCGTTTATCGTATCTTCGGACCAGCATCAGGTATTTGGTAAGATGAGCGGAAAAGCAGTGCTCGATGACGGAAGGTTTATTGAATTAAAGGATTTCATGTGTTTCGCTGAAAAGGTGCATAACAGGTATTAGCAGGCAGAGAGTGATAAATCTCCGGTCAATGGTGCCGGAGATTTTTTTGTAACGTTTTTTGATTTCGCCAGTTAATATAGTGAAAGGAGGAGGAGAGGGATGGATATTGAGAGCGTATATAGACAATACTTCAAAGATGTTTTTCTCTATCTGCGCAGTCTGTCCGCGGATGCCGGCACAGCGGAAGAGATCACGCAGGAGACATTTATGAAGGCGCTGAAGTCATTGGATACTTTTGACGGCTCCAGGGATATCCGCGCGTGGCTTTTTACGATCGCAAGGAATACCTATTATACGTTCTGCCGCAGAGAGCACATTTATGCGGATATGGGGCGGCAAGAGGGGGACGCAGACAGATATGCGGTTTCCGGCCTGTATGGGAGTGAAGACGATACGCATAGGGATGTGATTGAACAGCTCGCGGACGAAGAGAAATCCTTTCTCATCCACCAATTTCTTCACGATATGAGAGAACCATATAAAGAAGTGTTCAGCCTGAGAGTGTTCGGAGAACTGCCTTTTGATAAAATCGGACGGCTGTTCGTAAAGAGCTCGGGCTGGGCAAGGGTGAGTTATTACCGGGCAAAACAGATGATTCAAGAATATATGGAGGCGATGGAACATGAAAAAGATCAGTTGTAATATCATCCGTGATATCCTGCCGCTGTATCTGGACGATGTGGTGAGCGATGAGACAAAGCAAATGGTGGAAGAACATCTCCAGTCCTGCGCGTCATGCCGGGAGGAGGCGGCTTCTATGAAGAAGGACGTCATACTTCCCGCCAGCAAGAGCCAGCGGTTTGAAGAGGCAAGAGTTATAAAAAGAATTAAGAATAAGATTTTACGGAAAAAGGTGATCATTTCGGTGGTAACTGCGGCAGCAGTGCTTGCGGCAGCGGCAGGAGCGTATGCACTGATGACCTTGCCGAAAAGTGTGATTCCTTATGAGGAAAGCGGAATTTCCGTAAGCAAGGTTATACTGGGAGATTCGGGAGATGAGTATCTTTACTGCAATATGGAGACGCCGGAAGCAGCAGGAAGCGTATGCCATGATCCGGTGACCGTGCAGACGGAGGAAGGAGAAAAAAATGTTGTGATCCTTTATGCGTACAGTACTCCATGGTCCAGATATGTGGAGCCGCATCTGGGAGACAGTAAGGAAGGCATCATTCTTGAGTCGCTGGGCAGTGCGGATGAGATTGATGAGGTGTATTACGGAGAGTTTGAGCCTGTGTCGGAGTTTTATGAAGATCCTTCATCTGCACTGGAAAATGCAGAATTGATATGGAGTGCGGAGACTCCCTGACCTGAAGCCATAGATTCCGGTGTGGGAAGTGAATGCAGGTTGAGTAATGAAATGATTCCTTTGGGGGAAGAATTGCGGATACGGCGATTCTTCTTCCAGAGGAGTTTTTCTGTGCGGAAGAGATTAGAGAGGGCTGGTAACGAGGAGGTGGAAAAGGTTGTGTGTGGGGGGAAATGGTTTGGCAAAGATACCTGTAAATGCATCACCTGTAAAAGCAGAATGTCAATAACTTTTGAAAATGTCACTTTTTAATGTTTAAATTTATTTGAGAAAATGTCACTTTTCTTAAGAGGGCTTTTGCCCTCTTAGGATACGGACTGTTGTTTTTCAAAAAACAGTTCGTACA
>CALWQP010000045.1 GCA_944383695.1 uncultured Mediterraneibacter sp.
GTGACATTTTCTCAAATAAATTTAAACATTAAAAAGTGACATTTTCAAAAGTTATTGACACCAGAAGATACCTCAGCCAAAAAAATGTTTCCTCTGCTTATTGGACCGCTGCCACTCCCAGCCGCTCCAGCCATGGTTCGATGTCTGCATCATCATTCGCTGTCAGCCCCTCTGCGATCACCGCGTCAGGAGCAAGCTCGCTGAATATGTGCAGGCTGTTATCAATGGAGTCGGACGAACTGGTACAAAACGGAACAATGGTCTTCCCGCTGAAATCATAGGACTCTAAAAAAGTAGAGATTACCATGGGAGCCTCATCCCACCAGATCGGATACCCGACAAAAATCGTGTCATATCCGTCAATGCTGTCAAGGTCCACTTTTATTTCCGGCCGGGCATTGCTCTCAAGCTCATCTTCTCCCTCTGTCTGTACATCATCATAGGGTTCGCTTCTTTCAATCCGGGCCAGATCTCCTCCAGTATCTTCCGCGATCTGCTGCGCTGCTTCTTCTGTATTTCCCGTGTAAGAAAAATAGGCGACAAGAATATTTCCCTGTGTTTCTGTACCCGTGTTTTCTGCATCCGCGTTTCCCGCATCTGCACTGCCGGTGTCTGTACTTCCGCCGCCCGTGCTTCCGGTATCCGGGCTGCCCGCTGTACTGCCGCAGGCCGCAAGGGATACTGCCAGTACCGCTGCACTGATGAGCACAGCTATTTTCTTTCTTCCTTTCATCTTTCTCTCCTTTCAGAATCTGCCGTCATTTTTTACTGCTCATAATCTGTCTGCACGCTTACTGTTTTCCACTTCTCAAGCTCTGCTGTTCTCTGCTGCAAAGAGGCTTCCACGACCTCCACAGCGTCTCTGCCGAGGACGAAACGGAACGGGACGTCTCCCGCGTCCACTGTCTCCATGATCCTCTGCGCCGCTCTGTACGGATCTCCCGGCTGCGTGCCATGAGTTTTATCTGCGCCGATCCTGCGCTTTCCGGCAGTCTCATCATAATCACTGATCGCCCTGACCGACTGGGTAAGAGACCTGCCCGAAAAATCTGTCCGGAACGCGCCGGGTTCCACGACCATTACTTTGATCCCCAGCGGCTCTGTTTCTCTTCTCAGCCCGTCAGAAAGCCCCTCCAGGGCACATTTGGAGGCAGAATAATATCCGGAACCCGGCATCGTGTATTCCACTGCCACGGAGGATACATTTACAATAACGCCCCTTCTCCGGGAACGCATATGGGGGAGCACTTCTTTTATCATTCTGACCGGACCGAAAAAGTTGGTCTCGAATAGTCTCTGCACGTCTTCTTCCAGTCCTTCTTCCACTGCCGCACGGTATCCATATCCCGCATTATTGACCAGGACGTCGATCCCGCCGAATGCTTCGCAGGTTTTTTCCACCGCCTTTTTTACTGCTTCGGGATCTGTCACATCCAGTGGCAGGATCAGGGCGTTATCCGGAAACGCTTCCCCAAGCTCCCGGACTGTATCCGTTTTCCTTGCGGTCACTGCCACCTTTTTCCCATTCTCTAAAAGTACCTTTGCAATATTTTTCCCAAGACCTGTGGAACATCCTGTGATCAGCCATGTCTCTGTCATTAAATTACCTCCTTTTTTTGCAGACTTTTCATATCCTTTACTCAGCCGCCAGCCCCAGCCCGGCGATCCAGTCTGTCACATCTCCCTGTGCGTCTGCCACATCATTCCGGGAAATGGAAAGTCCGTCCTCCACGACTGCTGCATCCGGCTGCATATCCGCAATTGTCTGGATGGTCCTGGAAAAACCGCTGCCTCCGTGTGTGGTAAACGGAATGATCGTTTTCCCGCTGAAATCATATTCTTCCAAAAAGGTGTACAGCGGCATGGGGAGGTCTGAGTTCCAGTTCGGATATCCGAGGAAGATCGTATCATAGCTGCCCGGATCTTCGATCTGGGATGCAAGTTCCGGTCGCGCGTCATCCAGCATTTCATTATAAGCGAAATCCAGCAGGTCATCGTGAGTACCCGGGTATTCCTGTACAGTCTCTATGGCGAACAGCTCTCCTCCTGTCTCCTGCTGTATCAGACGGGCAATATATTCATTATTTCCCATGACCTCTCCGTCCGCTGACACACGGCTTGCACTGGCCTCCGTATCCACGCCGTCTGTCTCCGGCACGGAAAAATATGCGATCAAAATCCTGCCCCCGGATATCGGAGTACTTCCGCCGCCCGCCGCATCTGGCCCATCAGTTCCGACAGTCCCTCCGGTCTGCGTCTGCGATGAAGATGTCTGTCCTCCTGTCTCCTGGCTGCCGCACGCCGCCAGGGATAACGCTGCCGCCGCGCAGAGGATTAATGCTGCTTTTCTTTTTTTCATATTGTCTGCTCCTTTCCATGCGATTGTTTATAATCTGATTGTTTTATTTACTTCTTTTATATTCGGTGCGCATCCAGATACTCCAGGATGTAGTCCACGGCAAGCTGTTCATCCGCGCCGTAAAAACCATGACCTGCTCCCCGGATTACTTTCAGTTCTGCTGACGGGTACACTTCCAAGGCCTGTTCTGAATAAGACAGCGGCACAATGCTGTCCTCATCTCCGTGGATCAGCAGCACATCCTTCTCATAGCCTGATGCGGCTGCATAAATATCGTATCCGATCAGGGGTTCAAAATAAGCTCTTCCCACATCCATCCACATAAAATAATACGTGTCCGGAATCTCATCTGTGCTCTGAAACAGTTCATTCGCGCGCTCCGCCAGGATAAATGCGGGATATAACAAAACCATTCCTCTTACCTGATCTTCATGTTCCGCCCCTGTAATGGCAGACACCGCGCCGCCCTGGCTGGTTCCCATCAGAAACAATTCCTGGCTGTTTACATAATCCAGCCCCCGGATCATTTCCATCACTGCTTCCAGGTCCGCCTGCTCTGTAAAAACAGACATCTCCAGAGTGGATCCGCTGCTCCGGCTTCCCGGGGCGCCGCCGCAGAAATCAAAACAGTATACCACATATCCTCTTTCTGCCAGCGCCTCCGCATACGGCACTCCCGTTGTATATCTCCCGCCGAACCCGTGCGAAAATATCACTGCCGGCATCTGTTCTCCCGCATCCCGGGGGACATAGATAACGCCGTAGATCTGATTTCCATCTCTGCTTGCCTGCAATTCCTGCGTGTCATATTCATATGTCCTGTCCTGGATGCCCGGTTCTGCGGCAATCTCATCTTTAAGCGCAGTGACTTGTTCCTTATTCAGAGATTCATCCGAAAGGCTTCTGAACTTTGCCGGAAAGCGGAATATATTATAAGCAAGAAACAAAAGAATAACGACAACAATGATTATGATTACCGTGATCAGTTCCTTTCTCTGTTTCATCCGGTCTTTCCTCCCGGTTACATGCACTCTGTCAGAATGTCATAGATCTCATCCTTTGTCAGTTCCCGTGGACCGCATTTAATGATATTGCTTGTATCTGCCACACTGTGCAGCAGTTCCGGCGTGATCTCTGTCTTTGATCTCAGCTCTGACAGCTTCGTCGGCAGACCGCACTCCTTGATAAACTCTGCAAGAGCCTCGATTCCTTCCTCGGCTGTGTCCTTCCCGAATACTTCTTTTGCAAAACGGGTGAACTTCTCCCTGGCGTCATTGACGATATGACGGTAATACACAGGGTGGATGACTGCCAGCCCCTGTCCGTGGTTACAGTCCGTATATGCCCCGAGCTGGTGCTCGATCTGATGCGCCTGAAAATCCGTCAGGCGCCCAACCTTCAGGATACCGTTTTCCGCCATGGCAGAATCCCACATCAGATTGCCTCTTGCCTGCATATCATTGATATCTGTCAGAAGCCGTTTCATATTGACCACTGTATTTCGCATGACCGCCAGCGCCACGTCATCGGATACATTGTCCTGATCGGAATTACCCAGGTAAGTTTCCATTGCATGGCTGAGCGTATCAAACGCGCCGGAGAGCACCTGCATTCTCGGGACAGACGCTGTGTAGGTCGGATCCAGGACCGCAAACACCGGTGCAGTACCAAGGATGGGACCTTTCCAGTTCTTGTCTTCACAGGTAATGACCGCGCCGGAGTTCATCTCCGCACCGGTGCCGGACGCTGTGACCACTGCTCCCACCGGAAGCCCGTCTGTGGGGAATTTATACTCTGCATACTCCATGGTCCAGATGTCCTGCTCCAGTTTTGCCTGTGCTGAAATGACCTTGCAGCAGTCGATCACACTCCCGCCGCCCAGTGCGAGGATAAAGTCAACGCCGTTTTCCTTTGCAAGAGCCGTGCCCTCCTGTACCTTGGCATAAGTCGGATTGGACATGATACCGGAAAAATCAATGATTTTCTTGCCCGCTTCCTCCAGGATATCCCGGATCTCGTCATAGATGCCGTTGCTCTTTACAGAACCGCCCCCATATGCCAGCATGACCGTCTGCCCCGCTCTTTCAAGTTCAGCTTTCAGCGCTTTCTCCGCAGCTCCTTCTCCAAAATACACTTTTGTAGGATAAGTAAATGTAAATTCATTCATAGTAAAAACCTCCTGATTTTATACTTGTTTTTTGCTGTGTTCTGGTTTACACTGTGATTGTATCAACCGGTTGTAACAACCGGTCAAGAGGTTTTCACAGAAAATTCAAAATTTTTTTAATAATTTTAAAGGAGGCTGTCATTATGTACACAATGATGCAAGTCTGCAAAGAAACAGACATGACTTACCAGGCATTAAAGTTTTACTGCAATGAAGGTCTGGTTCCCAATGTAAAACGCGACAAAAATAACCGTAGGGTCTTCGATGAAAAAAACTTAAAATGGATCAGGGATCTTGTCTGCCTGAAAAAATGCGGCATGAGCATCCAGGAAATGAAAGAATATCTGGAACTCTGCTTACAAGGGGCATCCACCATCCCACAGCGGCAGGAAATGCTTGCGAGAAAAAGAGAAGCCCTTCTCGCTTCCATAGAGGAATTGAAGGGCTGTGTAGACTATATTGACTGGAAACAAGAATTCTATGGGGACGTGCTGTCAGGGAAACGCCCCTATGTCAGCAACCTCATTCCCACTGATAAATAGCACGATTAGGGACATAGTAAAATGCGATTGGGGACGTAGTGAAACCGCAGCTCACTACGTCCCCAATCGCATATTTCACAGCACTGCCATCGCCACAGTGCCCGCTGTCAGAAGAACGGTTCCCACCAGTGCCTTTCCCTTCAGCTTTTCCCCAAATACAAAATAGGAAAAGATCACTGTTACCAGGACGCTCAGTTTATCGATGGGAGCCACCACACTGGCAGGTCCTTCCTGCAGTGCCCGGTAATAGCAGAGCCAGGACGCGCCCGTGGCAATACCTGAGCAACAGATGAAGATCAGTTCTTTTCTGTCGATCTTTTTTACCTCTTTCTGCTTCTTCTCCGCAAATACCATCATCCATGCCATGACGAGCACCACACATGTGCGGATGGCTGTTCCCAGATTTGATTCTATCCCAGAGATTCCGATCTTTCCGAGGATTGCCGTAAGGCTTGCAAAGAAAGCGGACCCTGCCGCATAGATCAGCCATCCCGGTTTTTTGGATGTTCTCTGCTCTGTCACATCTTTCTTTTCGATCATCAAAAAAATGCCCGCAGCGATCGCAAGCACTGCCAGCGCCTTCGGGAAACTGACGCCTTCCCCGAGAAAGATCAGGGCAAGGATAATAGTCAGCACGGTACTTGATTTATCGATCGGCACCACCTTATTGATATCCCCGATCTGCAGCGCCCGAAAATAGCAAAGCCAGGACGCCCCTGTCGCTGCTCCCGAAAGAATCAGAAACAGCAGAGTCTTCCCGTCTATGGATGTGATCTGGTCCGCAGATCCCACGATCCAAACGATCACCCACGAAAACAGCAGGATCACAACAGTCCGTATCGCCGTCGCCAAAGTAGAATCCGTCTTCCTGATCCCGCACTTGGCAAGAATCGAGGTGACCCCGGCAAAGAAAGCCGCCCCTGCCGCATAAATGATCCACATCTTTCATTCCTTCTTTCTTTTAATTCCAGAACCGGCACAGTCCGTTGTAAATATACCGGCTCGCATACTCACCGCTGTGAGTTCTGCCCTCCTGCATGCGGAAAATGTCATCCAATATTTTACTTTATCATTATATCTCTCAAAGCATCCTTTTGCAAATTTTACAAAAAAGTCAAACACCTTCCGATGCAGCCATCCAAAATTTCCAGATACTAACTTGACAAGTGACTGTGTTTAAAGTATATTAGAAATTACTTAATTACTAAATTTTATTATATTTGGGAGGAGATCTTATGGCAAAATCATCCAGAGTTGCCCGGATTGGCAAAGAGTGCGTTGCCTGCGGCTGCTGCGTCCGTGCCTGTCCGAAGGAAGCCATTCAGATTGCATGGGGTATTTCCGCCCGTGCTGACGAAGAGAGATGCGTTGGCTGCGGAAAATGCTCGAAGGTATGTCCTGCGGCGGTAATCGACATGGTAGAAAGGAGTGCTGCACAATGAAGAATGCAAAGGGAAAAAGGTGGTCAGATTATCTTTGGATTGTCGAGCTGTGCTACCTGATTTTGGGACTGTTTAATATCCTGTTCGCATGGCTGGGGATGCTGTTTTTCTGTATTCCATTGTTTGTCGCCATATTCGGCGGGAGCAAAGTCTACTGCAACCGCTATTGCGGACGCGGGCAGCTTTTGGGACTGTTAGGAGAAAAGCTGAAATTATCGCGGAATGCGGTGCCGCCCAAATTTTTACGCAGCCCGTGGTTTCGCTATGGATTTCTGACCTTCTTTATGGTTATGTTCGGCTTGATGTTATTCAGCACCTATCGGGTATTTACCGGTGCGCCCCTGTCGCAGGCTGTGACGCTTTTGTGGATGTTCAAGCTCCCCTGGCAGTGGGTAGACGTGAGCTTTGTGGCCCCATGGATTGGGCAGTTTGCCTTTGGCTTTTTCGGAGTTATGCTCACCTCTACCGTTTTAGGGCTTGTGACAATGGTGTTGTTCCGGCCCCGGTCGTGGTGCGTATACTGCCCGATGGGAAGCATGACACAGGGAATTTGCAGATTAAGAAACGGAAGGAAGGCAAAAGGATATGGAAGAACGTGCAAAGAAGATAGCGGAGCTGCTGAAGCTGTTGGCGAATGAGCATCGGCTGCTGATTTTATGCGCCCTGCTCAACGGACAGCTCACCGTAGGAGACATTCATCAGTATACTCCAAACATTACTTCTTCGGCTTTGTCGCAGCACCTCAATCAAATGAGGATGTTCGGTATCCTTTCGTCGCAAAAACAGGGCACGAACGTGTTTTACCGGATTGAGGACGAACGGGTAATTGCATTGATTGATGCCATTAAAAAGGAATTTTGCGGTTAATACCTGTCACTTGATACTAAAGCGGACAGCCCGCCCATCAAGGATTTATGGAAGCATCCGCTCCTCATGCCAGAACTCCTGATGGCTCTGAAGCTGTTCCATCTGAGCGGCTTTCTCTGTCCACAGGTCCGTGAAGAAGTCAAAGTCCGACCAGTATGTAGGGAGATAATCACTCCCCACCGGCATCCTGCTTACGACCACCGCCAGAGCCAGCATGCCTGCCGCCAGTACTGCCGCGCCGGCAAGCCTGCGCCGGGACACCTTGACGAGAAGGACTGCCGGGACGACCGAGCCTGTGGCCAGAAAGAGCGCGAGCTTGAAAAGTCCGATCAGACAGCAGAGCTGCCCGTCTGTCACCTGCGTGCTTAGTCCCCCAAAGTAGGCTGAAAGCACTGCTTTTGCATTGTCTGAAGACTGCTCTGCCGTCTGTTTTCTGACCGTGACCCCATGAAACGACGCGCCCTCCTCCGGAGAGATCACACAGACCTTGCGGCCGCTGTCCAGAAGCCCTGTGATCCGATAATCCTCCCCGCCCAGAACCAGACTGCGTCCCACCACGTTCTGGGAGCCAAACAGTTCTTCCGCTGTCCTTAAGTCAATCAGGCATACCCCCTCCTCGCCGGAAGTAAAATATCTTCCTCGAAAAAGGGTGTCGCCGAACACTGCCTGCAGATGTCCTCCCATCATGTAAATGTCCGCCCGGACACTCTGCCCTGAGGCTTCTGCGCTCACCGCCTGCTCTCCCATGGAGTTCCACACTGCCACAGAAGAAAAGGCTTTCGCCTCCCCGCTCTCCAGAAAGCTGTCATAGCTTTCCATTGTAAAAGAGGCGTCCGGGTATGTTATGGAGAGATAATCGGCAAAACCCTGCAGCCAGACCAGATGGGCCGCTGCCAAGGTCGCTGCAAGTCCAAGGATCCCCACAGCAAGTCCGAGCAAAATGTATTTCATTCTTTTATCCGTATCCGGTCACCTTCTTCCACATATTTTTCAGAGTCAGCGATCACCTGATCCGCTTTTTCCAGCTCCGCTTCCACTGCCGCTTCTTCTCCGTTTTTCTCCAGCACTGTCACATCCACTCTTTTTGCCTTCTTCACGGTCCCGAGAGCCGACTCTTCCTCTGACACGATCAGGCAGTAATTTCCCGCGGTATCCTCCCGCAGCGCGGCCAGAGGGATCTTATAGTCATAGCTTCGGGCAGAGGGAACCTGAACTTTCCAGGTAAAGGTATCGCCATATCCCGCGCTCATCCCTTCCGGGAGGGAGCTGTACCAGAATCCTCCGCCTTTTGTTCCGCCATCTCCGGAGCTGTCCGTGGAGGCGGACGTACCTGCCCCGGCGCCTGAAACACTGTTTCCATCCCCACTTCCGTCAGAGCCTGACCATGTTGAGTCAATAGTCACCTCCCGGGACCGCCCGCCGGCATCCATGCTGATGCTGACCTTCTGCCCCTCCGCCAGCTTTTTGCTGTCCTCCTCATCCAGGGCGCCTTTTAACTTCCAGCCCCCGCTTCCGGTCACGATCAGTTCAGCTCCGGAAGTGATGGTCCCGTCTGCCACATTGTTTTCCAGTACGACACAGTCCTGTTCCGCGCGGATTTTCCCTCCTGCCTCCTGATACGCCTTTAACGTATCGAGATCTTTCCGGACCTGATCAAGCTGGATCTGATACTGCTGTGCGGCCAGGCGCGCCGTCTCTGCCGAGCTGGCGTTGTTTGCCTCCTGGGCCGCGTCCTGCGCCGAGGCGTCCGCATAGGCGTTCTGCGTCTCTGTCAGGGTCTGCCCGGCAGCTGCTTCCTCACTGACGGCAGCCTGGAGCGCTTCATAGAGCGCCTGTCTTTCCGCCTCGTCCTCCCCTGACCAGCCGTCATATGCCGCCCTTGCCTGGGCCGCCCTTTGAGACGCCTGGTCAAGCTGTATGCGGGCAGCCTCCACTGACCGGGCTGCGCTGTCCACAGAAGGGACATAGCTGGTCCCTGCCGCCGCGATCTCCTGCTGTTTTAGCTGGAGAGCCAACTGATCAGCCTCCGCCTGTTTTTCGTCTATTTTCTGTTTCAGGTATTCCATGCGGAACTGGACGAGAGCTTCGCCCTTGGCGACAGATGTGCCTGCCGCCGCGCTCGTCTCCACCTGCTGATCCGCCCATAAAAAAATCCGGGTCTCAGAGGAAGGCACCACTTCGCCCTTGCCTGTGTATATATTTGTCAGAGCTCCGCTTGTAGGGTTGAGTACTTCTACACGGGCTACGAGAACCGAGGAGGCTACCCCGGACAGAACGGTACAAACTGCCATTATGGCAAAGAAACCTCCCAGCACGCGAAGCGCAGTCTTTTTCCTTCTGTTCATCCTTTCTCTGCTCCTTTCTTTCCTTTCATCGCTTTATCACTCACGGATTCCTGACGCCGCGATCCCCTGCTCTAAATATTCCTGGCCAAAGAAGAAAAACAGAAGAGCCGGCAGCAGCATAATGACAGACGCCGCAAAGGATACGGCTGCCTCAGATACAGTAATATCCGGGAGATAGAGAGACAACGGCCTGAGCGATTCTGTTTTCAGAAACGTCATTGGCTGCTCGATCCCATTCCAGTATTCCAAAAATCCGAGGATCGCGATGGAGAAGATGCCCGATTTTCCCGCCGGGATCCCTATATGGAAAAACAGCCTCAGATCCCCTGCCCCATCCACCTGCGCAGCCTCCAGGATTTCATGGGGGATGGCCGCGAAGGTCTTTCGCAGGATAAAGACCGGGAGTGTGGAAAACACGCCAGGTATGATGACTGCCCAGTGGGTGTCCATCAGCCCGGCGGCATTGAGCACAAGATACCCGGATACCATTGTGACCTGAAAGGGCAGGATCATAAGCAGCATATAGAGAAACCAGAGCATCCGTTTTCCGGGAAAAGGATATCTGGCAAACGCCCACGCCGCCGGGACTGCCACAAGGATCTGTCCTGCCACCACTGCACCGGTCTGCAATACCGAGTTCCAGAAAGCCACGAAAAACTCCGGAGAATCCAAAAGCAGCTTTATATAGGCTCTCAGAGTCGGATACATGGGAAGCAGGGTAAACTCCGTCATCCCCTTTGTCCCTGCCAGCACCGGACCGAATTTTTCGGTAAGCTCCCGGCTTCCCATAAAGGAGTCCGCCACAAGGATAAACAGGGGGAACACCATAATAAGAAGGAGAAGGAACAGCCCCGCCTTTATCACTTTATCCCCGGTGTTTTGCATAGATCTCATTTCCAATCAATATCCCTCCGATCAGGACTACAAGCATCACAGCGGCAGCCGTCATTTTCTGTATGTCCAGATTCGTAAACCAGTTGTTAAACAGATGCTGCAGCATGTAAATGCTCTCATGGGGATATTCCCCGGCAATCAGGTATGCCTCCCGGAATACCCGGAACGCATTGATAAATGAGAGCAGGGCTGTCACAAAGGCAGTCTCTTTTAACTGGGGCAGGGTGATGAAACGAAAACACGCCATCCTGCCTGCCCCCTGCACCTTTGCCGCCTCATACTGCTCCCGGGGGATGGCATACAGTCCCGCAAGCCAGAGGATCATATCATACCCCAGATTCTTCCAAATGTAGCACACCGTCAGCACCCAGAAAGCGCTGTCTGACGCCAGCCAGTCCCGGCCCTCCATTCCCAGTCCCCCAAGCAGTCCGTTGATCCACCCGCTCCGGTCAAATACAAGCTGGAAAAACACGACCACAGATGCCGCGGGGATCGCCATGGGAAGCAGGAATCCGGTCTTGAACAGACGGCTTTTCCTCAGCGCCTGTTCAAGAAAGACCGCCGTGCCAAGAGAGAGGAGTAAGAGCAGCGGAACGCAGACCGCCATAAACGCCGCTGTATTTTTCACCGCCAGATGAAACGCCTCGTTCCCCAGCACTGCCCTGTAATTATCCAGTCCCACAAATCCGTTTCCCGCTGCCCGCAAAAAGGACCGGCGGACTACGTCCAGAAACGGCAGGAACACGAACCCGCCCGTCCCCAGCAGGCTGGGGAACAAAAACAGGTATCCTTTCCACATCTTCCGTCTATTCTGACAGGTAAGTATCCACCTTCTGCGCGATATTTCCCGCAGCTTCATCAGCATCCACGCTTCCTTCCAGATATTTGTCTGCTTCCTCCTGGTAAATATTCCACACGACCCGGTTCTGTTCCATTGGTTTGTCCAGGGTGTGGCACATCTCGATAAAGCCCCGTACTTCCGCTTCTTCCGGATATCCTGCGTCAAGTTCCAGAGAAGCCCCATCCTCTCCTTCTACTGCCACTGCTATACCGGCTTGCGTATTCGCTGCTTCCTCCACCTTGGCGTCCAGCGCGGATATAAGCACCGGGAATCCGTCATTGAGAGACGCGGACTGCACCTCTGTCCCAAAGAGGAAGCGCACAAACTCCTCTGCCAGTTCCTTCTGGTCAGACCCGCTGTTAATGCCCACGGTTCCCAGCGGATGATACATGTTCTGGACAGACTGAGGCGTAAGACCTGCCTGGCGCATCACCGCATAGGGCAGCATCATCCCCCACAGGTTGCCGATATCCGCCGTGGCT
This sequence comes from uncultured Mediterraneibacter sp., assembly GCA_944383695.1. GTDB lineage: Bacteria > Bacillota > Clostridia > Lachnospirales > Lachnospiraceae > Mediterraneibacter. The sequence continues at coordinate 11,940 of CALWQP010000045.1, forward strand.
GCCGCTTCAGGATTTCCTGCCACTCCCAGCCCGCTGTCATTGTCAAAGGGCGAAGATACGGTAATGTCGTCCCCGCTATAGTACATGCCGCCCATCTCGTCTGATCCTACGTTTTCAACGATCCTTCCTGCTGTTTCCAAAAGCTTTGAAAGAGCGTCCTGATCCACTTTCCCATCCTCCCCGATGATCTCATCCTGATAAAGCATGAACAGTACATCTCTTATGTATTTGCTGCCCGCATCTCCAAAGATGTCTGTCTCCGGGTTTGCCTCAAGATATGCGCTCAGGCTGTCAAGGCTTCCAAGCGCTGATGCCGCCGCCTCGTTTCCAAACACGATGGGCACGCTGAATTTGACAGGCAGGCCGTATATCTTCCCATCTTTTTGCACCGTATTTTTCATCACGGATTCCATGTAGGAGTCTGACCCGAAGATATCCTCAGACAGTCCTGTGATGTCCTCAAGGATTCCCTTTTCTATATAAGAATCCGATGACATGCCGTCCAGCACAAGGACATCCGCCCCATTTCCGCTGAGAAGCTCTGTATTCAGCGTGCGGATATCATCTGACGTAACTTCTTCTGCTGATTTCCCGAGAGTGTGAAACTCTACTTTTACGTCCGGATTTGCTTTCTGGAACTGGGTGACAGCCTGCTGGATCGTATCGCTTTTTGTCAGTCCGAAAACCGTCAGTGTATGTTCCGGGACAGCCGCGATATTTTCGTCATATACATAGTGCTCCAGACTGTATGTGTAGCTGTCAGCCTGTGCATAGAGCGCATAGAACTCTCCATCTCCTGCGGGGATCATCCCCATGACCGAATTAAGGGGTGCGCCCATGGCGCCGCTGTTGCCGTCCATGATGATCTCCTCGATGTCATTTCCCAATCGCATCCTGCTGATGCCGTCAATGCTGATCTGATACCAGTTGTCCCCGCTCTGGCAGAGCGCGTATCCGTCGTCTGTGGAACTGTCCGTACTGAGAGTGCCGGCCTCCTCCAGCGTACTTGCATCGTATATCGTATATTTTCCCTCTTCGGTACACACTGCTACCTGTCCGTTCTCCCCGGAGAAGAATAACCTCTGTATGGTGGAAAGATTCTGGGGAGCCGGAAGCTCCAGAAGGGTCTCTCTGGTCTCTTCATCCACGACTGTCACCTGAAGTACATCGCTGAGCCAGATATGCCCGGCTTCATCCACGAACATGCCGTTGACATAAGGATACCCGAACTCCGTTTCCTCCTGCATATAAGGGATATCCACCTGTTCCCCCGGAGTTCCTTCTGCTGCTCCGGCTTCCCTTCTCGTCAGCGTACTCATCAGTGTCTCATTATCCATTGTCAGGACATACTGGGTTCCGTCCCCGGTTTCCTCCACGCCGACGATGGAAGCGGCGCCGTCGGCCATCAGCTCTTTTGTCCACGAAAGCTCCGCCTTCTCCCAGCTGTCTTCTTTATATTCATACCGGAAAACCTGCTCCGCGTCCGATGAGAAGAGGAGCGGATTGCCCTCACCTGACCTGGTAAAATTCACAGCGATCTCATTTTCCCCGAGGGGCAGCTCCATGTCCTTCTCCACATAGCGCCCTGTGCCGCTGGCAGCGCTGCCCGCGTCTTTCGCGCCCGGGCTGCAGCCTGTCAGAGCTCCCACAGTCAGGACCGCTGTCATGATCATTGCCGTTATCCTTTTCATAATAAGTAAAAACCTCCTGCTTTCTTATTTTATCAGCATCAGCACAAAGAGACTGCAGACTTTCTCCTGCGCTCTCTTTGTACACTGCTGCCATTGTAGCGAAAAAATCTCAAAAAAACATTTAAGCCGGACACAGATTTTTAAAGATTTCTTTGAGATTTGTCTGCTATACTGTCTCTGCGGACACATACCGCTACAACGAAAGAGGTGACACAGCATGCATATATTAGTAATCGAAGATGACCGGGAGCTCTGCCATGCTCTTCAGCTCCAGCTTGCGGCCAGAAACCATACGGCTGACTGCTGCCATACAGGGACCGAAGCCCTGTACTACGCCGGGAAGGATTCTTATGACCTCATCCTCCTGGACCGGATGCTGCCGGAGATCGACGGACTCTCTATCCTGCGCTCCATCCGTAAAAATAACATCACTGTCCCTGTCATACTGACAACCGCGCTGGACGCCATAAGCGACCGGGTGGACGGACTGGACGCGGGAGCTGACGATTATCTTGTAAAGCCTTATGACACAGAGGAGCTGTTTGCACGCATACGCGCGCTCTCAAGGCGTCCAAAAGCATTTCAGGAGGAACGTCTCCTTTCTTATAAGGATATCACCCTTGACCCGGACACCCGGATGCTGTCCCTCACTTCCCCGGGGAGTTCCTCCGATACATCCCCATCCGGCACGGGCGGACTGCGGGACAAAATGACCCCGGACCTGGAGGTCCAGCTTTCCCGGCGCGAGGCTCTGCTTATGGAATTTTTCCTGAGAAATCCTGAGAAAACACTGAACCGGGAACAGATCTTCGCAAGAGTGTGGGGACCTGACGGCACAGTGGAAGAGGGCAACCTGGATACTTATATTTATTTCTGCCGAAAGCATCTGAAGTATTTGAAAAGCCGTGTACAGATTTCTACCGTACACGGCACAGGCTACCGAATGGAGTGATGATATGTTCCCCAGACTAAGAAAGAAACTGGTTCTTGTGTATGCGCTGAGCACAGGGCTCATCCTGTCCTCTGTGCTGGCGATCGCATTCTTTTTCTATGCGACCTCTGCTTACCGGCAGCAGGAAGCTGCTTTCCAGAACTACTTGTTTACATTAAGCGCCAGACTGCAGAGCGATTCGGTTTTCTCAGACTCTGAACTGGCACAGCTTGAGCTAAAGAACCACCTGGTCATCTCCATCGAAGAAAACGGACATCCACTCTTTTTCACCGGAGCCTATGAGCCCCGGACCCGGCGGGATGCGCTGACAGAGCGCGCCGAGAAGGCTGCGCAGGCGGACGGCATCAGCACCACCTCCGGTCCCATCTCCTCTGAGGTGATCAGAAGTTCCGTGTATCAGATCCGCGGGGATCACGGCGATTCTTACCTTGCCTCCGTGCTGGTCGCACGCATGGACGGCGGCTATAAAAAGCTTACCCTCCTGGCGGATGAGACTGGCTTTCAGACCGGGCTGATACGCACAGGACTGCTGTATGCCCTTATTGACGCAGCAGGAATCGCCCTGCTCTTTCTGATCGGCAGGCGCTTTGTGCGCCATGCCATGGAGCCTGCCGAAAAAAGCTATAATAAACAGCAGGAATTTGTTGCCGCTGCCTCCCACGAGCTGCGCTCTCCCCTTGCTGTCATACGCACAAGCGCCGCCGCGGTGCTCGACTCTCCGGAGCACAGCCCTAGGCTTGCGGATACGATAATAAGCGAATGCCGGCGGGGAGGCAGGCTCATTAAGAGCCTTCTCCTTATGGCTTCCGCAGACGACCAGACCCTGAACATAAAGCAGACCCGGTTTGAGCTCGACGAGCTTCTCCTGAACCTGCTGGAACTCTATGAACCGCTCTGCCGGTCCCGGGGCGCAAACCTCCTGCTGGAACTGCCTGGGGAACCCCTTCCCTCCGTCTGCGCGGATCAGGATATGTGCCGGCAGATCCTGATCATCCTTCTGGATAATGCCATTGCTTATGGACTTCCTGAAAATCATTCCGGCACAGACAAAAAAACAGCCTCGCACACGCGAGGCAGGGAGAAAATTGTTATAAAAGCGGAATGTGCGCAGAAGCATGTGAGCGTCTCGGTCATCGACCACGGCCCCGGTCTCACAGACGCAGAAAAGGGACTTGTCTTTGACCGGTTCTACCGGAAGGACAAGTCCCGAAACAGCAAAGAACATTTCGGTCTGGGTCTCTCCATCGCCGCCAGCCTCGCCGGCATGCAGAAGCTGAGGCTCTCAGCAGAGGATACGAAAGGCGGGGGATGCACCTTCCGGCTGGAATTTTAGCCGGAAGGCCTCATTGACCCATGCCGTGCCTTTCCTTCTGCCTGAACAGGCGCCCTGCGAATATACGCCTATCCTCCTGCGCCCCTGTCAGTGTGTGCCCAGGTTGCCCATGGCTTTTAAAAAGCGCTTCACCAGATGGGACGGTTCCTGTGAGTAGAGAACTCCATAGGGAATCGTATACTTCCAGTCCACCGGAATGACCTTTAAAAGCGGATGAACGCCCTTCCAGTTCTCGACTGCCATCAGGATATCGTTGCTGTTCTCGCAGCGATTGAACACTTCCACGCTGTAAATATCAAAATCCGTCACCTGGATCTGTGGATGGTTTTTCCAGATATCATCCCGCAGTTCATCCACATAGTTGCTCCATCCCCGATGCATCATGAGAAAGTTCTCTCCATACAGATCCTGAAATGTCAACAACTCCCTGTCTGCAAGACGATGGTTCACGGACACCGCGCAGCAGATCTGCTGTCTTGACATCTCCATGCCGGAACACCCGCGCAGTTTCAGCATGGTCTCATCAAAGATCCCTGCCACCACATCAATGTTCTGCCCCAGATTCTTCAAAATCTCCCGGGCATTTTCCAGGCTGTTCATAAATGGGACCATCTGCAGTTTTATATCCGGATGCTCCTTCTGTACCTTCGCCCACTCCTGCACAAGAGGAGCCGCCGGGGTCATGGGTGAGGTGCCGATGCGGATGATATTATCCTTCTCCTGCATAGCCTTTTTCGCCCGGTCAACGGACTCCTTGCAGTACTGGATGATATATTTGGCATCCCTGTATAACGATTTCCCGGCTTCCGTCAGCGCCAGCCCCCGGTGGGTCCTGACAAACAATTTTAAATCCAGGTCCTTTTCGAGGAGATTGATCTGTTTCGTGACAGCAGGCGGAGTGATATAGAGGGCTTCCGCCGCTTTGTTAAAGCTGCCCATATCCGCCACAACGATAAATGTCTCAAGCTGCAGGTTGTACATGGATCAGTCCCCTCCTTTTATCCATTCGGATCTTTTATCTGATGCTCTTGTGACTGTTGTTTCAATTTTCACCGTTCCTGTCCCCACGATGTTCCTTTTTAAATTATCATAACTCCCTGTCCCCTGCAAGAGCACTCTTCCTGCCGCGCTCCCTCTCAGTTCATCCGGAAGATGGGGCTTATCTTCTTGTAGATCACAAATACGATTACCGACACAAGAGCTCCTTTTAACAGATTAAACGGCGCCACTGCAAATAAAACAAAGGTCGTCAGATCCGTGATGCCAGAATTGACGGCACTCCCCATGTCGATCAGAGCGTCTATTGGCATCCCAAAGGCAACAGCATATGCGGGGAGGAGGACGAACGCATTGATGATGCTGCCGACTGCTGTCATCAGCACAGTCCCCACTGCCATGCCGATCAGTGCATTTTTCCTCGTCTTGTTCCTCTTGTAGATCAACCCTGCCGGTACACAGAAGGCGCAGCCTATAATCAGATTGGCAAGCTCGCCCACCCCGGCAGTGTCCGTGCCTGTGAAAACAAAATTGAGAAGTATCTTTATCAGTTCGATAATAGCGCCCGCAAGAGGCCCCATGGCAAAGCAGCCCACCATTACAGGCACTTCGCTGAAATCAATCTTGTAAAACGATGGTGCGAATGGGAGGGGAACGTCAAAAAGCATCAGCACGATCGCAATTGCCGAAAGCATTCCGATCTTTGCCATCCCCTTTACTCCGAATCTGGTTTCCATGGTTCCTGTTTCTGTTGTTCCTGTCTGTGTTGTACTCATTTTCAACTCTCCTTTTTCCGCGCGGTCTGCGCCTTTTAAATTATTGAAAAAGGTAATCTTCATGGAAATCCCAGGCACAAAAGAGAACCGTCCGCTGTCTGCAGACACAAAAACCCCGGACACATATTGTCCGGGGTCTGTTCTTCTCTTTCATTGCGCACTCACCGGGCTGTCAAACCCGTCAAGGCCGGAATCTCTTCTCTCATCCAGACTATACTGTCGGTACCGGAATTCACTCTCTCATAGAATGTCACCGGTTCAGCCGCTTATTCAGCGGGTCGCGGACTATACCGCCGGTTGGGACTTTCACCCGACCCCGAAGATTTATTCCTTTTACGAAATATAATATAACTCTTTAAAAGTGCGATTTCAAGAGGTTTTTTGGGATTCGTGAAATTTCTTTCTCCACACAGACTTTCGTAAATTCTTATTTTACGACAATCATTTGTCGTAAATTTGTCGTAAATTCAGTATACGCTTATCCTGTTTTTTCCTCTTTGCCATCCGGCTTTTTATGATTGAGTTTCTGCTTCATGATTCTGTACTACTTTATAGCGATCCGTAACTACGCCTAATACCTTACGATCCGAATCACGAACATTTGCCTTATATCCTTTGATCAGCTCATTCTCTGTTGTATAGATTGATTCCTGAACCACGTTCCAGTTCAGTCCTGCCACGTTCAGGGATTCTCTTAAGTCCGGAGCAGTCATTACCTTTGTTCCTAATCCGTGCCACGGGTTTTCTCTTACATAAAACATTGATTCTACATTTGCTGACATAGTAAAATCCTCCTTTGATTTTTGATTGTTCTTAATATAGATTGATACTGTTATCAGTTGCGATAGGCTGAATCATCCTCACTAAAGATCTGCTGTACAATCACAGCAGCTGCTCCTAGCAGAGCTATGATAATCTTATCCATTAGCTTCCTCCTTCCGGGCATATAAATAGAGCAGAACCCGTAATGAGTTCTGCCCTGTGTGTAATATTGTTCACTGTTATAATATACAAATATTGACCATGATTTTAGCATTTCCAGCATTTAAAAATATTTTATATTAATTACAAATTTCTCAATTTCCATTAACATATTTTCCTGTCATTTCAATTTCCTGAGCTGCTATTAAATAATCACCGTGCCCTGGTACAACGAGTACACTTCCCTTTATTGTAACGATTTCATTTACTGATGGTGTCTCTGTATGTATTATTTCCTTTGAGTTCCTCAATAGTCATTTTTTGATATTCTATCTGCTGATCCCCACTTTCATTATCTTGCTCTGATTCCTTGTTTTCTTCTTCTTCTGTAATGATCTTTCACCACATTGGGTATTCTAGCACGCACACTAATTTATACGAAGAAATGATTATCGATAAATGCTTAATTGATACTAATGAGCAATATACACAGTTTTTTCTGTAAATTCACCAGACCTTACTGCCCCATCCTATATTTTGATGTTTCCTAAGACAACATGTGTTTTCTCATAAAAAACATCAATGTCACGTGTTTTCAGTCTCTTCAACGGATCTTCAGAAAAATAGTCACTGTAAAATGTATCAATCTGAGCCAGATCTTCATTATAATATTTAATTTTAAGTTTCCAGTACGGTCTTTCATCCCCTCTTTTCGACAGTTCTTCCAACCTGCTATTCAGAAAAACCTCTACACTCTGCTCAATATAGCCCTCTGCTCTTTTTGCTTTGAGCATAAAATTCTTTCGAAATCTGCAATACTTATATACTTTCCAGTTTCCCCACGAAATCTGGATAAGTACCACTGTAGCCATGACTTCGGCAGCAATAAGAAATTTTACAAATTCCTCTAAGGGAAAAATACTTTCTGTTGCCCTGGCTGCCATTAAGAACAGCCAGGGTGCTAATGCATAAGCAATTACTAGAATATATCCCTTTCGATTATATACTTCTCTTACCGGTCTTACTATTCGCGCCATTTTCTTCCTCTCTTAACCAGTATATATGCAGCTACAGTTCCAGATATTAATGCAGCAAATGCAACTATTGAAAAACCATATTCACTGTCTCCGGTGCTGATTGCCGCGTCTGCATTCGCCTCCTGCTTATCTGTGGACGAATCAGCCTGATCATCTGCATTCTCTGCCGTATCAGAAATATCCGGCTCTTCCGGTACAGCCCACACAGAGTCTGATGTGCTTCCGCCGATGGCTCAGCCCCATAATACTCATCCGATTCTCCGACCACAATGTAGACCGGCGTCCTGCTCTCTGTCACCGGCTCATACCCTCCATCCCACTGGGAACTGCACTGGAGATAAGCCGCGAAAAGCTCCGGGCGCTTCTCCATGACCCGGGACAGGGTTTCCCCACCTCCGGAGTATCCCTCCGCATAAACTCTGGATCTATTGATATTATAACTGGAGAGGAAATATTCTGCAAGGGCAATAGTCTGGTCCGTGTTATTCACTTATGATAATGTCACCTTAGGATTCTCTTGAGATAATGTCACTTTTTGATAAACTATAAAACTATG
>CALWQP010000046.1 GCA_944383695.1 uncultured Mediterraneibacter sp.
CTATATCTGAAATACATTTCTGCAATTCATTCATAAAATCTCCATTTTAGACTTGACTTTTAATAGTTAGTCTTTCTTATTGATCGTTAATCCTACGCGCGTAATGCTTTTACATATTACACATGTAGGACTAATGTGTCAAGTGTATATCTTAAATGCTGAAAATGCCCTAAAAGTAAAAACGATATAATCTGTTTTTACTTTCAGGGCATTTATAAAATTTTATAATCTTTGAATATTTATCACTTTGCCAGTCTCTTAGAAAAACCAGGTCACCTCAATTCCGGCAGACCTCCCGCCGCAAGACTGTCGAAGTCCCACACGTCCTCGCTCCATCCCAGTGTTTCCAGATAAAACGCTTTCTCTTCTGTCTGCTGCTGCGATACCGGGAATATCCTGTCTGTGTTGGCGTCATTGATATTGCTCTGGCTGTCTGAACTGTCAAGCTCATATACACTGCTTGTAATTCCCAGCACATTCCACCCGGAAACACGGTTTGCATTCACACCGGTGCTTAAGCTGACCGAGCTTTCCACCGCTGCGCTTCCGTTCTGCGGACCTCCGATCAGTCCGCCGTTTCCGACCCGTTCCGGCGCAGTGATTTCAACCTTTGTAAGGCAGTTCCTCATGATGCCGTTTCCGAGCCACCCTGTGATGCCTCCGACCCGGGCACCCATCTGGTGCCGTATGGTTCCTTCAATATTTCCTGTCACAATACAGTCCGAAAGAATTGTGCCGTCAAACTGCCCAGCGATTCCTCCTATGGTATTGTTTGCTCTGATGGAAATATTTTCAGCGCTGATCCTTTTTACAGTGCTGCCTGAGATCACCCCGGCAAGCCCGCCCACCTGGTTGGCGTTATTGGCGATCGTAAGATTGCGCATTCTGACATTTTCGATCGCCGAGTTTTTCACTTCGTTGGCAAGGGCTCCTTTTTGATCATTGGAGGTCAGAGTTGACCCTTCAATGATCAGATCCGTAACCTGAGCTCCGTCCATTTTTTCAAATATCACCCCCTCCAGTCCGGTAACAGTAAATCCGTTTCCGTCAAGTTCTCCCGAAAATGTGCCGTTTACTGCGTAACTGCCTGATACAGCGCCGCCCAGGTCGATATTGCCGCCCAGGATATATTTCTTTTTCAGCGCCGCCGGTGAGCTGCCGATGGCAAGGAATTCTTCCGCTGTCGTGATGGTCCTTTCTCCCACTGTCACGGTCATATTTCCATACTCATAGTAGCCCTCGGTCTTTGTCTTTACCAGAGGAAGCGGCATGTCAGCTCCATCCACGCATACATTTCCCAGAGTCACTTTCTTTGACTTTACAGCCAGAAGCGCCTGGGCATCCGCCTCATAAGACGGATCCTGGATCGTCAGATCCTTCACCCGCGCATACTGCACATCCCCGAACAACGGGTACTGCATTCCTGTCAGCTTCTTTCCGTTTCCGTCCAGAATGCCGATGAACCTGCCCGGGATATAGCTTCCGCCGGACGCAGCGGCGTTACTGAAATCAATATCATTTTCCAGTCTGTAATATCCGTACGGATTCTGCTGCGCATAGCTGATCAGCTCCTCAGCCGTGGTCACAGAGACCACCTGCGGGCTTTTGTAAATACCGCCGCTGCTGAAATCCCCTGTCACGCGTTTTATCATGCCGTAAAGCATCCGTTTTGTTTCAATGCATGCAGTCCGGTTGCCGCTTGCCGCATCCTCCTCAAAGGCTGCTTTAAACTGACCGATCACTGTCTCCGCATCGAAATAGGGGATCTGATCCAGCTTTTCTTTCACAGAGCGGTAGCGTCCCAGCTTGTACTCTTTCCAGGTGATATCAGGATCTCCGGTGATCTTTCTAAGAGCGTCCAGGTCATTTTCGCTGAGGCCGGACATGTAGACCATATAGCCTTTTTCATACCCTGCGAGACCCAGCATTTCCTGTCCCAGACGCTTAAAGGAATGGGTATCCGGCGAGCCGTCGTCATTATGAGACTGATACCAGTTCATCGTGTAGAATGACTCAAATCCATAGCTTCCTGCTGTTGCCGTTCCTACAGTTTCCGGATAGGAGGACGCATTACGGATAGAAATCCGGTTCTCCCAGAGATCTTCCATATCTTCCAGATTCATCCCCGAAATCTCATCGGCAGTCAGTTTCTTATATACTGTAGACATCGAGGAGTTCCCGCCCGGGGTATGCTCCGCTTGCACAGCCACCGCCGCCTGCTGCTGAGGGGTGAGCTGAAGGAACGCCTGTGCCGCCAAATAATCCAGCACATAGCCGGTCTCAAACATCTCCCGGTAATAGCTGTGAATCTTTTCCTTTGAATCGATCCTCTCATAGCTGAAGTTGTTGGTCATCTCAGTGCCGATGTCCATAATTTTTGAGATATTGAACACCATAATGCCGTCCCGCATCTCCTGTGCGATATTCCCGTCCGCATGGGCCTCTCCGCCGGTTCCTTTCCTTCTTCCCGCTCCGCCGTAGAAATACCTGCCGTCCTGATTGTGAGCAGTCTCATGGCTGAAGGTAAAGAAGGTATAATCACTGGTCCCCAGTGCCTCGGACCACATCCAGATCACGATGCTTCCATCCGCTACTGCTGCGCTTCCGTTCAGTGCATTGAGCATATTGTTCGCCTCATAGACCCATTTCATGACCGGGTCTCTTGTCTGGCCTTTTTCCTGCATGCCCGCAGAGGCAGCCTCACTTTCCGGGAATCCAAGCCGCGTGTCATACTGTATATTCACGAAGCTGTTGAGCTGATCCGCCGCGCTGTCCATCCACTGGGATGATACACCATAAAAGATCCCCATTTTCTCAGCATAGGCTTCCGCTGTCCTTCGCATCCGCTCACGCTCCTGCCCGTCCTTGTTCAGATAATCCGTATACCGGTTCATGCTCCCAACCAGAAGCTGGGACGGAACGGAGATCAGATACATATCCTCCTGCGGAGCTGTAAGGATCTGAAGGACTAAACTCTTCCTGAAGTCCTCCAGTCCGCTTAAATTGTCCCAGATACGATATCGGATCTTTCCGTTGTCGCCGTTCGCCGCCCTTTCTACAAGGACGCCATCAAAACTATCTGCAAACCATTCATTGGGATCGTCATAGCCCGCGATGCTTCGCGAAAATCCGCCGAGGAAATCCGTCAGCGTCTTTCCAATATAATTTTTCAGCACATTATTGTAGAAATCTATGGTCCTGTGCGTATCCCTCTGTCCATTGGAAGCCGCAATAAGCTGATCTGCAAGGCGGGAAGCGGTCATGTCCTCTGCAAGCATCTCCCCATTAAAGAACATCAGATCACTGAGGAGGACTCCGCTGTAATCGATGCGGTACCATTTGTCATAGTAATTATATGCGTAGAGCATCCGCTTCAGCATGTCTTCATTCTGCATCCGCTTAGCCGCAAGCGCCTGCACCGCCGGATGATCGCAGTATGTGGGATAATCCTCCCCTGAGGAAAACAGTCTGTACAGTATATCTTCCATCCTGCCCTTTACATTTTCATTGTAATAGTCCGTGTACAGCCGGCTCTCTTCTTCCGGCGTCAGTCCTGCGAGATCAGCCGTATAGTCAAATCCCGCTGCCACCGCCGCTGTCCCGGCAAGAAATTCCGCATCGATATTCGACGCATAGTTATGGAACTGATATTTCACATCCTTCCCTTCCACCCGGTAGACTGCCGCCAGGTTTCCGGTCAGCTTATCATACGCGACCGGGTATTCCTGCATCGTCCCATCCTGGAATACGATGCGTATCTTCCGTACCTGACCCGGTTCTTCCCTCCGGATACCGGATACAAGTGCGCTGTTTTCATCCAATGGAAGGACAAAGTCAACCGTTCCTGTGGCAAGGGCATCACCTTCACTAAGTGTATTGCCATATTCTATCCACTGGCGCGTATCTGAGAAAGGCATCAGCTTCGCCATGTTCGCATAGGCTTTCTCCCTGTCAGAACGGTAGTCCTCATGTTTCAGGATCCCGCTGTAATTCGGTATCCCGTAATTATTTTCTTCTATCGGTGCGTCTTTCAATGCCGGACGCTTTTCATGCACAAGTCCGTCCAGATCCCAGATCTCTTCATCAAACCCAAGGATGTCTTTATAAAAGCTTTTTTCATAGACAGAGTCCGTCTCTTTGACTCTGTCCTGATTCTTTTCGGTAATGTTTGTGGCACTGTCTGATCCCGAATACTCATATACTTCCGTCACATTTTCAAGGACGTCAAACCCTGCAATCCGGTATCCCGCGCCGGAGCTCATACTCAGGCTGTATTCGATCACAGGTTTTCCGGTGTTTGGTCCGCCTATAATGCCGCCGTTTCCTTTCTGCGCAGGCGCAATGATCTGTGCCTGGGTATAGCACCGGCTGATCGTTCCGCTCCCATGCCATCCGGTAATACCTCCCACCCTTGCCCCAAGGGACGGATGGTCATAGGTGCCCTGTACCTTCCCGGTCACATAGCAGTTCTCGATCAGAGCGCCGGATTCCGTCTTTCCGGCGATACTGCCTACTGCCACAAGTCCTCTCACGGAAACATTCACTGACGCGCTTTTCCTGATGGTGGAATTTACAAGCCTTCCTGTAAAAGCGCCAAGCCCGTCAACTCCGTTTGAGATGGAGGAATCAACGATAAACACGTTTTCGATCACGCTCCCATTCTGGATGACATTCGCAAGAATCCCGCTTCGCGATGCCGTAACAACTGCATCCTCGATCACCAGATCATGTATATTTGCACCGCTCAGTGTCCCGAACAGATTGGTTGGCAGATTGTAGATCGTATGGCCGTTTCCGTCAAGCTCGCCTGTAAATGTAGCTGCCACTGCCGCTGCATCCGGGGAAATAGCTGACGCATCCAGATCGTCTGTCAGCTCATGACGCCCTTTCGGATTCTCCGCCATCTGCCGGAACAGTTCTTCGGCGCTTTGGATCAGCGGATGCTCTCCTCTGTCGTCCCGATAGACCAGAGGGAAGGCGTAACCTGTCTCTCTCGTGCCGTCTGCGCCATAACTCACCAGATCTTCCTGATCCAGTTCCGCGTACACTCTCCCGGTATCTTTATCCTGGAAAAAGATTCGGATTCCGGCGTAAAAGTCCGGCATGCTCTCCATCTCGATCAAGGCGTAATAATTCTCCGTATCCTTGGGAAGCCCATCTGTGATATCCAGCACATCCACCTCTGCCGGGGTGCCGCTTCCGGCATAATACAGCGTGGTATTGGTGATATCTTTTAGCTCAAGCACATCCTTTGATACTGTCACATTCTCCGTGTAAAGCACCTGGTCTTTGAACGCATTGGACTGATCATCCAGGGAATTTGTATCCCGGTCATAGTCCGCTGTCACAGTAATGACATAGTTCTCTTTTGTGGACAACGGTACTGTCACTTGATTCTCTCCCGCTGAAACCGGCTCGCTTACAAATACTGCTCCGCCATCCTCGGCGATCTGTACCGCGGCATCCTGGAGCGCTCCATCATTGTCGGTAAGTTCGAAGCGGACTTCCAGCTCATCCTGTGCAGTCTTGCTCCACGTAAGATCCCTGACTGTGGGTGCATCTTTCAGCACTTCCACGGAGATTTCATCCTTTCCGCTGACAATGGTTCCATCTGAAAATACTGCCTGTGAAAAGGAAAACGGCTGGACTCCTGCCTGTTCCGAAACAGACGCTGTAACTTTCCAGATCCCCGCCTGTTCTGAGCGCGCTTCCAGTTCTCTGTTGTTGACCACAAGAGCCGTAATCTCAGCGTTTACGTTGTGGGAGATTGCATAGTTCAGCTCCACACTTCCGCCCTTTTCCACATAGGATATCTCTGCGCTGCTGTCAGTGATCAAGAGCCTGGGGGCTGCATTCACTTCCTGTTCTACCAGAACTTTCTGCGGCTCTGCCCCTGTCCCATCGGCGGTCAGATCACAGTCTGCCATGACCCGGATCGTATACGCTGCCGTCAGTCCGTTGTCAGTCAGAGGGATTTCCTGCTCGAACATCTTTTCATTCTGATCATTTTCTGTCAGGTCACTTTCATCGAATCCTGTCTCTGCAACTGTCTGACCCGCAGCGTTTCGAATCTTTACTTTATGTCCCGACAGCGCCCCATCCGGATCCGAGAGATGAAATCTCACGCGAAACAGACCCTTGTCTGCATCTTCCTGCACTTCCAGCCCCCCGGCTTCGGGCAATGCCTTTAAGACAGTGACGGTCACGGACTGGTCAGCTCCCAGATCAAACACCTTTCCGTTTGAAAGAGTCAGCTGCTCCGCTCTTATCTGCACCTTCCCTGCCTGTGGAAAGCCGTCCAGCATCACATAATATTCATCCGGCGTCCCGCCCTCTGTCCGGTTTACCGTATAAGATGCGCCGTTTACGATAAGATTCTCCGGTTCATAGACTGTGTCATTTCCGGACTTAAATGTAAGCACCATAGGCTGATTCCTGCTGAAGCGGTCTGTCTCAACTCCTTCGGTGGTTTTCACCTTCATACTGTCAAAACGGAACTGATAATCCAAGTTGAGCTGCACCTCTCTGACCACGGATAAATTCCCTGTGTGGTCCGCTTCCGCCTCCAGTTCATCTGAATCTCTGTTATAAGCCGCTGTAATACAGATATCATAAAGTGTCTCCTCTTCCAGGTCCAGAGTAAACTCGTTCTTTCCCGCATGCAGTTTTTCACTGGTAAGCAGATTGTTATCAGATTGTCTGAGTACTTCCATTTGGGAGGATGTCAGAGCGGAATCTTCATCTCTAAGGACAAAGGATACCTTCATCTGTGCCGTATCTGTCAGCTCCTCTGTCTGGAATTCCACTATTTCAGGAGCACTTTTCAGAACTTCGATCTTTTCAGAATAATCAACACTCACTTCCTGACCGCTGTCAAGGAGCACCTTCGTGATCCAAAATTCCTTCACTCCTGCCTCGTCTTGCGCACCGGTTTTCACTGTGTAAAGAGAGCTTCCCTCCTGACGCTCTGCGTTATACTCCCTGCCGTTTATTGTCACTGACTCGATCAGCGCCTGGCAGGGATCCTGGAGCCCGCAGGAAACATCAGCATAAAACTTTAATTCTGCCTCCTCCTGTTTCTCGTAATAGAACTGATCCATTGCAGAAGACAGGCTGATCTCATAGCTCACATTTTTCTCGATCTTTCGAATCAGAATGGACAAATCTGTGACTGTCAGTTTCCTGTCGTAGTTCATGTCAGCTTTGTCCTGTTCATTCTCAGACAGGAGCTCTAGTGCGATCAAATGCTTCTGAAGGGCCTCCACATCCGTATAATCCACACTTCCGTCATCATTCAGATCTCCCTTTCCGGTATATGCCGAAACGCTTGCGAGTATGGCAGCAGACGCCAGCCCGCACACGAGAACACCGGTCAGAATCTTTTTGCCGCCTGAATGTCTGTTGCTGTCCCGCATCGGAAGCTTTTTCTTTTTAAAGGTAAGAGCAGTCAGCAGAAGAATGACAGCAGCAATAAAGATTACGAGAAATACCGCAAAGGAAATGCCTGTATCTCCCGCACGGACAGCTCCAAGTCCGAGTTCCTCCGCTTCATCTTTATTTCCTGCCTTTACGTCCGACTCATTCACTCCTCCCTCCCCTGTCTGTATCTGGGAAGAATCAGAATCCGGATCATTCCCTGGTGTATCCTCATTTTCATTCCCCGCTGCTTCTTCTGCAGCGATCGAATCTATCTTCAGAGAACCATCTGACGGAAACAGATCTTCTTTTCCCTCTGATACAGAAAGTTCTGTAACTGTAATAAAAGCTTCTTTCGCAGGAATAGACTGCTTTGCAGTCAGACGGAGACGGAATACCGCTTCCCCTTCCATGCTCCCCGCCCTCTTAATAAGTACAAACTGTCCGTTATCCGGATTATAAAACATCCGCTCCCAGGAATTTAATGTCTCAAAATCTTCTCCTGAAGCTTCCTCAAAAACATCAGGGTCAAATTCCAGCGTTCCCTTCAGTGCGTTTACTCCGTCCCTGATGTCCGTATATCCGTCAAGGGCAAATGTCACCGTGATCTCCTGCCCTTTCCTTACGGCAGTATCTTCTGCCAGGATCTCCATTCCCTGCACGCCTGCCGCTGCAGCCTCAATGCCTCCCAATAAGAGTCCGCATATGGTAATAAATGCCGCAAGCATGGCTCTTACTCTTCTCATAGTCTGATTCATTCCTTTCAAATTTCAAAAAAATTGTCGTTTTATAACCAGACTGATTGTACTTGTTTTGCAAATTGGGAACAATATGAGATTACTGGAAATTAAAAAAGCAGCCGCGTTCCCGCACAGCTGCTTCAAGCACTGATAATATCGATATTGGTTTTTGGTTCAGCAGCAGAACAGCCGGTATCCCGCCACAAGAAAGATTATCGTAAGGATCACGCCCCAGACCAGGTTCGGAAGAAGCATCATGATGAACATCCCAAGCGCCATCCAGAATAATGCAAAACCACATACCTTTTTCATGACATCACTTCCGAAAAGTCTGTTTCTTTATTTTATGCATTCTGCTCCCCGCTTATGACTGCATGATGGATTTCTCCTATGACTCCTCCTCGGAATCCAGAATATCCATCACATCTTTTTCTGTCATTTTGTCTTCTTTCTTTGTCGTGAAGCGGTCCACAACATCCGGAACCATATCAAGAATTTTCGTGATCG
Organism: uncultured Mediterraneibacter sp.; assembly: GCA_944383695.1. Lineage (GTDB taxonomy): Bacteria > Bacillota > Clostridia > Lachnospirales > Lachnospiraceae > Mediterraneibacter. Next base: position 8,664 of record CALWQP010000046.1, read on the forward strand.
TGTCCTGATTCTTGATGTTTACAAGCCTTGTTTTTCCGTCCTGGATAACGATGACCGCGCTGGGTGACATTTTTCCTCCGATCCCGCCCATGCCTTTTTCTTTCTTCTCACCGGAGAAGGCGCCTGCCCCGATCCCGAAAGACACATCGACAAGGGGAAGAATGATCGTTCCGTTAATGTGGATCGCATCCCCTACCACCGTCTTAGATGATACGACTCCGTCCATGCCCCTGAACAGAGATTCCAGTGTTGCCTTAAAATCATTTTTTCCGTCAGCCATTTCTTTTCCTCCTCAAAATAAGCCTGTCACATTTTACGATAAACATGATCCCGGATGTTATTTAAAGTTTAAACTTTCTGATATGCCTGTATGTTGTCTTCACGTTTTTATCCGCCAGCAGGCGCATGGCAAAGGCCGCGGCATGCAGAGCCCGGATTCTGCCTCTTACATATACCCGCCCCCGAAGAACCTTGTGTTCAAAATCAGGGCGGATTTCTGCATACTCCCCGATAAGCGGATAAACCATGCTGGCCAGGGCGAGCACATAGCCGGTCACAGCCGGATCTGTAAATCCGAATTCTGCGTACGCCTCCGCTTCCCGGGGGCGCACCGTTTTCAGAAAACGCCTCAGTTCTCGCATGACCTTGAGAAATGCGCTTTTATGCACCTCATTCTGGATAAATGCGGTCAGGCGCTCTTTTTTCCTTACCAATGACCTTATATTATCACAGATCTTCTGAAATGTATATTTTATCTTTTCCCAAAATGACTTTAATCTTTCATACAGGGAATCCTTTTTCTTCCCTGGCAGCCTGCTGTCAGAAGTTTTTTCTTCCTCTGATACCCGTGGCTTTTCTGTATGCTGCTCTGTATTTTGTTTCTTATGTTGCTCTGCATTCTGTTCCTTATGCTGCTCTGTGTGCTGTTCTGAACGAGGCTCTTCCTTCTTCTGCCTGGGCAGTCTCTCTTCAAAAGCGGCGGAATCCCCGGCCCCGCTGTTTTTCATGTCGCTCCCAAACCGCTTCCATCCCGCCCGGATATGCCAGGTCAAAGCTCCGTATTCATAGTACATCTCCCCGGATATGAGGCGGAGAAGCCAGTGAAACCTGAGTTTTCCTCTTATACTTTCTGGCGTATCTTCCCCTGATGCCTCCAGTCTGTACACAGCAGGGGAGACAAGGATGATAATGGCAAGGAGAAGCACAAGCCCCAATATTCCAAGAAGAAATAGTCCAAGTATTTTCAAGATAAGGAGAATGATATGTAACATCTATCGTCCCGCCTTTTCATATTCTTCCTGCCGGTTCAGTATGAACCGGCGGATATCGGCATCTGCTGTTTCTTTATATATCTGATCCGTGACCGCAGTAATAATGGACAGAGCTTCATCATATCCGTCGGCAATACCTACCACGAAAAGTCCTGCGTCTCTGACGATGTGCTGCTTCAAAAGAACGCTGGAAAAGAATTCCAGGTGGTTCTGCTTGCCCTGGGATAATGCGATCACATATACCTGGGGTTGAAGCCTGTTTTGCTTCAGCCTTTTTATGATTCTTTCCTTTTTTTCCTGCCAGCATTCACTGACATACAGATCACAGTAAAATTTCATCCCCATAGCCGCTCTCTTCTGCTAATTATAATAAGAATCAAGAATCGTTCCCGCTATATTGACTGCCCTGCCTCCGGCGCTTCCGTCAGACCCTTCCGTGATCACACTGATGACCAGTTCCGGATTGTCTACATTGGTAAATCCGACGAACCAGGAGTGCGTCTTCTCACCGTCTACGAGACTGTACTCTGCTGTTCCCGTCTTTCCCGCCACAGTGTAAGACCGTCCGCTGAGCTCATAGCCGGTCCCTTCATTTACTACGGCAGTCATATATTCCTTCAGCTGCGCCGCTTCTTCGGAGGTCATGAGTCTTCTATAGCTTTTCGGCACGTTTCTGCGCACCTCGGTGCCTGTATAATTTGTCACCTGCTCCACCAGATATGGCTCCATGAGCGTGCCGCCGTTTGCAACCGCCTGGGTGATGAGCGCCATGTGGTACGGACTGACCGTTGTTTTTCCCTGTCCCATTGCCGTCATCATGATCTCTGCTGTATCCGACTCCTCATTCAGGGCAAAGGAGCTCTTCGTATAGTCCAGGACACTGGGCAAAGAGGAATTAAAGAGCAGACCCTCCGTAGTGCCGCGGTATCCGTCTATATCCATGGACAGTCCGATATTCGCGAAAGAAGAGTTACACGAATTTGCAAAGGAACTTCTCAGGTCCTCAAAGCCATGCACCGTATTGTTAAAACAGGGAATTGTTGTGTTTCCCATACTGATGGAGCCTGTGCAGTCATACGTATAAGATGGATAATTACTGTCCTGCCTCATGTATGCCAGTGCTGTGACGATCTTAAACACCGAACCGGGCGCATAGGATCCGCTTGTCGCACGGTTCAGGAGCGGACTGTTCTCTTCATCTGTGTTCAGTGTCTCCCAGTCGGCATAGATATTATTGGGGTCATAATCCGGTTTTGATACCATGGACAGGATCTTTCCTGTATCCGCTTCCATGACCACGACCGCGCCCTTATTGTCTCCAAGGGCATCATATGCCGCCTGCTGGAGTTCTGCGTCCAGAGTCGTGACTACAGTATCTCCCTGATTTTTATTTCCATTAAACTCATTCTGGATCTTCTCCACAAAAAATGCGTTCGAAGTAAGCAGCTCAAAGTTCTCCACAGATTCAAGCCCTGTCTTTCCAAGCTCTGTGTCGCTGTATCCGACTACGTGGGCAAACACAGGACCGTACGGATAGACCCTTGTCTCTGTCCCATCTTCCGCCACATCGGTCCGGGCGAGAACATTGCCGTTCCTGTCCGCGATCTGTCCGCGCACCACTTTCTGCGCGAACGCGTCCTGTCTCTGATTATATGGGCTGTTGACAAAAGTGTCAGCCCGGACGATGGTAAAGTAGACCAGATATCCCATAAGTGCGATGAACAGGATCACAAAAAAGTACGTGATCCAGGCAAATTCTTTATTTCGCACGCGCTCTCGGCTTTTTGCGCGGCCTCTGTTTTGGGACTTCCTCGAATCTCGGTTCGTTTTTCGCCGCTTTTCGGGGCGCTGTTCTTCCCATGCCATTTCTCGACTTCCTTTCTTTTCTCAGCTTCTCCTGTTCCAGTTGCTCTTCTTCGTCTTCCCTGAGGATGTACAGCCCTTGTATGATGCCGAACATGATCATCGTACTTAAAACGGAGCTTCCTCCATAGCTGACAAAGGGAAGGGTCATTCCTGTGGACGGTATGAATTTCGTCACGCCGCCGATCTGCAGAAATACCTGGAAGATATAACATGTTCCAAGTCCCAGCGCGACCAGTTTATAAAAATAATCGTGCAGCTCCATTGCGATATTTAAAAACATCACATAACAGCTCACACAGATCAGGATAAGACAAAGCGCGTATATCACGCCCATCTCCTCTGTGATGGCGGAGAAGATAAAATCTGTCTCTGACACAGGGATCGTGTCCGGCTGGCCCTGGAACAGTCCTGTGCCGAACCAGCTTCCTGTTCCGATCGCAAACAGTGACTGAGCTACCTGATATCCGCTGTCTCCGTAAGAAGCGATGGGATCCTGCCATGCCTCCACCCTGACCTGGATATGGGAAAACAGGTGATATCCCGCCACAGCGGCAAGGGCGCCTGCCCCCAGCCCTGCAATGGCATACAAGGGCTGCCTCGTTGCCACATACAGCATCACAAGGTACACGATAAAAAAGATGAGCGCAGCGCCCAGATCCGTTGACAGTACGAGGAGGAGCACATGGGCCGCCGCGATTGCTGTCGTGATGACCACATTTTTAAATTCCTTTGATTTGTTCAGGCTTGCCGCCACAAAAAAGACAAAGATGATTTTTACAAATTCTGAAGGCTGGATATTGAACCCGAAAATCTCAAATCCCAGTTTCGCCCCGCCTGAAGTAGGGGCAAACACCGCCACTAAAAGAAGCGCGCAACCGCCCACTGCTGCATAGATATAAGTCCATTTATCCAGAAAGGTCAGTTTCCGGATGAGCACCGGAACGAACAGTCCGAATGTCACTCCAAGGACGACAAAGATCAACTGTCTTATGGCTGTGCCATAGGGAGAGCCATTGTCCGCAGACAGCCTTGTGATCATGATCATCCCCGCAGTTATCAGCATACACATATTATTCACGACCAGGCGGGACACATTCGGATAGACCAGGTTATACAGCAGGATCACTCCCAGCAGAACAACCGCCAGCGCTGCATAGAGAAACAGTATCCGGATGTCCTCCGTGGCAAGGAACATCGTAAAGAACGCCACAAACTGCATCAGGAACAAAAGAACGTCCTGCCGGATGAGCACCCGCTTTTCCTCATCTTCATAATTCCTTGTAAAAATCGAAAAACAGGAAAATGTATATACAGCCATGAGGATGATGATCAGATATTTTGATATTTGTATAATGATATTTATCATGTTACCCCCTGTTATGATACTCCGCGCCTGAAATGCCCCTGCGTATATTCAAAATCCGGCGCGGCATGAGCGCTGTCCCCGCAGAAAGCATTCCGGACCAGATCCAGGATATACCGGACCCCCTGTCCGGTCTCAATGCTGAACTGGATCCGCAGCATTCCCGGAGCAAGCTTGCGGATTTCTTTCTCCTGCATCCCCAGATACAATGGCAGAGTATTGTAGATGACATTGTAACAGTACGTGCACTGATTCTTAACCGGAAACTTGTTTCCCAGGCGGTCTGTGAGCATTGTCACTTCCGGCTTGTGCGTACACGTTCCTGCTGTGCTGACAATGCACTGTGCAGATACCATGACGGGAAGATGTCCGTATACAGGCAGCTCCATCCCTCTGATCCCGAGCGCTTCAAGCTCCCGGGCGTTTAATTCCTGCGGCGCCGTAAATTCGGATATTCCCAGTTTCTCCCAGAATCCCCTGCCATAACGGTTAAATACATATAGATTATGGTCCAGAATAATCTTTTTGTCAAACCCCAGTTCCTGAAGCATCTGATATTCCTCATAATTGCGTATCAGGACTCCTCTGGCATGGAGCCTCTCCATCGCTTCGGACAGCCATGCCGGATATTGTTCCGAAGAATTCAGAGCTCTCTTCTCCCTGCGGTAAAGATGCGGCATTGCAATAAATATCTCTGTCCCATACTCTGCTATTTCCTGAAAGAAATCTGCTTCTTTTCGAGAAGCCATGATCGTTCCTGCAAGCTCGGATTCAACATAAAGCCTCCGGCAGATGCCCGGGCTCTGCACGATGGCGTCCCTCACTGCACCGAGCTGTTCTTCTGTCTCTGTCAGGACAGAAAACACCGGAGTCCAGTCCCCTGCAGACGCCTCCCCCAAAGCAGCATCTTCATCTCCTCTTTCCGGAAGAGTCCGCTCATACCCTGCTATGACAGCCGCCTTCAACCCTTCCAGAGCAGCTCTCCTCAGAGCATTGAGCTGCTGGATCGGGATAAAAACAGGCTCATCCATACAGATATCCACTTCCCTGAAAAAGAACTCTGAATTCCCGGTCTTCTGGATCTGAGACAAAATACGCTCTCTGTCCATCGGTCGGTTCTGAGCCCTCTGGACGGCTTCCTGGGTCTTTGCAGTAAAGACTGTGTCTATGCCGTCTTCCGCTCTCATCCGTACGGTGAGGGAGGCTGGCTCTGATATTCTGAGAGACAATTCTCCCGAGATTTCCAGTTTCATGTCATTTTCGATATAATCGTCCTGCATGGACCGGAGCAGAGACTCGTTTCTTGTACGGTTTAATATAGTTCCCTGTGACAGACGGATGCCTTTCTGGACGAGGAAGGAAATCTCCCCGCCCTTTTTCAGGGAGCTCCCGGCTGTATAGTTGCCTTTTCCTCCAGTGATCTCGATCACATCTCCCGGATTTAAGTCTGTCAGCGCAATGCCGTGTACTTCCCTTCCTTTTTGAAAACGGACCTTGACTGCCGGTACTCCTGTATGATTCGGACGCTCCAAAGCCATCATCCTGCGCCCATTATGTGTTTTATAATATCCCTCTGAAGAGCCGCCTCTGTTATACAGATCCATGAGCATTTCCCTGTCTTTTGACGATATTTTGAATCCTGCCCTGCCTTTTTCCAGATATAAATCCGTATATTTGCGGTACATGGATGTAACCCCTGCAACATACTCCGGCTTCTTCATCCGCCCTTCGATCTTAAAGGAATCGATCCCTGCTTCCACAAGATCCGGTATGAGCTCAAGCGTACAGATATCTTTTGGGCTCAGATAGTATTTCTTTTCTCCGCCCGCTGTGTAGGGCAGCCTGCATGGCTGGGCGCACTGCCCCCGGTTTCCGCTTCTTCCCCCGATCATGCTGCTCATCAGGCACTGTCCGGAATAACAATAACAGAGCGCCCCATGAACAAAACATTCGATTTCCAGGTCCGTCTCCTCATGAATCTGCCGTATCTCTCCAAGAGACAGTTCCCGTGCCGGGACGACACGCGCCACTCCCTGCTGCTCCAGAAATTTTGCGCCATATGCTCCTGTCACCGTCATCTGTGTGCTGGCGTGAATATCAAGTTCCGGAAAATATCTCCTGATGTACTCTATGACTCCTGCGTCCTGGACAATGACAGCGTCCAGCCCCGCCTCATAGAGAGGGGTAAGATAATCATACAGTTCTGCTATTTCATTATCCTTGAGGAGTGTATTCACAGTCAGATAAAATTTCCGTCCATAAAGATGGGCCTCCCCGATCGCCCGTACCAGCTCTTCCTGCACAAAATTATCCGCATAAGCTCGCGCTCCGAATCTGGGGCCGCCGGCATACACTGCGTCTGCCCCTGCGCGTAGCGCCGCTCGGAAGGATGCATACGATCCTGCCGGGGCAAGGATTTCTATTTTTCTGTCTTCCCCCATGTATGGGTTGCCTTTTTCAGCCATATTTGCAAACTGATCCTTTCTGATGTAAATAACAAGCGCCCGAGCCTGAGCGCATCCCGGCGTTTTCCTGCCTTACCGCTGATTTCCCTGTCATCTCTTTCTGTAATGAAATAGGCTGTCTTTTCTGACAGCCCTCGTATCATCTCTTCTCTCTTGCCTCTCTTGCCTTTACAGCCATGTTATCAGCGGTTATCTTCTCCGGTTTTTCATTTCGGTTTCCAGCTTAACGATCTGCATCTGAAGATCATTGTTCTCTTCTTTCATCTTAGCCAGCTCTTTCTCTGCATTTTCCAGTTTGATCTGTGCAGAAATCAGCTCATGCTTCAGGTCGTACATTTCCTTATCCTTCAGCTCAATATCACTTTCAAGGGAATCCCCCTGTTTCTTTGCCTTAAAATAATCATCTGCGATATTCAGGGCGAGAAGTACATTTCTTGTGTCAGCGCTCTGTTTCCTGTAGCCCTCACTGTTCGCACACTCTGTGATCTTGTGATTCAGATAGGAGGATACTTTCTGCAGGTATTCTTCGCCTTCAAATCCACTCAGAGTATATACCTTTCCCCCGATCAATACTTCTGTAAAATGTTTTGCTGAACTCATAGCTTCCTCCTCGCGTTTCTTACCTGTTTATTATATACGATTTACCGGCAAAAACCAACAGTTTTTTCAGGAAATACGCAACTCCTGCTATTTGCTGTCTCCCACCGGACGGCCTTCCTGTGCTCAATCCGCCTGAGACAACGGAATCCCAAGGTGGCTGTACGCCAGGTCCGTCACCACTCTTCCCCGGGGAGTGCGCTGGATAAAGCCATTTTTCAGCAGATATGGCTCATACACATCCTCCAGTGTCCCTGCGTCTTCCGAGATCGCCGCAGCCAACGTGTCCAGTCCCACAGGACCTCCCTGGAATTTCTCGATCATGGTAAGCAGGATGCTCCTGTCAATGTGATCCAGGCCATACTTATCCACATCCAGCAGGTCCAATGCATAGTCCGCTACTTTTTTCGTGATCTTCCCATCATATTTCACCTGGGCAAAGTCACGGACCCGCTTTAAAAGCCGGTTTGCCAGCCTGGGTGTACCTCTGGAACGCCGAGCGAGTTCAAGAGCGCCCTCTTCTTCTATCTCCACATCCAGGACCCTGGCTGATCTTAAGATGATCGTCTTAAGTTCCTGATCTGTATAAAACTCCAGCCTGTTCACCACGCCAAAACGGTCTCTTAACGGAGCGGTCAGCATACCTGCGCGGGTCGTGGCTCCGACCAGGGTAAACTTGGGCAGGTTCAGGCGAATGGAGCGTGCCCCGGCGCCTTTGCCGATCATAATATCAATAGCATAATCTTCCATTGCAGGATAGAGCACTTCCTCCACCTGGCGGTTCAGTCGGTGGATCTCATCCACAAACAGGACGTCATGCTCCTGAAGGCTGTTCAGGATTGCCGCCATCTCGCCGGGCTTCTCGATTGCCGGACCGGAAGTCACCTTCATGTGCACGCCCATCTCATTGGCAATAATGCCGGCAAGCGTTGTTTTCCCAAGCCCCGGCGGTCCGTAGAACAGCACATGGTCCAGCGCCTCGTCTCTCGCCTTTGCCGCCTCGATATAGACCTTCAGCGTCTGCTTTGCCTTCTCCTGCCCGATATATTCTGTCAAAAGCTGAGGGCGCAGTTCTCCCTCGATCTTAATATCCTCTTCCAGATTTTCTGTTGTAATGATTCGTTTTCCCATGATTGATCTGTATTTCCCTTCATCGTAAGGCTAAAAGAGATATTTCAAAGCCTCTTTCAATATATCCTCCACTGTGGCGCATTCCGGTGATGTCTTTTTCACGGCGCGCATACTCTCTGCGCTGCCGTATCCCAAAGCCACAAGCGCCTGCACAGCCTCAGCCTGCATATCGCCGTCCACTGCAGCGGCAGCAGCCCCCTCGCCGCTGCCATGGGCCGCATGCTCCAGCATATCTTCGATATCCACCTTATCTCTCAGCTCCACGATCAGCTTTTCCGCAGTCTTCTTCCCGATGCCCGGCGCCGCGGAGATTGCCTTTGCATCCCCGGACATAATAGCAAAACGGAGTTCATCCGGGCTCATGCTTGACAGGATGTTCAGCCCTCCCTTTGGCCCGATGCCGCTCACTCCGATGACGAGCCTGAAGATTTCCAGATCATCTCTCGTCAAAAAACCAAAAAGCTGCATGGCATCTTCCTTTACATTCAGATAAGTATACAGCTTGACTGTACTGCCGACCGCCGGCAGCAGTGTCATCGCCTGTTGGGGCATATACACGCCGTAACCTACGCCGCCCACATCTATGACTGCCTTCTGTTCTTCTATCGCCGCAAGTTCTCCTCGTACATATGAGATCATCTCTGTATCTTCCTTTTCTTTTATATAATGCTGTATATTTTCCTGTGAAAACAGGATATCATACAAATCGAATGTTCTGCACTCGTTTTAGCACTTCCCTGCACACGATCCCGATCAGTGCCCCTGTCACCAGTCCCGAAACGAGGAGTACAGGCAGATAATATCCGACCTGATAAGTTTCCACCACGAGCATCGCCACAACAAGCTGACCGATATTGTGGCACACGCCGCCTGCCATGCTCACTCCGATGATGCTGAAAGACTTACTCTGTTTCAGGGCAGTCATGACAAGAAGGCTTAAAATACCGCCTGCCATGCTGTACAGGATGCTGAACAGACTTCCAAAAATAAATCCTGCCAGAACTACACGCGTCACTGACAAAAGAAGCGCCTCCTTAAAATCCGTCTTATATAGGACGATGACGATCGCCAGGTTCGCAAGGCCGAGCTTTACGCCCGGAATACCGAAATGAATGGGGATCAGCGTCTCAACATAGCTGAAGATCAGCGCGAGCGCTGTAAAAACCCCAAAATAAGCTGCTCTGTTCTTCAATCTTTTTTCCTTCCATGTACGAATTTCCATCACAGATGCAGACCGAATCCACGATGACTCCCCATTGAGGGAAAAGATACTACTGTGCGATCCCGTCCACTTCGCTTTGTTCTGTGCTGTCAATCGAAATGACAACCCGGTTCGGAAGACAGATGATACTCTCCCCATCCCGGCTGATGTCACGGTGGTGTACGCAGACCTGGTCCGGGCAGTCCGCCCACTCCATCCGCGCAAGACCTTCACTGATCACGAGCCGGTTCGTATCATTGATTTCCACTGTCTGATCCACTTCCAGACTGTAAGTGCCGAACAGACTTCCGTCAACGGTAACTGAAACAAGCGCATGCGCCCCCGTCTCCCTGAATATTTGAAAACAAAATAAAAGGACAGCCGCCGCCAGGATGCCCGCCGCCAAAAGCCAGTCATTTCTTTTCATACTTGTACCTCTTCATGTTCAATATCATAGCACATTGATTTTTATTGTGCAACCACATGTTCGATTGTATGTTATTCACTTATGATAATGTCACCTTAGGATTCTCTTGAGATAATGTCACTTTTTGATAAACTATAAAACT
>CALWQP010000047.1 GCA_944383695.1 uncultured Mediterraneibacter sp.
TGTACGAACTGTTTTTTGAAAAACAACAGTCCGTATCCTAAGAGGGCAAAAGCCCTCTTAAGAAAAGTGACATTTTCAAAAGTTATTGACATTCAATCCCCTTCCGAAACCCATGTTCTACTTCTTTTCCCAGAACGTTTGTGGTATAATGATTGCACTTGATTTACGTTTATTGATCAATTAAAAATGTAACAGAAAGGGGCACAACTATGTGGGCTTATAATGAAACTTTTTATCAGATATATCCTATCGGCTTCTGCGGAGCTCCCGTCCACAACGACGGCGTGACTGCACACCGGATCTTAAAGATCGGCAAATGGGCAGCATATCTACAGGAACTTGGAATCGGATCCATCATCCTGAATCCGATTTTTGAGTCTGACAACCATGGATATGACACAAGGGATTTTATGAAGATCGACTGCCGCCTGGGGACAAATGACGATTTCAAATCCGTCTGCAAAGAACTGCACGACCATGATGTGAAAATCATGCTGGACGGTGTATTCAATCATGTGGGAAGAGGATTCTGGGCATTTAAAGATGTCCAGGAAAAGAAATGGGATTCCCAGTACAAGGACTGGTTCTGCATCAACTTTGACGGAAACAGCGGCTACAATGACGGATTCTGGTACGAAGGCTGGGAAGGACACTACGAGCTGGTCAAGCTGAACCTTCAGAATCCGGCAGTCATTGACTATCTCTTAAGCTGTGTAAAAATGTGGATTGAAGAATTCGGCATCGACGGCCTCCGGCTGGATGTGGCTTACTGCCTGGACCACAATTTCATGAAACGCCTCCGCGCTTACTGCGAGGGACTGAAGCCCGGATTCGCGCTGATCGGCGAAGTTCTCTTCGGGGACTATAACCTGATCGTGAATGACGAGATGCTGCACAGCTGCACAAATTATGAGTGCTATAAGGGAATCCACTCCAGCTTCAACAGCATGAACATGTTCGAGATCGCGCACTCTCTGAACCGCCAGTACGGACCGGAGCAGTGGTGCATTTACCGTGGCAAGCACCTAATGACATTCGTAGATAATCACGATGTATCAAGGCTGGCAACCATACTCACAAACAAAAATCACATCCCTCTTGCTTACGGCCTCCTTTTCGGCATGCCCGGCATTCCGTGTATTTATTATGGAAGCGAATGGGGCGAGGAAGGGGCGAAAGCTCCGGATAACGACTACGCGCTCCGTCCCTGCTTTGAAGAGCCGAAGCCAAATGAGCTCACCGGCCTTATCCGGAAACTGATCGCCGTCCGCCGTACAAGCGACGCGCTGTGCAACGGTTCTTACCGGAACGTGGTGCTCACCAACCATCAGCTTGTCTTCGAGCGCCAGACAGACAGCGGACGGATGCTGGTGGCGATCAATGCTTCTGACTCCGAATATACAGCAGGAAACCACGAACTTCAGGGCAGTTTTACCCGGATTATGACGTTCCCCGGCGGCAGGCCGGATGTGAAAACGGATGGTGAAAACACTGAAGGAGCCTCTAATGGGACTGCTAGTGAAGCCGGGACAGGAACAGCCGCAGAAGATACGGCTACACTTCAGGGACAGCTCATAATGCCGCCTTACAGCATTCAATATTTAAAGCAGCTTTAAGATCAAGCTAAGGAGCAGTTTCTGTTTTGCATGGCAGAAGCTGCTCCTTTTGTTTTATCTTATTTATTTTATTTTCTATTTCTATGCTTTTTTCTGTGTTTTTTATAATTTTACAAGAACAGGCTCATGCCCCATCGCCGGGATCACTTTTTCCGTGAGAGCGCTTGTCCGGAATCTGAGGCTGGAAGTGTTGATGCATGGGTGACAGGCAAAATACTCTTTGTCCAGCACATCCTCATCAATCAGAAGTCGCACCTTCTTTTCACCGTCGTTCATCAACCCCATCACACTCACGGAACCCGGCGTGATATCAAGGTATTTCTCCATGTATCCCGGCTTTGCGAAAGACAGCCTGGCAGAGCCGATCTGGGCGGACAGATTCTTTGTCTTAAAAGGTTTGTCCCCCGGCATGAGCAGCAGATAAAACTCTGTCTCCTGCCGGTTGCAGAGGAACAGGTTCTTGCAGATGGACACGTCCTCCTCCACATCCTGCCCAAGCACTCTGTCGATCTCTTCGCACGCCTCCATCGTCATCGCAGCCTCATGGTCAACTCTCTGGTAATCGATCCCAAGGGAATCGAGCAGGTCATATACACGTATCTCCTTATCTAGTCTTCTCTCCGCATTTCCGGGCCTGCCTTTTAACAGTTCCATAGCTTTCACCTCCACGTTTTCAGCAGACCTGTTTATCTTGCAGTCAGAAGTAAATAAAGATAAAACAGTATGATCAATGCGGCAACGCCAATCAGTATCCATTTAAGCTTGTTTTTCATAGCTTTTCTCTCCCGTCATTCTTTTCTATTATTCAAAAACAATTTCATATTCGCTTAGATCATATACCTGTGCGAAAAAGCTTGTCAATATCGTTTCCGCATTTTCCCGCGCCTTATCAAGAAGTCCGTTTGCCACAGCATTTTCTTCCGCCCTTTCTTTCATGCTGATCACCGCTTCATTATTTTCCTCCAACGTTATCTGCTGAAAGATGCTTTCATCCTCAAGATAGATTTCAAACGAATCCAGATCGATCTCATTACTCAATACTTTCACTTCGGGAAGTCTCACTACAATTTTCTCATCCTCTTGCTTCCACTTAATTTCCCCGAAATTGATCCCCGCTTTTATTTCAACATCGTAACTGTATATATAGTGGCTCTGCGTAAACGGGATTTCAAACAAGCCGAAAAACTCTCTCGCATCCTGGATGTTCTCAATTTCCGTACAGCGTGCCTCCTGAGTGGCAAGCTCGCCTATGTCCTCAAAGCCGATCTTTGTGGTTTTCCCGCTGTGTGTAAAATAACTTATCGTGCCAATCATCACAACCACAGCAACAACTGCCAGAATAACTGCGATTGTCGCGATCCTTGCCGCAAAACTCTTTTTGAGCAGTGTCAGGAATCCGTTGTCTTTCTTTTCTTTCCTGACTTTGATTTCACTTCTGCTGTTCACGGACTTTGTCCCCCCTCTTTTGTAATTTATTTACTGTATCATAACACAGTCTGTCGGCAAAAACTACATAATTATTCCTGTCCGACATTTTTCAATACTTTAAAAACTGACTCTTATTTCTTCAGGCGCCGTTTTCGGGCTGCCGTCTTCAAAGTTTGCAGAAAAGGTGAATGCGATACTGCTTATTTCCGTAACTGTTGCTTCTTCTATGTCAGCTGCGCTCAGAACCGAATCCGCCGAAATATCAATGACCGCCTTTGCCCCCGGATTGACCAACGTCCCTGACCAGAGATATTCATAATTGGTTTCTTCATTTATCACCACGTTCTTTATAACGGCCGACACTAGATCCTCCGAGTTATTCTGCACCTCTAAAAACAGTACTTTTTCCCCCTCTGTATTGGTAACCAGAACTGCCGAATTCACCTTCATGCCGCCTGAATCATACAGGACATCTTCAGACAGATACTCGATTTCATAATGATATACAGCTCTTACAACATTATTTTTTATCGCTTCAAGGTATGTATCTTTGCCGTAATCATACTTCTCTGCTGCTCCCGTTCTGACACTACGCGGTCCTGAATAAAAATCGTTATACTCTTCATCCCTGATCATAAATCCGATCTGTATGTCGGCTATCTGGTTGATCCCATAGAGTCTTAGTTCACTGAGGCTAAACTCCACAGTGTCTTCCGCTTTCCCTCCTGCAGGAACATCTATATTCAGATATCCGTCCGCCACCATATATCCATTTATGGCATTGCAGCTATACCCAATCGCCCCGCTCACAAAAGAATATTCTTTGGAACTGTTGTTTTCAATAAGCAAATGTAATTCTGCAGCGTAATCACTATACCCGAGCTCCGTCGCTGTAATTTTGACGTTGTTTTCATCCATGAGCACGGTTTCTTCTATTTTCTGGTTCTTATCAAATGCCTTAAGTGTGTCTGCACCTCCCTCTGATGCATCTTCGTGATCATCTTTTTCGCTGTTATCAGATATTTTATCACTTGATACTACGTCGTCCCGCACTGACGGACTGCATGCCGTCAAAATAAGTGTCGTCGCCGCTATTACAGCAGCAAAAGCCTTCTTTTTCATTTACTTTTCCTCCTATCACCGTGTTTTTATTATGCGAAGGTGCATTCTGCCGTACACTGCCTGACATTTAAAGTAGTTTATATATTTCCCCGATCAATTCTTCTTTCTGCTGATTTTCTTTTTCAAGTTTTCTCACTTGTTTTTCTAACATATGTTTTACTTCATCTTCGGGAGCATTCAGTAGGCTCTTGATTTCTTTCAGCGTAAATCCGATCTGCTGATAGAATTTGATTTTTTTTATCTGCTCCTGTTCTGCCACATCATACAGTAGGTATCCCCTTTGATTTTTCTGTGACGCAGAAATAAGCCCCGCCTTTTCATATCCCTGTACAGCGCGTCTTGATACCCCATAGGCATCACAGACCTCTCGCAAAGTCATAACCGTCATATTGCCCTCCTAATTTTAGCGTAAGATTGCACGCAACGTGCTGTCAATGCCTTTTTCTATGTCCGGCAGAAACAACGCACCTTCTTAGAAGGGCACGTTTTTTTCGCGAAATAATGTTTTGCTCTTTATCTCCGACAAAAAACGGGTATACTGTCTTTCACAGCATACCCGTTTTCTCTGCAACTATTTTGCTCAAATAATCTCTGTCTCAAACTATCCTTTCTGATTGCTCTGGTATCGTCCCATATCGCTCCTCCGCACACATCCTGTCACGCTTTCAGCCCTCTGTACCTGTTAAAGCACGCAAATATCTCCTGCCTTCTCGGCATTGCCATGCAGGAGACGCTGGAGCTGCTTTCGCACAGATCTGACAGCGTACCTTTCCGGATCACGGCTTCCAGCTCCTCCACTACCCGGCGCAGGTCTTTCCTGCCGTCCAGGATATGTTTCTGCGCGTACCGCATACAATATCCAAGGGCCGTTACCTGCTCACTGTCTGTAATCTGCTCCACATAACGCAGGTCGATGGTTTCTTTATTGATCATCACAGCTTCCCGGCCCATGGTCTTCATCTTGATCCGGTCATTCCCTCGAAACGCCTGTCCGGGTTTGAAACATCTCCTGAAATCAGGTCTTGCCGACGGTTCTTCCGGTCCGCTGATCATGGGGAAGGTCTCCGCCTCTTTTTTCGCATATTCTGTGATATCTTTCGGGACATAACGATCCATCTGGATGATGCTGTCCGCAATATGGAAATACGCTCCCGAACTTCCGGCAACGATCACTGTAGAAATCCCATAATCATCATACAGCTCCCGGATACGCTCTATAAAAGGAGTGATCGGCTCCATATCACGATGGATGACTCTCTGCATCAGTTCATCCCGGATCATAAAATTAGTCGCGCTAGTATCCTCGTCAATAAGAAGGAGGGAAGTACCCGCCTCAATACTCTCTACTACGTTCGCCGCCTGGGAAGTGCTGCCGCTGGCGTCTTCCGTGCAGAAGCCCACTGTGTCCTTCCCGTTTGGCAGGTCGTTGATGAACATGGAGATGTCGGTCTTCTGGATGCTCCGCCCATCCTCAGCGCGAATTTTCATTGCAGTGTCATCAGTGATCACATACTCCCTGCCATCACCTGCAATGTGGTTATACACTCCCAGTTCCAACGCTTTTAAGAGTGTAGACTTTCCGTGATAGCCTCCGCCCACGATGAGGGTAATCCCTTTACGTATACCCATTCCGGTGATCCTTCCCCTGTGAGGCAGGTCCATCGCCACTTCCAGCTCTTTGGGTGACTTGAACTTTACGCCGCTTTTCATCGGTCTGGGCGAAATGCCGGATTCCCTCGGAAGGATGCTGCCGTCCGCCACAAAGGCACACAGCCCCATCTCCGGCAGTTTCTCCCTGATATACTGCTGGTCTTCCGCAAGGTCAAAAATCGCTCTTAACCGTTTCGCATCCATATTTTTATAAAAGAGAGAGGCTTTCACACACTCCGGCACGAACTCAAAAAGAATCTTTTCCAGCTCACGTGCATTGATAGTCCTTCCGTTTGCCGGAAATCCGATCTCCATCCTGAGGATGATATCCCCGCTCCCCGGGTCCATCCGGCATGCCGTCCTCTCCAACACTTCCTGATAGCAGCGGCTCACGGAAATAAGCCCGCTCTTTCCTGAGCCTTTCGCCTTAAAGGCAAACTGCTCCGCCCTCCTGCCAAACTGTCTTGTCAGCTCGTCCTGAAGGGCGATCCTCTGATGGCTGTCCTTATATAATTCCCGGGGGAAGCCCGCCACCTTGCCGCTGACGCGCACGCTCACCTTAGAAGGCGATGCGAACGGGTCGCCCTGGACATGGTCAATGGAAAGCACATATCCCGGAAACTGATACATCCCTTTTGTGTCTTTATATGCAGGATATCCCCTGTGGTCGATCCTGTTTAATAAGCTTCTCAGATCTGTTGATGACTGCATATGTTGTTCTCCTTTCACTGCATTTCCGGATATTTCAGAAAATCCCTTCCGCAGACGGCAAGGATCTCTTCATAAGAAAACACACCTTCTGAGTCTTATTCTACCCTCAGAAGGTGCATTCAGCAATACTAATATTTGCTTATATCTATTTACTTATATCCGTTCATTTGTGTCCGTTCACTTTTATACTTCAAAGATGAGATCTCCGTAGGACGGCATCGGCCATGCTTCTTTGTCCACGACCATCTCCAGCTTGTCGACCGGAGCCCTGAGCGCCTCCATGGCCGGGAACACATCCGAGTGATAGAAGTTCGCCTGAACAGCCCCTTCTTCTTTTGCTGCCGCTTCATCCGTAAGCCTGACCAGAACATCAAGCGCTTCCTTTGTCTCTTTCATGAGCACGGTCACTTTATCCAGGCTTTCCTTCTGCACAGATGCATCCGCCCCCGCTGCCGCTACCGCGTTCACAGTATCTGCAAGCGTCTTAGTGTACTTGATAAACGCCGGAAGGAACTGCTTGCTCGTCATATCGATCATAGTGCGCGCCTCGATATTAATGGCCTTGGCGTATGTTTCATACTGAATCTCCGCCCGGGATTCAAGTTCCGCCTTTGTAAACACGCCAAATCTCTCGAACAGGCTGATCGCCTTATCCGTCACCATGGCCGGGATCGCTTCCACCATTGAGCGGATGTTCGGCAGCCCTCTTCTCTCCGCTTCCTCGACCCATGCCTCTGAATATCCGTCTCCGTTAAATACGATCCTCTGGTTCTCTATCGCATACTTTTTGATCAGGTCATGTACTGCCAGATCAAAGTCATCCGCCTTCTCCAGCACATCACACGCATCTGCAAACGCCTCGGCAACGATCGTGTTCAGCACGATATTCGGCGATGCCACGGAATCACGTGAGCCCACCATACGGAACTCGAATTTGTTTCCGGTAAATGCGAACGGTGATGTACGGTTTCTGTCTGTGGCGTCCTTTGCAAGTTCAGGCAGTGTGCGGACACCTGTCTCCAGCTTGCCGCCCTTGATGCTGTGTGTAGCCTCGCCTGTACTGATAAGCTGTTCCAGCACATCCTCGAGCTGCTCGCCCAGGAATACGGAGATGATCGCCGGCGGAGCCTCGTTCGCTCCAAGTCTGTGGTCATTGCCCGGGTCAGCCGCAGACTCTCTCAGAAGGTCTGCATGCAGGTTCACTGCCCTTAAAATACAGGTGAGCACGAGCAGGAACTGTGTATTTTCATGAGGCGTCTTCCCGGGATCCAGCATATTAATGCCATCATCGGTTATGATGGACCAGTTATTATGTTTACCGGAACCGTTTACTCCCGCAAACGGCTTCTCGTGGAGAAGGCATTTCAGTCCATGCTGGCACGCAACTCTTTTCAATGTCTGCATCACGATCTGGTTGTGATCGACAGCAATATTCGCCTCTGCATAGATCGGCGCCAGCTCATGCTGTGCCGGAGCGACCTCATTGTGCTGCGTCTTTGCCGTAACGCCGACTTTCCACAGCTCTTCATTGACGTCTTTCATAAACGCCGCGATCCTCTGACGGATCGTTCCAAAATAGTGATCGTCGAGCTCCTGTCCTTTCGGCGGCATTGCTCCGAAAAGAGTGCGGCCTGCATAGATCAGGTCCTTTCTCTGCTCGAATTTCTCTGCGTCCACAAGGAAATATTCCTGCTCCGGTCCCACAGAAGGCGTTACTTTTTTAGATGTAGTATTTCCAAACAGTCTCAAAAGGCGGATCGCCTGTTTATTGATCGCTTCCATTGACCTCAAAAGGGGGGTTTTCTGATCCAGCGCTTCCCCTGTATAGGAACAGAATGCTGTGGGGATACAGAGGGTCGCGCCTGCCGCGTCCTGTCTGACGAATGCCGGTGACGTGCAGTCCCATGCCGTATATCCTCTCGCCTCAAAAGTGGCTCTCAGGCCGCCTGATGGGAAAGAAGAAGCATCCGGTTCTCCCTTGATAAGCTCCTTTCCTGAGAAACTCATCAGCACCTTTCCGCTGGGCAGGGGCGCTGATATAAAGGAATCATGCTTCTCTGCCGTCACGCCTGTCAGCGGCAGGAACCAGTGTGTATAATGGGTTGCCCCTTTTTCGATCGCCCACTCCTTCATCTCATGCGCGATCACATCCGCGGTCTCGAGATCCAGCTCCTTACCTTCCTCGATCGTCTTTTTTAAATTTTTATAGACCTTCTTCGGAAGACGCTCCTGCATCACGGTATCGTTAAATACATTTTCCCCGAAGATCTCTGCTACCTTGATTGGTTCTGTACTCATTGAAAATCCCTTCCTTCCTGTCTGGTTAAGAATGAAAAAAGGGCACTCCAAGCTCTGTTGGAACGCCCTCGTTCATTTCTATGTCAGTCAGTATAACCCACCTGCCCGGAAAAGGCAAGTATTTTTTACATCAAATTTTTATTCAGGTCTTCTAAAAAAATTTCAGGCTTTTCCGATCGATCCGAATAATTCCATTTTTTCTTTTACAGTAGCCATGATCGCTTCTGTACCCGGCTTAAGCAGTTTACGCGGATCAAAGCCTTTGCCTTCCTGATCCTTGCCCGCCTCGATATACCCGCGTGTAGCTTCTGCAAATGAAATCTGGCACTCTGTATTTACATTGATCTTTGCAACGCCGAGGCTGATCGCTTTCTTGATCATATCTTCCGGAATGCCTGTACCACCATGAAGTACGAGCGGCATATCGCCTGTGAGCTGCTGGATGGCATCCAGAGTCTCAAAGCTTAAGCCCTCCCAGTTTGCCGGATATTTGCCGTGGATATTACCGATACCTGCTGCCAGGAAGTCAATTCCCAGATCTGAAACCATCTTACACTCTTTCGGATCAGCGCACTCGCCTTTTCCGATCACGCCGTCTTCCTCTCCGCCGATGGAGCCGACCTCAGCCTCGATGGACATATTGTGGTCGTGAGCGATCTTAACGAGCTCTTTTGTCTTCTCAACGTTTTCATCGATCGGATAGTGGGAACCGTCAAACATGATTGATGAGAATCCCGCCTCTACACATTTTAAACATCCTTCATAGCTGCCGTGATCCAGATGAAGAGCTACCGGAACTGTAATGTTCAGCTCTTCGAGCATTCCGTTCACCATGCCTACAACAGTCTTGTATCCTGCCATATATTTCCCCGCGCCCTCTGATACTCCGAGGATGACCGGAGAATTACACTCCTGAGCAGTCTGAAGGATCGCCTTTGTCCACTCAAGATTGTTAATGTTGAACTGACCTACCGCGTAGTGTCCTGCTTTTGCTTTCTGAAGCATTTCTGTTGCTGATACTAACATACTTTTTTCCTCCAATTCTAACTTCCCTGCCGGATCACGCGCGAACGGCCGCCGGGATTGTTTGATTGTTTTGAATCTTTTACTATTATATCCCATCCCGAACGAAAACACAATCTTATTTTCGCCGGTTCCGTTTCGTCCCGCCAGTGCCATTTCTTCTCAAAACAGACGGCGTGCGATATTCACTCATCTGTCCTATTTACAAAACAGAAAAAGAAAAAACCCGGCAAGGCCTGTAAAACAAGCCCTTCCGGGATATCATCCAGTGACTCCGAGGGGAATCGAACCCCGGTCCGATTCTCCATTTTCCCCGTAAAATCAAGGAATACCGGCAGTTCCCTTTGATTACTTTTGATTACCTGGTAATCAAAATACTATCACAGCCCTGAAACTTTATCAATAACTTCACTCTTTTGTTGCAGACTTTTTCTGTTTCTATAATAGTACCGCTTTGTCGTCTTAATATCCGTATGCCCCATCTGCGCTATGACAAGAGATTCTTCAACTCCATTGTCCAGCAGAATTGTTCCATATGTCTTTCTGATCTTATTCAAAGATTTTTTAACGATCCCTAATTTCCGGCAAATCGTTTTCAGCCGAGATGTAAAAGTGTATGTCCTGATTCGTTCTCCATTTCTCTCAAACAGATACTCTCCAAAAGGATTCAATTTTCGTATTTCTTTTAGTATCCATTCGGCAGAAGACGGAAGGATCACTTCGCGTATGCCTGCCGCTGTCTTTGGGAAGTCACGTACTTCATAGACATTTTTCTCATCGTCGCCTTTATAGAAGATCTCTGTTCGTCTAATATGGAGCACTCTTCCCATAACATCTTCCGGCTTCAATGCGACCAATTCTCCCGGACGGGCACCTGACTTGAAATACAAAAGGATACCTAAATTCAAAATATCTAAATCCGATTCCATAATATAATTTATGACTTCGTCCGTTTCATCCTCGGAAAAAATCAACTCTTCATCCGTCTTAATTACTTTACGAAAGCTCTTTTTAGATATATCCATATCTGCGATCACTTCCGTAATACTGAAATCTACCATCTTTTTCTTCTTTGCTCGCTTGAAGATTCCATAAAAAAGTGTTCGCAAATTGCTGTATCCTTTTGCTGTCAAGTCATGTTCGTAAATTGCGTTTAGTATTGTATCTTCAATATCAAATTCCGCAATTGTTTTGATCCTCCTCTTACCGAACTCCTGTAAACTTTCATCAAACTGTCGGTTATAGCGGTCTCTTGTTTCCTTTACGATTTCCTTCCTTTTCAGTTTATCTGTAATCCATTCATCATAAAGTTCACGCACCGTAGGATTTTCTAATTTTTCTTTCCAATACTCTACGACAAGATCTTGGATCGCCGCTTCCGTATTTCTTTTCTTCATATTTCTGCCTTTTTCTTCATCCGGCAGATATGTTCTCCATTTTCCATCCGTTCCCTGCCATATTTTATAGGGATGTTTTTTCAGCAGTTCCTCTCTCTTTAGCATTTCTATTTGATCTTGCACATATTCTACATCCAACATATCATGCTCAACCGCATACTGCAAAACTGCGTTTACGTTATAAAGGGAGTTTTCCTGTCCTTGACTTTTCAAATAGTATCCTCCCTAATCTTCTATTTAATGTACTTTTATATTCCCAAACTCACCTTCAGACACCTGTTCACTCTTTCCATATCCTCCGGTCTGATCTGACCGATATATTTCTTCAGCCGCCTCTTATCAATCGTCCGTATCTGTTCTAACAAAATAATCGAATCTTCCCCGAGTCCACCGTAACCGTTCACTATGTAGTGTGTGGGTAGCTTTGCTTTTCGACTTACTTTTCCCGTCATGGCTGCTACGATCACTGTGGGACTGTAAAGATTACCAATATTGTTCTGTATAATCAGAACAGGGCGTTTACCGCCCTGCTCTGATCCGATTACGGGACTTAAGTCCGCATAATACATTTCGCCTCTGTATATTTGCTTTGGCATATAAATGTCTCCCTCTAAAACGAGTAAGTATTCTACCTATTTGTCCTCGACACCCCGGCTCTTTTGCACCACAACTGGCACAGGGAAGTCATCAGGCGGCTGTCTGCTTTACAGCTCCACGGGATCAAAAGCCCTTCCGGGGATCGCCCGGAACTGCCCTCACTTGTTGCGGCGCACTTCTTCTATTTTATGCACTCGACTTTATGACCGGACAGGAGTATCATTATGCCTGTCACCTGTTATCGCCCTGCCAGCAGCATACTGACAGTTATAGCCCGGCAATTACCGCTCCCCGGAAGTGACATACAGCCGTCAATCATTTTAACCATAGGAGATGTGCGAATTGCGCTGTTCTGTGACTCGGATCATGGCGTACCGGCTAACGTGGCTTACGCTCATCACGATAGCAACAGGAATGTACCTGATGAATGGGTATGAAATTGTCAAGGTGCATACCCGTTCCCCCTTTAGCAGGGAAACAGTTGAAAGAATTACTCTCTCACTTGTTTCCCCACTCAGAGCCTGTTTTTTCCGGCTTATTCCAAAATTTTTTTAATTTTTTTCTTGGCAGCCGAGATAGACCTTACTACTGAAGAAATAGATGTCTGCTCAATCTCTGCAATTTTCTTATATGTCATTCCTGCAAAATACTTGAATACCAGTCTCCTTTTTTCTACTTCCGGCAATAAAGAAATGGCAGAATGAAGTTCACGCACTGTAAGTTTCCAGATCACTTTCTCCTCTGCGCTTTCCTCATATCTGCCCGATCTTTTATACAATGTTTTCTCGTATACTACTGAATGTTCCATATGCCGTTCTACAATGTGTATATGTCGTAAATCATCTAGCTCAAAACGGTCAAACACCTGAAACAGTTCTTCACTAATCTCTATACACTGATCCACTGACTGCCCATCCTTAAATGTTATGTAGTATCTACCATCCCGACAGCTCAGTGTATATGGGTTATCTTTATCTCTTCTTCTTTTTGGACGTCCCACATCCATACATTTATCCTCCGTTCGATCTGAAATTCAAAGAGTTCCAGACCGCCCGGCGGACTTCTACATTTCTCACCAACACTTTTTTTCTGTCTAATAAAAAAAACATATCCCGTCTCCGGCTTTGCCAGCCGAAAAAAAGATATGTTTCTTCTTAGTTCATGTATATCATGTCTTGGCAGTTCAATGCAAAAGACAAGAAATCTTCTGTTTTCATTCAGACTGATCCATACGGAAAGATAAAGTTGTTTTTTAGGTTTTCCGTAAGATCAGTAGTCGCCGCTTTTAATCAGCAGCCCACTGTGTATAATACTCCAGCACATAAAAAATCCCTCCTGACAAAACTCTGTTAGAGGGAAATGAACACCACAAAACACTTCCGCCAAAACAACCGTTTTTTTATATGGCGGAAGCCGTCCTGTTCCGTATATGTAATAATTGATTTATAATACCTTTATCAACATGATAGAAAAGCCTGCGTTACTTCAAAGAATATTGTCTTTCTTTACTATTAACATTCGACTAAAAATTAGTAACAGACGTTCCCGTATATGCTGCTCTTCCTCATTTTCTAATTTCATATTTTTCCAACAAACTCTCCACTTCTGATTTATCCGGCATCACACTTAGCGCACCTTTTTTGGTTGTAATCAGGGATGCTGCCGCATTTGCAAATGATAACATCTCCGTTATAGTCTTCTTTGTCAATGCAGATATTCCACTTTCACAAATATAGTGCAGTACACATCCATAGAATGTATCTCCCGCTCCTGTGGTATCTATGGTATTTTTTTGGATGAACGCCTTACTTTCCGTCATCATCCCCCGATAATACGCTCTGCTCCCCTCTTTTCCCATGGATAACAAAATTAACGGAATTTGATACCTCTCCCTGATCCACTCTACTCCATTCGTAAAGTCCGTTTTTCCAGAGATCCAACGAATTTCATCGTCTGAAATTTTCAAGATCTGGCAGTGCTCCAAACCATACAGAACCTGTTCTTTCATGTCGTCCATACTTTTCCAAAGAGGCGGGCGCAGATTTGGATCAAACGAAATTATACACCCCGCCTCTTCCGCAACACGAATTGCTTTTTTCGTGGCGTCCCGTACACCTACATGTGTCATGGAAAGCGTACCAAAGTGAAATATTTTAGAATTACAAATCACATCTTCCGGTATTTCATCTGCATTAAGCATCATATCCGCTCCCGGATTCCTATAAAAAGAAAAATCTCTGTCACCGTCCGGTAGCGTATGCACCAAGGCCAAAGTCGTATGAACCTCTTGATCCTTCAGAAGGTAAGATGTGTCAATCCCCACTTTTTCAATGGCTGACTTAAGCTGTTCTCCAAAAACATCCTTTCCAACCTTACCGATAAACGCCGTCTTGTGCCCCAATTTTGCCAACATTGCAAGAACATTGCAGGGTGCTCCACCCGGATTCGCCTCATATACTGGGTTGCCTTGCCTACTAATCCCATTTTCCGTAAAATCAATTAACAATTCCCCCAATGCAGTTACGTCATAAGTTTTCATGTGTCTATTCCCTTTCCAATTCACCTTTAATAAAACTTGTGCTTGCACATAAAGTAAGCTGATTTATAGAAAAGACCGCAGTCATTATATGTGTATCAACAACCGTGGTCTTTTCTATCTGTATAATATATTTACATACCCTTTATAGTGCTTTCCTATTCTGTTTACATATCAAAACAAACTTAATACCAATGATGCACCAGAGGTATATCCTTAAATCAAATCATATTTCACTACATCCATATTCACCATTCCGTCTGCAAAGAAAGAAATACCATCCGCCGATTGATCCGTATACATGGTCGCTGTCATAACCTGCTCGCCATCATTTACAAAGACTTCCACGCTAAACTGATCTAGAATTACCCTCAGTTTCACTTCACCATTTCGACTGTTCACCAAGCTTCTTCTCTGATGGATTATCGCTCTCCTTGAGCCCGAGAATTTCCGATCCACCTTGAGGACTGATTCATGGGGTCGGAAACTGACTGCTGTCCGATACTGATCATTCTGAGCAAAACGCAGGGCAAACTTCTGATAAAGTTTCTCTCCGTCTCCCGGACGCAGTGACAGTTCTATATCTACCTTTCTTCCCTTTACGCCCTCCAGACTGACCACTCCGGAAAAGGTCACATCATGGTGCTCCACTTTATTCTGTCTCAGTTTTTCCAATTCCCGGACAGGTCTCTGACAGAGCCTCCCGTTCTTTATAAATAGTTCACGCGGCAGACTCATCTGTCCGAACCACTTATCTTCAGGTGAGCGGAGATTGCAGGCATCCCAGTTCTGCATCCAGCCAATCATCACCCGCCGTCCGTCGGGCGTCAAAACAGTCTGTGGTGCATAAAAGTCAATACCATAGTCAATAGCCTGATCATGCTGTTCCGTAAAAGTTCCTGTCTCCTCGTCATACTCTCCGATCAGGCAGAGAGTTCCATTCCCGTTATGATATTCGAACCCGTCCGGCAGCATGTCCTGAGGACTTGTTAGAAGGACCCATTTTCCATCTATCTCGAAAAAGTCGGGACACTCCCACATCTTTCCGAAACGGTTATGGTTTGCTATGAGCACACTTTTAAAGTTCCATTGAAATCCGTCCGGACTGGTATACAGTAGGATCTGTCCGCTTCCATCCGCGGGACGGTTTCCAACTACACAGCAGTATGTACCGTCTTCCTTCTGCCACATCTTCGGATCTCGGAAATCAAACCGACTTCCTCCCTCCGGCAGATCTTTCTCGTCCAACACCGGATTCATCTCACATTTTTCATAATCCAGTCCGTCTCCTACGGCGAGACACTGTGTCTGCACTTCGCAGAGTCCACCGTTGCTCTGGCGCTCCTTCTGCACTCCAGTATACATCAGCAGATGTTTTCCGTCCGGAAGCGTTACTGCGCTCCCGGAAAAGCATCCATCTCTGTCATAAGCCTCGTCCGGTGCCAAAGCTGCGGGAAGATATTCCCAATGCAGGAGATCTTTGCTCACTGCATGCCCCCAGTGCATGGGTCCCCATTTCGGTTCATAAGGATAATATTGATAAAACATGTGATACTGTCCGTTATGATAAGAAAATCCGTTTGGATCATTCATCCAGCCAGTACGTGTAGACAAATGGAAATCCGGACGTTCCTCTTTCTTTATCATTTTTTCAGAAGCTTCTTCGTATTTTCTTGCTTCACGCAGTGTCTGACTTGTCATGTTGATTCGATTCCTTTCCTTAATTTCCTGACGTGGTATCTGCGGACTCTGCAGCATCCATCTCCGCCAGTGACTCCTGATACTGGTCAAAGTATTTCTGTTTGATAGCAAGATACTCTGAGAGCCCGTAATCCTCCATCTTCTGAAGATATTCGTCCCACTCTTCCTCTATTCCGCCATTTAAGATCCAGTCCGCTTTCTTCTGCTCAGCATATTTCTTGATATCCGTATCGAGCTGTGACACTCTGTTAGTGTCGTCGATACTCATGAACACATTCGGATAAACATATTTGCTGTGCATATCTTTCAGATAAGTCTCGTGCATATTGTCTAGACGCCATTTTGCATCGTCAGGCTGTGTCACATAGATGTCATAATAATCGTTTAGTACAGCCAGCGGCCCGTTTACAGACTGTGCCTGCCTTACCTCTACAGGCGATGCATCGCCAAGATCCAGATGCTTCAGCATTTCGCCACCCTCTTCGTTGGTACTCATCTCGAAAATATTGTCTGCGTCTTTTTCTCCATAAGTTCCCCAGTTATTCTGAACAGACTGGAGCGGAGCGTACATCTGATCAATCCACGCAGCCGCAAGAGCGGTATCCCGGCAGCTTGTAGTCAGTACGCATCTTCCACGGTCAAAACCGCTGGTCTCACTTCCGTTCTGCCTTGTAATATTTACAAGACCGTCCGGTCCTGCCAGAGCCGGCATCATCACGTAATCCTCATAGTTGTCGATATTAGCGATATCCCAAGTAAAGCAGAGACCGTATCTGTGGTTCTTTCCCTTAGCCACATAGGTTGACCACTCCTGAGTAAATGCCTCGGGATCCACAAGATCCTGCTCCACAAGAGAATGAAGCCATTCAATTCCTTCCTTATACCCTTCCTGTACCGTCGTATAGATAACCTCTCCGTCATCCGTCACCGCAAAATGATCTGTCGTATCTCCATAGCCTTCTCCGAATCCATTGATCAGTATTGCAGGATCCTGGTCTCCGTTGTTGATGATAAACGACATCGGTATCACATCGCCCTCGATATCAAATTCCTCTTCAAGGGCATCTGCGTTATCGCGGAAAGCGATCAGAGCCTGCTCCAGTTCCTCTGTTGTAGTCGGGACCTCAAGCCCGAGGAAATCCAGCCACTTCTTATTAATGTACGGAATATCACCGATAGCCTGGATCGCTTCTTTGCCTTCGCCCAGCTGTTCGATCCATGGGAAAGAGTAAATATGTCCATCCGGCGCAGTGACCATGGTCCTGTACTCCGGATATTTTTCAAATACAGCCTGAAGATTCGGCATGTATTTATCAATCAGATTTTCCAGTGGTATAATGATTCCCTGTTTTGCATATCGTAGCAGATCATAGTCGCTCATGCCTGCCGTAAAAAGTCCGTCCGGAAGATTCCCGAACTGTGCCAGAGCAAGATTTTTCTTATCGGCAAACTGGTCGTCCACAAAACACGTCCAGTCAATATGTACATTCGTCTGCTCCTCCAGCCTCTGGAAGATCAGTTTCTCATTCGGCTCCTGTGTAGTCGTTGCCGGAGCGCTTGTGATAAATGACAGTTCTTTCGTTTCTTTCAGCGGGAAGGCAACTTCTTCGATCGGAGTATCCGGATCTGTATCTGCAACCTGTGCGTTCCCACTGCTGCATCCGAACAGGGACAGCGTTAATATCAGGGACAATCCCAATCCTGTCAGTCTCTTGATTCTTCTTTTCATCGCTTCTCAGCCTCCTAACCTTTTACAGAACCTACCATGATTCCCTTGTCAAAATACTTCTGGAAGAACGGGTACATGATCAGAAGCGGCAGACTCGATACAACGATCGTCGCGTATTTCAGCAATTCCGCTACTTTCGCCATCTCTGCCGTACTCTGGATATCTGCGATCATCCCCGGCTGTGGCGTATTCTGCACGAGGATCGATCTCAGCACAAGCTGCAACGGCTGCATATTTGCGTCATTCAGATAGATCATGGCATCAAAATAGCTGTTCCACATTCCCACGAAAGACCACAATGCCAGCACTGCGATAATCGGTTTGCACACCGGCATCATGATCTTGAAGAAATGCTGAATCTCACTCGCCCCGTCTAGCGAGGATGCTTCTCTAAGTTCAGCCGGAACTGACTGGAAATAGGTTCTTGCAAGGATCATGTTCCACACGTTGAACGCTCCCGGAAGGAGGATCGCCCAGATCGTATTTACCATGTGCAGGTTATTGATCAGGATGAACGCCGGAATCATACCACCGCCAAAGAACATAGTGATCACAAAAATGATGTTAAAAAATTTACGTCCTACAAATTCTTTCTTGGACATCGGATAAGCGGCAAGCAATGTAACAAATACGGAAATCACCGTGAATGCCGCTGAATAGAAAAATGAGTTGGCAAAGCCACGCCAGATCATATCATTTTCCAGTACACGCCTGTAAGCGTCCAGCGTCCAGTCTTTAAAGTTAAAGCTGAGCCCCTGATTGTTCAACACGTTCGGATCCATAAAGGAGGCGAGGACCACGTACACAAGCGGTATCAAGACTGCCAGTACGAACAGACCAAGCAGTGTATATCCGACACCGAGAATAATCTTGTCGGATGTTCCGAGTTTCATTTTTCTTCTCGTTTCCATCTTCTAATCCCCCTTTTATAATCCTTCGCCGTCATTTAACTTTTTCACAACCCAGTTCACAAATATCAGAAGGATTACGTTGATCACCGAATTGAAAAGCCCGACTGCCGTTGAATATCCATAGTCTCCGTTGAGAAGACCGAGTCTGTATACATATGTAGAAAGAATCTCGGAAGCCGGAAGGTTCATATCTGTCTGCAGCGCATAAGC
>CALWQP010000048.1 GCA_944383695.1 uncultured Mediterraneibacter sp.
GCGCCTTTCGGGCGCAAGCAGGTAATAGCCCCTTATAGGGGCAGAGCAAGCCACCGGCTAAGCCGGTGGTCCTGACTGTTAGGGCAAGGCCCTGTTTTCATTTTTACAGGGGAAATTTGCAGTCTCACAGGTATATTATATATCCACCTGAATTTTCAGTTCGCCTGAACGATAGATTTTACATGGCTGATCTCTTCCTGGGTCGCCTTTGCCGCCGGCACATAATAGCTTCTCTCCCTTGCGGCGTCATACATTTTCTCCTGTGACATCTCGCACTGGTTGCGCATCTGTTTCAGACACTGTTTGAGCTCCTTGTTTTCTGTCTGTGCGATCATGTCCCCAAACATTTTCAGCTCGCCGTTAATGCCGACGAGTGCGTCGGCAACCATTGTTTTTTCATCCATTGTATTCACCTCTTTCTCAAAATTCTTTTACAGGAATTTCATCAGTTCCTGTTTGTTCTTCATGGCAGAATCTGCCGCGTCCTGGAACAGTTTTTTGATCTCAGGGTCCTCCGTTTTTGAAGCGTAGTCCGTCATCTTGCAGTGCGTGGTGGAATATCCGCCGATAAGATGACGCAGGTTCTGAAGATCAAGAATTGATATTTCTGACATAACTGCAGCCTCCTTCAAATAAATTTTCAGAGGTTAGTATGTCCGGCATGTCCGCTGTTTATGAGTGAATGAGAGATAAATTCATGAAAAAGATCCCGCATTTCCCGGGAGGTGCGGTACATGCATTCCGGATGCCACTGTACGCCGATGGCAAATGGGTGGGAATCCAGCTCGATGGCTTCGATGGTGCCGTCCTGCGCCCGGGCGCTTACGGACACTCCTTTTCCGGGCAGGTTCACTGCCTGGTGGTGAAAGCTGTTTACATAGAGGCAGGAACCGGCGTACTGCTTCAGCCGGCTTCCCCGCTCGATGCGGATGCGGTGACTTACTTCACTGCGGCTGGCGGATTGCTGCATGTGGTTTAAGACTCTGCCGGGGATCAGGGACATATCCTGCCAGATGGTTCCGCCGCATGCCACGCTTAAAATCTGCATGCCCCGGCAGATGGCAAGAACGGGCTTTTGGGAAGCGAGGATGCGTTTCATGAGCCGGATCTGGAACAGGTCCACAGTAATGTCCGTTTTGCCGTTTCCCTCCCGGGGTTCTTCCCCGAACAGAAGAGGCGTGATATCCTCTCCTCCGCAGAAAAGGAAGCCGTCGCAGAATTTTACATATTCATCGATCACGTGGTCGCTGCGCACGAGCGGGAGGATGAAAGGAAGTCCTCTGGAATACCGGACCGACTGGATATAAGGGTTGGTGACAAACTGGCGGTTTTCTGTGAAACCGCAGACAACGATACCGATTTTTGGTTCCATATACACTCCTTATTTTGTGGTATGATCTGCCGGGCGGCAGATTTGGCGCACATGGATAATTTTACCTGTAAGGAATATCCACAGCGCGCTGATGATATGATAGACTATGTAAAAAATGAAAAAATTATACATAGATGGAAAGATGATCTTAAAACCGGAAGGAGCGCGTTTATGAAATGGATCGATATGCACTGTGATACGCTGAGCATGCTTTTAGAGGAAAAAGCTGCCGGACTTGTCAGGAACAGATTGTGTGTGGACGTTGAGAGACTTAAGGAAGCGGGCGCTGCGGCACAGTTCTTCGCATGTTATGTTAATGCCGCGGATTTTTTTGGGAAATCCACAGTAAGAAAGACCGGGATTCCATGGGATCGGGCATATGAAAAAGTCCTTGACATGACTGTGTACGCATGTCGGGAGGAAAATGCCGGATTTGGAATTGCCCGCTCGTCAGAGGATATCCTGCGCATGGAGCGGGAAAAATGCATTGCAGGCATCCTGACTGTAGAAGAGGGCGGCGTGCTGAACGGACGTGCGGACCGCCTTGATGAGCTGTATAACAGGGGCATCCGTCTGATCACGCTTACATGGAATCATAAGAACTGTGTAGGCAGTCCCAACAGCAGGGAGAGGAACGAGATGGAAAAAGGGCTTACTCCTTTCGGAATAGAAACCGTGGAGCGGATGAATGAGCTGGGGATGATAGTGGACGTCTCCCATCTGTCGGATGGGGGATTTTGGGATTGTATACGGTACAGCAAAAGACCGATCGCAGCCTCTCATTCGAATGCCCGGGCCCTCTGCCCCCATCCGCGCAACCTGGCTGACGAGATGCTCCGGGCCCTTGGAGAAAAGGGCGGCGTTGTGGGTGTGAATTTCTATGGGGCATTTCTGCGGCTTCCCGGAGCAGGAGAAAAGGCGTCAGGCAGAGCGGATATCACAGTGATTGTCCGCCATATCCGGCATATGATGGATATGGCGGGAGAAGACGCTGTGGCACTGGGAACAGATTTTGACGGATTTGACATAGAAAGCCTTCCCAAAGGCATCGAGGGAGTCCAGGATATGGATGCTCTGTGGGACGCCATGAGGCGTGCCGGGTTCACGGAACGTCAGATCGAGAAGACCGCTTATGAGAACGTGATGCGTGTCCTGAAAGAATGTATCGGCTGATCGGAGAGAAATTTCTGGTGCAGAGGTCTCAGACATGGTATGATGTATGAAATGAGGTTTTAAAGAAATCAAAACTGCTTAAAGGAAGAGAGGTAAAAAATGGAAAACAAAAGAATCATCCAGGTGGAGGAAAAAGTACCTTTTAAGATGCTGGCTCCGCTGAGCATCCAGCATATGTTCGCCATGTTCGGCGCATCTGTGCTGGTGCCGTTCGTATTCGGCATCAATCCGGCGGTCGTCCTGTTCATGAACGGCGTGGGGACGCTGCTCTTTATCCTGATCACAAAAGGAAGGGCGCCGGCGTATCTGGGGTCCAGCTTCGCGTTTCTCGCACCGGCGGGAGTCGTGATCGCAAAGTGGGGATACAGCTATGCGCTGGGCGGATTCGTAGTGGTAGGTTTTCTAGGCTGCATTCTGGCGCTGATCATCTATAAGTTCGGCTCAGACTGGATCGATGTGGTGCTGCCGCCTGCGGCCATGGGACCGGTAGTAGCCCTGATCGGCTTGGAGCTGGCGGGGACCGCGGCTTCCAATGCGGGACTTTTGGATGAAACAATAGACGTAAAAAATGTGGTCGTATTTCTTGTCACTCTGCTTACAGCGGTGCTTGGCTCTGTGGTATTCCGGAAGTTCCTTTCCGTGATCCCGATCCTGATCGCTATCATTGCGGGATATGTGGCGGCGCTTATATGCGGCATCGTGGATTTTTCGGACGTTGCGGCTGCGCCTATTTTCTCCCTGCCGAATTTTTCCTTGCCGAGTTTTAAATGGGAGGCGATCGTGATCATCCTGCCGGTACTCCTTGTCATTGCGTCGGAGCATATCGGGCACCAGATCGTCACGAGCAAGATCGTGGGGAGAGACCTCCTAAAAGACCCGGGGCTTCACCGCTCCCTGTTTGCGGATAATTTTTCTACCATGATCTCCGGACTGATCGGTTCTGTGCCGACTACGACTTACGGAGAAAATATCGGCGTCATGGCAATGACAAAAGTATACAGTGTGTATGTGATTGGAGGCGCGGCAGTGCTGTCTATCATCTGCTCGTTTATCGGGAAGATGACGACTTTGATCAACACGATTCCCGGACCTGTGATCGGTGGGATCTCCTTCCTGCTCTACGGAATGATCGGGACTTCGGGCATCCGAATCCTGATAGATTCAAAGGTAGATTATGGGCGGTCAAGGAATATGGCGATGACATCGGTCATCTTTGTTGTGGGACTTTCCGGCATCAATGTACAGTTCGGCAGCATCCAGCTAAGCGGAATGGTGCTGGCGTGCGTGGTCGGTATGCTCATGGGACTGACATTTTATGTACTGGATAAGCTGAAACTTACGAACGACAGAGAGGATTCCTGACTATAGATTGTATATGGGAATTTAGACAGGGCGTTTATTCTTCATTCAAATTTAAGATTTAATTCAAAAAAACATTGCTTTTCCCTTTTATAATCTCCATCAATGGGAAGAAAGATATGATACTTTCCCATAATCTTCAATGTTTGAGGAGGCGGACGTGAATGTCAGAGCATCGGATGGAGTACACAGGCGAAAGCAGGAGACGGAGCTGTCAGGGCAATAAACGAAAACGAAGAAGGAAAAGACGCAGAGTCGGTTTTTTGAGGAGAGCTGCGGCAGTTTTTGTGGTCATTGCAGTGCTGTTTGCTCTGAAAAATGTGATCGGCGATCATCTCATGCTGACGGACGATGGAATCGTCTGGAGCGGGGAGCTTCATGCAGTATATGAACAGGCAGGGGATATGTCGGATACTCTGAGGGGACTTGTGGAGAATAATCCGGAGACAGCAGATTTTGTCCGGAATTATCAGATGAAAAAAGATCTCCCTCCGGCGGAGGATGTCGGTGAAGTC
Organism: uncultured Mediterraneibacter sp.; assembly: GCA_944383695.1. GTDB lineage: Bacteria > Bacillota > Clostridia > Lachnospirales > Lachnospiraceae > Mediterraneibacter. The sequence continues at coordinate 4,420 of CALWQP010000048.1, forward strand.
ACTGTGGGCGTAATCCCCCATCTCCTGCAGTGGGATGAGCGGTGGGGATATCAGATATATGGGGACAATATGATCGCTGTGAACGGCTGCGGTCCGACTGTGATTTCCATGGTGGCGGCGGGGCTTACCGGAGATCGCACAGTCACCCCGTACAAAGTGGCGAAGTTTGCCGAAGAAAACGGCTATTATGAAGGAGAGGCGGGGACGAGCTGGTCTCTGATGACAGAAGGCGCCCGGCAGTTCGGCATTTATGGGGAAGAAATGGGACTGGACGAGAATATGATTTTTTCTGCTCTTGAAAATGGAAATCCCATTATATGCAGTATGAGACCCGGCGACTTTACCACGACAGGCCATTTTATCGTTCTCGTCGGAACAGAGGATGGGAAGATCCGGGTCAATGACCCGAACAGCGTGAAGCGGAGTGAAAAGTTGTGGGACTATGAGACGCTGTACCCACAGATCAATAATCTGTGGGTATATATAGCAGGGTAAAGCATGGTTTAGTTCTTTCCTGTAAAGAGCGTTCCTGCCTGACCGCCTCTGATGATATCATATAGCGCTTCCGGCCGTTTGCCGTTGGTCACGATGGTATCGATTCCCTGTGAGGTAGCGAGCTGCGCTGCCTGCAGCTTCGTCCGCATACCGCCGGTGCCTCTTCTGGAACCGGCGCCCCCTGCCAGGGAATATACACTGTCGTCAATATGGTCGATCTGCTCGATCAGTTTTGCGTTTGGATGCAGTCGTGGGTCACTGTCGTAGAATCCGTCGATGTCAGACAGGATCACAAGGCGTTTCGCCCGGCAGAGGACAGCGACCACAGAAGAGAGCATATCATTGTCTCCGAAGAGCCTGTCCTCGGACTCAATCTCTGTATAGCTGACAGAGTCGTTTTCATTAACGATGGGAATGACTCCCATTTCCAGCAGAGCGTTGAACGTGTTGGTCAGGTTTTCTTTTTTCTCTTCCTGTTCGATATCTTCGGCATTTAAGAGGATCTGCGCGACTGTCTTATCGTAATCTCCGAAAAATTTGTCATACAGATACATCAGGCTGCACTGCCCCACGGCGGCTGCGGCCTGTTTCATGCGCATGCTGTCCGGTTTGGACTGCATGTTGAGCTTATTCCTGCCAACAGCGATGGCTCCGGAAGACACAAGGATGACCTCGTATCCCATGTTGTGGATGTCAGCCAGCGTGCACACCAGCCGGTCCGTGGCGCGCAGGTCGCTTTTTCCTGCGTCATTCGTCAGTGTAGATGTGCCTACCTTTACTACGATCCTGTTGTTATAAAGTCCCACGATCTTTATCCTCCTCACAGTGTGATTTCTGAAAATATTTTTTGACATATCAGCTTATCTATCGTATCATACACCTAAAGATTACAAAAGTGAATAATTATCATATATAACATGATAAAATCAAATGGGAGGAGAATGTATGGATGTGAGTATCCAGAAATATCTGGCATTTGTAAAGGCGGTGGAGTGTGGAAGCTTTACAAGAGCTGCCGGAGTGCTAAATTACTCCCAGTCGGGCATCAGCCGTATGATCGGTGATCTTGAGAGGGAATGGAGGGTGGTCCTTCTCGAGAGAGGAAGATCAGGTATCCGGCTGACCGGCGAGGGAACACGGCTGCTCCCTTATGCGAAACGTGTGTGCAGTGAGTATGAGAAGCTTCAGGCAGAGGTGGACGAGATCAACGGCCTCAAATCCGGTCTGATCCGCATCGGCGCGTTTTCCAGTGTGGCGACCCACTGGCTGCCCAATATCATCCGGGAATTCCAGAAGAAATACCCGGGTATTGACTATGAGCTTGTCCTTGGGGATTACACAGAGATCGAGACATGGATCGAGGAGGGGCGGGTGGACTGCGGCTTTCTGCGGCTTCCTGTGCGGGCGGCATTGGAGTCGGTGTTTCTGGAGCAGGACAGACTGCTTGTCGTGCTCCCGGAGGGACATCCTTTGACCGTTCTGGAGAAGATTCCGGTGTCCGCCCTCTGTGAAGAACCGTTCATGCTCCTGGAAAAAGGAGCAAAGGCAGAGGTGTCTGAGATTTTTGAACGGAGCGGGCTCAGGCCAAAGGTGCATTTCATTACATGGGATGATTACGCGATCATGTCCATGGTGGAGAGCGGCCTGGGAATCAGCATTCTGCCGGAACTGATCCTGAAGCGCATTCCGTACCGGATCGTGGCGAGGGAGCTGGAAATCCCGGCATACCGAAACATCGGGCTGGCGTGGAAGGAGAAGAAGGGAAATTCTCCGATGCTGAAACGGTTCCTGGAATATCTGGACTACCGCTGACGTGATGTGAGGAAAAGTTCCGGTGTTTCCAGAAGAAGAAAAAGAGCGCTGGAAAAAACAGATATGCAGATGCCGAAGAAACCTTCTTGTCAGTTCTGTCCATATTGATTATAATAACCCATGTTATGAATTCTGCGCTTCAGCCGGGGCCCACCTGTGCATGGGGCGGCAGAGAGAAAGAAAGGATTACAGATTATGAAGAAAATAGTTGCCAGCCTTCCGTTCCGGCTGCTCCTTGGCGTTGCCATCGGTATCATCGCGGGACAGCTTTTTGGAACAGCGCTGATGAACATTGTAGTAACAGTAAAATTTGTACTCGGGGAGTTTATCAATTTCTGTGTCCCCCTTATTATCATAGGTTTTATCGCGCCGTCCATCACAAGGCTTGGGAAAAATGCGTCCCGCATGCTGGGCGTGGCGGTCTTCTGCGCGTATACGTCATCGATATTGGCAGCATTGCTGTCCATGGGAGCAGGGTACGGCCTGATCCCTCATTTGTCTATCGTGTCCGAAACAGAGGGGTTGAAAAAGCTTCCGGAAATTGTGTTCCAGCTCGAAATCCCTCAGATCATGAGTGTGATGAGCGCGCTGGTGCTCTCTGTGCTGCTTGGACTTGCGGCTGCATGGACAAAGGCAGAGGTGATCACCAGCGTACTGGAAGAGTTCCAGAAGATCGTCCTCCAGATTGTGACCCGGATCGTGATCCCGATCCTTCCGTTCTTTATCGGGTTTACCTTCTGCGCGCTTTCCTATGAAGGAACGATAACAAAGCAGCTTCCGGTGTTTATCAAGATTGTTCTCATTGTGATGGCAGGACATTTTATCTGGCTGGCGGTCTTATATATCGTGGCAGGGATTTATTCAAAGAGCAATCCGCTGGATGTGCTCAGGAACTACGGACCTGCATATATTACGGCAGTCGGGACCATGTCATCTGCCGCCACTCTCGCGGTGGCGCTGCGCTGCGCCAGAAAGTCAAAACCGCTGCGCGAGGATATGGTGGATTTCGGGATACCGCTGTTTGCGAATATTCATTTGTGCGGGTCTGTGCTCACGGAAGTGTTTTTTGTGATGACAGTTTCACAGATTCTTTATGGTATGATACCATCTCCTGGAACGATGATCCTGTTCTGCCTTCTTCTCGGCGTATTTGCCATCGGCGCGCCGGGCGTTCCGGGCGGTACGGTCATGGCGTCTCTCGGACTGATCACGGGAATCCTTGGATTTGATTCCACAGGTACTGCGCTCATGCTTACTATCTTTGCGCTTCAGGACAGTTTTGGCACTGCATGCAATATCACCGGGGACGGCGCGCTGACCATGATCCTGACCGGATATGCGGAACGGCATAAGATCGAGAGGCAGGAACTGAAGTCGGGGTTATAGGGAGTTTTTCCGGATGCAGGGAAGTTATTTGTCTATTCTGCCGGATTGTGCTCCGGCAGGTTTTGTGCTATTCTGTTTTTACTGATGTGGGAGGCGTTCTGGCCTCCCTGTCATTCACGCCGCATGGCTTCTCATTTTCGGAGTTTCGTTTCGGAACGTTTACTCGATAATGAATCAAATCCTATAATTTGAGATTAAGGAAAAAAGGGGGGGGCTGCCTATGAGGGGAGTTTCTTAAAAAGTCTGTTCGCGAAAATGTTTCGAAGAAAAGACGGTACACAAAAGCAAAGAAAAGTCCGTTTTATTGTACATGTAAAAATGTATAATTAAAAAGTAAAATTGTTGTTGACATTTTACAAGACGTATAATACTATAATACCAGATGCGAACAATTGTTCGATGCGAGAAAAGGAGAATTGATTTATGGCAGTGAATGAAGAAAAGAAAAAGGCGTTGGACGCGGCGATCGCAAAGCTTGAGAAAGATTTTGGAAAAGGTGCTGTTATGAAGCTCGGAGAGTCCGGCGCGCATGTAACAGTGGAGACGGTGCCTACAGGGTGTCTGAGCCTCGATCTCGCTCTGGGGCTGGGAGGAGTTCCGAAGGGACGTGTCATCGAGATATACGGACCGGAGTCCAGCGGTAAGACGACGGTAGCGCTCCACATGATCGCCGAGGTACAGAAGAGAGGCGGTATCGCCGGATTTATCGATGCTGAGCATGCCATGGATCCGGTATATGCGAAGAATATCGGGGTGGATATCGATGAGCTGTATATTTCTCAGCCGGACAGCGGCGACCAGGCGCTTGAGATTGCGGAGACGATGGTGCGGTCCGGCGCGATCGACATCATTGTCATCGACTCTGTTGCAGCGCTTGTGCCGAAGCAGGAGATCGAGGGCGATATGGGCGACAGCCATGTGGGACTTCAGGCGAGGCTGATGTCGCAGGCGCTCAGAAAGCTGACGCCTGTGATCAGCAAATCCAACTGTGTGGTCATCTTTATCAACCAGCTCCGTGAGAAGGTGGGTGTGATGTTTGGAAACCCGGAGACTACGACAGGAGGACGCGCGCTGAAATTCTATGCTTCTGTCCGCATGGACGTGAGAAGGATCGAGACGCTCAAGCAGAGCGGAGAGATGGTAGGAAACCGCACACGCATCAAGATCGTAAAGAATAAGATCGCGCCTCCGTTTAAAGAGGCGGAGTTTGATATCATGTTTGGTAAGGGCATCTCCAAAGAAGGAGATATCCTTGATCTTGCCGCAAGTATCGACCTTGTTAAAAAGAGCGGCGCATGGTATGCCTATGAGGGAGAAAAGATCGGACAGGGAAGGGAGAACGCCAAAGCATATCTTGAAAACCATCCGGAAGTGATGGAAGAGCTGGACCGGAAAGTGCGCGCCCATTATAATCTGTCCGGCTCAGACAGCGCTGAAACAGAAGGGACAGAGGCGGATGCCGGAAAGACAGAATGATGGTCACAAAGATCGAGCAGCTGACAAAGACGAAATTTAAAGTGTATCTGGATGGGGAATTTGCCTTTGTGCTCTACAAAGGGGAATTATCCCGGTTTGGCATCCGGGAAGGCGTGGAAATACCGGAAGAAACAGTGGGAAAGATCCGCACGGAGGTCATCTTAAAAAGGGCGAAACTGCGCGCTATGCATCTTTTGGCGGATATGGACCGGACAGAGGAGGCTCTGCGTGAGAAACTCAGACAGGGGCTTTACCCGGCGGACGCCGTGGAAGGCGCTGTCCGGTATGTGAAGTCCTTCGGGTATCTGGATGACGCCCGGTACGCTGAAAATTTTGTGAGGAGCAGACAAGACAGCAAAAGCAGGAAAGAGATACAGGCGCTGCTGCTGCGCAAAGGCGTCAAGGCAGAGCAGATCGAAGCAGCTTTCGAAGCGTGTTACGATGAAAATAATGGCGACGGAGAGCAGGAAGCAATACGGAAAATCCTGAAGAAAAAAAGGTTTTCCCCGGAGGAGTGTGATGAGTCAGGACTGCAGAAAATATACGGCTATCTGGCGCGCAAAGGCTTCCACTACGACACTGTCCGTCAAGTGATACAAAACTATTTTGGGAATGCTTGACATTGTTGTGAAAACAGTATAAAATTTAACTGTTGTATTTAAGTAATATATACAATGAAAATTGAATAAGGAGGTGCTCCTGTGCAATTAAGTTTAGGCTTGTGTATAGTAATTGCCGTGGCCCTCGCGTTGATAGTTGGGATCATCGCACATTTTGTAACGGTTTCCAATCTTAAAAAGAATGCCCAGAGCAAGATAGGAAACGCAGAAGCAAAGGCGAGAGAGATCATCGACGATGCTGTGAAAACTGCTGAGACAACGAAAAAAGAAGCTCTTTTGGAAGTAAAGGAAGAGTCTATCAAGACGAAGAATGATCTTGAAAAAGAGACAAAGGAGAGAAGAGCGGAACTGCAGCGCTATGAGAAGAGAGTGCTCGCGAAAGAAGAGGCAGTTGACAAACGTTCTGATGTCCTGGAACATCGGGAGTCAAAGCTCACAGCAAAGGAAGAACAACTTCGTCAGCGCGAAGCCAAGGTAGAAGAGCTGAGTCAGAAACGTGTACAGGAACTGGAACGAATCTCAGGGCTTACCTCCGAACAGGCAAAAGAATATCTGTTGAAAACTGTTGAAGAAGATGTTAAGCATGACACTGCGAAAATGGTCAGGGAGCTTGAGGCTCAGGCAAAGGAGGAGGCTGACAAGAAAGCCAAAGAATACGTTGTCAATGCCATCCAGAGATGTGCCGCAGACCATGTGGCAGAGACAACGATCTCCGTTGTACAGCTTCCGAGCGATGAGATGAAAGGGCGTATCATCGGGCGGGAAGGAAGGAACATCCGGACACTTGAGACACTCACTGGCGTGGAACTGATCATTGACGATACGCCGGAAGCGGTTGTTTTATCCGGGTTTGACCCGATACGCCGTGAAGTCGCAAGGATCGCGCTGGAGCGGCTGATCGTGGATGGGCGTATCCATCCGGCAAGAATTGAGGAAATGGTAGAAAAGGCGCAGAAGGAAGTCGATACGATGATCAGGGAAGAAGGCGAGGCTGCTGCTCTTGAAGTGGGTGTGCCGGGTATCCATCCGGAACTGATCAAGCTTCTCGGACGCATGAAGTTCAGGACGAGCTATGGGCAGAATGCCCTGAAACACTCCATAGAGGTGGCTCAGCTTGCAGGGCTTCTTGCTGGTGAGATCGGCATTGATGTCAGAATGGCGAAGCGCGCCGGACTTTTGCATGATATAGGCAAATCTATCGACCACGATGTAGAAGGGTCACATATCCAGATAGGTGTGGATCTCTGTAGAAAGTATAAAGAATCCGCAACTGTCATTAATGCTGTGGAATCACATCATGGGGATGTGGAGCCGCAGACACTGATTGCCTGCGTGGTGCAGGCTGCTGACACGATTTCAGCAGCTCGGCCGGGCGCAAGGCGTGAGACCATCGAAACATACACAAACAGATTGAAACAGTTAGAAGAGATTACCAACCAGTTTAAAGGTGTGGAGAAATCTTTTGCCGTTCAGGCAGGCAGAGAGATTCGTGTTATGGTAGTTCCAGAGCAGGTATCTGATGACGATATGGTGCTTATGGCCAGGGATATTGCAAAACAGATTGAATTTGAACTTGAGTATCCGGGTCAGATCAAAGTAAATGTAATCCGTGAATCGCGGGCGACAGATTACGCAAAATAACGAGAAATCATAACAACAGAGAAGGTCAGCCCTTGTCGCAAGACGAGGGCTTTCTTTTTTGCGGAGCGCGGCGCTCTTGTGAAGGGCGTTTCACAGGACAGTCCACAGAAACAGGAGCAGCAGAGAAAAGCCGGAAAGATAGAAAAACCGGAAAAGTTGAAAAAATCGAAAAAGCTGGAAAACCGGCGTCATATGAAGACAGGGAGGAAGAGTCATGAGTGAGCAGATCAGGCGTCTGAAAAGAGAGCTGAAATTCAAAGGGAAGATTATTGATTTCTATCAGGATACAATGGAGATCAACGGAGACCATACAGTGATATGGGATTTTATCAAACATAAAGGAGCGGCGGCGGTCGTGCCGGTCACAGCGGATGGAAAGATTCTGATGGTCCGGCAGTACCGGAATGCTCTTGACAGATATACGCTGGAGATTCCGGCGGGCGCTCTCGACGCGGAAGACGAACCCGGCAGGGAGTGTGCTTCCCGTGAACTGGAAGAAGAGACCGGATACAGGAGCGAGAATCTGGAATGGCTGATCACCCTCAGGACGACAGTTGCCTTTTGCAATGAGAGGATCGAAGTGTATGTGGCAAAAGACCTGATTCCGTCAAAACAGCATCTGGACGAGGATGAGTTTATCGATCTGAAGGCATACAGCATTGACGAGCTGAAAGAAAAGATACTCACAGGAGAAATCGAGGATGCGAAGACGGTCGCATCACTTATGGCATATGCAGTGAAATACCGTGTATAAAAGACAGACCCCGGCATATAATGAAATATCCGGCGGGACCGGAGGCATTCCGGTCACGAGGCGGAGCATTCCAGGTGATATCAGGAGGCGCCATGAAGATATTTCGTACGAGAAAGCAGTTTCTTGTTTTCTTTATGCCGGGGTTTTTGCTCGGCATTATTTATGTCAATTTTATTGCCCGAAAATATATGGCTGAACCGGGGATATTCAGCGATTATTTTTTGAACCAGTTTCAGTCGGCCAGCATTGATGCAAGAGAATATATCTGGTATCTTCTGAGGCTCCGGGCAGTCCCGTTTCTCGCCCTGGCCGGGCTGTCCTTTACAAAGGCGAGAAAACCGGCGGCTGTCCTGTTCCTTATTTGGACGGGCATTTCCGGTGGCATACTGATTTCCGCAGCAGTGCTGAATATGGGGATTAAGGGAAGCCTGCTGTGCATTGTGGGGCTGCTTCCCCAGTTTCTGCTGTATATTCCGGCATATGTCGTGCTGTTGTGGCACTGCTATACAGTTCCCCAGACCCACTGGAACCGCCAGAAGACGGTGTTCGTATCTCTTGCGATGGCAGTGGGGATCATTCTGGAGATGTATGTAAATCCTATTCTCGTGAAGGCGTTTCTTTCCGTGCTTTAAAACGTGTGCAGGCTGTCTGTTCGCCGTCTTTACGAGTGGGGATCCGTTATGCGGGAACTGCTTAAAAGGACGGCTGCGGCCAGGCCCGACATGATGAACTGGCTGGCGAGCAGTCCCCACAGATAGCCCTGTATGCCAAACTTCGGGATGGCGAGAAAGACTCCGGCGATGCGGACAAGCAGCCCGATGACATTGATCAGGAATGTAAAGAACGTCTTACCAAGGCCGTTGATGGCGCTCACAAGAGCTGTGTTTGTATACAGGAAAGGACAGATCCATGCAAGCGTCAGGATGAATTTGCCGGCGGTGCTGCTGTGGAAAAGGATCGTCCCGATCAGGTCGCCGAAAATCAGGAAGAACAGGCAGCATGACAGCCCGAGGATGAGGCAGCTCCCCACGGCTTTTTTGAGAAGCTGGGTCATGGCTTTGCGGTTTCCCACCGCCTGAGCCGCACTGACTGCGGGCATGAGCACAGTTCCTACGGAGTTGGTGATGGCCGAGGGGAAGAGGATGCAGGGCATGGCCATGCCGGTGAGCACCCCATATATGCTTAAAGCATCGCTTCCACTCATGCCGTAGAGCTTCAGGCAGGCGGGAATGGAGGCCGCCTCCACGCTCTGGAGCAGGGTGACAGCCGCGCGGTTGGCGGTAAGCGGCGCGGACAGACTGAAGAGTTCCCTGATACTGCCTGTCAGTGCGGAGAGAGAAGGGATATGACCGAGCCGTCTCTGTGCAGTGAGCAGACGCGCCGAAAACAGGGCGGCCACAAACTCGCCCGCCACGATTCCGCCCGCAGCCAGCCGGATGGAAGGCGTATGCCCGGTGTTCTGCATAAAAATGAATAGGAGGACAACGAAAAGAATGCGTGAGGTCTGTTCAATGAGCTGGCTCAGTGCAGGGAGTTTCGTCCGCTGTAAGCCAAAGCTGTATCCGCAGATACAACTGTGGATGGCAGCGCAGGGGAGAGCATAGGAGATGATGACCAGCATTTCGGCGCACCTCGGGTCGCCTAAAAATGTTTCGGCAATGAAGTTCGCATTCTGCTGGATCAGGAGGACTTCAGCGCAGGACAGGATAAGAGTGAGGCAGAGAGCGATACGCAGTACGTTCCCTGCCTCTTCTGGTTTCCCCCGCGATACCTTCTCCGCGGTCATGCGGGAGACTGCGGTCTGGAGTCCTGCGGTGCTGATCGAGAGACAGAGGGCATATACCGGGAAGATAAGCTGATAAAGGCCTACACTTTCTTCGCCAAAGGCATGGCTCAGGAAGATGCGGAAGAAAAATCCCATGAACCGGGTGATCAGTCCGGCGGCGGTCAGAACTACGGCTCCCTGGAATAATCTGTGCTTTGTAAACATTTGGAGCACCTCTTATGGCACACTTTTTACAACATATGTAGGTTTGCGGCTTGACAGAACAGATGAGGAGTGATATTCTACAGAGGTAAATCCTAGTAAAATACTAGGAGATTAAAAACAAAGCCGGAGAGGGTGAGAAAGTGAAACTGTCTACAAAGGGAAGATATGGACTGCGGGCTCTGATTGATCTTGCACAGTACAGCGAAGAGACGCCGGTCTCGATCACCAGCATCTCGGCGCGCCAGGAGCTGTCGGAACGGTATCTGGAGCAGCTCATGTCCATGCTGAAAAAGGCAGGTCTGGTGAAAAGCGTCAGAGGAGCAGGCGGAGGATACGTGCTTGCAAAGGATATGGCGGAAATTTCCATAGGCGATGTTCTGCGCGCCCTGGAAGGGAGCCTTGAGCCGGTAGAGTGCGCAGGGCTTGAACCGGACGGAGGCTGCAAGGCGTCCGATAACTGCGTGACCAAATATGTCTGGCAGAGGATCAATGAGAGCATCAGCCAGACAGTGGATGAGATCATGCTTGACCAGCTCGTGGAAGAGAGCAGGAAAAAGAGCTGCGTCGGCATGGACCGTGCGTTGTGCAAAAACTGAACATGAACGACTATCAGAGAATATATGGAGGCAGATATGGGAAAATTAATTTATCTTGACAATGCGGCAACGACAAAGACTTCCCCGGAGGTCGTGGAGGCGATGCTGCCATATTTTACAGAACATTACGGCAATCCGTCCAGTGTGTACGGATTTGCTGCGGCAAATAAAGAGGTGATCACAAGTCAGAGAGAGATCATCGCGGGAGTCCTTGGGGCGAAAGACAACGAGATCTACTTCACCGCAGGGGGAACAGAGTCTGACAACTGGGCGCTGATCGCCACGGCAGAGGCTTATGCTGCAAAAGGGAAGCATATCATTACGAGCAAGATTGAGCATCATGCCATTCTGCATACCTGTGAGTATCTGCAGAGACAGGGATATGAAGTGACCTATCTTGATGTGGATGAAAACGGACTTGTAGATCCGAAGGCTGTGGAGGCTGCGATCCGTCCGGATACGATCCTGATATCGGTGATGTTTGCCAACAACGAAATCGGAACCATCCAGCCGATCGCGGAAATCGGGAAAATCGCCCATGACCACGGTGTTCTGTTCCACACAGACGCAGTGCAGGCGTTCGCCCAGATACCGATCAATGTGGATGAGTGCAATATCGATATGCTCAGCGCCAGCGGACACAAATTAAACGGACCCAAAGGGATCGGATTCCTTTACATCAGAAAAGGCGTCAAGATACGTTCCTTCATCCACGGTGGTGCACAGGAGCGGAGACGCCGCGCCGGTACGGAAAATGTGCCGGGCATCGTGGGACTTGGAAAGGCAGTAGAGCTGGCGGCGGCTTCCATGCGGGAACGCATGGAGAGGGAATCCCGGCTGAGGGATCATCTGATCAGCCGGATCGAATCCGAAATCCCATACTGCCGGCTGAATGGTGACCGTGTGAAACGGCTGCCGAATAATGTAAACTTCAGCTTTCAGTTTGTGGAGGGGGAATCTCTTCTTATCATGCTGGATATGAAAGGTATTTGTGCTTCCAGCGGTTCGGCGTGTACATCCGGTTCTCTGGATCCTTCTCATGTGCTGCTCGCCATCGGGCTGCCGCATGAAATCGCGCACGGCTCTCTGAGGGTCACGCTGGGCGCAGACACGACAGAAGAAGACCTTGACTATGTGGTGGACTGCTTAAAGGAGATCGTGGCTCAGCTGCGGAAAATGTCTCCTTTGTATGAGGATTTTGTCCGCAGGCAGGAAAAGAAAAACACGAAATAATAAATATACAGAGCAGGAGGAAAAATAAATGTATACAGAGAAAGTAATGGACCATTTCCAACATCCGAGAAACGTAGGAGAGATAGAAAATGCCAGCGGAGTCGGCACAGTCGGCAACGCAAAGTGCGGCGACATCATGAGGATTTATCTGGATATTGATGAGAATCAGATCATCCGGGATGTGAAGTTTAAGACATTTGGCTGCGGCGCGGCAGTGGCGACCAGCAGCATGGCAACAGAGCTTGTCAAGGGAAAGAATGTCCAGGAGGCAATGCAGATCACAAATAAAGCGGTCATGGAAGCGCTGGACGGGCTTCCGCCGGTGAAGGTGCACTGTTCCCTTCTGGCAGAGGAAGCGATCCACGCGGCGCTCTGGGATTATGCGGAAAAGAATGGGATCAAGATTGAGGGACTGGAGAAGCCGAAGTCTGATATCCATGAAGACGAGGAAGAAGAGGAGTACTGATGAGCAGAGTGGTTGTCGGGATGTCGGGGGGCGTGGACTCTTCGGTGGCGGCATATCTTCTGAAAGAGCAGGGGTATGACGTGATCGGTGTGACCATGAAGATCTGGCAGGAAGAGGACGCCTGTTCCATAGAAGAGAACGGAGGATGCTGCGGTCTGAGCGCTGTTGAGGACGCCAGACGCGTAGCTGCCGCTCTGGAGATTCCTTTCTATGTGATGAACTTTAAAAAGGAATTCCGGGAAAAGGTGATCGACTATTTTACAGAGGAATATCTCAATGGGCGCACCCCCAATCCATGCATTGCCTGCAATCGGTATGTAAAGTGGGAGGCGCTCTTAAACCGCAGTCTGTCTATCGGGGCAGACTATATTGCCACAGGGCATTATGCGCGGATCGAGCAGCTTTCCAACGGCAGATATACACTCAGGAGATCAGCCACTCTGGCTAAGGATCAGACCTATGCCCTCTACAATCTGACTCAGGAGCAGCTTGAAAGGACACTGATGCCGGTCGGGGAATATTCAAAGGACCAGATACGCTCCATGGCAGATCAGATCGGGCTTCTTGTGGCAGACAAGCCGGACAGTCAGGATATTTGTTTTGTTCCGGACGGCGATTATGCTTCTTTTATAAAGGATGAGGTAAGAGAGAAGACAGGGCAGGAGCTTCCGACAGGGAATTTTGTGACTTTTGACGGACGCGTCCTTGGGCAGCATAAAGGGATCGTCCACTATACAGTGGGACAGAGAAAGGGATTGGGACTGGCTTTGGGATATCCGGCATTTGTGCTGGAAATCCGCCCGGAGACGAATGAGGTTGTCATCGGTACCTATGAAGAGTCTCTCACCCACACTGTCCGTGCGGATCGTCTGAACTTCATGTCAGTGGAAGATCTGACAGAGCCAAAACGTGTCTTTGCCAAAATACGCTATAATCACAAGGGCGCGTGGTGTACTGTAGAAAAGACAGGGGCAGATGAGATCGTCTGTCATTTTGAGGAAGCCCAGAGAGCAGTGACGCCGGGGCAGGCGGTAGTTCTCTATGACGGCGAATATGTGCTGGGAGGAGGTACGATCCTGTGAGCCGGGAAAGAGGAAAAGTATCAGGAGGAATCCTGTGTGATGCCCATATGCATACGGAGTTTTCAACAGACAGTGAGGCATCGGTAAGAAGTATGCTGGATGCGGCATTAACCTGCGGACTCAGGGCAGTCTGCATCACAGACCACATGGATCTGGATTTTCCGCATCAGGAGGGGATGGAGGGTTTTGGAGAAAACCCTCCATTCCTGTTTGATGTGGAACAGTATTTTAATACGCTTAATTCGCTCCGGGAGGAATACCGAAACTGTCTGGATGTGCGGATCGGCATAGAGATCGGTCTGCAGCCCCACCTGGGAGAGCGGTACCGGGAACTGGTACAAACGTATTCTTTTGATTATGTGATCGGCTCGGTCCATTTGATCCGGGGGATGGACCCTTATTACGGAAAGCTGTTTGAGGGCAGACCGGATGCGGAAGCGTACAGGGAGGCTTTTGCCGAGACTCTGCACTGTCTTGAAGGCGTGAATGATTTTGACTCCCTCGGACATCTGGATTATGTGGTTCGTTATGGAAAGCATCAGGCAGAGGAGTATTCCTATCGGAAGTTTGCGGATGAGATAGACGAAGTGCTGAAAAAGCTGATCTCCATGGGCAAAGGGCTGGAGATGAATACAGGTGGCCTCAAATACGGTCTCGGCTTCTGCAATCCTCATCCGGACGTGGTGAAACGATACCGTGAGCTGGGCGGAGAGATCGTTACCATAGGGGCTGACGCGCACAGACCGGAGCATGTGGCGCATGAATTTGAAAAGGCGGCAGAGATACTTAAGGCGTGTGGCTTCCGGTATTATGCGGAATATAAGGGACGCGCTCCGGAGTTCAGGAGCGTAGACTTGTAATAAATTAGTATTTAGCACTGTCAATAACTTTTGAAAATGTCACTTTTTAATTTTTAGATTTGTTTGAGAAAATGTCACTTTTCTAAGAGGG
>CALWQP010000049.1 GCA_944383695.1 uncultured Mediterraneibacter sp.
CACAGTATCTCCAAACAGTATAGCATACAGACCTTGGAGAGGGTCTATAAACACTACTACTTTATAATACGAGGGGATAGACAAATGCCTTTAGTACCATTAAGACCGGTCCTTGAATCGGCCGCAAAGAACGGATTTGCGCAGGGCGCATTCAATGTCAATGCTGTTGCCCAGGCAAAGGCGGTCATTGAGATCCACGAGACCTTCCGCTCCGCCGCGATCCTCCAGGGCGCAGACCTTGCCAACGGATTTATGGGTGGGAGAGTTGATTTTATGAATGCCTCTCTGGAGGATAAGATCGCCGGAGCGAAAAACATTGCCAATGCGGTGAGAAAATATGGAGAAACTTCTGACATCCCGGTTGTCCTGCACCTAGATCATGGGAGGGACCTGGACTCGTGCAAGGCTGCCATCCAGGGGGGATTTACCTCTGTAATGATCGATGGATCTGCCCTGCCCTTTGAGGAAAATATGGAGCTCACCAGGGAGGTGGTCAAATACGCCCACGAAAGAGGCGTCAGCGTGGAAGGCGAGCTGGGTGTCCTTGCGGGCGTGGAGGATCATGTATTTTCTTCGGCTTCGACTTACACGAATCCACTCAGCGCTGTGGAGTTCATCAAGAAAACAGGAGTGGACGCCCTTGCCATCTCTTACGGAACAATGCATGGGGCATCCAAAGGGAAAAACGTAAAACTCAGGAAAGAGATCCCCACAGCTATCAGCGAGTGCCTGGCATATGAGGGCATCTTCTGCGCTCTTGTGTCCCATGGCTCCTCCACAGTGCCCAAATACATCGTGGACGAGATAAACGCGCTGGGCGGACGGCTTTCAGACACCGCGGGCATCTCCGCGGATGAGCTGAGAGCCGCCATTCCGTGTGGAATCCGCAAGATCAACGTGGACACGGACATCCGGCTGGCAGTGACAAGGAACATGAAAGAGTTCTTCAATAAGTACCCGGAAAAGAGGAACAGCGGGGCCATCGGAGAGATATACGAACTGCTGGAGGCAAAGAAAGAACAGTTTGACCCAAGAGCCTTCCTTGCGCCCATCATGCCAGCTGTCATGTACGGCAACGCGGATGACGAGGATACAAAAGCAATCCTCCAGTGCATTGAAAAAGGCGTGAAAGAGGCGGTGGGAACTCTGATCGTACAGTTCGGCTCCTACGGAAAAGCGCTGCTCTGCGAACAGATCAGTCTGGATGAAATGGCGAAGCGCTACAGAGAGATGGACTGATAAGACGAAATGAGAAACGGCATATCAGACAGATGTGACAGGAGGTGTGAAACATGCTGTTATTAAAAAACGCACAGACTTACCAGGAACACAGATTTTCCAAAAAGGATATCCTGATAAAAGACGGAAAGATCGAAGCAGTGACCGCGTGCGGGGTGCAGGACACTCAGGGCTGCAATGAGGTCATAGACTGCCAGGGAAAAAAGGCGGTCCCCGGCTTTATTGATATCCACACCCACGGAGGTGCGGGCGTGGATGTAAACGGAGCCACGGCCGAGGGGTATGAGAAGATCAGCCGGTTTTTCGCATCCCAGGGAACGACTTCCTTTCTCATATCCATCCTGACAGATACACCGGAGCAGACTCTATGGTGCATCCGGGAATATAAAAAGTGGAAGAAGGTGGAGCATAAAGGGGCGAAGATTGCGGGCATCCATCTGGAAGGCCCCTTCCTGGCATCCGCGTACAAGGGCGCCATGCCGGAACATCTGCTGAAAAAATCGCCTGACATCGAACTGCTCAGGAGCTATCAGGAGGCGGCCGGAGGAGATATCCGGTATATAACTGTTGCTCCGGAGCTGGCAGGGATGCCGGAGTTTATACCCGAGCTAAAAAGGCTTGGGATGCAGGTGGCGATCGGACATTCCGGCGCGGACTATGAGACAGCGGCGCGGGCGATCGAAAACGGAGCCCACGCGGGCACCCATGTGGGAAATGCAATGAAACTGATGCATCAGCATTTTCCCGCCATATTCGGCGCCCTTCTGGAATCAGACAAGGCATACTGCGAGGTGATCTGCGACGGACGGCATCTGCATCCGGGAACGGTCTGCATCATCCTGAAGGCCAAAGGGACAGGGCGGGTCGTTGCGGTTACGGATTCTATCATGGCGGCAGGGCTGCCCGACGGAGAGTATAAGCTGGGGGTAAATGTCGTGGTCGTTGAGGACGGCGATGCCAAGCTGAAAAGCGATGGGACCCGGGCGGGGAGCACGCTCACGACCATCCAGGCATACCGGAACCTGCTCAGGTTCACAGGCAGGAGCGAGGAAGAGATCCTGCCCCTCCTCACGGAAAACCCGGCTGTGCTTATCGGTCTGGATGATGAGATCGGCAGCATCGAAAAGGGAAAAACGGCAGATATCCTTCTTCTGGATGAGCAGAACAATATTGACAGAGTGATCATAGCGGGGAGGTGAAAGGGCTTTTGAGACACCGTAACAGTTTGAATTTTGCTGTGGTGGCTAAAATATAACATAAAGGCAGTACTTCAGCTTTTTAAACATTCAGTTGTAACACATGTATTGTAATTCTACAGACGCCGGGGATAGGACTTCTCCCGGCTGTCTTTGCATCATGGCAGAGTTTGTGGTATCCTAGTATGTACGGTATGCTATAATAAAAAGATAAGTATATTTATCCATGAAAAGATCAGGAGGACCGGCATGAAATTAGATAAACTCTTGGAACGTTTAGAATATGAAGTGGTGCAGGGCAGTGACAGGGCGGAAGTCACCACTCTGGTCAATGACTCGCGAAAGGTGGAGAATGGAAGTGTTTTTGTCTGCATTAGCGGGGCAGTGTCCGACGGACATAAATTCGCGGCGGATGTAGCGGCAACGGGTGCGGCTGCCGTTGTCGTGGAGAAAGATGTGGAAGTGCCGGAAGCTGTGACAGTCATCAAGGTCGCGGACACGAGATACGCGCTGGCGCTTATGTCAGCGGCGTATTTCGGGTATCCGGCGGATAAGCTGAAGATCATAGGCGTCACAGGGACAAAGGGCAAGACAACGACTACTTATATGATACGGTCCATCCTCGAAGGGGTGGGGCATAAAGTAGGTCTTATCGGAACGATCGAGGCGGTCATCGGGGACGAAACGATCCCGGCGGCCAACACCACGCCGGAGTCCTTCACCATCCATCAGTATTTTGCGCGGATGGTGGAAGCAGGCTGTGACAGCGTAGTGATGGAGGTGTCATCCCAGGGGCTGATGCTCCACCGGACGGCGGGGATCCCTTTTGAGATCGGGATATTTACAAATCTCGGAAAAGACCATATCGGACCAAATGAGCACAAGGATTTTGAGGATTATAAAAGGTGCAAGGCGATGCTGTTTCAGCAGTGCAGGCTGGGCATCGGAAATGTGGATGACAGATATTTCCCGGATCTGTTCAAA
This sequence comes from uncultured Mediterraneibacter sp., assembly GCA_944383695.1. GTDB lineage: Bacteria > Bacillota > Clostridia > Lachnospirales > Lachnospiraceae > Mediterraneibacter. The sequence continues at coordinate 3,420 of CALWQP010000049.1, forward strand.
GACGCCACATGCAGGGTGGAGACATTCGGGTTTTCCAAAGAGGCGGACCTGCGCGCCGAGGACGTGGAGCTTGTATCCAGACCGGGATATTTGGGCGTGGCATATCATGTGGCAGGGCTTATGGATTTTGATGTGGAGATCGATATCCCAGGCACGTTCAGCGTGTATAATTCCCTGACCGCTATCGCGGTGTGCAGGCATTTTGGGGTATCTCCGGAAAAGATAAAGGAAGCGCTGAAAAAGGCAAAAGTAAAAGGACGCATCGAGATGATAAAGGTATCCGATGAGTTTACCCTGATGATCGATTACGCCCACAATGCAATGAGCCTGGAGAGTCTGCTGACCACGCTGAAGGAATATCATCCGAAGCGGCTCGTGTGTCTTTTTGGCTGCGGAGGCAACCGCTCAAAGGACAGAAGGTATGAGATGGGCGAGGTGTCAGGCCGGCTTGCAGACCTGACCATCATTACCTCGGATAATCCCAGGTTCGAAGAGCCCCAGGCGATCATCGATGATATCAAAGTGGGGATCGGTAAGACGGATGGGAAGTATGTGGAGATCTGTGACCGGAAGGAAGCCATCAAATATGCTATCCGGCATGGGCAGCCGGGAGATGTCATCGTGCTTGCGGGAAAGGGGCACGAGGACTATCAGGAGATAAAAGGCGTGAAATATCCTATGGATGAACGCGTCCTGATCGCGGAAGTGCTGGAGGAATTAAGAAAAGGAAGATGATCGGGTGTTTGCGGATGTTATCATAGACATACAACACGAAAAACTGGATAAGATCTTTCAGTACCGCGTCCCGGAGGCGCTGGAAAAAGAGCTGGAGCCGGGGATGGAAGTGCTGGTGCCATTCGGCAAAGGCAACCGGCAGATCAAGGGCTATGTGACCGGGCTGTCAGAGACCTGTGATTATGACCTTTCCAAAGTAAAGGAGATTGCGGAAATCTCAAGAACCGGGGTGGAGATCGAGGCGAAGCTGATCGCCCTTGCCGCATGGATGAAGGAGAATTACGGCGGGACGATGATCCAGGCGCTGAAGACGGTCCTTCCTATCAAGCAGAAAGAGAACGCCAGGGTAAAGAAGCGCCTCCGCCTCCTTCTGGACAAAGAGACAGGGGAAAAGCAGCTCCATTATTACCTGGAGAAGCACCAGAAGGCGCGGGCAAGGCTGATGGCAGCTCTCCTTGACGATCCGGTGCTGGAGTATGAGCTTGTGACCAGGAAGCTCAATATCACAGCCGCTGTCATCCGGGCGCTGGAAGAACAGCGGGTGCTTGCCGTGGAATCAGAGCAGGTGTACCGCAATCCGGTGAAGGCGGCAAAGGAGCAGGAAAAGGACATCGTTTATACAGAAGAGCAGATGCAGGTGATTGACTGTTTTCGGAAAGATTATGCCGCCGGGGAGCGGAGGACTTATCTGATCCACGGCGTGACCGGGAGCGGCAAGACGGAAGTTTACATGGAGCTGATACGGACAGTGGTGGATATGGGGAAACAGGCAGTCGTGCTCATTCCGGAGATCGCCCTGACCTATCAGACCGTGATGCGGTTTTACCGGCGGTTCGGCGACAGGGTGTCCATCATGAATTCCCGGCTGTCAGCGGGAGAGCGGTATGATCAGATGATGCGCGCGAGGGCAGGGAAGGTGGATGTCATGATCGGCCCCCGCTCCGCACTTTTTACTCCGTTTCCGGATCTGGGGCTGATCGTGATCGATGAGGAGCACGAGTCCACCTATAAGAGTGAACAGACGCCCCGGTATCATGTCAGGGAGACTGCCATAAAACGAGCGCTGCTGGAAGGAGCCGGCGTGGTGCTCGGGAGCGCTACCCCTTCCATGGAAGCGATGTACCGGGCGCGAAGGGGAGAATATACCCTATTTGAGATGAAGAACCGCTCCCGGATGCAGGATCTGGCAGACGTATATACCGTGGATCTGAGGGAAGAATTAAAGAGTGGAAACCGTTCGATCTTAAGCCGGAAGCTGGCGGAGCTGATGAGGGACCGGCTGGATAAGAAAGAGCAGATCATGCTGTTTTTGAACCGGAGAGGGTATTCCGGATTTATTTCCTGCCGGGAATGCGGACATGTGATAAAGTGTCCCCACTGCAGTGTCTCTCTGTCTGTCCACCGGGATGGGCGGATGCGGTGTCACTACTGCGGATATTCCATGCCCAGGGTGACAGAGTGTCCGGAGTGCGGTTCCCCGCATATCGGAGAATTCCGCGCCGGAACGCAGCAGATCGAAGATATCGTAAAAACAGAATTTCCCCAGGCAAGAGTGCTACGGATGGATATGGACACCACGCGGCAGAAGAACGCCCATGAGAAGATACTCTCGGCCTTTGCCAATGAGGAGGCGGACGTGCTGGTAGGCACGCAGATGATCGTGAAAGGGCATGATTTCCCGAATGTGACGCTGGTGGGCATCCTTGCGGCGGACATGTCACTTTACACGGCTGATTACCGTTCCGGGGAGCGGACATTCCAGCTCCTGACACAGGCGGCCGGGCGCGCTGGGCGCGGGGAGAGGCATGGGGAAGTAGTAATCCAGACGTACAGCCCGGAGCACTACGCCATCGTGACGGCGGCGGCGCAGGATTATGAGGCGTTCTATCAGGAAGAGATCCGTTACAGGGAACTCATGGGATATCCCCCGGCAGAGAATCTTCTCGCCATATTTGTTTCCTGCGAGGATGAGGCGCTTCTGGAGAAGGGCTGCCACTATCTGAAGGAATACATCCTGCGGGCCAGGGGACAGACCGGGGCAGAGGTCATAGGACCGGCAAGTCCGGGAATCGACAAGATCAAAGATATATACCGGAGAGTGCTCTATGTGAAAGCGCAAAACTATGGAGCACTCGTGGGGATAAAAGACAGGGCAGAAAAGTATATTGAGATAAATTCAGGGTTTGACAAGATGAGGATACAGTTTGATTTCAACCCTATGTAAGGAGGAAATTATGGCAATCAGAGAAGTTAGAGAGATTGGGGACGATATCCTGACAAAGCAGTGCAAGGACGTGCCGAAGATGACGCTGCGGACAAAGATCCTGATCGGGGATATGCTGGATACGATGTATGACAGATGCGGGGTAGGGCTTGCGGCGCCCCAGGTGGGCGTGCTCAAACGGATCGTCGTCATTGACGTCGGGGAAGGTCCGATCGTGCTGATCAACCCGGAGATCATTGAGACGTCCGGAGAGCAGACCGGGGAGGAGGGCTGTCTGAGCGTGCCGGGCAAATGGGGAATCGTGACCCGGCCGCAGCATGTGAAAGTCCGTGCCCTGAACCAGGATATGGAGCCCTTTGAGATAGAAGGAGAGGGACTGCTGGCAAGAGCCTTCTGCCATGAGATCGACCACCTTCAGGGCGAGCTCTATGTGGATAAGACAGAGGACGGACTCCATGATGTGAACTATGACAGTGAGGATGAAGAGGAAACGGAGGAGTAAGACGATGCGCGTGATATTTATGGGGACGCCGGATTTTTCCGTGGGGACTCTGGAAGCGCTGATCGCGGCGGGGCATGATGTGTGTCTTGCGGTCACCCAGCCGGATAAGCCGAAGGGAAGAGGGAAGGAAATGCAGTTCCCTCCGGTGAAGGAGACGGCCATAAAGCATGGGATTCCGGTGTATCAGCCGAGAAAGATCCGTGAGCCGGAATGCATGGAGACACTTCGGAAATATAATGCGGACGTGATGGTCGTCATAGCGTTCGGACAGATCTTGCCGGGGACGATCCTGGGAATGACGCCGTACGGATGCATCAATGTCCATGCATCCCTGCTGCCAAAATACCGGGGAGCCGCTCCGATCCAGTGGTCTATCATCGAAGGGGAAGCTATGACAGGTGTGACTACCATGCAGATGGATGAAGGGCTGGACACCGGGGATATGATCATGAAAAAGGAAGTCCCGATCGCAGAGGACGAGACCGGAGAGAGCCTGCATGACAAGCTGGCAGAGGCAGGGGCGGCGCTTTGCGTGGAGACGCTGAAGGCGCTGGAGGATAAGACTGCCGTGTTTGAAAAGCAGGGGGAGAGCCCCACTGCCTATGCGAAGATGCTTACAAAAGAGATGGGAAATATCGACTGGAGCCGGTCCGCTGTGCAGATCGAGCGGCTGGTCCGGGGATTGAACTCATGGCCCAGCGCTTATACCCACTGGGATGGCAAAGTGATGAAGATCTGGCGGGCAAAGGCAGAGGCTGATCCGGCAGAGGCCGGGCAGCCGGGTACTGTGACAGAGGTTGATAAGGATAGTTTTGCGGTCCAGACCGGGGACGGCGTGCTGAGAGTGTACGAGGTGCAGATCCCGGGCAAGAAGAGAATGGATACAGGTGCATTCCTGAGGGGGTACACAATGGAGCCGGGGACTTCTCTTACAAGAGAGTGACCTGACGGTTCGGTGAGAGCAGGAGGTTGATATCATGTTATATTATTTTTATGACCGGACATATATTCTTGTGGTGATCGGGGCAATGATCTGCCTGGCGGCTTCCGCCCGGGTGAACCGGGTGTTCGCCCGGTATTCCTCTGTGCGGAGCCATTCCGGGATGACAGGGAGAGAGGCGGCGGAACAGATCCTGCACAGGAATGGGATTTATGACGTGCAGGTGATCCACATCCCGGGAAACTTAACCGACCATTATAACCCGGGGAAGAAGACGCTGGGACTTTCCGACACGGTGTACAATTCTTCCTCCGTGGCTGCCATCGGCGTGGCAGCCCATGAGTGCGGGCACGCGGTACAGCATGCCACAGGGTATGCGCCCCTTTCCATCCGGGGAGCGCTGGTGCCTGTGGCGAACATCGGTTCCATGGCAGCGTGGCCGCTGATCATCCTCGGCCTGTTCATGAACGGTCAGACATCGGTTATGTTTATCAACCTGGGTATCCTGCTCTTTTCCGCGGCAGTGCTTTTCCAGCTCGTCACCCTTCCTGTGGAGTTCAATGCATCCGGCAGGGCGGTGAAAGTGCTGGAGAACTCAGGGATGCTTTATCCTGAAGAGGTGGATTCCGTGAAGAAGGTGTTAGGAGCGGCGGCCCTCACTTATGTGGCAGGCGCGGCGGCGATGATCTTACAGCTCCTGCGTCTCCTTATTTTGACAGGAGGAAGAAGAAGGAATGACTAAGTCGGTGAATGAGCGGGAGATCGTGCTGGGCATCCTTATGGAAGTGACGGAAAACGGCCAGTACAGCCATAAGGTGCTCAGGGACGTGCTGTCCAAATACCAGTATCTTACGAAGCAGGAGAGGGCGTTTATTACCAGAGTGACAGAAGGGACGCTGGAGCGCCTGATCGAGATCGACTATATCCTGGACCGGTTCTCCAAAGTCAAAGTAAAAAAGATGAAACCGGTCATCCGGGGCGTGCTCCGCAGCGCGGTCTATCAGTTGAAATATATGGACAGTGTGCCCGACCGTGCGGTGTGCAGCGAGGCGGTGAAGCTGGCGGCGAGGAAAGGATTTTCCGGGCTGAAAGGATATGTGAACGGCGTGCTCCGCAGCGTGGCAAGGGGGCTTGCGGATGTGAAATACCCGACGGAGGGCGTACAGGCGCTGTCCGTGAAATATTCCTGCCCGGAATGGATCATAGAGCTCTGGCAGAAATCCTTTGATGAGGACGTCATTGAGAACATGCTGGTGGATTTCCAGCAGGAGAAACCGATCACAGTCCGGTGCTGTTTAAACCGTGTCACCCCGGAAGAACTGAAACATATCTTTGTCCAGGAGGGCGTGACAGCAAAACCCCATCCCTATCTTCCCTATGCGTTCTGCATATCCGGCTTTGATCATCTGGAAAGCCTGGAGAGCTTTCAGGAAGGCCTGTTCATGGTGCAGGACGTCAGCTCCATGCTGGTTGGAGAGCTGGCAGGACCCCGGCCGGGGGAGAAGGTGATCGATGTTTGCGCGGCGCCCGGGGGAAAAGCCCTTCATACAGCGGAGAAGCTTTTTATGGTGGAAAAGCTTCCTTCGGGGGACAAGCTTTCTGTGTCGGAGAAGCGTACGCCGGACCGTGGTCATGTGGAGGCAAGAGACCTGACAGAATATAAGACAGAGCTTATCCGGGAGAATATTGACCGTTCCGGACTGGACAATATCTCGGCGGCGTGCAGGGATGCTTCTGTCCCGGATGAAAATTCGGCCGGCGCCGCGGATATCGTGATCGCGGACCTGCCCTGTTCGGGGCTGGGTGTGATCGGGAAAAAGACGGACCTGAAATACAAGGCGTCGCCGGAAGGGATCGGGAGCCTTGTGGTCCTTCAACGGAAGATATTAAGCTGTGTGAAAGATTTTGTGAAGCCGGGCGGCGTGCTCCTGTACAGCACCTGCACTATAAATCCGGCGGAAAATATAGAGAATGTACACTGGTTTCTGGAGAAATACCCGGAATTTTCTCCGGATGATATCCGGGGGGAACTCTGCCCGGAGCTGAGAGACAGTGTCGTGGAAAAGGGCTGCATCCAGCTGCTTCCGGGTATACATAAGAGTGACGGTTTCTTTATCGCCCGGTTAAAAAGAAAAGCCGCTGAAGAGGAAAAGGACTGAAAAGAAAAAGGACAGGAACAGACATGAAAAAGGACATCCGTGCATATGGATATGAAGAATTAAAGACAGAGATGCTGAGTCTGGGCGAGAAGGCTTTCCGGGCGGGACAGGTCTATGACTGGCTCCATGTGAAGCTGGCGGACCGGTTTGATGAGATGACCAATCTCTCAAAGGATTTAAGACGCCGTCTGCAAGCACAGTATGAGATCCTGCCTGTCAGCATGGTGGAAAGGCAGGTTTCAAAACTGGATGGGACGAACAAATTCCTGTTCCGTCTGCATGATGGGAACATGGTAGAAAGCGTTCTCATGCGGTATAAGCACGGCAATTCCGTCTGCATTTCTTCCCAGGCGGGATGCAGGATGGGATGCGTGTTCTGCGCCTCCGCCATCGGCGGTCTCAAGCGGAATCTTTCCGCCTCGGAGATGCTGGGCCAGGTTTATCAGATTCAGAGGATCACAGGGGAGAGAGTTCACAATGTCGTGATCATGGGAACCGGGGAGCCTCTCGACAATTATGATAACTTCCTGAGATTCGTCCGCATCCTGACAGATGAACACGGCCTGAACATCAGTCAGAGAAATGTCACGGTATCTACCTGCGGCATCGTGCCCAGGATACTTGAACTGGCGGATGAAAAACTCCAGATCACCCTGGCGCTGTCCCTGCACGGCTCCACCCAGGAGAAACGGCGCAGCCTCATGCCTGTGGCCAATAAATACAGCCTTTCCGAGGTGCTCTCCGCATGCGACGCTTATTTTGAAAAGACAGGGCGCAGAGTCACTTTTGAGTACAGTCTCGTTCATGGAGCCAATGACACGGATGAGGACGCGCGGGAGCTGGCGGCTATCTTAAAGCCCCGGAACTGCCACCTGAACCTGATACCGGTCAATCCGGTCAGAGAACGTGATTTTGTGCGTCCAAGCAGGAAAAATGCCCTGAATTTCAAAAATAATCTTGAAAAAAGCGGAATAAATGTTACTATAAGAAGGGAAATGGGCTCTGACATCGACGGAGCCTGCGGACAGCTAAGGCGCCGCTATGCGCAGGAGGACGGAGCAGAAGCTTCCGGTAATAGGGAGAACCCGGCGGCAGAAAGCGGAAGAGCAGGTCAGGAAAGCCACAACAGACAGGATTAAGGAGACAGGTATGAGGACATTTGCTATAACAGATGTAGGAATGGTGCGACAGGTGAATCAGGATTATGTCTTTACGACAGACAGACCTCTGGGCATCCTCCAGAATCTGTTCGTGGTGGCAGACGGAATGGGCGGACATCAGGCAGGCGACTATGCGTCAAAATATACGGTGGAAGTGCTCAGGCGGGAGCTGAAGATGAGCGAGGGCGAGGATGTGGAGAAATGCCTTGTAGCGGCGATCAAGACAGCCAACCGGGAGATTATCAAGGAGGCGGCCCGAGACGAACACCTCAAGGGAATGGGAACGACCGTGGTTGCGGCAACGATCACGAACCAGATGATGTATTTTGCCAATGTAGGAGACAGCCGTCTGTATCTGATAAACCAGGGGATCCAGCAGCTTACGAAGGACCATTCGCTTGTGGAGGAAATGGTGCGACTGGGCGGCATCAAGCCGGAGGAGGCCAAGCACCACCCGGATAAAAATATCATCACAAGGGCGATCGGTGCGAAAGCGGATGTGGACGTGGATTTTTACGAGCACCGTCTGAAGCGGGGAGACATCATACTGATGTGTACGGACGGGCTGAGCAATATGGTGGAAGATGAAGAACTCTTCCATATCGTCCAGGGAGGAAGAGATATCGTGGAAGCAGGCCAGGCTCTTGTGGATGCTGCAAAAGAAAACGGCGGTACGGACAATATCGGCATTGTCCTGATAGAACCGTTCGCGGACGAGGTGAGTGTATTATGATCAGAGAAGGAGTTTATTTAGGGAAGAGGTATGAGATACTGGGACGTATCGGTTCCGGCGGCATGGCGGATGTCTACAAGGGCAAGGACCATAAGCTGAACCGGTATGTGGCGATCAAAGTGCTCAAAAGTGATTACCGCACAGACGAGGTATTTATCAAGAAGTTCTTAAGCGAGGCGCAGGCGGCGGCAGGGCTGATGCACCCGAACGTGGTAAATGTCTATGATGTGGGCCAGGACCGAGGCCTGTATTACATGGTCATGGAACTGGTAGAAGGGATCACGCTGAAGGATTATATCGAGAAGAAAGGTAGGCTTTCAGCGAAGGAGACCATCAGCATCTCCATCCAGATGGTGACAGGTCTCCAGGCAGCTCATAACCAGCATATCATACACAGGGATATCAAGCCTCAGAATATCATCATTTCAAAAGACGGCAAAGTAAAAGTGACAGATTTCGGCATTGCCCGCGCGACGACCGCGACCCAGACCATCAGCACCAGTGTCATGGGCTCCGTGCACTATACATCGCCTGAGCAGGCGAGAGGCGGCGTGGTGGACCAGAAGAGCGACATCTATTCCATTGGTATCACCATGTACGAGATGATCACAGGCCATGTGCCCTTTGACGGGGATTCCACGGTGTCAGTGGCGCTCAAACATCTTCAGGAAGAAATCAAATCTCCGGCCGAAGAAGTGCCGGATATCCCATACAGCCTGGAATGCATCATCATGAAATGTACGCAGAAGAATCCGGGACTGCGCTATCACGACTGCGCGTCACTCCTGCTGGATTTAAAGCGGTCTCTTGTAGATCCGGAGGGGGATTTTGTTGTTCTCGGGGCAGCGGCAGGCGGAGACACGGGACGAACGATGGTCATGTCCACGGAAGAACTGGAACAGGTTCAGGCCCGGGGACGGAATGATTACAATGATGACTATGACGACGATGATTATGACGATGAGGATGAAGAGGACCGTGTACCCGTCAGACGGCAGAGCAGGGGCAGGAAGAAAAATGACGTCAATCCTGACACGAAGCGGATCATGCGCATCCTTATGATCGTGGCGGGCGTGGTCATCGCGCTGCTCGTTCTTTTCCTTGTTGCGAATGCGGCCGGGTTTTTCTCAGGACCCGGACTGGTAGCTAATGAGGAAGACATGGTAGAAGTGCCGGATGTGCGCGGAATGACATATGACGAAGCGAAAGACGAATTAAACAAATATGAGCTCGGCATCAAGAAAGCGTCAGCAGAAGAGCCGTCCAATGACTATGCAAAAGGAGAGATCAAGAGCCAGGATCCCGGAGAGGGTGAAAAGGTAGAGAAGAACACGACAGTCACTGTGGTCATCAGCAGCGGAGAGGCTGCAGAGAAGGTTCAGGTGCCCAACGTGGTGGACAGGAGCGAGGCGGACGCAGAGAAGCTGCTTCAGGATGCGGGGCTGAAAGTGACCCATGGCAAAGCCCAGTACAGCGACAGCATTGCGGAAGGCAACGTGATCTCATCTGATCCGGCGGCAGGCACGGAGGTGGACGAAGGGGCCAGCGTCACGATCGTTGTCAGCCTCGGCAAAGAGTCAGTAAAAGTACCTGATATTAGAAACAGGAGCGCGGCAGATGCGGAATCGGCACTTGCAGCCCAGGGACTTGTGGGAAGTGCCAGCCAGGATTACAGTGACAGTGTTGCTGCGGGAAATGTGATCTCCCAGAGCCCGGAGGCGGGAACATCAGTTGAAAAGGGAGCAACAGTCAGCTATGTCGTGAGCCTGGGACCAAGGACGCAGACAGCAGAAGTGCCGGACATCCTGAGATCCTATCCGGATACCGCTGAACAACTGTTGTCTGAGGCGGGACTTACCGCTGCTTATGGCGGAGAACAGTACAGTGATTATCCTGTGGGTACGGTTTGCCGTGTGAACCCGGAGGTGGGAGTAAAAGTGGAAAAGGGCGCTACAGTATACTACTGGGTGAGCATGGGGCCGCAGCCGTCCGGGGGCGATGGACAGAATGAATCGGAATAGAGACAGAAGGCTCTTCTTAACACGGAAAACAGAAAGACCAATAGATTATGCAGGGTAAGATTATAAAAGGAATTGCCGGATTCTACTACGTTCACGTAGTAGAATCCGGTGTTTATGAGTGTAAGGCAAAGGGGATCTTCCGCAAAGACGGCCTGAAACCTCTCGTAGGAGACAATGTGGAGATGGAAGTTACCCATGAGAAGGATATGGAAGGGAATATCATGAAGATCCTTCCGAGAAAGAACGAGCTGGTGCGCCCGGCTGTGGCCAATATCGATCAGGTATTGGTGGTGTTTGCCGTGACAAAGCCGAAACCGCATTTTAACCTTCTGGACCGTTTCCTTGTCATGATGGAGGCAAAGGAGATCCCGGTGGTGCTCTGTTTTAACAAGGCGGACATTGCAGAAGACCCGGAAATTGCCGCGTTAAAAAATATTTACGAAGAATGTGGGTATCCTCTTTTGTTCACGAGCGCAAAAGAAGAGGAGAATATAGACAGCTTGAAGAAATGCCTGCGGGGAAAGACGACCGCCATTGCCGGACCGTCAGGCGTAGGAAAGTCTTCTCTGATAAACATTCTCCAGAATGAAGTAAAGATGGAGACGGGAAGCATCAGCCGGAAGATCGAGAGAGGGAAACACACGACAAGGCATTCGGAACTGATCATGCTCGGGAAGGATTCCTATATCATGGACACGCCCGGTTTCAGTTCCCTCTATGTGAATGAAATCGAGAAAGAAGAGTTGAAATACTGTTTCCCGGAGTTTGCGCCCTATGAAGGAAAATGCCGCTATAACGGATGCGGCCATATCCATGAGCCGGGCTGCGCGGTGAAGCAGGCTGTGGAAGAGGGAGCAATACACAGGGTACGGTACGAGGATTATGCGATGATGTACCGCGAGTTACAGGAAAGAAAGAGGTATTAGATGACAGAAAATATTTTGGCGCCGTCAATGCTTTCGGCGGATTTTAAGGTCCTGGGAGAACAGTTGAAGCAGACGGAGGAAGCAGGCGCGCAGTACATTCATTTTGACGTGATGGACGGGATCTTTGTCCCCAGCATTTCGTTCGGGATGCCGGTGCTCTCCTCAGTGAAGGGCGCGACGGCTCAGGTGATGGACGTGCATCTCATGGTGACAGAGCCGGCCAGGTATGTAAAAGAATTTGCGGCGTGCGGCGCGGATATCATCACCATACATCTGGAGGCCTGCGAGGATCCGGGAGCAGCGCTGGACGCGATCCATGCGTGCGGGGCAAGAGCCGGGATATCCATCAAGCCGGGCACTCCGGTGGAGGAGCTCATCCCTTATTTAGAACAGGCGGACATGTTCCTCATCATGAGCGTTGAGCCGGGATTCGGCGGACAGGCTTTTATCCCGGAATCCCTGGGGCGGATCGGGCAGCTCAGAGGACTGCTGGAGGAGAGAGGCCTGGAGAAAGACCTGGAAGTAGACGGCGGCATTTATCATTCCAATGTGGCTGAGGTACTGGATGCTGGGGCGAATGTGATCGTGTCCGGCTCGGGAGTATACAGGGGCGACATCAGAAAAAATGTGGCGGATTTTATGGAGATATTGAGCAATCATGAGTAAACGGACTGTGATCGTAAGCGGGGGGACGCTGGAAAAAGATTTTGTGCTTCCCATAATAAAAAGTGAAGATACAGAATTTGTGATCGGAGTGGACAGAGGTCTTAAATTTCTCTATGATCACGAGATCAAGCCGGATTATATCGTCGGTGATTTTGACAGTGTGCCAAAGGGACTTGTGGAATACTACCGGGAGGAGGCGGATGTGCCGATCCGGGAGTTCAATCCCGTGAAAGACGCGTCGGATACGGAGATTGCCCTGCGGCTCTGTATCGGCATGAACCGAAAACAGATATGGATACTCGGCGGGACAGGCAGCCGCATCGACCATCTGTGGGCGAATATCCAGTGCCTTCAGATCGCGCTGGACGCGGGGGTTGACGCGCGGATACTGGACAGCCATAATCAGATCAGGCTCCTGGACAAGGGGATCACTCTGAAAAGGGAAGAGGCATTCGGGAAATATTTTTCTCTTTTTCCGATGGAGCTTCCTGTGGACGCGCTCACGATCACAGGAGCAAAATATCCACTGAAAAATCATTTCCTGAGACCGGACGACAGTCTCTGCGTCAGCAATGAATTTGAGGAAGACGAAGTGACGATCTCGTTTATGTTCGGGAAAGTGATACTGATGGAGACAAGAGATTAAAGAGAGGCGCATGCAGGGGCATCGCGGAGATATATCACAGTTAAAGAGGAGACGAAGATAAATGAAATTAGGAATTGTAGGATTACCGAATGTTGGAAAGAGCACATTGTTTAATTCTCTGACAAAGGCGGGAGCAGAGTCGGCAAACTATCCGTTCTGTACGATAGACCCGAATGTGGGTGTCGTGACAGTGCCGGACAAGAGGCTGGATGTGCTCGGCGAGATGTATCACACAAAAAAGATCATCCCCGCGGCCATCGAGTTCGTGGATATCGCGGGCCTTGTAAAAGGGGCGTCCAAAGGCGAAGGGCTGGGCAACCAGTTCCTTGCGAATATTCGCGAAGTGGACGCTATCGTACATGTGGTGAGATGTTTTGAGAACAGCAATATCGTGCATGTGGACGGAAGCATTGATCCGCTGCGGGATATTGAGACGATCAACCTGGAGCTGATCTTCTCTGACCTGGAGATCCTGGAGAGAAGGATCGCAAAGACAGTGAAGCTTTCCCGGAATGACAAGACTGCGGCAAAAGAGCTGGACCTTCTGAATCGGGTAAAAGCCCATCTTGAGGATAACAAGATGGCGAAGAGTTTCGCAACGGACGATGAAGATGAGCAGACATGGCTCGCAGGATATAATCTGTTGACTGCAAAACCGGTGATATTTGCGGCAAATGTGTCGGAAGATGACCTTGCCGATGACGGCGCGGCAAATGCGGGGGTTCAGGCGGTCCGCAAGTACGCCGCGCAGGAGGGGTGCGAGGTGTTCGTCGTGTGCGCGGAGATCGAGGAGGAAATCGCGCAGCTTGATGATGATGAGAAGAAGATGTTCCTGGATGATTTAGGGCTTGAAGAGTCCGGGCTTGAGAAGCTGATCAAAGCGAGCTATCATCTCCTGGGCCTGATCAGCTACCTGACGGCAGGCGAGCCGGAAGTGCGCGCATGGACGATCAAAAGAGGGACAAAGGCACCTCAGGCGGCAGGCAAGATCCACACAGATTTCGAGAGAGGGTTTATCCGCGCCGAAGTGGTCAGTTATGACGACCTGATGGCCTGCGGTTCCCACACTGCGGCCAAAGAAAAAGGCCTGGTCCGTCTGGAAGGAAAAGACTATGTAGTACAGGACGGAGATATCATGCTGTTCAGGTTTAACGTGTAAAAACCAGTTCAGCCATGTTCTGGGCGGGAGAGAAAAACGTGCTGGCACGTTTTTTCGAGCGTACAGAAGCATGGAGTGAGCGCCTGTACATGAGCAAAACAGCGGCGCAGCCGCAGTAAGCACGTAAGTGCGGTTTTGCGAATGGCGCGTCTGAACGGAAGGTTGGAACACGCGCAGCCGCAGTAAGCACGTAAGTGCGGTTTTGCGAATGGCGCGTCTGAACGGAAGGTTGGAACACGCGCAGCCGCAGTAAGCACGTAAGTGCGGCTTTGCGAATGGCGCCGCTGAACGAAAGAGCGGAATATGCACAGCCCCAGTCAGCAGCAGTCAGTAAGGAGTATAGAAATGCATTATGACATTAGTTTCCCGAATCTTGGCATCAGTCTGGATCATGTGGGAAAGGATATTGACATTTTCGGATTTAAAATCGCATATTACGGCATCATCATCGGGGCTGCCATCCTGATCGGATTTCTGATCGCCACACACGAGGCGAAGCGGACGAGACAGAACCCGGAAGATTATCTGGATATGGGGATCATAGGCGTGATCATCGGAATCGCCGGGGCAAGGCTCTACTATGTGGTCTTCTCCTGGGATATGTACAAGGACAACCTGCTGGATATCTTTAATCTTCGGGAAGGCGGGCTGGCGATCTACGGCGGCGTGATCGGCGCGGTGATCGCGGTATTTGTCCTTGCAAGGGTGAAGCATCTGTCGGCCTTTCAGATTTTTGATACAGTGGCGCTGGCAATCTTAAATGGGCAGATGCTGGGACGCTGGGGAAACTTCTTTAACAGGGAGGCTTTCGGCGAATATACGGAAAGTCTGTTTGCCATGCAGCTTCCTCTTGACGCGGTGCGCTCCGGAGATGTCACAGAGGCCATGCGCCGTCACATTGAGACCATAGGCGGTGTTGAATATATCCAGGTTCATCCTACATTTTTATATGAATCTGTATGGTGCGCAGTGCTCCTGGTGATTCTCGTACTGTACCGTAAGCGCAAGAGATATGAGGGCGAGCTGTTTCTCCTGTATGTATTCGGCTATGCGCTGGGCAGAGTGTGGATCGAAGGCTTACGAACGGACCAGCTTCTTCTTCCGGGAGTCGGTCTTCCGGTGTCCCAGCTCCTTGCGGGCGTGATCGTTGTGGCAGCGGGCGCGGCGCTCCTGTACCTGCGGAAGCACCACAGGAAGATGCCGCTGTTAAAGAGCGGAAAAGTGTATGAACCAATGCCGGATAAGATCGAGGGCAGTAGGCCGCCGAAGAAGAAAGACAGGATATTTAAGTTTTAGGATGCTTGATGCAGGGCAACTGCATCCCAAAATATACAAAAAAACAGACAGCCCTCTATGGACTTTTGCCATTTTTAGAGATATAATGAAGCTACATGTGTATATATGTATTTTCTATGTAAAATCTAAGGAGGAACAAGAAAATGGCAAGAAAAATGAAGACCATGGACGGTAACCAGGCTGCGGCTCACGTGTCCTATGCTTACACTGAAGTTGCGGCGATCTACCCGATCACACCGTCATCCGTTATGCCGGAGCATGTTGACGAATGGGCAACAGAAGGCAG
>CALWQP010000050.1 GCA_944383695.1 uncultured Mediterraneibacter sp.
CAGACATAAAATATACTCCCTCCTAAGTGACAAGTTTTTGTTATTTCACTTGTCTACCTAGAAGGGAGCATATCAAATTGATGCGACAGTCTCACTTTTTTGCGCGTCCGGTGGTGGGAACCGCCTTGTTTCATTTTCTCCGTACAGAAACCAGATTATGCCTTTACACGCTCCTCGGATATGTTACAATAATACTGTCAAAAACAGCCAAAAGCATATGGCGGTGACAAATATTGATATCCGTACAGGAGGACTTATGAAGCTGGACAGAGAAACAATGAGAAAATTAAAAGAACTGATCCTGTTTACGATCATCTTACTGATCGCACTATGGAATTACAAGATTCTTTTTGAGTGGGTCGGAGTTGCGTTCCGGATTATCCTTCCCTTTATTTTAGGCGGGGGGATCGCGTTTATATTGAATATTCCTATGAGCTTTCTTGAAGAAAAGCTGTTTCAAAACAAGCGTCTAAAAGAGAAAAAGATCGCGAAAAAACTGGCACGGCCGGTATGCCTGATACTCACACTGGCGATCGTGATCGGAGTTGTGGCCCTGGTCATGTTCGTAGTTATTCCGGAGCTGACGCGTACTCTCCTGTCGCTGGGAAAGACGATCCAGACATTTATTCCAGAGGCGCAGCGCTTCCTGGAGGAGCTGTTCACTGACAATAAAGAAATACAGGCATGGCTCTCCAATCTGAATCTGGATGTGGGAAAACTGACAGACAGTATCATGGCGTTTTTTCAGAACGGAGCGGGAAATGTATTGAATTCAACCATGTCAGCTATCGGTTCCATTGTGAGCGGGGTGACGACTTTCGTGATCGCCTTTGTCTTTTCCTGCTATGTCCTCCTTCAGAAAGAAAAGCTGAACATGCAGGTGAAGAAGGTGCTTTATGCTTACTTTTCCGAAAAACGTGTGGAGTGGATGTTCGAGGTGGGAAGCCTGGCGTCAAAAGCATTTTCCAGTTTCTTTACAGGACAGTGCGTGGAGGCGCTCATCCTGGGAAGTATGTTCTTTATCGTAATGAGCATCCTTAATATGCCATACACTCTGCTGGTAAGTGTGCTGATCGCGTTCACGGCGCTGATTCCGATTTTCGGCGCGTTCATCGGGTGTTTTGTCGGGGCATTCCTGATCCTGATGGTGGACCCGATGCAGATGATCGCATTCGTAGTGACGTTTCTGATCCTTCAGCAGATCGAGGGTAATCTGATCTATCCGAAAGTAGTGGGGAGCTCAGTGGGGCTTCCGTCTATCTGGGTGCTGGCGGCAGTGACGGTCGGCGGCAGCCTGATGGGGATAGTAGGTATGCTGATCTTTATTCCCATCGTGTCCGTCATATATACATTATTCCGGGCGAGCGTGTATAAAAGATTAAAGAAAAAGCTGAAAGATGAACAGGCGGCAGGCGCGGCCGGTAAAGCTGACAGCGAAGGAAGAGGGGAGCTGTAAAAACAGCCCCTCTTTTATATATGGAGAAACCGGCGGACCGGAACTGTTTTTCCTGATCTGCATATAGTGAAGAAAAAAGGAAAAAGACAGATTGATAGCAGATACAGGTAAAATTGTTGTGGCAGGCGGAGACATGCGCCAGGTCTTTCTGGCAGAAATCCTTTCTTCAAAAGGATATCAGGTGACGGTATGCGGACTTTGCGGCAGTGTAGATGACCATAGGATTCGCAGGGCGGAGACCCTGAAGGAGGCGCTGGAAGATGCGGAAGTTGTCGCGGCTCCTGTGCCTTTTTTTAGTGCGGGTAAAATTTCCGGGAAATATCAGACCGTGGATATGGATTTGGAAACACTCCTGCGGGAAATGCCGGAAAACGGCATCCTGTTCGGCGGTAATATCCCGGCTGACGTGATGGAACGCTTCCGGGACAGAGGGGTCACGGTATACGATGTGATGAGAGATGAATATGTGGCAGTGCAGAACACAGCGGCAACCGCGGAGGGCGCCATAGCGGAAGCGATAAAAAGAAGTCCCCGGAATCTGTCGCGAAGCCAGTGTATGGTCCTGGGATATGGAAGGTGCGGGAGCACCCTTGCGCTTCTGCTCAGAGGATTTTCCTGCCATTTGACAGTGGTGGAGCAAGATGCGGCCAGAGCGGCGGGAGCGTCTGTTCTGGCGGACAGAGTCCTCACGGAACAGGGGATGGCGGAGAAGATAGGGGAGGCGGAATTTATCTTCAACACTGTGCCCGAAAAAATCCTGAACAGAGAAGCGCTGCTCAGGGTGAAAAAATCTGCCTGGATCTTTGACCTTGCTTCATCGCCGGGAGGCGCAGACTATCCGGCGGCTTCTGAGCTGTCCCTGAATGTCATACCTCTTCCGGGACTCCCCGGAAAATATTCCCCCGCAACTTCGGCGGAGATTCTGGCGGAGTATATCAGAAGCAGGCTTGACGCCGCGCATACTGCCTTGTTCTGCGAAGGATCTGTCGTGTGATATAGGTGAAGAGATGGAGTTGAAAGGCAAGAAAATAGGAGTGGCGGTGACTGGCTCCTTCTGCACGTATGAGAAGGTATTTGAGCAGCTTGAGAAACTGAAAGAAACCGGAGCTGAGATTGTAACGATCTTTTCCGATGCTTCTCAGACGATCGACAGCCGTTTCGGAGCGGCGGAGGACTTCATGAAGAACGCGGAGCGGATTACAGGGACAGAGCCTCTGCGCACCATCAGCCAGGCGGAACCGATAGGTCCCAAAAGCCTGCTGGACCTTCTGATCATACTGCCCTGTACAGGAAATACCATAGCGAAACTGGCAAATGGGATTACAGATACCCCTGTCTTAATGGCGGCGAAAGCGCATCTGCGCAATGAGAAGCCGCTCCTGATCTCCATATCTACCAACGATGCCCTGGGAATGAACATGAGGAATATCGGGCTTCTTCTCAATGCGAAAAATATTTATTTTGTTCCCTTCGGGCAAGACGCCCCCGAGAAAAAACCGAACTCTATGATCGCAAAGACGGAACTTGTCATCCCGGCAGCCGAGATGGCGCTGGAAGGGAAGCAGTACCAGCCTGTTATCCGGTAGGATCATGTTCAAAATAAGTAGAATCATACTCAAAAGGGGAGAAGGCTATGTGTGGAATTGCGGGATTTTACAGCGGCAGACGGAACTATACAGGGGAGGAGAGCAGATGGCGGGCCGTTTTGGATGAGATGAACCGGGCGCAGAAGAGGCGGGGGCCTGACGAGGAAGGAACCTGTCTCTATGCCCATTGTGGGCTTGCCCATGTCCGCCTGTCCATCATTGATCTGGACAGAGGAAGACAGCCCATGACAAGAACAGCAGGAGGAAAACGATGTACGGTTTCTTTTAACGGAGAAATTTATAATATGCCCGAGCTGCGCCGGGAACTGGAGCAGGAAGGGGCTGTATTTGAATCACACAGCGATACGGAAGTCATTTTGCAGGGATATCTCCTGCATGGAAAAGAGTATGTGGAGAGGCTTAACGGAATCTTTGCTATTGCCCTGTGGGATTCTTACGAGGACAGTCTGTATCTGTTTCGCGACAGGGTGGGGGTAAAGCCTCTTTTCTATATGATACAGGAAGATACCCTCATCTTTGCATCGGAATTGAAAGGAATTTTTGCCTATCCCGGAGTTCGTCCGGTGCTGGATCGCGACGGCCTCTGCGAGATATTCGCACTGGGACCGGCAAAAACATACGGAAAAGGCGTGTTCCGCGGAGTGTACGAAGTGCTGCCGGGACATTATCTGCGCTGCCGGGACGGTGTGTTCCGGGACGTCTGCTATTGGAAGCCGAAGAGTGAGCCACACGAAGATTCTTTTGAAGAAACTGTGGAAAAGACGGCGTGGCTCATTGAGGATTCAGTCAGAAAGCAGATGCTCTCGGATATCCCGATCTGCACCTTTCTCTCCGGCGGTGTGGACAGCAGTCTGGTGACAGCGGTTTGTGCAGAGGAGCTGAGAAAGAAAGGGAAGGAGCTGAACACATTCTCCTTTGACTTTGACGGAAACGGAAGGTATTTTAAGGCAAATTCATTCCAGCCGAGTCAGGACAGACCGTGGGTGGATAAGATGGTGGAATACTGCCGGACAAAGCACCGCTATCTGGAATGCGGAAATGACGAGCTGATCAAATGTCTGTTTAAATCAGTAGAGGCACGCGACCTTCCCTGCATGGCGGATGTGGAATCCTCGATGCTCTACTTCTGCTCAAAAGTAGCCGGATATAATAAGGTGACCCTGACCGGGGAATGTGCGGATGAGATTTTCGGGGGATATCCCTGGTTCCATAAAAAAGAAGCCTTTGAAATGCATGCGTTTCCGTGGTCTTATGACATGGCGGCAAGGCAGGCGCTGCTTTCGGATGACATCATTCGGGCGCTGCCTATGGAGGAATACGCAAAGGCAGCCTATGAGCGCACAGTCAGCGAGACTCCCAGGTGTGAGGATGACACACCAGTGGAACGGCGCAGAAGGGAAATCTCTTATCTGAATATGAAATGGTTTATGGCAACACTGCTGGACCGCATGGACAGGACCAGTATGTATTCAGGGCTGGAGGCCAGGGTCCCTCTGGCAGACCACCGCATCATAGAATATGTCTGGAACGTGCCCTGGGAGATGAAGTGTCCGGACGGACTGGTGAAAGGGCTTCTCCGGCATGCCGGCAGGGGGAAGCTTCCGGACGAAGTGCTGTTCCGGAGAAAAAGTCCTTACCCAAAGACTTATCACCCTGATTATGAAAAGCGTCTGGGCCGGATGCTCCTTGAGTTGATGGCGGATACAAAAGCGCCTGTCCGGGAACTGCTCGACGCGGAGAAGGTAACGCATTTTCTGGAGACGCCGTCTGATTATGGGCGTCCATGGTACGGCCAGCTCATGGCAGGACCCCAGATGCTGGCATATATGCTCCAGGTGAATTACTGGCTGGAGAAGTATAAGATCGAGATTCAACTGTAACAGCAGAAGCACATGGCCGGAAAGCGCTTATGGTGGAAAGGTGTGCACGGCGGGAAAGGAGCCATTGAAAAATCTGCCGTTTCATGATAGCATCAATGTACGATACCACTGTACGGCTGAGTCTGTGCAGCGGGGTGTTTCCGGGGACAGGATCACTCAGATGGGAGGGAAAAGTGAAAGTACAAAAGAAATGGCTGGGGCTTTCTCTGGCACTGCTTCTGGCATCCCAGACCGCACTGCCGTCTGCGGCGGCAGGTGTGGAGGGGGCCGGGAATGTTTCCGCACAGGCGGACGATCTGTCAGAGAACAGCGGAACAGAAAAAGAATACGAGGGAGAATATGCGGAGGGCAGGGCGATCGTAAAAGTGTCCGGAGAGTTCTTCCAGAGGCGTGCGGGGCGCGCTGCTTCTTCCTTTGTATATGAGATCCTGATGGAGCTGGATTCCGCCAGCGGGAACAGAGCGGGATTCCGCTCAGCATCATCGGCAGGCGACAGCATTGTCCTGGTACAGTCGGACAGCATGTCCACAGAGGAGCTGATACAGTCGCTGGAGGAGCAGCCCGGAGTGGAGTATGCGGAGCCTGACTATGTGATCCGGGCGTACAGCAGCCAGTCTGCCGCTTCTGTGAATGAGCCCGGGAGCGTTTACTTTGGCTGGCAGTGGCATTTGCAGAGCCGGGACGAAGCTGCTGGCAGCACCAACGTGTCCTATATATGGGATGAAAATTCCGGAAGCCCGGTCCACTCCACAGGGACAGGGACGGCTGTAGTGGCTGTGCTCGACAGCGGGATCGACTATACGAATCCCGACCTGGCTCCCAGTATGTGGGATGATGGGAACGGCTTCTGCGGTTATGATTTCAGCCCTTCCGCTGAGAGTCCGGAGGGAGATGCGGACCCCATGGATGTATATGGCCACGGAACCCACGTGGCAGGTATCATAGGCGCTTCCGGCCAGGGGGTCAGCGGGATGAATCCAAACATAAAGCTTGCCGCCCTGAAGGTGCTGGGGGATGATGGGAGCGGACTGATCTCCGCGGGCATCCGGGCGTATGATTATATTTGCAGGCACAAAGAGGCGGGAGCTGATATTGTGGCGGCAAATAACTCCTGGGGAGGACATGGCCCCAGCAAAGCCCTGGAGGAAGCGGTGGACCACGCCGGGCAGCTTGGGATCATTTCCGTGATGGCGTCAGGAAATGAGGGACAGGACAATGACGCGTCGATCCAGCCGCCTGAGTCGGGTAACCCTCTGGTGTCGCTGACAGTCAATGCATCCGACCGGGAAGGCAGGGCCGCTGCATTCAGTAATTTCGGACAGATCAATACAGACCTGTATGCGCCGGGTGTAGATATCTTCTCCACATATCCTGTTGCGAAGGGGGCCGCTTATCCGGTGTTCCCTTCGGGGAATGCCAACCCGGCAGTGGTCTATAACGCGGATATGCCCGCCGTAGAGGGGAACTCAGTCGAAGCGGTTGAGGAAAGCGTCAGTGCGGGCGGTGTCACTTTGTTTCTGCCGTCTGCGGAGGAGCCTGCCCTGAGATGGGAAACAAGAGCCGGGGCCGTGGGAGATACACAGGGAATCCAATGGGCGCTGGGGGATATGAGAGCGTTTAAGGAGCGTGCAAACTATCTGGGCCTTACGATGGGCGTGACGGACGAGATTCAAAGTGAGCGGGGAAGGCTTATAAAGATACAGGTCCGGATAAATGGTGAAAACGGCCCTGCGTGGGCGGATGTAAGCACGGCCGACACTTCGGTGGAGTACGGAGCTCCCGGACCAGTGAGTGTTTCCCTTGTGAATATGAAGGACTCTGTCATATGGGAGGACTTTCAGATACGGATTCTTCGGACTGCCGCACAGCTTGACCTGGACCAGACTCTGTCATTACGTCTGGAGGGGCTGCTCCTGGCAGAGGAGACGGCGCCGTACCGCTTCCTGTCCGGGACGTCTATGGCTGCGCCTGCGGTGACAGGGGCGATTGCCCTCTTAAGTGACGCTTATGGTGTGAGCAGCATTGAGGATACGGAGGAACAGGCTCAGGCCATGTATGGGATCCGGGCGAGGCTTGCAGGAGGAGTGACCCGCACGGAGGAGATGGCGGACACCTGCGTGTCGGGAGGATATTTAGACCTGGAGAAGGCGGTGACGTCCCCATATCCGGTGCTGGATGAACTGATCCAGCAGGGAAACAGGGGAATCCTCAAGGGATATTTCTTTGGGAGTGAGGGCACGCTTACAATGGACGGAGAAGAGCTCGCGGTGTCTGAGTGGACCGATACGCAGATCACGTTCACGCTGCCGGCAGGAACCGCCGAAGGAATGCACGTATTCCGCGTGACAGACACTGGAACAGCGGTGGATGGCAGTCAGTACGGGCAGGATCATTTCCAGACCGAGGCGGTCTCCCCATCAGCGGGAGGAGAATTGTTTGAAAAACTTTCCTCACCTGACCTGACACAGCTTGGAGTGGAGCTCAGCTTTGAGCAGGTCAACCCGGTTTCCGCAGCGGCTGTAAACGGAAAAGTCTATGTGGCTTCCGATGAGTTTAAAGCTCTGTCCGATGCCGGAGAAATCAGAGTCCTGCTGGCCTATGACACTGTTTCAGGAATATGGGGGAAAGAGGAACTGCCCTTTATCGGCGCGGACAAGCTGATACAGATTGCCGCGTCAGGGGACAGGCTCTATATCCTGGAAAATGCGGAGACAGGGATACTTGTGGTACATTCCTACAATCCCCTTTCGGGACATACAGAGGTCCTGTCCGAGATCAATACCGGAGAAGCGTTCTATAACAGCGGCTTCATATACGGCGGGGACAGCCTGTGGATCGCGGGCGGAGCCCGGCTAAGCGACGCGGAGACACAGGAGCCTGTCGCCTATGCTTTCCGCGTGGATGTAAAAACAGGGATGTCTCAGGAACTGCCGTCCCTCGATGTGGCGCGGAGCACTCCGTCGCTGGGATTCGCGGAAGGGAAGCTGATCGTCACAGGGGGAGAAAATCCTGACGGTCAGTGGGAAAGCACGACGCAGATATGGGACGGCTCGGCATGGATACAGGGAGCATCCTTCCCAGAAGTCTATGACAATCAGGTGAATATGGCGGCGTCAGGAAGCTTTGGCGGCAGGATGATCGTTTCCGGCATGTTGAGCGACAGGGATCACACAGGAGATACCTGGATGTATGATGTGCAGGCCGGCACATGGACCATGCAGCCCCAAAGGCTGGATGACGCAAAAGTGCTCTGGGCCGGCGGCGCTGTGGGCGGAGATCATTTCTATGTCTTTGGGCTTACAAATGTGGGAAATGATATCGAATATATGTTTTACCGCCTGAAGGTGCAGGACACAGCGCCCGGCGGCGGAGGCACAGGCCCGGAAACTCCTTCTTCTGATACGGCCGGGAAAAATCCGCAGTCCGGGCCAGAAGACGGAAGAGCGGCCAAGACCGGGGATTCGGACCTTACAGCGGCCGTGCTCCTCATGCTCGCGGCGGGCATCGCTGCGGTGTCCGGTTCTGCGTTTGAGATAATATTGCGCAGAAAACGGAGGAGATAGGCGAAAAACATTCGAAAAACCTTGACTAACTTCCATTCTCCGTGGTACAATACTACGGCGAATGGAAGTTAGGTCTTTTTTTTATGCCTAAAAATCGATGGTTTTCGCAGCCATCAGCAACACGAAGGTAAATAAGTAAAAAGCGAGGTGGAAGTTGTGCGCACAAGAATTACATTGGAGTGTACGGAATGCAAGAACCGTAACTACAACATGACGAAGGATAAGAAAACTCATCCGGACCGCATGGAGACCAAGAAGTACTGCAGATTCTGCAGATCACACACTCTGCATAAAGAGACGAAGTAATCGTCGGGAGGAAGTGGCATATGAGCGAAAATGAAAAGACTCAGAAGAAGAGCTGGTTCAAAGGGCTTCAGGCAGAGTTTAAGAAGATCATTTGGCCAGACAAAAAAACACTTGCAAAACAGACTACGGCAGTTGTTGTTGTGTCCGTAGTGCTCGGAGCAGTGATCGCGGTGATCGATGCGATCCTGAAATATGGGATTGACTTATTGGTAAGATAGTTGACCGCAGCGGAAAGGTGATTTTATGTCAGAGGCAAAATGGTATGTAGTTCATACTTATTCAGGGTATGAAAACAAAGTAAAAGCGAACATTGACAAGACGATCGAGAACCGCCATCTGGAAGACCAGATCCTTGAGGTCCGTGTTCCCATGGAGGAAGTCACGGAGCTTCGGAACGGTGTGCAGAAGGCAGTGCAGCGCAAAATGTTCCCGGGATATGTCATGATCCACATGATCATGAATGATGATACATGGTATGTCGTGAGAAATACCCGCGGCGTTACAGGTTTCGTCGGTCCGGGCTCCAAACCGGTGCCTCTCGAAGAGAGCGAGATGGCGAACATGGGTATCAAGCGCGACAATGTGGTTGTCAATTTCGGCGTGGGCGACACGGTCGTTGTTCTAAGCGGCGCGTGGGAAGGTACTGTGGGCGTTGTGCAGAGCATGAACGAGCAGAAAAAGAGCCTGTCCATCAATGTTGAGCTGTTTGGCCGCGAGACTCCGGTTGAACTTGGTTTTTCAGAAGTGAAAAAAATGGATTAAAGATGAGTGGGAGGGGCGATGCCCCGCCAATACCACAAGGAGGTAATTGAAAATGGCAAAAAAAGTAGAAGGTTATATCAAATTACAGATTCCTGCCGGCAAGGCAACTCCAGCGCCGCCGGTCGGACCTGCGCTTGGACAGCATGGTGTAAATATCGTTGAATTTACAAAGCAGTTCAATGCACGGACAGCAGATCAGGGCGACCTGATCATCCCGGTTGTCATTACAGTATACAATGACAGAAGCTTCAGCTTCATCACAAAGACGCCGCCGGCAGCAGTTCTTATCAAGAAAGCATGCAAGATTCAGTCCGGTTCCGGCGTGCCGAACAAGAATAAGGTCGCAACGATCACAAAGGCTCAGCTTCAGGAGATCGCAGAGATGAAGATGCCGGACCTGAACGCAGCATCCGTTGAGGCTGCTATGAGCATGGTGGCAGGAACATGCCGTTCCATGGGTGTTGTTGTAGAGGAATAGAGCACTTGGCGATGCACTGAACACTTAGCGAGGTCTTTCCGAGCTTAGTGTGAAGGCAGATACTCCGAGCTTAGCGAACGGAACTACCTCAGCGCAGTCGAGCGTAACTACCCTATAAAAGCGAAGCATATGTAAACAAGTGGGAGGGACAAATCCCGCCAATACCACAAGGAGGTTATTATAAAATGAAACGAGGAAAGAAATATATTGAAGCTGCGAAACTGATCGAGAGAGGAAATCTCTACGATAAGGAAGAAGCAGTTGCATTGGTTAAAAAAGCAGCAGTTGCAAAGTTTGATGAGACCATCGAGGTTCATATCAGAACAGGATGCGACGGACGTCATGCAGATCAGCAGATCCGCGGTGCGGTTGTACTTCCGCACGGAACAGGAAAGAAAGTCCGCATCCTTGTATTTGCGAAGGACGCAAAGGCAGAGGAAGCGAAAGCAGCAGGCGCTGATTTCGTGGGCGGAGACGACCTGATTCCGAAGATCCAGAACGAGGGATGGCTCGACTTTGACGTAGTTGTTGCGACACCGGATATGATGGGCGTTGTAGGACGGCTCGGACGTGTTCTCGGACCGAAGGGACTTATGCCGAACCCGAAGGCGGGAACAGTTACAATGGATGTGACAAAAGCGGTCAACGATATCAAATCTGGTAAGATCGAGTACAGACTCGACAAGACAAATATTATCCACGTGCCGATCGGTAAGGCTTCCTTTACCGAGGAGCAGTTAGCGGACAACTTCCAGACGCTTATCGATGCGATCAACAAGGCAAGACCGGCAGCAGTTAAGGGCCAGTACCTGAAGAGCATTACGCTCACATCTACAATGGGCCCGGGCGTAAAGGTCAATCCCTTGAAACTTGCATAACGATCAATAAATAAAAGAAATGTCTGACAATCTTTGCATCGGGTGATACACATTGCTTGTATAAAAGGATTGTCACTGGTAAAGCAGGCTATACCGATTATGCGCATTTATTTCAGAATGTGGCAGCGGCATAGCCTTTTTTTGCGCTGTAATGCCGGAAAGGAAGCAGAAGAAAACCAAATTTGTGCAATATAAACCAAAATAAACCACGAAATATGTGAATTATTTTGATTGAAATTGAATGAATATGACCGTATAATAAAACCATAAAAGGAGATGGAGGAAATGAAATGGAGGAATTGCAATGATCTACACAGTCACTTTTAATCCGTCTTTAGATTACATTGTCTCTGTTGACGACTTTCAGCTGGGACTTACGAACCGTACCAGTTCTGAGTTGCTCCTTCCGGGAGGCAAGGGGATCAATGTATCTGTCATCCTGAAAAATCTGGGGATAGAGAGCACTGCCCTTGGCTTTGTCGCTGGATTCACCGGGGCAGAGATCACCCGGAAAGTGGAGGAGATGGGAGTGCGCTCTGATTTTATCCGCGTGAAAGAGGGTATCTCCCGGATCAATATTAAGCTAAAGAGCATTGATGGGACCGAGATCAACGGCATGGGTCCGGACATTGGGAGAGACAAAGTGGCGGACTTGATGGAGAAGCTGAAAGTTCTGGGTCAGGGAGACATGATCGTCCTGGCAGGGAGCATCCCGGCGGCAATGCCGGACGATATTTACAGCCGGATTCTTGAGCTCCTAGAAGGAAAAGGCGTTACTGCCGTGGTGGACGCCACAGGCGACCTGCTCCTGAATGTGCTGAAATATCACCCCTTCCTCATCAAACCGAATAACCATGAGCTGGGAGACCTTTTCGGGGTCAAGTTAAAGGCCAGAGAGGAAGTGGTCCCCTACGCAAAGAAGCTTCAGGAAATGGGCGCCAGAAATGTGCTTGTCTCAATGGCAGGAGAAGGAGCGGTGCTGGCGGCGGAGGATGGCAGTGTGTACGATGCGCCCGCACCGAAAGGAGTTCTTGTAAATGCTGTGGGCTCCGGCGATTCCATGGTGGCAGGGTTTACTGCGGGCTGGATGGAAAAGCAGGATTACAGACATGCGTTTTACATGGGCGTTGCCTCGGGAAGCGCAAGCGCTTTTTCGGAGTATCTGGCTACAAGAGAGGAAATCATGGATCTGTATGAGCGGATCATATAAAATGAATGGAAAATATCTATGGAAAGGGAGGTCATAAAATGAGGATCACAGATTTGCTGGATAAGAGGAGCATTTCCCTTATAGGAACTCCTCAGACAAAGAACGAGGCGCTGGACCAGATCATTGACTTGATGGTACAGAGCGGAAAAATAAGTGACAGGGAGGCGTACAGGCAGCAGGTGTACGAGCGTGAACAGGAGAGCACGACCGGAATCGGGGAGGGGATCGCCATTCCTCACGGCAAGTGTGACGCAGTGACAAAGCCAGGTCTGGCAGCAATGGTCATAAAGGAGGGCGTGGAGTTTGACGCGCTGGATGGAAAACCAGTCACGCTCATGTTCCTGATCGCGGCTCCCAACACAGAAGACAACGTGCATCTGGATGTTCTGAGTAAATTGTCTGTGCTCATGATGGATGAGAAGTTTGCAGACAATCTAAGAAATGCCGGGAGTGTGGATGAATTTCTCCAGATCATCGACAGGGCGGACGAGGAGGAGCGCGGCATTGACGAGAGGCTGGCAAACGGAGACCAGATCGGAGCGGGAGCATTTCACATACTTGCAGTTACTTCCTGTCCCACTGGTATCGCACACACTTACATGGCGGCAGAGGGGATCGAGAAAGCGGCAAAGGCAAAGGGCTGTTCTGTAAAAGTGGAGACACGAGGATCCGGTGGGGCAAAGAACGTGCTGACACCAGAAGAAATCCGTAACGCAGACTGCATCATCGTTGCAGCAGACGCGCAAGTCCCCATGGAGCGCTTCAACGGAAAGAAAGTGATCCAGTGCCAGGTATCTGACGGCATCAGCAAGGCAGACCAGTTGGTGGAGCGGGCAATGTCAGGAAACGCTCCCATCTATCATGGGACCGGAGAGAGCGAGGCATCCGCGTCAGGCAATGCAAAATCCGGCGGGGCTGGACACAAGATTTATACACAGCTCATGAACGGCGTGTCACATATGCTCCCCTTTGTAGTGGGCGGAGGCATCCTGATCGCCATTGCATTTCTGATCGACGGTCTTTCAGTGGACCTGAACGCACTGCCTGCTGACCAGAGGGGAGACTTTGGAACGATCACATCGCTGGCAGCGCTTTTCAAAGGCATCGGCGATACGGCGTTTGGCTTCATGCTTCCGGTGCTGGCAGGCTTTATCGCCATGGCGATCGGGGACAGACCGGCGCTGGCGGTAGGATTTGTGGGAGGCATGATGGCATCCGGCGGGAAATCCGGTTTCCTCGGAGCGCTTGTGGCAGGCTTTGCTGCAGGATATCTTATCCTGGGTCTCAGAAAACTGTGTGGGAAACTTCCTCAAGCTATCGAGAAGATCGCGCCGGTGCTGCTCTATCCGGTATTCGGAATCCTCATTATGGGTCTGCTGATGAATTTCATTGTGGAGCCGGTCATGGGAGGCATTAACACCGCGCTCAACACCGGACTTTCCGGCATGGGAGAGACGAGCAAGATCCTGGTGGGGCTTATCCTTGGGGGCATGATGGCGATCGACATGGGAGGTCCGTTCAACAAAGCTGCCTATGTGTTTGGCACAGCGTCCATTGCGGCTGGAAATTATGACATCATGGCAGCAGTCATGATCGGCGGAATGACGCCACCCTGCGCCATTGCCCTTGCAACATTGCTGTTCAAGAACAAATTTACTAAGGAACAGAGAGAGACAGGGCCGACAAACTTTATCATGGGACTTGCATTTATCACAGAAGGCGCTATTCCATTCGCGGCGTCCGATCCGCTCCGTGTGCTTCCGTCCTGTATCGCGGGATCAGCGGTAGCAGGCGCGTTGTCTATGGCGTTCGGATGCACGCTGATGGCTCCCCACGGCGGAATCTTCGTATTCCCTGTAGTGGGAAATCCGCCGATGTATCTGGCAGCGTTGGTTGCGGGGACGCTGATTTCCACAGTTCTTCTCGGAATGCTCAAAAAGAAGGTGGAATAATCTGAAAAACAGGCGTACAATAGAGAAAATACGATTATGGGAGAGATGGGGATGTTATCAGAACAAAGATATGCGAAGATACTCGGTCTTCTGGAGGAGAAGAAGAGCATCACAGTGGCAGAGGTCACAGAACTCCTTGGTATTTCCGAATCAACTGCACGCCGGGATATCACGGCTCTGGACCGGGCCGGGAGACTGACAAAGGTATTTGGAGGAGCCGTGACAAGCAGCGGCTCCTTTGTTACACAGGAGCCCACGGTCGCTCAGAAAGTGGAAGTGCATAAGGCGGAAAAGATACAGATTGCCCGGCGGGCGGCAGCCATGGTCGAGGATACGGATTTTGTTTATCTGGATGCAGGGACGACCACCGGGTATATGATTGAATTTCTTGGACGGACAAAAGCGTCTTTTGTCACCAACGCGGTGGCGCACGCACAGAAACTGGCTGCTCAGGGGAGCCGGGTCTTTCTTGTGGGCGGGGAACTGAAGAGCTCCACCGAGGCAGTCATCGGCGCTCAGGCAATGGAAATGCTGGAACGGTATCATTTTACAAAAGGATTCTTCGGGACAAACGGAGTCACAAAAAAGGAGGGCTTTAGCACCCCTGACGCGGGGGAAGCGCAGGTCAAACGGACAGCCATGCGTCAGTGCCGGAAGTGCTATGTCCTGGCTGACAGCGCCAAATTCGGGTATGTCAGCGCCGTCACATTCGCCTCCTTTGAGTCCGGGGTGATACTGACCGAGAAGATCGTGGAGGGATATCAGGAAGGGGACAGGCTGATCCGGTGCGAGTAGGCCCAGAGGAAGCCTTCCAGAGGAAGCTGTACTGACCGTTGGCATAGTAAAGCGAGGCAGGATTATTTTTCGCAACCCCCAAAGGGCTGGGCGAAAAATAGTCCTGCCTCTTCACATTTCGGGACTGCTATTCTTTTCCTTTGATAAGTCCTGCACGTTTTCGTGTAAAGTATATTTCTGTAATGCCGCATATTAAAATGAAAATCCACGAAAATCTCGAATCCGTCCATGCTATGGCATAGAGCAGACATATGACAGCTAATGAGATCGTAAAACGTATTTTTGTAAAATGTCTTTCGTTATTCCAATGCAGTATCGTGTACACAGCGATTATGATAAGTGCCAGGGCAAACAGACCCTGTCCAGTCCAAAACAATATCCTATTTGAGGAATAGAACCCATCTGTTCTTTGGATATATGCTACCAGAGCTCCAACGGTCGCAATGAAAGACATCATTCCTGTTGTATACATTTTCATTTTTTTCCTACCCTATTCAATAACGGTTTTTACTGGTGGAATACCCCAGACCAAATAAAATGCAACACCCTTTCCTTGAACAAGTGCTCCCATTATTTTAACTGCTAAATCAGCGAAGAAGCTAGCGCCCAAGGCTGCAGTAGCAAGTCCTGCTACAGTTCCCAACGGACCGGCTAACGCTGATGAAACACCAGTCCATGCGGCCATTAGCGCTGCGGGCCCTGCTGTTGCAGCTGTTCCTAGAATAGCCAGAGCTCCTCCTGTTAAATCTGCATTGGATAAGTAGAACCTAGTTGCTCTGGATAAAAAAAGAGGGGCTGTTGGTGTAGGCGGCTGATATGTTCCGTCAAGTATAGCATGAAAATCAGTGACTTGCTTACTGGTAAATTCATACTGTTCGTGCAGTTCGGTATCTGATAAATCCGTTTTCAATGTTGTCCCATCTTCATTAAAATAAATGTGATCGGAAACCTCAAGCACTTTCATCATGAGGTCTCCATCAATTCCATATTCACTCAAATCTTTACTATAAGTTTCTGCTGGCATAAACAGTGTTGTGTTTTCATTAGAATTATTTTTTACTTCCTTGGCAAGTGCTGGCTGAGCAATCATAAACACCATTGTCAGTGCTAATATAATACTTACAGAAGTTTTTCGAATTCTGTTCTTTTTAATCATACAGTATCGCTCCTTTCATATTTATTCGCAGTGTGTTTTAAGATCATAGATATATCGTATGTTTTATTCAACAAAGCATTTTTCATATAACATACTGGGCTAATATCAGTTTACTCTCTCTTTTGCTATAAAATTATTTTTCTAAACAGATGCAAAAACACTACGGTCCCATCGGAATCACCCCTCTTTATACTTTTCGACTTATGAAAATAAATGTTTTAACAGTTCTGTCAAAGCAGAAAATAAATCAGATGATGCCGTATTGTATTCCTCCTTCGCTTTTTTTCAATTTACAATGGTTCTTATGGAATATCAATATGGTTTCTATGAAAAGGCATTTCGTTTCTATGAAATGGAAAGAGAGCACTATTTTTTTACTGTTGTATGTTTGTATCAATATTCTCTCTTATAATTATATTGATTTCAAATTCGTTCCCTCTGTTTAGAATTTTCAGATGTCCGCTCATTTTCTTTACATATTCACGCAATATAATAATCCCAAATCCATGGTTGTCTTTATCTTTTTTTGTAGTTCTGAGATCATTTTTATTTTTAGTCGAGTTAATAACCGCTATATTTATGTAATCGTTAAAAACCCCCAATTTTATCTTTATATATTTCGAGTCTTGTGACTCTATTGCGTTTTCTACTGCATTATTTAGTACATTTGAAAATATTACGCAGAGATCATAATTACTGATTCTAATATTATTAGGTAATTGGCCTTTAATCTCAAGATAAATATTATTACTTTCGATAATTGAAGATTGTTCATTTAATATTGCGTCTATGACATCATTGCCAGAATAATATTTTTGCTTCCATATACTTAAATTCATTTTCATGGACTCCACATATTTTAGTGCCTTGCTAACATTACCTTGATTAAGCAAATAATTCAAATAGGTGATATGGCTTTGAATATCATGTTTATATTTTTGCATTTCTACATTTTTTTGCTTTATTTTTTCAAAATGTTTTATTTGCATCATAAATAATTGTTGATTTGTTTTTTCAAGTTGCCTATACTGCTGATTTTCTACAATAACATTGCCTAAGACAAAGCCAATACTTAATATTAATATTCCTAAAATACATAGTAGTAAAATGAAGGTTCTTTTATAAAATTTGTCTTGTGCATCGATTAACATATTAATTGATGCACCGATAATAAATGCCATAATAATTAATAGTATAAATTGAAGAAGAATTAAAGATGTAGGAGTTGTCTGTAAACTGTTACTGTTATATTTGCGACATACAAAAGCAATTCCTGCTATTGTCAATAGAGTTATCACTGAACCAGCTAAATCAAAAAGGAATGGGTTACCAATATTATCGTTTATCAGCTCAAGTGTGGTGACGCCAAAAACATCTATAAGGCATATACATAAATATAATATAATAAAATGTAGGGCCATTTTCCAATTGATTTTATATAGATAAACACACAACGAGCAGAATAATATCGGTATAAAATAAATAGATATAAAATCAGATTTGATGTCAGAGTGAGATACCCAGCATAAGATAATAGGTATCATCAGTAGCGAGCACATTTTTCTAATCGACCCTGGCGCGGCTTCATATTTTAGAATAAATCGAAATACCAACAAAACCTTGACGAAGTCCAAGTAACACACTACTATTGATTCCAAAATACTTGCATTACTCATTGATTGCCTTTCCCCTTATAAAAGAAAAAAATTTTTCTTTAAATTCCTTTTTCCTTAATTTACTTATTTTTACGAGCTCTCCATTGCAAAGATACACATATCTATCATCAATTCTTTGTATGAAATTCATATTAACTATATAGGTTCTATGCGGCATCACAAACATCAAAGGATTTATTTCTTCTTTAATACAACTAATGGTTCCTTTCATTCTAAAAAAATCATTTGATGTTCTGATTCCAACGTACTTATCGCCAGCTTCAATATATATAATCTCATTCTCGCTAATTACTTTTAGACCATCTTTCGTTTCAACTATAAATTTTTTCTTGTCATTCAATTCTTTTATTGCGCTATCTAATGCTTCGGTTAATTTTAAATCATTTATTGGCTTGCAGAGATAACGAAAAGCTTTTATCCTA
Organism: uncultured Mediterraneibacter sp.; assembly: GCA_944383695.1. Classification (GTDB taxonomy): domain Bacteria; phylum Bacillota; class Clostridia; order Lachnospirales; family Lachnospiraceae; genus Mediterraneibacter. Next base: position 18,142 of record CALWQP010000050.1, read on the forward strand.
TATCCATCCGGCATATATTCTTTATGCGATGTAACTAAGATATTAAGACTGGAATGATTTTTTCTGTATACATCGAGCACCTCTAATCCATTTTCATTTTTAAACTCTATATCCATAAAAACGATATCATATTTTACAGATTGATTTAGAATTCTGGTTGCAATGTCAAATACATCTATTTTTAATTCTATATCCTTGTCTTTAAAATACTGTATAATTTTATTTTTTAATACATCACATTCGAGTTTATTATCTTCACATATTGCTATATTCATAATTTCCATCCCTTTCCAAAAGATGACACTATTACTCTAAATACTAGCAGTATAACATATAGACTATATAATTACATCAATATAAAAAATAATCTGTAGGATTATAATACATGTGTTACAACTGAATAATTAAAAAGACGGAAATACAGTTTCTGTGTTATAGTTTTAGCGACCAAACAAAAACAA
>CALWQP010000051.1 GCA_944383695.1 uncultured Mediterraneibacter sp.
TAATCGGTCGAGGGCATAACCAAAGCGGGAATAGGCTGATGGATGATGATTCTTTGTATGTAGTTTTGAAGGTATACTTCAACAATTAAATATTCCTCCTTAGCTCAGTCGGTAGAGCATTCGGCTGTTAACCGAAGTGTCGTTGGTTCAAGTCCAACAGGGGGAGCTCACAAAGCCTGTAAATTTAACATTTACAGGCTTTTATTGTTAGGAAAGGCCCTGTTTTCAAAGCTCCGTTTTTCGGAGAGCGAAAAACGGAGCTTTGAAAACGAACAAACCACCGGCTGTGATTCTGCCACTAAGTATACTGTTTTCTATATCAATTAAGATAACGTAGATGAAAAGGGATAAAGAATTACAGAGGATTTCCCGGAGATGAGAAATCCTCTGTAACAGACAAACTTACGTAAGTTTGCATTGCTTGCAAGTTAGAAATGTAATACAGTTAGTGCTTTTTAGGTCTTGTATCTTCTGTCCAATTTTCTGGATTGCTATCATCGGGAATTAGTCCGGACAAAATCTGTTCGTAGTGCTGCACTTTTTCATCCATATATGCGGCTGTTGCTTTGGCGTCCTCTACTCGCTTATATGCCTGTTCCCGCTGTCGGAGAATGATTTGATACCTTGCATAAAGTGTTTCTTTGGACTCTGGCAAGCGGCATAATTCACAATATTCTTTAATGTCTTCGATAGAAGCACCGCAACCCTTCAAGCAGGCAATGCCCTGCATCCAGTTGACGGACTCATCATTAAAAATGCGGCGGTTACCTTTATCGCGCTGGCAAGGTAAAAGATTAATGTCGGTATAATATCGGATTGTGTGCTCTGTTGTATTGAACATCTCGGCAAATTGTTTCAATGTGTAAATCATATATTTTCCTGAAAATTTTTTAAAAAGGCATTGACTTCGAGTAACTCGAATTTACTATACTGATAATAGCACAGGAAAGTCACATCCTCAAGTGCTGAAATAAAACAAATGGGGGATAGATTATGAACAAGATTACTTTGAACAATGATATTCAAATGCCCCTGCTCGGCTTTGGTACATTTCTAATGGGTGGTGCAGAGTGTGAGGAAAGCGTTTTGACCGCACTCCGTAGCGGTTATCGCATGATTGACACAGCGGAGGCGTATGGAAACGAGGAAGCGGTTGGAAATGCGATTGCAGAAAGTGGCATTCCTCGTAAGGAAGTGTTTATCGTCACAAAGGTAAATTTTCGCTCTTATGAGAACACCTGCGAAACAGTGGAAGCGTCACTGCAAAAGCTGAAAACCAGCTATCTCGACCTCGTATTGCTTCACTGGCCGTTTGGTAATTACTATGCTGCATGGAGGGAGTTGGAAAAACTGTATCACGAGGGAAAAATCCGGGCAATTGGCGTATCTAATTTCGCCCCGGATCGTCTGATTGATTTGATTGAATTTAATAAGGTCACGCCTGCTGTCAACCAAATTGAAACTCATTTACTTTGCCAGCGCCGCACAGAACACAAATGGCTGGAAAAATATCATGTTCGGCACATGGCCTATGCTCCGCTTGGACAGGGGAGGAAAAACGAAATGTTTGAAAATCCTGTTCTGGTTGAAATCGCAAAGGTGCATGGAAAAACCGCTGCTCAGGTTGCGCTGCGATTCCTCATGCAGAGTGGCGTGGTTGTTATTCCGAAATCTGTTCATGTAGATCGCATCAAAGAAAACTTTAATTTGTTTGATTTTGAACTTACTGTGGATGAAATGAATCAGCTTGTAAAAATGGACACAGCGATGCCTATGATTGGGAATCCCGAATATGCTGCGATGGTAGAGGAGGCTATGAAATGGTAGAAGGAGAAAAAACTATGAAAAAAAGTTTTACTGCTGGGCCCTACCGGTACAGCCGGAAGCGCCATTACAAAAAAGCTGCTGGCAGACACAGATTGTCATATTACCAAGAAGTTTGGAACAGTAAGTAAAGATAACCTCTATTACGAGTGGATAACTGGAAATCAAAGCAGCGGAAGTTCTGCAAATGTAGTAGATACACTGATTACAAATGAGTGGGTAAACAAAGGTCGTCCATGGGATAGAGCCTCTTCGCTGAAAATTTTCGAGAGATCTATAAATTATGAAAAGAGCTTGTTTGAAGAAGCGGTGAAACGCCCTTAACTTTTGTTATTATAAAAATGAAATTGATAAAATAAATCTATATTTGTGTTTAGACTGAGAAAGCGAGCCGCCGATTCTGTAAGGTACGGCGGCTTTGCTTTTCCATTTTTCTGAGAAAGTCATTTTTGGATATTAGGTATCGGCAGATGGCTGGCAACCGTGTATCGCGGAAGGATATTACACCGGGAGAAACGTGCTCAAGGCGTATAGCCATGAACAGTTGCTGAAGAAAAAAGGCGTTTATGCGGCTCTGTATTACAGTCAGTTTGCATAATATGGAATATTCCAGATAAGACTCCAGTGTGGTATAATGATTGCACGATGTGCAATCCAGACCGCTTCTGCGGTCTACCCCGCTGCGCGGGGATTATACCCGTCCCCACGGCTTGGAAAGTAAATGCCGCTTACGGGGCGCTTCCTTTCCTGCGCGCGTGGTATAATGATTGCACGATGTGCAATCCAGACCGCTTCTGCGGTGTGCCCCGCTGCGCGGGGATTATACCCGTCCCCACGGCTTGGAAAGTAAATGCCGCTTACGGGGCGCTTCCTTTCCTGCGCGCGTGGTATAATGATCGCACGATGTGCAATCCAGACCGCTCCTGCGGTGTGCCCCGCTGCGCGGGGATTGAAAATAGGAGGAACCACATGTCTCTACAGTTTATTTTTGGAAATTCCGGCAGTGGAAAATCTCACCGCCTTTACAAGAGCATCATAGAGGATTCCGTCAGGCATCCGGAGAAAAATTATCTTGTTCTTGTACCGGAGCAGTTTACCATGCAGACGCAGAAGGATCTGTGCCTCATGCATCCCCGCGGCGGGATCATGAATATCGATGTCTTAAGTTTCGGGCGGCTGGCGCACCGGGTATTTGAGGAAGTAGGGCGGGATAACCTGCCGGTGCTGGATGATGAAGGGAAAAATCTGGTGCTTCGGAAGATTGCGGGAAATTTTGAGGAAGAGCTGACTGTGTTAAAGGGAAATCTTAAAAAGCAGGGCTACATCAGCGAAGTGAAATCTGTCATATCAGAATTCACCCAGTACGGTGTGGATACGGAGCGGATCGATGCGTTCATGGAAAGCCTGAACCCGGACAGCTACCTCTACTATAAGCTGAAAGATATCCGCAGGCTTTATGAGGCGTTTGAAAATTATCTGCGTGAAAAATATATCACAAAAGAAGAAATGCTGGATGTGCTCAGCGATGTAGTCCCACTGTCAGAAATCCTGAAGGACAGCGTAGTGGCGATGGATGGCTTCACCGGATTCACCCCGGTTCAGGACCGGCTGCTGGGCGAGCTGCTCAAAGTGTGCGACAGAGTCATGGTCACTGTGGAGATGGATGAGAGGGAAAATCCTTTTGTGTACCGCCATCCGTATCAGCTCTTTGCGCTCAGCAAGCAGATGGTCACGTCCCTTGTAAAGATCGCGCGGGAGGCGGGGATTGAAACAGAAGACCCGGTATATCTCTACGAAAAGCCGCCGTACCGCTTCAGGGACAATCCGGCGCTGGCATTTCTGGAGTCAGAGCTGTTCCGGTATTCCGGGCGTCAGTTCCGTTCAGAGCAGTTGTCAGTCCTGCCGTGCATGGAAGGACCGATCTCTCTCCATGAAGCGCGCAATCCGCGCGGCGAGGCACAGTTTGCAGCCGAGACGATCCGGTATCTGGTGCGGGAAAAAGGATACCGCTACCGGGATATAGCGGTGATCGCGTCGGATATGAATGCCTATGCCGACGCATTGGAAAGAGCGTGCGGGATGTTTGACATTCCAATATTCATGGACCATAAAAAAAGTATTCTGCTCAACTCTTTTGTGGAGTATGTGCGCAGCCTGCTTGCAATGGCGGAGCAGAATTTTACATACGAGAGCGTGTTCCGCCATCTCAGGACCGGGCTGTGCGGATTTACAGACGAAGAAATCGACCGGATGGAGAATTACTGTCTGGCGCTGGGCATCAAGGGTTATAAGAAATGGCAGCAGGCATGGGCGAGACGGACCCCGGGGATGGGGGAGGAAGAACTTCAGCGGCTGAACCACCTGAGAGTGCGTCTCGTAGAGAAAACAAGCGGGCTCATGGTGATATTAAAACAGCGAAGAAAGACGGTCAGGGACGTGACCTTTGCCGTGTACGAATATATTGCAGGGGAAAAACTTCAGGAGCAGCTCGCCGCAATGGAGCAGAAATTCCAGCAGGCCGGAGAGCTTGCTCTGGCAAAAGAATATGCGCAGGTCTACCGGATCGTGGTGGAACTGTTTGACAAGTTTGTGGAGCTTTTGGGAGATGAGTACATTTCCCTGAAAGAATACTGCGATCTGCTGGATGCCGGTCTTGAGGAGGCAAAGGTGGGCGTGATCCCGCCGAGCCTGGACCAGGTGGTCATAGGTGATGTGGAGCGTACGAGGATAAAGAATATCAAAGCCCTCTTTTTTGTGGGGGCGAATGACGTCCTCCTTCCCGGCAGTACAAGGACAGGCGGGCTGCTTTCCGAGCGGGACAGAGAGCAGTTCAGGCAGGAAGAGATCAGCTTGTCTCCGGGGCCAAAAGAAAAGCTGTACAGCCAGAAATTCTATCTGTATATGAATCTGACAAAACCAGCAGACCGTCTGTTTATCTCCTGGTCTAAAGTGTCCGGCGACGGCAAGACCATGCGCCCTGCATATCTGGTCCAGGACATCCGCCGCCTCTTCCCGGAGCTTCGGCCTGTGGACGAGGAGAAACGTACCCTGGCGGAGCGTGAAGTCACGAGAAAAACCGGGATACTCCAGGTGGCGGAGGGCCTCCGGGAGCGCGCAAGAGGCGTGGACGAAGAATGGAAAGAACTGTATACCTGGTTTTCAGGGGATGAAAAGAGCAGGGAAGACATGTCGCACATCCTGAAAGCGGCATTTTTAAGAAAGGGCAGTCCTGCTCTGGGAGCAGAGCGGGCTGAAGCGCTGTATTCTGACCGTGAACGTGTCAGCGTGACGCGGCTGGAACAGTTTGCTTCCTGCGCGTACGCGCATTTCCTGAGCTATGGACTCCGTCTGTCTGACAGGGAAGAGTATGGGTTTGAGGCGCTGGATTTTGGAAATATCGCCCATCAGTCCCTGGAGCGGTTTTCACGGAAGGCGGACCGGGAGAAATTAAGCTGGGTGCAAATGACGCCGGAGAAGCGGGAAGAACTTATCGATGAGAGCGTGGAAGAGAGTGTGATCGATTATGGCAATACCGTGCTTTTTAGCACCTCCCGCAATGAATATATGATCGGACGTATCAAACGGCTGATCGGGCGGTCAGTGTGGGCGCTTACCAGACAGCTTGAAAAAGGAGACTTTGTTCCCAGCGGGTATGAGCTCAAGTTCGGGAGCGGGAAGATCGACCGGATCGACATATGCGAGGAAGACAACTGTGTATATGTAAAGGTGACAGATTATAAGACCGGGATGAAGAGCTTCGATATTACGGCGCTGTATCACGGACTTCAGATGCAGCTCCCAGTCTATCTGAACGCGGCGGTCCAGGTGGAAGGCCGGGCGCATCCGGGGAAGGAAATCGTGCCTGCCGGTGTCTTTTATTACAGGATACAGGACCCGGTCGTCCCGGCAGAGGACAGCGATGAGGCAGTGGAGAAAAGTATCCTGAAGGAATTGAAGCTGGACGGTCTCATCAACGGCGATGAAGCTGTCGTGTCTCATCTGGAGCGCGGTCTCAGCGGCGCGTCCGTCCTCTTTCCAATGGGGCGCAACAAGGACGGTTCTCTCAGTAAGAGCTCCCGGGCGCTGTCCCAGGAGAACTTTGAGATTGTCTTAAAATATACAAAGGAAAAGGAAAGCAGCTTGAAGGAAGCAATGTATGCGGGAGAAGTCCAGGCGGCCCCTTACGAAATGGGGGAGAGTACGGGATGTGATTATTGTGCGTACCGGGATATCTGCGGCTTTGATTTCCGGCTTGCCGGATGCGCATACCGCAGGCTGGAGAAGCTTACTACGGAAGAAGCCGTGGCAGCAATGCGGCAGACGCTGGAAGGTGACGGATGCCAGGAGCGTGGTATGAACGAGAGCGGGATGCAGATGAGCGGAATGAGCGGGAGCGGGACGCAGGAGCGCAGGCTGAACGATAGCGGACTGGGAGGTGAGCAGGGATGAGCGTGAAATGGACGGAAGAGCAGCAGAAGGTCATTGATCTGAGGGACCGGAATATCCTCGTATCAGCGGCAGCAGGTTCCGGCAAGACAGCAGTGCTTGTAGAGCGCATCATCCAGAGGCTCACAGAAGAAGAGCATCCTGTGGATGTGGACCGGCTGCTCATCGTGACATTTACCGAAGCGGCGGCAGCGGAGATGAAAGAGCGGATCGGCGCCGCCATAGAAAAAAAGCTAATGGAGCGGCCCGGGGACGCCCGCCTGGAACAGCAGGCAACGCTTGTTCACAGCGCGGCGATCACGACGATACACAGTTTCTGCCTCTCGGTCATAAGAGACCATTTCCATGTCATCGGCATTGACCCGGGATTCCGCATCGCAGAGGAAGGGGAACTGAAACTGCTGCAGCAGGATGTGATGGATGAACTGCTGGAGGAATGTTACGAGGAAGGAACAAAGGATTTTCTCGATTTTGTGGAGCGGTTTGGCACAGGGCGCAATGACCGGAAGATCGAGGGACTCATCCTGAAGCTGTACGAGTATTCCCGCAGTTATCCCCAGCCAAACAAGTGGCTTGACTCCTGCGTGAGAGCATATGAAATGCCGGAGGGCGGGACTTCTGCAAGGGCAGAGGAAACAACCGGAGAAAAGACAGCATCCGCTGACGGCAGCGTCATGGAACGTGGCGAGGCTGAGAGGGTACAGCGCTGTGCGGCTGAGAAGGTGCAGTCCTGTGCGGCTGAGCAAATACGGCACCGTGCAGAGGAGAGAGTACGCTGCCGTGCGGGGGACGTCCGCCGTGTGCTTGAACGAGCTTTGGAAATCTGCGGGGAGCCGGATGGTCCGTACATGTATGCGGATATGCTGGAGTCTGATCTTGAAGGCATAGAAAGGCTGGAAGAGGAGCAGGAGTTCAGGGGGCAATACGATATTGTCTGCGGATTTGAATGGAAACGGCTTTCTGGAAAGAAAGATGAAACTGTGTCCGAAGATAAAAAAGAAGCCGTAAAGAAGCTCCGCGAGCAGGTGAAAAAGCTGGTCAAAGACATCCGGGAAATCTATTTTTACGCTCCATGTGAGGAATGGGAGAAGGATATGGAGGCGGCATGTCCGTCCATGCGGACGCTGGTTTCCCTGGTTAAAAAGTTTTCAGAACTGTTCAGTGAGAAAAAACGAAGCAGGAATATGATCGACTTTAATGATATGGAGCAGTTCGCCCTTGCCATCCTGACCGGGGAAAAAGACGGAAAACTGGTCCCATCGCCGGTGGCGGGGGAATACCAGGATCGGTTCGAGGAAGTGATGATCGACGAGTACCAGGACAGCAACCTCGTCCAGGAAACAATCCTCGCCAGTGTATCCAGAATGTCCCGCGGGGGATATAATGTCTTTATGGTCGGCGATGTGAAGCAGAGTATCTACAGCTTCCGTCTTTCCAGGCCGGAGCTGTTCATGGAGAAGTACGACACATACAGCCTGGCAGACAGTGAAAAACAGCGGATCGATCTGCACAAGAATTTCCGCAGCCGTCCGGAAGTTCTGGACAGCGTCAATTATATTTTCAGGCAGATTATGGGCAGAGATCTCGGGGGAATCGAGTACGATGACAGCGCCGCGCTGTATGCAGGGGCAGATTTTCCATCTCTTCCTGAAGATGCGGAAAAATCCGGATTTACTGACCGGACAGAGCTTCTCCTGCTGGACAAGGCAGATACCGGAGATGAGGACGCCCGCAGGGCAGAGGTCCGCATGATCGCCCGCCGCATCCGGAAACTTATGAGGACCGGTATGGTCATTGACAGGGAGACCGGAGGGTATCGCAGAGTGCAGTACAGGGATATCGTAATCCTGACCCGCAGTATCAAAGGATGGGCGGAAGATTTTTCCGCGGTGCTTACGGAGGAAGGGATTCCTGCTTATTCCGTGAGCCGGGAGGGATATTTCGAGACTTATGAGGTGAGCGTCCTGCTGGATTATCTGAAGATACTGGACAATGCGCGGCAGGACCTTCCCCTGGCGGCAGCTCTGACCTCCCCATTCGGAAATCTGTCCACAGAAGACATGGCAGAGATACGGATCGCATTTCCGAATCTTGCATTTTATGAGGCTGCCGCTGCGTATGCCGCGGGGGAAAAAGAAAAAACAGAGCCGGATGGGACGCTTCAGAAAAAACTGTCGCGTTTCTACCGGCAGACAGCTTATTTCCGGGAAAAGGTGCCCTATACACCGGTGCACGAGCTCCTGACAGAAATTATAGAGGAGACAGGTTACGGCCTGGCTGTTGCGGCAATGCCCGGAGGCGCCCAGAGGACGGCGAATGTGGAGATGCTGGTGGAGAAGGCGTCGGCGTTCGAGGGGACGAGTTACAAAGGGCTGTTTAATTTCGTGCGGTACATCGGACAGTTAAAGAAATATGACGTAGATTATGGGGAAGCAGGGATCATGGATGAGCAGTCTGATACAGTGCGCATTATGAGCATCCACAAAAGCAAGGGTCTGGAATTTCCCATCGTATTCACCGCGGGAATGGGGAAACAGTTCAATATGCAGGATGCAAAGGGCAGTGTGCTCCTTCATCCGGAGTGGGGCGTGGGACTGGATTATATTGACCTGGAGAGAAGGACAAAGAAACCGGTATTCCTGAAGAAAATGATTCGGGAAGAATCTCTGCTGGAGACGCTGGCGGAGGAGATGCGTATTCTCTATGTCGCCATGACCCGGGCAAAAGAAAAACTCATCATGACAGGGTGTGCGGATATGGATGCCCTGACAGCATATGGAAATCTGGGCGTATTCCGCGTGGAAGGGGCCAGATGTTACCTGGACTGGGTGCTCCCTGCGGTACTGGAAGGAACGGAGCGGGAAGCGGCAGATGCAGCCGGGGAGACGGATGTAAAGGTAAAAGCATGTGCCCCGGTGGAACTGGCTGTATTTTCCGGGGCAGACCTGACGCCGGAGACGTCGGAAGAGAGAGCGGAGGAGCTGGCGCTGGATGTACTGGAACACTGGGACACATCCCGGGTCTATGTACCGGAACTGCGGGCCCGCCTGGAAGAACAGATGGCTTATGTATATCCGTATGAAGATTCGGGAAGGATGAAGTTGAAATTTACAGTCTCAGAGCTTAAAAAACGTTCCGGCCTTGCGGAGGAAGCCGGGCAGGAAATGTATGAGGAGCCGGAGGTCGTACCCCTGCTTCCGGGATTCCTCCGGGAAGAGGAGACGCTCACCGGAGCTTCCAGGGGCAGCGCCTATCACAAACTGCTGGAGCTGCTGGACTTTACAGCGGAATATGATGATGGAAGCCTGTCCGCGGCGATCGGGAAACTGCGGGCAGCAGGAAGGCTGACCGGGGAGATGGCAGAGTGTATCCGCCGCGAAGATATCCTTCGGTTCCTCCGCTGTAAGAGCGGAAGGCGCATGCGCCGGGCGGCAAGCTGCAAAGAACTGTTCAAAGAGCAGCCGTTCGTCCTTAGCATTGATGCATCTGAGATCTACCCGCAGGACCAGTCGGGTGAAAAAATTCTCGTGCAGGGGATCATCGACGTGTACTTTGGAGAACCGGATGGACTTGTAGTGCTGGATTATAAGACGGATAAAGTGAGAAGCGCCGGGGAACTCAGGGAGAAATATCACGCTCAGCTTGATTATTATGCCCGCGCGCTGACGCGGCTCACCGGGAAGCCGGTAAAAGAAAAAATCATCTATTCGTTTACGCTGGGAGAGGAGATTGCGGTATGAGCATGGGTATGAACATTCTCACCTATTGTCTTTTGAGCATTAATTTCATTACCTGGGTTGCCTATGGTCTGGACAAAGGGCGGGCAAAGAAAGGAAAATGGCGGATTCAGGAGCGGACGCTGCTCATCCTTACAGCGGCGGGCGGTTCCGTGGGAGCCCTCGCCGGAATGCTCCTGTTCCGGCACAAGACAAAGAAGGCAAAATTTGTCGTGGGAGTCCCGGTCATGCTGGTGGCGCATTGCGTGATTACAGCCGCGGCAGTACAATGGCTGATGAAATAGCAGGCGATAAAGTGTGATGAAATAACAGGCAGTGAAATCGGATGAAATAATCGGCTGATGAAATAAATATTGAAAAACAGGAAGGATTCTGCTAAGATAAGTCTGGAAATAACAGAGCGGGTTCTGGTACTCCTGTCATACCGCAATGGGGCGGAAGGACAGGAGCAGTCCCGCTTTTATCTTTTTAGAAAGGAAGAAGAAGTATGCCAAAATTAAACGAAAATTATCTGAACGTGCAGGACAGTTATCTTTTTGCGGAGATTGCCCGCAGAGTAAAAGTATATGAGGAAACCCACCCGGACAAGGCGCAGAATATCATCCGGCTCGGTATCGGTGACGTGACCCGCCCGCTGACAAAAAGCGCCATCGAAGCGCTTCATGAGGCGGTGGACATGCAGGCGGTGCCGGAGACATTTAAAGGATATGGACCGGAGCAGGGATATGAATTCGCCCGCCAGGCGGTAGCCGGATACTACGCCAAAAACGGCGTGCATGTAGACGCAGATGACGTGTTCATCTCCGATGGAGCAAAAAGTGATACCGGAAATATCACGGAGCTTTTTGCGCAGGACAATGTGATTCTCGTGCCGGACCCGGTCTACCCGGTGTATGTGGACACGAACACAATGGACGGAAAGCAGATTCTCTATATGAACGGAACGGAAGAGAATAATTTCCTGCCGATGCCCGACGATTCTGTAAAGGCGGACATTATTTACCTGTGCTCCCCGAACAACCCGACCGGAGCGTGCTACAATAAGGAACAGTTAAAAGCATGGGTGGAATATGCGCTGAAAAACGAGGCGGTAATCCTGTTTGATTCTGCTTATGAGGCGTTTGTTTCCGAACCGGAGCTGCCCCGCAGCATCTATGCGGTAGAGGGCGCGGAGAAGTGTGCCATTGAGTTCTGTTCCCTGTCCAAGACAGCAGGGTTTACCGGAACCAGGTTCTCATACACTGTCGTTCCAAAAGCGCTCGTATTCACCGCGTCAAACGGCCGGCAGATGAGTATCCGTGATATGTGGAACAGACGCCAGTCCACGAAATTCAACGGAACGCCGTATATTATCCAGCACGCGGCGGCAAAGGTGCTTTCCGATGCGGGCATGAAAGAGTGTATGGAAAACATCTCCTACTATATGGAAAATGCCCGGCTCATCGCGGATACGCTGCGGAGGAAACATATCTCCTTTACAGGCGGCGTGAATTCTCCGTATATCTGGTTCAAATGCCCGGACGGTATGGAGTCATGGGATTTCTTTGACTATCTGCTGGAAAACGCGCAGGTCGTGGGAACTCCGGGGGCAGGATTCGGGGTAAATGGGAAAAACCACTTCAGACTGACATCCTTTGGGACACACGAAAAAACAAAAGAAGCAATGGAACGTTTTGAAAAACTCTTTTCATAAACTCTGGGTTTGTCTGAACAATGGGACAGTCCTGTGGAGATTTAAGGCTTTAACAGAGCCTGGATTTCACAGGACTGTCCCTTTTTATGCTGAAATAGTCAAAAAGAGAAGTGGGTACAGAGACGTACAGAAAATATTCGGACAGAGTTTTTATTCATTCAGACAGAAACTATTGATAATTAATATAGAAAATGATACGCTGTGATAAATTAATTATCCATTATTTACCAGTTGATACACTGGAAGGGCAATGGGATGGAAGTCTATAATATAGTGAAATTTAAAGGGGGATCGGAGAAAATTTATCTTAGTTTAAAATGCGGATGAAAAGGAGAAGAGAGTTTATGAAATTAAGCATCAAAAAAGGTATTAGTGGGTTATTGTGTTTTGCCATGATTTGTATGTTATTCATGCAGACAACGTACGTAAAGGCAGTCGAAAATGAACCGTCCAGACCAGAATATGATATTGCATATCGCTCTGTAAGAGAAGACGATGACGGGTTTACTGCGCAATTCACTATTAAAAACAATACAGAACAGGCTATGACTGACTGGTCATTTGATTTTGATTATAATATGCCAATCGAACGGTCAGATAATGCACAGATGTCTGTAACAAATTATGATGAAGAGGCACAGTATAAATATCATTATCAGTTAAAAGGAAATGAGACAACGAAGACGATTGCACCTTACAGTGAATTGTCGATCACCTATAAAGTAAATCAAAAATTGAATATCAATGATACGCCACAAAATTATAATTTTGCTTATCAGAAAGTAAACCCATCTATAGAAATCATACTGAATGAAGAGGGCTTAGAAAATAAAGGAAATGATTATTTTGTTGAAACAGGGGTGTTTAAGGACATCAGTGGTATGATACATTCACAATTTCCGATTAAAAAGATTGAATACAGTATTACGTCTGGTGGACTGAACATGGATATGGGAGTTTTAGATGCTTCTGAAGAATGGCATATAGCCGATCCTGTCCTGTTTGCAGGGGTAAACCAGCTGACTGTTACTGTTACAGACACCAGTGGATTTATGCTTGCAAAAAGCTTCATCTTACATATGGGAAGCATAAAAGGCGACCCGCAGCTTGATAAAAATGATAATGACGGAGATGGACTCCAAAACTGGGAAGAAACCATGTATGGTACGGATCCGGATAATGCGGATACGGATGGCGACGGACTAAGTGATTTTGCCGAACTGACCTCTACAGGGACGAACCCTCTGCTGTCAGACACAGACGAAAATGGAATTACAGACGATTTAGAAGATGATGACGACGATGGTCTTACAAATATGGAAGAAATCGATCTGGGTACTGATCCAGCATCTAAAGACAGCGATAAAGATGGATTGGATGATAAAGAAGAACAACAGTATCAAACCTCCCCCATTGATTCAGACACGGATAAAGACGGACTTCCGGACGGCAGAGAAATTATTCTAGGAACTGACCCTTTAAACCCTGACACGGACGGAAACGGCATTCCAGACGGTGAAGAAGAGATAAAGGTAAGTGTGGAAGTGACGGAAAAAGAGAAAGATCCATTTGTAACGCCTTATTTGGAGGTGGTACTTCCTGCCGGGATTTCTGACACCGTAGAGATAAAACGGGACGACCCGGAAAATAGTGTCTGGGTTCCAGAAGATGTTCCCGGACTGCTGGGTGCTGCATATGACTTTAGCGCTGAAGAAGAGATAAAAGAAGCAGAAATCGCATTTAAATTTGACCGGAAATTTTTAGATAATGAAAATTTCAATCCACAAATTTATTATATTGATACGGAAAAACAGGAAATGTATCCATTAGAAGACCAGGAAGTAGATTTAGACAATTGTGTTGTGAAAGCAAGGACAGCACATTTTTCAAAGTATGCTTTGATTGATACTTACCTGTGGGATCAGGCATGGAAAGACGACATTATAGCAGGAGAACAGGATAAACTAAATGCAAGAATAGATGTTGCATTTGTATTGGACGAATCTGGAAGCATGGCGTCAAATGACCGCCGGAATGTTCGTGTACAGGTTTCAAAAAACTTCATAGATATTTTGCGTAATGAAGAAAAGGTTCATGACCGCGGCGCTGTAATTGGATTCGCCAGTTCGGCAAGACTTTTATCGCCTTTTACGAACGACCATGAAGCATTAAAAAAAGCTCTGGATAATATCAGGGCAAGCGGCGGTACTTCGCTAAGCTCGGGAATATCATTGGCATTAGGGCAATTCCCTCTTCCGTCTGTTGATTTGCCTGATACGGATGATAATTATGAGACGTCTATGAAAATCATTGTAATGCTTACGGATGGAGCGGGAAGCTATAGTGATACTTACACACAGAATGCGATAGAAAAGGGTGTAAAAATATATACCGTTGGCCTGGGCAGTTCTTATGATCGGACACTTCTGCAAAAAATCGCCGAGCAGACAGGGGCGCAGTCCTACCATGCAGAGAATGCGGATGATTTAATAGGAGAGTTTGAGAAACTGATGAGAGAAAGTGTTGATATCGTTACCGACAGTGATGGCGATGGTTTAAGCGATTATCATGAGGAAAGGATCCGCTTATTCAATGGGTTAACGATTCAACTGGACCCAAATGATCCAGACTGTGATGGCGATGGTCTGAAAGACGGCGAAGAGATTGTTCAGGCAACGGATATGTGGGGAAGAGTATTTTTCCGCATGAAATCACACCCCAATATGACGGACAGTGATGGAGATGGAATCCCGGACAATAAGGACGCCAACCCAATGCAGTCGGACAGGGAAACGATCACCCTGAAACGGGCAGAGTTCGTTCATATTGATAACGATCCGGAAGGAGATGGTTATGGCGGTAATCAAGGTACATTTTCTACAGATGATTACTGGAGTTTAGATTCAATTCTCAGCAAGTCAGGATGCGGAAATATTGCAGGCAGCAATGTCATACTTTACTGGGCGCTGCAGAATCCTGATAATGCAAATGAAATAACGGATATAGCGATCAAAGACGGAAGGATAGAGCTTGAAGATTTTAAAAACTTTTCCAGATTGATGCATGAAACCTATTTTCCTGTGACACGTTGGATCGGTATGTTTGGTCCTCAGGTATCGAATGGTTTAAATAAATATGGAATAGCGCATACGGAAGAAAAGTATGCCTCCTCGTGGTCTGCTTTTTGGGATGAGGATGAGACTCTCCGGGACATTCGGGATATGCTGGAACAGGATATCCCGGTAGTTATGGCGATTGGGATATCCAATAGCGGCGAACTTAAACTGTATCGAGAAGCCAATAATCAGTATATTTATAAAGATGAAAGTACATCACTGCATTTTGTGACAATTACCGGATTATATATGGACAAGTCACGGGCAAATCATAAAATCATGCTGGAGGTGTCTTCATGGGGGGAAAAATATTTCATAGATTATGAAGAATATGCAGACTTTTGCGACCATTTCTTCGGGGTATTCTCAAATGGCATCGTAAATATCCAGGCTTAAGGAAGAGTGGATATCGCCGACAGAAAGGAAGGACGGCAGTATGAAAAAAAAGAAACGGAGAATATTTTTTCTTGTCATACTTTTATTTTTCATTGGCTCCAAAATAGTAAAAGATATACAAATATCCTATATGCGTGCAAACAGCGAGGAATACCGGCTGATTGATGACGTCCTTAAGGAATATGGAACAGGTCTTTATCCATTAGAAGTTACAGGGATTGACATTGATAAAGATAAAAAAACCATAGGATATGGTTTTAAACAAAAAATGGGACTGCTGGATATATTCCGGAAAGACCTGACATGGGAGGATGCAGAAACCATGCGCAAGCTGATGAATGCGTATTTAGCGGAGAATCCGGACTATTATCTGAATGATAACTACTCCATTTATGTGAATATACAGCGGGCGAATCAAGGACCGTGGATGGCGTTTACAAATAATAAAAGCCGTCTTGGAATTGAAGGAGTAGACGGCTTATATGATCGTTTAGATTGTATCATCATTAACAGTATTCTTGGGACAGGTGAGTCTTTGCATATACCTGTGGAAGTATTTGAGGGAGCAAAAGGGTTTTATTTTAACCGTGATCTTTACCTGGAAGCTAATTATGAAGCAGTGACACAAATGAACAGTGTAGAATACTATAATGCACCTGTACCTGAAAATACGGCGGAATAGTGTCAGTTTATTACCCATGCGTATGCCGGCAGATCAATGAACGCTGGGAAAAACTTGAGGAAGGACGGCAGTATGAAAAAAAGAAACGGAGAATATTTTTTCTTGTCATACTTTTATTTTTCATTGGCTCCAAAATAGTAAAAGATATACAAATATCCTATATGCGTGCAAACAGCGAGGAATACCGGCTGATTGATGACGTCCTTAAGGAATATGGAACAGGTCTTTATCCATTAGAAGTTACAGGGATTGACATTGATAAAGATAAAAAAACCATAGGATATGGTTTTAAACAAAAAATGGGACTGCTGGATATATTCCGGAAAGACCTGACATGGGAGGATGCAGAAACCATGCGCAAGCTGATGAATGCGTATTTAGCGGAGAATCCGGACTATTATCTGAATGATAACTACTCCATTTATGTGAATATACAGCGGGCGAATCAAGGACCGTGGATGGCGTTTACAAATAATAAAAGCCGTCTTGGAATTGAAGGAGTAGACGGCTTATATGATCGTTTAGATTGTATCATCATTAACAGTATTCTTGGGACAGGTGAGTCTTTGCATATACCTGTGGAAGTATTTGAGGGAGCAAAAGGGTTTTATTTTAACCGTGATCTTTACCTGGAAGCTAATTATGAAGCAGTGACACAAATGAACAGTGTAGAATACTATAATGCACCTGTACCTGAAAATACGGCGGAATAGTGTCAGTTTATTACCCATCGCGGACATAAAGATTTGACGGAATTCCGGATAATTCTGTATCAAGGTAAGAAAAGGGTATTGCCCATGCGTATGTCGGCAGGTCAAGGAATGCCGGGAAAACTGCGGGAAGGACGGCAGTATGAAAAAAAGAAAACGCAGAATATTTTTCCTTGTCATACTTTTATTTGTCATTGGCTCCAAAATAGTAAAAGATATACAAATATCCTATATGCGTGCAAACAGCGAGGAATACCGGCTGATTGATGACGTCCTTAAGGAATATGGAACAGGTCTTTATCCATTAGAAGTTACAGGGATTGACATTGATAAAGATAAAAAAACCATAGGATATGGTTTTAAACAAAAAATGGGACTGCTGGATATATTCCGGAAAGACCTGACATGGGAGGATGCAGAAACCATGCGCAAGCTGATGAATGCGTATTTAGCGGAGAATCCGGACTATTATCTGAATGATAACTACTCCATTTATGTGAATATACAGCGGGCGAATCAAGGACCGTGGATGGCGTTTACAAATAATAAAAGCCGTCTTGGAATTGAAGGAGTAGACGGCTTATATGATCGTTTAGATTGTATCATCATTAACAGTATTCTTGGGACAGGTGAGTCTTTGCATATACCTGTGGAAGTATTTGAGGGAGCAAAAGGGTTTTATTTTAACCGTGATCTTTACCTGGAAGCTAATTATGAAGCAGTGACACAAATGAACAGTGTAGAATACTATAATGCACCTGTACCTGAAAATACGGCGGAATAGTGTCAGTTTATTACCCATGCGTATGCCGGCAGATCAATGAACGCTGGGAAAAACTTGAGGAAGGACGGCAGTATGAAAAAAAGAAACGGAGAATATTTTTTCTTGTCATACTTTTATTTTTCATTGGCTCCAAAATAGTAAAAGATATACAAATATCCTATATGCGTGCAAACAGCGAGGAATACCGGCTGATTGATGACGTCCTTAAGGAATATGGAACAGGTCTTTATCCATTAGAAGTTACAGGGATTGACATTGATAAAGATAAAAAAACCATAGGATATGGTTTTAAACAAAAAATGGGACTGGATATATTCCGGAAAGACCTGACATGGGAGGATGCAGAAACCATGCGCGAGCTGATGAATGCGTATTTAGCGGAGCATCCGGACTATTATCTGAATGATAACTACGCGATTTACGTGAATATACAGAAGGTGAATCAAGGGCCGTGGATGGGGTTTACAAATGATAAAAGCCATCTTTCGATTGAAGGAGTAGACGGCTTATATGATCGTTTAGATTGTATCATCATTGACAGTATTCTTGGCGCAGGCGAGTCTTTGTATATACCTGTGCAAGTATTTGAGGGAGCAAAAGGGTTTTATTTTAACCGTGATCTTTACCTGGAAGCTAATTATGAAGCAGTGACACAAATGAACAGTGTAGAATACTATAATGCACCTGTACCTGAAAATACGGCGGAATAGTGTCAGTTTATTACCCATGCGTATGCCGGCAGATCAATGAACGCTGGGAAAAACTTGAGGAAGGACGGCAGTATGAAAAAAAGAAACGGAGAATATTTTTTCTTGTCATACTTTTATTTTTCATTGGCTCCAAAATAGTAAAAGATATACAAATATCCTATATGCGTGCAAACAGCGAGGAATACCGGCTGATTGAT
>CALWQP010000052.1 GCA_944383695.1 uncultured Mediterraneibacter sp.
TCGCCGGCAAAGTATGTCTGCCGTTCCGGTTCCGGGAGCAGCGTCTTTCGATATTCCATTACATCCGGCAGATCGACGGCGTACCAGTGGGTATGCCCATCGTCGTTCCTGTAAAAGGTGGTCTCCAGCCCACACCCCAGTTCCGCGATTACGCCGTCTGGTTTGCGGCGGAGAAAGTCCCGGATATATCGGTCCATATTAGCGGAACGGGAAGCAGAAGCCAGTAGGGTGTACTGGCTCTGGGAACCTATTTCCACCAGACCTTTTGGCAGCACATCTTTCAGTGACAGGGTCTTTTCATCATACAAAATATTTTGAAAATGCTCGCTGGCGTAGATCCTGCCTAGCATTGGAATAAACAAAGTGTTCTCTACAGCGTTGAATTCCGGCATATAATCCCTCCTTACAAATATTGTAAACAACTATCCTGCCTACCACAGCGTATTCATGATCAAACCAAGCCCTGCCTGCACCGCCGCCATCAGGGGGCAGAGGATCAATGACCATTGCAGCAGATGCTCCGGCAAGGCATAGTTTTTCATCCACGCCTTGAACCCATAGCCGGGGTGCCCTTCCGTACCGGGAATTACAAAACAGTGTTTCGCCCTTTTCTGGATGAGAAAGATGTCCAGAAAAAACAGGTCGCACAGGTTTACCATCATCCACTGGATATATCCTGTCAGCGCCATCTGCCAAAATCCCTGCGTGCCACCTTCCGCCATGCTGATTGCGCCATAGATCAGGAGAGGCAGAAGCTCCCCAAAACAAATCCACAGCCAGTAAAAGCGGTTCTCCGCTTTTGTGGGCGGTTCCGGAGCATCCTTGATAATGGCAGGTGGATAGCTGGGAAACATCAACCGGGGGTTATACAGTGCCAAGGCAGCGGCAAAGAAATTAAAATAGGCTGCCATGGCAAATCCGTCGAATATCGTCCGCGTCCAGTTCATCGGGACACCTCCTTAAATTCCATCCGCACGATTTGCAGATGCAGCGGTCCGTCGGCGATTTTAGCCAGAAGGCGGTGGATGGGTTTTACCCCCGGTCCTTCCAGCTTCCGGTATCCCTGTATATACCCGCGGCTGGAAACGAAAAGGAGCGGCGACCAGAGCTCCAGCTCTCCTTTGGCGTCCTTTACAGAGAAGTGTGCGCCGACGTCCTTGATCCCCGCCTGTTTCACCCAGATTTTGAGCATCAGCTTGACGGCGGTTTTCCCCGCCCCATCGAATACCAGCCGTCCGCCGGGAAACCGTTTCGCCATGGATGTGATCAGCCGTTGTACCTGTTTGGTGGTGAAATAGTAAAACACCCCGGCGGCAAACAGCACCGTGCCGTCCGCCGGGTCGACGCCGATGGCGTCCATCCAGGACGGATCGTTCAAATCCAGCGCCAGATTCTGTTCGCGTTCCCCCGCCGGCAGCAGTTGATTTCGTAATGCAATCACATCCGGCAAGTCGATGTTGTAGATTTTGCAGTTTCCGTTGTCGCAGGCCCGACCGGTGTTGTCCAACCCGCAGCCAAGATTGACAACCGCCGCCTTTGGATGGGATTTCAGATAATCCCGCACCTCCCAGGCCAGATTGCTCTGGCGCATAGCAACTTCCAGTGCGCCGAACACCTGCATCAGGCTGTTTGACTGCTTCTCCAGCTCCGAAAAATCATAGTCAATGCGCTCCATCAGTTCCTCAGCGCTTTCATCCTGGAATAGCGTTGGGAACATCCGGGAGCACAGCCAACGACCATAAAGCGGGATAATCAGCGTTTCCTGTACGGTATTCTTTTCCATTTTGTATTTGTTCATGTGAATCCCTCAAACCGGCATAATAATCCCCTTCCATTATAGTTAGTCATTACTAACTCGTCAAGCTTTGTGATAAAAGATTGTAAAAATTCATAAATGGACAGATTGGCAAGCAATGCAAACATGTACATGCTCTGCGTTTTTGGCCGGATTGCACCGACCAAAACGCTTGTTGAGGGATTATCCCCCACCCCCCAAGATTGTCACCTTCGGTGACAGCTGCTCGTCCTATGGACGCCGAAATTTGAAATAAGCAAAAGAAAAACTCTATGCAAATGGTTCGTCCATTCACATAGAGTTTTCTTATTTTCCGTTCACTTGGCATAGGTCAGTATTTTTACAATACTTCTTTATGCTCCTCTGCCATTTCATGTCGGTCCTTTCTATATCTAAATTTCTTTATCCATGTATTCAATATACTGCTTTCCCCAGTTTTCCAGGCTGTCTAATACGGGAAGAAATTTTTCTCCGATATCGCTTAAATAATATTCTACTTTTGGCGGCACCTGCGGGTATTCTTTTCGGATGATCAATCCGTCGATCTGCATTTTTTTCAATTGTTTGGAAAGTGTGGCGTGAGTCATATCAGGCATCATTTTCAGCAGTTGGTTAAATCTCACAGGACCGCTGCTTAAATAGTGCATGATCAAAATAGACCACTTTCCCTGCAATACAGACTGGGCAGTAAAATACGGACATTTCCCGAATCTCTCATCAGACATTTTCCATTCCTCCATAGTATATTTTAGAATACTAGGTATTCTAAAATATCGTACTTTATATTATTTTCCTATAATGATAATATCATATTGTTCATAATCAGTAAAGAATAAGGAGGATATATAAGATGAACGAACTACAAAAAGTGGAAGATTATTTGAAACAGGTTGATTTTTTCTCAGTTACTACTGTTGACGGTGACAAGCCGAAATGCCGTCCTCTGGCATTCCACCTCTATCTGAATGGTCACCTGTATTTCGGGGTGGGAACCTTTAAAGACGTATACAGTCAGCTGATCGCAAATCCAAATGTTGAAATCTGTGCCTGCTATGGGGAAGGGTTCTTAAGATACTACGGCAGAGCAGTGTTTGAACAGGACGATGTTATCGCAAACATGGTGCTGAGTAAAGCGCCCGCCATGCAGAAAATATACAATGAGGAAACCGGTTTTAAATTAGGCATCTTCCATTTGGAAAACGCGACTGCCGAATTTAGGACAAAAATGGGTGTTTCAGAAGAATATCACTTTTGACGTTTCGTGAAAATCCGCTATGACAGCGCGCCATGAAGTTTGGTGAGAGGTTGTATTTGCACGGCAGGGCATATATAATAGGTACAGATTTTGGAGGCGGTAAGCAATGAAAAAAATTCTGGATTATTTTTCAGTAGAAGGAGCAGTGGGCGGCAGCCAGGAATGGTTCAGGAATGTGGTCATGTACATCGGAGGATGCGCGGCTGCCACGGCGTGCGACTGCTGTATCTATCTGGCCCTGCGGCGCGGCATGACGAATCTTTATCCGTATGACGTCCATGCGCTGACCAAACGGGATTACATTAATTTTTCCATGAAGATGAAGCCATATCTCAGACCCAGGGTAAGTGGAGTGAATAAGCTCTGGCTGTTTACCGAAGGATTCGGGAACTATCTTTCCGATGTGGGGGAACGCCGCATCTCTATGGAAGAGCTGGCGGGAACAGAAGACTTACGGACAGCGGAGGATTTTATCAAATGGCACATTGACAGCGGGTATCCAGTGCCTTACCTTTTGCTGCGGCATAAAAATGAACACTTCAAAGACTTTGTATGGCACTGGTTTCTGTGCTATGGATACGAAGAGAAAGCGGATGGCATGTGGATCACAGCCGCAACGTACGGCAGGTCGCACTCGTTTCTGTTGAAGGATCTGTGGGCGACTGGATATAAGGAAAAAGGCGGGCTGATCGGACTGAAACTATCTGATGCTACTTTTGGGCAGATGTGCTACAATATTAAATAAGGAATCAGTGTGTCCCACGGGTCTGTCTGCTCTGAGTGATTTCATAAATGCATCGACAGCGGTTGTGAGAAGCTGAGTTTTTTTAGGAGGTATAAAGATGAAATTTCGTTATATCACAATTGAGAGAGAATATGGCAGCGGCGGCACGAAGATCGCGCGGAAGCTGTCAGAAGTCAGCGGTGTGCCGTGCTATGGGAAAGAAATCATGGAAGCTGTGGCAAAGAAGCAGGGGATTCCGGTTGAGAGGATCAATCAGTATGAGGAAAAGGGGACAGGAAGCGTGCTCTATACGATGTTTGTCATGAGCCGTATGCAGACCGGAGACCCGGATATGCTGACAGCAGAGGGGAAAGTTTTTCTGGATGAGCAGTTAGAAATCCGGCGCCTTGCCATGGAAGGACCGGGAATCTTCCTCGGACACTGCGCATCGGATGCGCTGAGAGATCAGAAAAGCCTTATCAAAGTATTCATCCATTCTGAGAACGAAGAAGAGATTAAAAAAAGGATCATAGAAGACTATGGAGTTGCTCCTGAGGCAGTGGAGTCTACCCGCCGTCATTATAATAAAAGGAGAGCGGGATATTTCCGCGCGAACACAGGAAATGACTGGAAAGACCTGAAGAATTACGATGTGATCCTGGACTCGTCAAAGCTTGGAGTCGAAGGCTGTGTAAATGTGCTCAAAGGGCTGTTCTAGCCTGTGTTATGATTTCATCCGGATAGAGGGAGAACAAAGACGTGCTGCCGCAATGCACCCGGATGCACTGCTGGCAGCATGAGAATACACCACTCCTGATCATCTGCGGCTCCAATGCAGCCAGCCGCCCACACCACTCCGGGCGCTGTATGGGACGGCTGGCAGGGCAGTCAGACAGATGTCATCAATTCACTGTTTCTGCGCTGTATTTCTGGTATTTCAAATCACCACTCCGGTCAAGGTACGCTGTGTGCAGCATTTTTTCTGCCAGTTCACTTAATGGTTCACCGTAGAATTCAGCGTAAAGCTGTTTGATCTGACTGTTTTCATGGCTCATGCGCTTCTTCATGGACATATCTCTCCGGTACAGACTGCTGATCCGGGACTTTCGGGTATCGTCTGCATTTGCCAGAAGGTCGCGGGGCTGTCCGCCTCCACCGATACATCCTCCAGGACAAGTCATGACTTCTATGAAATGATACTGCTTTACCTCTGATTTGATCCATTCGATCACTTTGCGCACATTGGCAGTCCCATGAACCACTGCCACATTCACCTGTATATCCCCAATTGTCAGGCTTGCCTCACGGATTCCTTCATAACCACGGACTGGTTTTGCTTCCATCAGCTCCTCAGGAGGCTGTTCGCCTGTAAGATATACATAAGCTGTTCTCAGAGCGGCTTCCATCACACCACCTGTATTACCGAAAATAACTCCGGCCCCGGACGCCTCACCCATCAGATCATCGTACTCGCTGTCAGTCAGTGCATCCAGTTCGATTCCTTCTTCCTTTGCCCACAGCGCAAGTTCACGAGTTGTGATAACCTGATCCATATCCCGCATCTCTGGATGCCCTGATTTTTTCCCTGCCGCATTCATTTCTGAGCGGCGGATTTCAAATTTCTTTGCCGTACATGGTGTCAGTGCCACATTAACGATCTTTGCCGGGTCAATTCCCATCTTTTGGGAAAAATACGTTTTAATAGTAGGTCCCTGCATACCAATAGGACTCTTTGCTGTGGAGATATGCGCCAGCATCTCAGGATAATAAGTTTCCGCAAATTTAACCCATGCAGGACAGCAGCTTGTAAACTGGGGCAGAGGCTTGTCTTTTTTCGTGATACGGCGAATGAGTTCGCTTGCCTCTTCAACAATCGTCAGATCAGCCGCAAAATTCGTATCCAGAACATAATCCGCGCCAAGAGCCCTCAGAAGCGCAACCATCTTTCCCTGTACAAAGGTTCCTTTGGGCATGCCGAATTCCTCGCCCAAGGCCACACGGACAGATGGAGATGTACTGACGATCACGATCTTATCCGGATCTTTTACTGCTGAGCGTACATCCTCATATTCATACGCCTCTGTAATACTGGCTGTCGGACAGACATTGGCGCACTGCCCGCAGTTAATGCAGATCGCCTTTCCATTGGTGTCAGAAAATGAATAAGTGCCATGCACCCCGATGGGAGATGTACAGACCCCTTTGCACATGCCACATTTAATACATAATTCTTCGTTTCTCCTAATACTGGGATTATCTTCCTCAATGGGAACCCTGACAGATAAGGGTAAATGTTCTTTCATTGTTTTCCTCCTGAATATGATCTCTATATTTTAAAAATGGATAAACGATATCCGCTGCGCGGATTTCTTAGTCCAAAGTAACCATCTCCTCTGTATTTATTTTATATGGATCACAAAAAGCTGCATAGCAGCCTTCTGTGAAACATTCAATTAAGAATCATGATTCCGTTTTCTGTTTTTGGCACTCAGGGCATATCCCCTCAAAAACAGTCTGGTGGCGTGTGATCAGAAATCCGCTTTCTTTTTCAGCTTTCTGATCATACTCAGAGTGGTAATCGATCGGGGCATCACATACTTTGCCGCACCGAACGCAGATAAGGTGATAATGCCGGTCGGTTCTGGAATCAAAGCGGTCGGCAGCCGGAAGCTCCACCTGGGTCAATTCACCGCTGTCCGACAGAAGTTTAAGATTCCGATAGACTGTTCCCCTGCTGATCTTGTCATCGTGGCTGCGCACATCCAGATAAATCGCATCTGCACTGGGGTGATCGTTATGTGCTTTCACTGCATCTAATATCAATTTTTTCTGTTTTGTATTACGCCGCTGTTTCAATAAGATCACTCCTATATTATAAATTGATAATAATAATTATTTTTAATAATACTCCCTTTTACAAAAATGTCAAGGTTGAGGTCATGCTTTTGATACAGCTATTGATATTACGATTAAAACATGCTATTTTGATCACAAGAGATGTAATGATAAATATTACAACAAGGGGAAGAGAACATAAAGGAGGAATAAAAGTGACACACAGTGAAAAAAGAGAATTTCTGATCAGGGGACTTCTGGCAGAGCTCCCGCAATACAGCAATATGGAAATACCGGAAGATGAGAATGAGCAAAAAAGACTTTTGCGAAGCCTGATGAATATTCGTGCACCCCATCCGATCAGTGATGAATTTCTCAGGATTCAGGATGAGTATCTGGGTGAAGAAGTGGAGGAGAAAGGAATTACAGACAGTGCTTTGCTGCCGGCATCGCCTGCTGACAGCCGACTGGTCCTCTGGCGCGGCGACATTACAACCCTGAAGATCGATGCCATCGTAAATGCGGCGAACAGTGCTTTAAGGGGATGCTTTATACCCTGCCACTCCTGCGTGGACAACATCATCCACAGCGTCAGCGGCATACAGCTCCGCCTCGCCTGTGACAGGATTATGAACGAGCAGGGGTATGACGAGCCGACAGGCAAGGCTAAGCTCACGCCTGCATATAACCTGCCTTCCAGGTATGTGATCCATACCGTAGGACCGATCGTATCCGGTCACCTTACGGAAACCCATTGCAGGCAGCTTGCAGACTGCTACAGATCCTGTCTGGAAGCTGCCGCTGACAAGGGCCTGAAAAGTATCGCATTTTGCTGTATATCCACAGGTGAGTTTCATTTCCCTCAGAGGAAGGCAGCGGAAATCGCTGTGCGGACAGTTACTGATTTTTTGGATGCCGATACACGCATAGAAAAGGTGGTATTTAACGTTTTCAAGCAGGAGGATCAGAATATTTACAGGGAATTGCTTGGAGTCTGGTAACCGGAAATGTAACTATTGATAGTGCAACGGGACTGAAACAGGATAGAAGTCGAAAGGAGGAGGGATCATGCATATTTCAAGCAGATTTACGATCGCCATACATATGATGGCCTGCATGGAGACATTCAAAGAAGACTACAAGATAACCAGTGATTTTCTGGCATCCAGTATCCATGTAAACCCGGTCATTATCCGCCGGATTCTGTCCCAGCTAAAGGATGCCGGGCTGATCGGGGTGAAGAGAGGAACAGGCGGGGCTGCGGTAATAAAGCCTCTGAATGAGATCACATTTCTGGATGTATACCGCGCGGTAGAGTGTATTGAGGATAATACGTTATTCCATTTCCATGAAAATCCTGACCCCAAATGTCCGGTAGGAAGGAATATCCATAATCTCCTGGATGACAAACTGCATCGTGTGCAGGAAGCGATGGAACGAGAGCTGAAGTCTATTACCATGGCGGATGTGATGAAAGATATGAAAAAATATCTCTAATAAAACCTTTTTGATATGGCATAAAAAGATTCAAAAATTATATAGTTTTTACATAAATTAAGTAAAATCTATTGATAATTTATAGGTTTTTGGATATACTTTTAGTAAGGAAGAAGGAGGCGCCCCCATATGATTATCCGACCCTATTATCTGAATATGCTGAAAACCTACCGTGACGTTCCGCTTGTCAAGATACTGGCGGGAATCCGGCGCTGCGGCAAATCTACGATTTTAGAGATGCTGCGGGATGACTTATTGAAAAGTGGTATTGCCGCAGACCATATCATCAGTATGCGTTATACATCAGAAGATTTTGACTACGGAATGACAGACAAGGATATGTATCAAGGTATTAAGAAAGAGATGACTGGTGATGGACGCTACTATCTTCTGTTGGATGAAGTGCAGGAAATTGATGGCTGGGAAAAGGCAGTTAACAGCCTGCTTGAAAACTCCGATACCGACATTTATGTGACGGGTTCTAATTCAAAGCTGATGTCAAGCGAGATTTCCACTTATCTGACCGGACGGTATATTTCTATTCCGGTCTATACCCTGTCCTTTTCCGAATACCTGAGATTCAAAAAAGCAGATTCCCATTCGTCAAAGGAGCTTCTGAATGAATATCTGCGGATGGGCGGCTTCCCGATTGTGGCACAGGGGAACTTTGATGAACGCTCTGCGTATCAGATCGTGGAAGGAATCTATAATTCTGTCATCAATAATGACATTACAAAGAGGCACCATGTCACCAATTTTGAGTTGTTCAACCGTGTTGTAAAATATATTGTCGAAAATGTCGGAAAGACTTTTTCAGCTAATGCCATTGTTAAGTTTCTGAAAGGCGAGGGGCGCTCTCTGTCTGTCGAAGCGGTTTACAACTATCTGAGCTGGCTGGAAAAGGCATTTGTTATCTACCGCTGCCAGCGATATGACCTGCAGGGGAAATCCGTGCTCAAAACGCAGGAGAAATTCTATCTTGCAGACGCATCGCTGAAATATTGTATGATGGGATTTAATCCGAAGTCCATTGCTGCCATGCTGGAAAACATCGTGTATTTTGAACTGCGGAGGAGAGGCTATGAAGTCTATATTGGAAAGAACGAAACGAAAGAGATAGATTTTGTGGCAGTACAGCGCGACGAGCGTATCTATGTTCAGGTGTGCCGCAGACTGCCGGAGGAATCCGACCGGGAGACTGCCAATCTTCTTGAAATTAAAGACCACTATCCAAAATACGTGGTCACACTGGACGAACTCGCTGTAGGCAACATCAATGGTGTTAAAATTATGCATCTGGCAGATTTCCTGTTGAAGGATGGATATTAAGAAGTTGATATGAAAAATCAATGTAAACCACATATATCAAAGCATAAGACAAAATGAAGACCGATTGGAAAAATCCAGCCGGTCTTTTTATTCCTCAGTAATGGTCAAAAATGAATGGGGAGAAAAGTCTGGAAAATCAACAAAAATGACCTTTCAAAAGAGCCGGTTACAAAAAAGTGCGTACTCAGTTACAAAAAGGCGCGTACTTGTCCGCAGGAATAATGTCCCATAAAATAGCGTATAGAAAAAAGAAAGAAGGATGTTGTTAATATGAAAGCACAAGATTGTTTACAGATCCTGAGGGATGTAAAAGATGTAACCTTTGCCACAGTAGATGAAAATGGACTGCCCCAGGCGCGCATTATCGATATCATGATCGTAGAGGAAGGAAAACTGTATTTCTGTACAGCCCGGGGCAAGGATTTTTACCGTCAGCTTACTGAAAATGAATATGTGGCGGTCACCGGGATGAACAGAGAGTTCCAGATGGTGCGTCTTTCTGGAAAAGCCAGGAGGCTTGCGGAACAAAAGAAATGGATCGACCGGATCTTTGAGGAAAACCCGGTGATGAACGGAGTGTATCCCGGGGAAAGCCGATATATCCTGGAGCCATTCTGCGTGGATAACGGTCAGCTCGAGTTCTTTGACCTTGGCAGAGAACCCATCAACAGAGAGAGCTTTGCGCTTGGAGACAAACCGGCGCAGGAAAAAGGATATATGATCACAGATGCGTGTATCGGATGCGGGCTGTGCGCCCAGAACTGTCCGCAGCAGTGTATCGAAGAAGGGATGCCGTATCTGATCCGCCAGGAACACTGCCTGCACTGCGGACTGTGCGCTGAGAATTGTCCGGTACAGGCAATTACGAAAAGAGGTGAATTACAATGTTAAATGAAATAGGAACGCTCTTTATTGAGCGCTGGGCCTTTTTAGCAGGACTGTTGTGGGAACATCTGGTCATCTCACTGATTGCCATTCTGATCGCTGTGGTCATCGGCGGTATAGCGGGGATACTGATCAGTGAATTCCAGAAGGCAGCGAAGCCCGCTTTGGGAGTGATCAATTTTCTCTATACGATCCCTTCCATTTCGATGCTGGGATTTCTGATCCCATTCTCCGGGGTGGGCAATGTTACGGCGGTCATCGCGCTTACGGTTTACGCCCTCTTGCCAATGGTCCGTAATACCCACACAGGGATCACCAATCTGGACCCGGCTGTGCTGGAGGCGGCAAAAGGAATGGGAAGCACGCGCAGCCAGATCTTGTTCAAGATCAAACTGCCGCTGGCAATGCCGGTGATCATGTCCGGTATCCGAAGTATGGTGACTATGACCATCGCCCTTGCGGGTATTGCTTCTTTCATCGGCGCAGGCGGACTGGGAGTGGCGATCTACCGGGGTATCACGACTAACAATACGGCAATGACGATCGCAGGCAGCCTTTTGATCGCTGTGCTGGCACTGCTCATGGATTTTATCCTGGGAATAGCGGAAAAGCGGATTCAGAAGCACAGCGTAAAGTCAAAGAAGCTCAATCGCATCATCGGTGCCGTCATACTGATCATCTGCTTAGGGATTGCCGGAGCTGCATTTTTCAGATCGCAGTCAAAGGATACGATCCATATTGCCACGAAACCTATGACAGAACAGTATGTCCTGGGCGAAATGCTGGATCTGCTCATTGAGCAGGACACAGATCTGGAGGTGGAGCTGACTCAGGGTGTGGGAGGCGGCACTTCCAATATCCAGCCGGCGATGGAAAGCGGTGAGTTCGACCTGTATCCGGAGTACACAGGCACAGCATGGAACATGGTACTTAAACAGGAAGGACTGTATACGGAGGAGCTGTTTGATACCATGCAGCAGTCTTACAATGATGATTACTCTATGCAGTGGATGGGCATGTACGGCTTTAATAATACCTATGGTCTGGTCGTGCGCCGGGAAATCGCAGAACAGTATAACCTGCATACGTATTCGGATCTGAGCGCGGTCGCGGATCAGCTTGTATTTGGCGCAGAGTATGATTTCTTTGAGCGCGAGGACGGTTATGACGCTTTGTGTGAGACATACGGGCTGAATTTCAAAGCAACAATGGATCTGGATATCGGACTGAAATATCAGGCGATCAATCAGGGGCAGATCGACGTCATGGTAATCTTCACCACGGACGGACAGCTCTCTGCCTCAGATGTAGTGGTGCTGGAGGATGATAAACAGTTTTATCTGTCTTATCTCTGTGGGAATGTGATCCGCAATGAAGTGCTGGAGGACCACCCGGAACTGAAAGAGGTATTCCGGAAATTGACAGGGATCATTTCTGACAGCGACATGGCTGAGATGAATTATGCTGTAGAAACAGAAGGAAAAGAACCTAGGTATGTGGCGGAGGAATTTCTTTCCAGTCATGATCTTTTACAGTAGGAGGTACCGAGATGCAGACAGAGATCGAATTTAAAAATATTAAAAAATCTTATGGCGATAAAGTAGTTATGGAAGGATTTAACCTGACTGTTGAAAAAGGAGACTTCGTTACCATTATCGGTTCTTCCGGCTGCGGAAAAACAACGGCTCTTAAAATGGTAAATGGGCTGATCGAACCTGACACCGGAGAGATTCTGATAAATGGTGAAAATATCCGCAGTAAGGATCAGACGCAGCTTCGCCGCAATATAGGCTATGCCATCCAGGGGAGCGTCCTGTTTCCGCATATGACCGTGGAACAGAATATTTCCTATGTGCCGAATCTGCTCAATAAGCGTGACAAGGCGAGGACGAAGGCTGCCGTATCCAAGTGGATGGGGATTGTAGGTCTTGATGATGAACTCAAAGAGCGATATCCGGCAGAACTGTC
This sequence comes from uncultured Mediterraneibacter sp., assembly GCA_944383695.1. Taxonomy (GTDB): domain Bacteria; phylum Bacillota; class Clostridia; order Lachnospirales; family Lachnospiraceae; genus Mediterraneibacter. Next base: position 12,289 of record CALWQP010000052.1, read on the forward strand.
CGGCGGGCAGCAGCAGAGGGTTGGGATTGCCCGCGCCCTTGCGGCGTCACCGGAGATCCTGCTGATGGATGAGCCATTCGGCGCTGTAGATGAGATCACCCGCGCACAGCTTCAGTCAGAGCTGCGGCGGATTTATGAGCAGACGAAGATCACGGTGCTGTTCGTGACTCATGATATCGGGGAGGCACTGAAGCTGGGGACAAAGGTTCTGGTCATGGATCGCGGCGAAATCCAGCAGTACGCAGCGCCGGAAGAACTGCTGCGGCATCCGGCGACGCCATTTGTGGAACAGCTTGTAGAGAAAGAGCGCCGCACCTGCCGCCTTCCGGAAGAGCAGCTTTCAGAGTGTGAGTACAGCGGGGTTGCCAGGAAAAAGTAAGGAATAGCAGAAAATATCTTTCCAACAGCCGGCAGAAAAAGTATAATGGGGAAAGATAAAGTGAAATTTAATGGAAAGACACATGTGGAAATTGAAATTTATAAGGGGACAAATTAATGGAAAATGTTGCGGCAAATATCAATATACTGGGGCAATTTTGCGGGAAAAGAGATCTTATGGACTTGACTTCTGAGCAGCTGCAAAAAGTATACCGGATCACCCAAGCAGATGTAATGGTGCTTTTTGGCGGGAGTATTCTGTGTGGCGGAGATATCTTAGCAGACGCAATGAAAAATGGGATAGCAAAAAAATATATTATTGTCGGCGGAGAAGGACATACAACCGAAACATTGCGCGTAAAAATGCATGCACAATTTCCTGATATTGAAACAGCTAATTTGCCTGAAGCGCAGGTATTTGCAAAATATCTGGAATATCAATATGGACTGAAGCCGGATTTCCTTGAATGTAAATCTACAAATTGCGGAAATAACATTACATATCTTTTGGAATTGCTCAGAAAAAACAGAATTCCATGCAAAAGTATTATTCTTGCACAAGATGCGACGATGCAGCGCCGAATGGAAGCAGGGTTGAAAAAATATGTTGACGACCATGTACAGATAATCAATTATGCGGTTTATTCAGCAAAAATTATTGTGGAGAATCATTCACTGGTTTATGAAAAAGAAATTTGGGGTATGTGGGATATTGAAAGATATATCAGCCTTTTGCTGGGGGAGATCCCCAGATTATCCGATGACGTGAATGGATATGGACCCAGAGGAAAAGGATTTACTGCTCATGTGGAAATTCCATCGAAGGTGAGGAATGCCTTTGGCGAACTGTGCAGTACATATTCGGAATTAGTTAGAGAAGCGAATCCTCTATATGCTTCAAAGTGATAAACTCAAATTTGAAGAGGAGCTAAAACGGATGGAAAAAGAAAAAATAAAGATAAGTATTTTGTAACAACGGAGGGGAATATGAAAGAGGAATGTCTGATCTGCAAAGCGCCCCTGGAATATCTCAATGAAGATATTGAAATGGAATGCGAATTATGCCACAGAAAAGAGAAGAGCAAAACAAGATGCATAAACGGACATTATGTCTGTAATGAATGTCATATGCAGGGGATTGATACCCTGCTAGGAATGTGCCTGGATGAGACGTCCAAAAATCCTGTCGCGATACTTGACAAGATGATGGCTATGCCGTTCTGCCACATGCATGGGCCGGAGCATCATGTTATGGTGGGAATGGCGCTGCTGACAGCTTTTAAGAACAGCGGAGGGGATATTGACCTTAAGAAGTCATTGATCGAGATGAATAGCAGGGGGCGTTCGGTGCCGGGAGGCGCCTGTGGTTTCTGGGGCGCCTGCGGCGCAGGGATCAGCGCCGGAATGTTTATCTCTATTATTACGGGTTCTACGCCTCTGGGGAAAGAGAATTTTGGCTTATCCCATAAAATGACTGCAAAGGCATTGGAGGCGATCGGTGAGATCGGAGGTCCCCGCTGCTGTAAGAGGGATTCCTATCTTTCTATTTCCGGGGCAATTGATTTTGTAAAAGAAAATATGGGGATAGAGATGGAAAAGCAGGATATCGTCTGTTCCCACAGCAGCCAGAATAATCAGTGTATCGGGAAAAGATGTCCCTTTTCTGTGACGAACAGGAAGAAAAAGAAGATCGCATTCATCTGTGTCCATAATTCCTGCCGGAGTCAGATTGCAGAGGCATTGGGAAGAAAATATCTGTCTGATGCTTATGAATGTTATTCTGCAGGGACGGAAGTGAAACCTCAGATCAATCAGGATGCGGTAAGACTGATGAAACAGGAATATGGCATAGATATGGAAAAGGATCAATATTCGAAACTGCTGGAGGATGAACTGCTCCCTGTCAAGTAGACAGATGAAAAAATAAAATTTTTCTATCTCCAGCCGTAGTTGTACGGTTGGAGA
>CALWQP010000053.1 GCA_944383695.1 uncultured Mediterraneibacter sp.
GGTGAATTAGTGGAAAATATTGGAATTGAAACAGAACAAATAGAATATAAGAAAACAACTGGAGAGCTAAAGGAAGCAATTACATCTATTGTTGCCATCTTAAATAAACATGGTTCTGGAGAACTGTATTTTGGCGTCAGAAATAATGGAGATGTTTTAGGACAAGAAATTAATGATGAAACTTTGCGTAAAGTAAGTCAGGCAATAAAGAATCATATTACACCATCTATTTTCCCGGAGATTACAGTTAAGACATTTAAAGGTGGAAAGAAAACGGTATATGTAAAGTTCTCCGGAGATCAGCAACCGTATCTTGCTCATAATGTTGCCCGTATTAGACAGGCAGATGAAGATCTTGTTATGTCGCAGGAGATGTATTCGGAGATGTTATTAGCCAGAGGTGGAGAAAAATACAGCTGGGAGAACCAGCCATCTGAGTATACGATACAAGATATTGATATACCAGCTTTTAAGTCGTATCTGATGAAAGCGAAAGCTGCTGGTAGAATTGATTTGGATTCTGATGATCCTGCTGTAGTTCTGGAGAAGCTGGACCTGTTTGCTAAAGATGGAATACATTTGTTAAATGCAGGAGCTGCTTTGTTTTGCCCGTGTAAGACAAATGACGTACAGATGGCAAAATTTGCCACAAATGTAAAAGCGACTTTTACGGATATTCGCCGTGAGGATAAAGGTTCTATCATAGGATTAAGCAAGGTATGTGAGCAATATATTATTGATGCAATAGACTGGAAAGCGGACATTATAGGACTTGAGCGGGTAGAAACTCCAGAAATACCAGTAGAAGCTATCAGAGAAGCGGTCATTAACTCGTTTGGACATAGAATGTATAATAACAATCAGTGTAATGAAATTGATGTTTTTAAAGACAGGATTGAGATTCATACAACGGGCGGTTTTCCTAAAGGTCATACACCAGAGGAGTTCTTGGATGGTAGTAAGAAAGCAATTCGAAGAAATAAAGTGATTACAGGAGTTCTTTACTTTTCAAAAGATATGGAGACGTTTGCTACCGGTTTAAAACGTATTAAGGATTTATGCGATGAGGTCGGATGCAAGGTAGAGTTTAGAACCGAAAAAGACGATTTTGTGGTTGTGTTTTACAGAAATCTCCGGGAGACATGGAAAGATGAGCAGAAAAATAAGGATGCAGGAATTCTAAAACATCAAAATGATGTTTTGGATGATGTTTTAAAAGATGTTTTGGAAAATCAGATAATCCAACTTTTGACTGAGAATAATAGGTTCAATCAAAAGCAAATAGCTACAAAAACAGGCAGATCCATAGCATCCGTACAGCGGGCAATGAAGAAGCTTTCCGAACAGGGGAAGATTGTCCGTGAGGGTGGAAAGCGCTTTGGACATTGGAAAGTGAAGTAGAGTCATATTGACAAAAAAGCCGTGTAAGATACCAGATGAAAATTGTTTTGTATATTTTTATACGACTTGAAAAGTCAAGTCGTATAGTAGAAATCTAGACTGATTAAGATCCCGGGCACTTATCAGTACCCGGGGAAAAGAGAGGTGTCCTCAATCGTTGTGAGAGCCTATGGGTTTGTAACACATTTGCAACAAATCCCTGTGTAACTCTTTGATTTTCCTGCATTTTCGGTTACCCAAACGTTAATCAGAGTAATACGCGAGATTACAGAAAGATTTTTGTCCCGGAAGTTTCGGCTTCCGGGATTTTTCCAAAGGATCTGAAACAAGTCTAAAATGATTCATATTATCACAATATTATCATTGGCGGAAATCAGCCGGTACGATTCCAGAGTTAAGAAGACAACTTTTAACCGTATTAATTTCGGGCAAGCTACGGTTGTATTAACGAAAAACAATTTGTGACCGTATAAATTTTAAGATGGCTACGGTTGTTCTGAAAAAATATAATTTGTAACCGTATAGATAGAAGGATAAGTACGGCTGTATTATCAAAAAAGCAGTTTATAACCGCATTACTTTGGCGGCAAGTACGGCTGGATTGATACAAAAGTGATTCATGACCGTATTTCTCGGGCGGAAGGTACGGTTGAATTGAGAAAAGCCGATTCATAACCGTATTTCTCAGGCGGAAGGTACGGCTGAATTGAGATAAAACCGATTTATAACCGTATTTTTCAGGTGTAAAATACTGCTTAATTATCAGAAAATCAAATCGTGACCGTATAAATCGAAATTAGGATACGGTATCTCAGTAATAAAATCAATTTTTAACCGTAATCAATACAAATTCCAGGATTTAATAGTCAAGTTACTTTTTACAGAAGGTGCATGTCTGATCAGGTAAGTGTACCTTGCGCCAGGTGTTATAAAAAGAAAGGGGAAATATATGGCAGGTCTCAGAGATATGCTAATGCAGGAACAGAAGCGGTTGGAAAATATTGTTCAAAAGACCACGGAACAATTAGAAGATGCTCCTCAGGGAATGCTGCGCTTATCCAGCAGTAAGAAATGGGTGCAATATTATCATTGTATACCGGGGAAAAGGAAAAGTGGGGAATATATCCCGAAAACAAATGATGAATTGATCCGAAGACTTGCACAGAAAGCCTATGATGAAAAGATACTAAAACTGGCTGAAAAAAGGCTGTCGCAGATCAAAAAGATAACGAAAGATTATGACGAGGAAGAGCTTGAAAAAATCTTTCTACGCGAGCATATTGAAAGGAAAAAGCTGATACGGTCTGTGGAACAAACATGGGAACAGCGATTGGAGAAATGGATGTCCCAAGAATATAAGAGAAAAGAATTTCAAGGAGATACACCGGCGATCTTAACGGATCGCGGTGAGAGAGTGCGCTCAAAATCTGAAAAAATATTTGCGGATTATTTCTATCGGAATGGGATTCCGTATAAGTATGAGTGTCCATTATATCTAAAAGGTTTAGGCACAGTCCATCCGGACTTTACATTTCTTTCAAAAAAGATCAAACAGGAGATATACTGGGAGCATGACGGCAGAATGGACGATCCGATATATGCTCAAAATGCAATACGAAAAATACAGGCATATCAAGAGAATGACATTTATCCGGGCGAACGTCTGATCCTCACCTCTGAGACGGCAAAGTCTGTTTTAGATACAAAGATGATAGAGAAGCTAGTTTGCAGATATTTATTATAATGCTCGCATCCTGTATGGGTGTATAATTCATCTTTTGAATTATTTTGCCTAAAACTGATAGAAACCGATCTTTTTCGGACGAATATATAGTATAACTAGTTAATTAAGCCCGGGCAGGCATCAAAGAAAAGGAGTTCCTGAATTTATGAAAATAACAGAACAGAATTTTATTACGCAGATCATACAGGGGAGTGAAAGGGCTTTGGAATATTGTATGTATCACTACGGCGGGCTGGTGAGGGCCGTTGTGCGCAGGCATCTCGGCAGTTTGGCGAAGTTCGAGGAGGAGTGCATAAATGATGTGTTTTTCGCAGTGTGGGAGCATGCAGATTCCTACCGGTCAGATAAGAATCCCTTTTCCAACTGGATCGCGGGCGTGGCGCGTTTGAAGGCGCTGGACTGCAAGCGGAGATATGCCCGGCATCTTTTAGAGGTCGGATGGGAAGATAACCATCAGGAGATCATGGGAAGAGAAAAGCAGGCCCGGCAAATGCCGGAACTCTCAATTCTGGAAAACGAAATCTCCATAGAGACGGAGAAAATGCTGAGCTGCCTGAAGCCGACAGACAGAGAGCTGTTCTGGAAGCTGTATGTAGAGGAAGAGGACTTAGATGCAGTGAGCAGGAACATGGGAATGTCAAAATCTGTTATCTATAATCATCTGTCCCGCGGGAAGAAAAAGCTCAGGAACCTGTATGGAATGCAGCCGAAAGGAGATCAGCTATGAGAGAATCCGTTTACGATCTGTTAAATGAAATGGATCATCAGCCAAAAGAATATGAAGTGTCAAATGTAAGTGCGATAGACGTAAAAAAGTGGAAAAAGGCTTTTGCATCAAGGAGACGTCCATCATTTAAGAGGTGGACCAGATATGCCGCTGCTGCGGCTGTCCTCTGTGCCGTTATGGCAGGAACTGCGGTAGGACCGCTGCGTTATAGTGTATATGCGGGAATGAAGGCTGTCGTGTACGATCTTTCCCAGGCGCTGGGAATATCAAAAGATCTTGAGCTGTATAAAACGGTTGTTGGAAAGGAAATTTCAAAGGGCGGGTACACGGTGACCCTCAACGAGGTTGTCATGGATGAAGAGAGTATGTATGTTTCTTATACCCTGACTGTTCCTGAGGCAATAGAAACAGATGAAGATATGGTGAAGTATCATGACGATATGATGATATTTGTCAATGGGCAAATGCTTCCGGCATCTATGAGCGGAGGCATGGGGAAAGCGGATGACTATAATCTGGTATCAGACAGCAAGATAGAACTCCCGGACATTGATACATCAAAAGATCTTGACATTGAAATCCAGTATTCGGTGAACGATGTTAAGATCGGTACATTCAGTTTCACGGCATCCGGCGAAGAGCTGGCGCTTGACACGCTGACTGTGCCTCTGGATGAAACGGTTACACTCCCTGATGGCAGCAAGGTCACTTTTGAAAGATATACCTCAAACGCTATGGGACAGAGCATCTATTTTACAAAGACATCAGATAGCTATGATTACGATCTTGTACTCAAAGGAGAGGATGATCTGGGCAATCCGGTTGAATTTTTTGTGCGTCATTCTGAGCAGAAAGAAGGCAGGATGGAAGTTCAGGCGATTGATAATGGTTATGTCAGCGATCAGGCGTCAGCGATCACGTTAACGCCGTATGCGATGGAAATGCCGGAGACCAGCGGTCAGATGAGCTCAGACTATGAGCCTGTGGGAGAAGCGTTTACGATCCGGATCAGCGGGCAGGAATAAATCAGAAAACTGCACAAAATATTTGTTAGATATATTGGTGATAAATAACGAAAAAATCAAAAAAATATTTAGAAATCTTACATTTTGAAAGGAAAAATGTTAAAATATTTTATAGACGAACTGCTTAAAAGACCGTTACAGCGTTGTATCGGTCTTTTTTAGGCAATACTTTAAGCAACAGGAAAATAGTGGAAGCGCCGTGCTGTCGTAAAGGCCGGGCAGGGAAAAGGAGGAGCTGTATGCTGGACAGAGGAGACGCCGTAGTCTATAAGTGCAGAGGATTATACAAAGTAGAAGAAATCGGCACGCTGGATTTTTTGTATACGGACAGGGCGAAAGTGTACTATACACTTCAGTCCGTGGAAGATGCCAGGGACAGAGTGTATGTGCCCGCGGATGATAAAACGCATATCCGCAGGCCGGTCAGCCGGGAAGAGGCGCTTGACCTGATCGGGCGTATGCAGGATATAGAGACGCTGCATGTGAAAAATGAAAAGCTCAGAGAGCAGGAATACAAAGAGTGTATCTCCGGATACTCGCCTGAGGATTGGGTGAAAGTGCTTAAGACTGCATATAGCCGCACGAAAAGCAGGGGCTCGATCACCAGCGTGGACAAGAAATATCAAATGATCCTGGAACATGCCCTTTTCAGTGAGTTTTCTTATGCGCTGGGGATGCCCCGGGGACAGGTGCCTGGATTTATCGCAGAGCATGTAAAACTGGATGAAGAACATGGTGCGTGATGCGTCCGGATGTTGCAGGACATAATGGAGATCCAAGGGCCGCGGGGGCTTGAGAGGATGGGGCGCAGCGCTGAAAAGCTGCGGTTTGCAGCGTACTGAGGTTACGGTCTACAGCGTACTGAGGTTACGATTTGCAGCGTGCTGAGTCCGCAGTCTTCAACGTATCTTGCGCAAACGGTCTCCGCATGATATACTTCTCCTGATAATATTTGATTAGGAGGAGTATTTTTTATGGATGCGGACCCTGCGGGGAACACTATTATTTTCGACTTGTTACTGTTGTTGTTTTTCACTTTGCTGAACGCATATTTCGCCGGAGCAGAGATGGCGGTCGTATCTGTCAATAAGAACAGGATACGCAGCCTTGCGGAGGAGGGGAATAAAAAGGCAAAGGTGATTGAGGGATTATTTGAAGATTCAACGAAGTTTCTTTCCACCATTCAGGTGGCGATCACATTTGCAGGATTTTACTCATCTGCTTCTGCAGCGTCGAGCATTTCTCCGGTCCTGGCAGAATGGATGCGCGGCGCGGGGGTCCCATACAGCGGACAGATCGCCTATAACGGCGTGACCCTGCTCCTGATGTTTTTCAATCTTGTATTCGGAGAACTTGTGCCGAAACGGATCGCACTTCAGAAAGCAGAGTCGTTCTGCATGCTGACAGTCATGCCGATCCATTATATCTCGATCCTGCTGACTCCATTCACCAAGCTGCTTTCTTTTTCAACGAAGCTGGTGCTCAGGATTCTTCATATGAATACCGAGGATCAGGAAGAAGCCGTGACAGAGGAGGAGATCAAAGCCCTTCTTAAGATGGGAAATGAGAGCGGCACTTTCGATGATGATGAGAGAGAAATGATCGACTCGGTGTTTAAGTTTGATGAGAGGACAGCAAAGGAGATCATGGTTCCCAGGCGGGATGTGTTTGCCATTGATATTGAGGATGCATTTGAGTCACAGATTGACGAAATACTTCAGACAAGGCACAGCAGGATACCGGTCTATGAGGAAAGCATTGACAATATCATTGGCGTGCTTCATGTCAAGGACGTGATGATCGAACTGAGAAAGAATGCGCTGGAGCAGGTGGACATCAGGAGCATGCTGCACAAGCCGTTCTTTGTGCCTGAGACAAAAGATGCGGACGAGCTGTTCCGCACTATGCAGGAGAAACGGCACCATATGGCGATTCTGGTGGACGAGTACGGCGGTTTTTCGGGTATCGTTACGATCGAGGACCTGGTGGAGGAGATCATGGGCGATATCAACGAGGAGTATGAGGAAGTCGTACCGGAGATAGAGGCTGTCAGCGAAGATGAGTATCTTCTTGATGGGGGAATACTGATCGACGACCTGAATGAAGAGCTGGGCCTGAAGCTTGAGACAGAAAACTATGACACTCTCTCAGGCTACCTGATCGAAAAGCTGGGACATATTCCGGAAAAGGATGACAGAGATACCGTAGAAACGGACAATTTTGTGTTTACGGTGGAAGAAGTCAGAGACAACAGGATCACCAGGGCGCGGCTGAAGATAGGACCGGCCGTGGAAACAGAGGAAGAAGAGCACGGCGTGAGAAAGAAGCAGCGCCGGGCCGGTGATGACGGAGAGAGCGCAGATTAGCGGAAAGGAGATGCAGTGAGATGAAAATGCTGTCTATTGAGGAGGAGCTGAAAAACAATTCTTATCCCGGAAGAGGGATTATCATAGGCAGGACGCCTGACGGAAAGAAAGCAGTTACAGCTTACTTTATCATGGGAAGGAGCGAGAACAGCAGAAACCGTGTTTTTGTGGAGGACGGAGAAGGGATACGCACCCAGGCGTTTGATGAGTCCAAACTGACAGACCCCAGCCTGATCATTTATGCTCCGGTGCGGGTCCTCGGCAATAAGACCATCGTGACAAACGGCGACCAGACGGATACGATCTATGAAGGGATGGACAAGCAGCTTACCTTTGAACAGTCGCTCCGCTCAAGAGAGTTTGAGCCGGACGGCCCGAACTACACGCCGCGTATCTCCGGGATCATGCATATCGAGAACGGCACATACAATTATGCCATGTCTATTTTAAAGAGCAATAACGGCAGTCCGGACGGCTGCAACAGATATACATTTGCCTATGAGAATCCGGCGGCAGGAGAGGGGCATTTCATCCACACTTATATGTGCGATGGGAATCCGCTTCCGAGCTTTGAAGGCGAGCCCAAGCTGATCGGCGTGCCGGACGATATGGACGCATTTACACAGCTTCTCTGGAACAGCCTGAACGAGGATAACAAGGTTTCCCTTTTCGTCCGCTACATTGACATAGAGACAGGGAAATACGAGTCAAAGATCGTAAACAAGAATCATTAATTACAAAGGAGCGGATGAAAAAATGAAAGAATTAGAACTGAAATACGGATGCAACCCGAATCAGAAGCCGTCAAGGATCTATATGAACGACGGAAGCGAACTTCCGATCAAGGTACTGTGCGGACGCCCGGGGTACATCAATTTCCTGGACGCGTTCAACGGCTGGCAGCTCGTTTCGGAACTGAAGAAGGCTGCCGGGCTTCCAGCGGCAACGTCTTTCAAGCATGTGTCTCCTGCAGGAGCGGCAGTCGGCCTTCCCCTTTCCGAGACGCTGGCGAAGAGTTACTGGGTGGATGACCTGGGGGAACTCTCCCCTCTGGCGTGCGCTTATGCGCGGGCAAGGGGCGCAGACAGAATGTCTTCCTTCGGTGATTTCATCGCTCTGTCTGATGTCTGCGACGTAGATACAGCGAGGCTCATTAAGCGGGAAGTGTCTGACGGCGTCATTGCGCCCGGATACGAACCGGAAGCTCTGGAACTGTTAAAGCAGAAGAAAAAAGGAAACTACAATATTATCCAGATCGATCCGGATTATGTACCGGCGGCGCTGGAACGCAAGGAAGTGTATGGCATCACATTTGAGCAGGGAAGGAACGAGCTGAACATTGACAAAGATTTCTTCTCCAACGTGGTGACAGAGAACAAAGAACTTCCCGATGCAGCGAAGGTGGACCTTGCGATTTCCATGATCACTTTAAAATATACCCAGTCCAATTCTGTCTGCTATGTGAAGGACGGACAGGCGATCGGCATCGGCGCGGGACAGCAGTCCCGCATCCACTGTACCCGCCTTGCCGGACAGAAAGCGGACAACTGGTGGCTGCGCCAGAGCCCAAAAGTGCTGGGGCTGCAGTTTAAGGACGGCATCGGCCGGGCGGACAGGGACAATGCCATTGACCTGTATATCGGGGAAGAGTACATGGATGTCCTGGCAGACGGCGCATGGGAAAATACATTTAAAGTAAGACCGGAAGTATTTACGCGGGAGGAAAAGCGCGCGTGGCTGGATAAGATGTCAGGCGTGGCGCTGGGCTCCGATGCATTCTTCCCATTTGGGGATAATATCGAGCGCGCCCGCAAGAGCGGCGTGAAATATATCGCGCAGCCGGGCGGCTCTGTTCGGGATGACAATGTGATCGAAACATGCAATAAATACGGCATGGTGATGGCATTTACAGGAATCCGCCTGTTCCATCACTAAGATACCGCGGTAATACGGCAGCCGGCAGGAGGCGCCCGGAGAGGAAACCGGGCGGCGCGCCGGCTGCTGTGACGTGCAGCGGGAAAAGAGGAGAGCGCGTATATGGTGATAGAGACGAACAGCCCGGAGGAGACCTATCAGGCCGGGATGCGGCTGGGGGAAAAGGCAGAAGCCGGGCAGGTATTCACCCTGATGGGGGACTTGGGTGTGGGCAAGACGGTATTTACCCAGGGGCTGGCGAAAGGTCTTGGGATTGAAGAACCGGTAAACAGCCCTACATTTACGATCGTCCAGGTGTATGACGGCGGCAGACTCCCATTTTATCATTTTGATGTATACCGTATCGGTGATGTCGAGGAGATGGATGAGGTCGGTTTCGACGATTATGTCATGGGAGACGGCGTCTCCCTGATCGAGTGGGCGGACCTGATCGAAGAAATCCTGCCTGACAAGCGTACAAAGATTCTGATAGAGAAGGATCTGGAGCGCGGCTTTGACTACCGGAGGATCACGGTGACGCAGGTCGGGTGAAGGATGACTGAAAAAGAAAGCAGGGCAGATTATGAGAGTATTGGCGATAGACAGCTCAGGGCTGACAGCCACGGTTGCGGTCGTGGAAGAAGAACAGACGATCGCGGAATATACGATAAATTATAAAAAAACACATTCGCAGACGCTTCTGCCTATGATCGATGAAATGGTGCGTATGACAGAGGTGGATCTGTCTGCGGTGGACGCAATTGCGGTGGCAGGCGGGCCGGGTTCTTTTACAGGGCTCAGGATCGGTTCGGCAACGGCGAAGGGGCTGGGGCTTGCCCTGGGGAAACCGCTTGTCAGCGTGCCTACAGTGGACGCTATGGCCTATAGCGTGTACGGATGTGAAGACATTATCTGCCCGATCATGGATGCAAGGCGCAGCCAGGTCTATACCGGGATCTATACATTTGTGCCGGAGACGGCGGCGGAAGATTCTCATGAAATGAGATACAGATTCAAAGTTGTCCGTGTCCAGATGGCGGTGTCAGTGGAAGAACTGATCCGGCGCCTGAATGTGTACGGCAAGAGGGTCGTATTCCTCGGGGATGGCGTTCCGGTGTACAGGGATATGCTTGCGGAAGGGCTGAAGGTGCCGTATTTCTTTGCGCCTTCTTATATGAACCGTCAGCGTGCGGCGGCGGTCGGTGCGCTGGGAATCCGCTATTATCAGGAAGGCAGATACGAGACGGCGGCAGAACATAAGCCGGAGTACCTGCGTATGTCCCAGGCGGAGCGGGAACGGACCCAGCGGGAGAAAAATGCCGTGCCTGAGGTGCGGGGGATGACCATGGAAGATGGGGCGGCTGTGGCTGAGATGGAACATCAGCTTTTTCCGGATGCGTGGAGCGAAAAATCCGTGCTTGAGACTCTGGAACAGCCGGACACGATCTGCCTGATGGCTGAAAAAGCGGGGCGCGCGGCGGGGTATCTGCTGGCATATACAGTGGCCGGCGAGGTGGAGATCGCGCGGATCGCAGTGGCGAAAGAGCTCCAGCGGCAAGGGGTGGCCAGCACTCTTTTAGATGAGTTGGAAACGCTCTGCAAGTCCAGGGGAGTCCGGAAAATCCTTCTGGATGTGCGCGCGGGAAACGCGGCTGCAAGGGCGCTCTACACAAAGGCAGGATTTGCGGAGGATGGGATCAGACAGAGGTTTTATGACGATCCGACAGAAGATGCTGTTCTCATGAGCCGTACGGTCGAAGCCGGACAAGACAGCGCGGACGAAAGAGCATGAACGCCGCCAGCAGTTCCCAGTAGGAATCGGCGCGCGTATCAGATATACTTTAGGCGTAACAGAGAAAAGAACTGTTTTTTACAGGAGGAAGATGTATGCGCCAGTATCAGTTAAAAGAAACAAAAGAAATAAAAAAAATTATCTGCAACCAGTGTGGAAAAGAAATCCCGGTTACGGACGGATATCCCAGGGAAGGGGTATTCAGCGCGGACTATGAGTGGGGCTACTTTTCCGGAAAAGATGGGGAAAAACACAGCTTTGATCTATGCGAAGAATGTTATGACAGGCTTCTTGCGTCCTTTAAGCTGCCCGCGGATATAGAGAATAAATAAGAAATATAAAACAGAGGGATCAAATGTTAGATGTATGTTTGCTCGGGTGCGGCGGGATGATGCCGCTTCCGTACCGTTACCTGACAGCGCTGATGACCCGTTTCAATGGAAGCAGCCTGCTCATTGACTGTGGGGAAGGCACGCAGGTGGCGGTAAAAGAAAAGGGGTGGAGCTTTAAACCGATCGATGTGATCTGCTTCACGCACTATCACGGAGATCATATCAGCGGCCTTCCGGGGCTGCTTCTTACCATGGGAAATGCAGACCGGACAGAACCCCTCACCCTGATCGGACCGAAAGGTCTGGAGCGTGTGGTGGGATGTCTGCGCGTGATCGCGCCGGAGCTGCCGTTTCCTATTATTTTTAAAGAAATCGAAGGGGCAGAGCAGACGTTTGAGATGAACGGATACCGGCTGAAGGCATTCCGTGTCAACCACAACGTGCTCTGCTATGGATATACACTGGAAATCGACCGGGCAGGAAAGTTCGACGCGGCAAAGGCGAAAGCGCAGGATATTCCGCTCCCATATTGGAGCAGGCTGCAGAACGGAGAGACCATTGAGACAGAAGACGGCGTGCTCACGCCGGATATGGTGCTGGGACCTCCAAGGAAAGGTCTTAAACTGACTTATACGACGGATACGAGACCCACGGAATCAATCCGCAGAAATGCAGAAAAATCGGACCTTTTTATCTGTGAAGGGATGTACGGTGAGAGAGAAAAAGCTGCAAAAGCGGCAGAATATAAGCATATGACATTTTATGAGGCCGCGCAGATCGCCAGAGACGCTCAAGTCAGGGAAATGTGGCTGACACATTACAGTCCGTCACTGACCCGGCCGGAGCCGTATATGGACGAGGTGCGCCGTATTTTCCCTGAGGCAAAGGCCGGAAAAGACGGAATGTCAACAGAGCTGATGTTTGAAGATTGAGAGGCGTAACATGAAAGAAATAAGAGATATCAATATCCTGGCCATCGAGACATCCTGCGATGAGACTGCAGCGGCGGTCGTGCACAATGGGCGGGATGTCCTTTCCAATATCATCTCGTCACAGATCGACCTGCATAAGCTGTACGGCGGAGTCGTGCCTGAGATCGCGTCAAGGAAGCATATCGAAAAGATCAATCAGGTCATTGAAGAAGCTCTGAAAGAAGCGGATGTGACGCTGGACGATATCGACGTAGTGGGCGTGACATACGGACCAGGGCTTGTGGGAGCGCTTCTCGTGGGGGTCGCAGAGGCGAAAGCCATCGCCTATGCAAAGCATCTTCCGCTGGTCGGAGTGCATCATATCGAGGGACATATATCGGCAAATTATATTGAACACCCGGAGCTGGAGCCGCCCTTCCTCTGTCTTGTCGCCTCTGGTGGCCATACTCATCTCGTGCGAGTGGCAGAATATGGGAAATATGAGATACTGGGACGCACAAGGGACGATGCTGCCGGAGAGGCTTATGACAAGGTTGCCCGGGCGATCGGCCTGGGGTATCCTGGCGGGCCGAAGATTGACCGCATTGCAAAGGAAGGGAATCCGGATGCAGTGAAATTTCCGAAAGCGCATATCGAAGGCGCACAGTATGATTTCAGTTTCAGCGGCTTGAAATCAGCGGTGCTGAATTATATCAATGGCTGCAAGATGAAGGGGGAGAGTTTTGATCCTGCGGATATCGCGGCTTCCTTTCAGAAAGCTGTCGTGGAAGTCCTTGTAGAGAATTCCATGAAAGCCGCAGAAGACTACGGTATGTATAAGTTTGCTATCGCAGGCGGTGTGGCTTCTAATACCGCTCTGCGCACGGCAATGGAAAAGGCGTGTAAAGCGCGGGAAATTCGGTTTTACCATCCATCGCCCATTTACTGCACTGACAATGCGGCGATGATCGGAGCGGCAGCATTCTATGAATATCTTGCCGGGACAAGGCATGGCTGGGATATCAATGCAGTGCCGAACCTAAAGCTGGGTGAGAGGTAGAAGAATGGAAAAGCAATACTGTACTGCCATTGTGCTCGCCGCGGGCAGCGGGAAGCGGATGGGCACAAAGGTGCACAAACAATATCTGCTCATGGGCGGAAAGCCTGTACTGTATTATTCTCTGAAAGCATTTCAGGACTCAGAGCTCATCGATGAAATTATCTTGGTGACAGGGAGCGGGGAAGAGGAGTATTGCCGGGAGCAGATCGTAGAAAAATATGGGATATCGAAGGTGAAAAAAATCATCTCCGGAGGCGCGGAACGGTATGACTCTGTCTGGAACGGACTCCGGGAGTCAAAGGATGGGGTTGTCTTCATCCATGACGGCGCAAGGCCATTGGTGGACGAAGCGATCATCCGCCGGGGATATGGATGCGTAAGCTCTGACCGTGCGTGTGTTGCGGGAATGCCGGCAAAAGACACAGTCAAGATCGTGGACGAAAATGGTTTTGTCGAGGACACGCCTGACCGAAGCCGGGTATGGATCGTCCAGACTCCCCAGGTATTTGAGACAAGACTGATAAAAGAAGCGTACCGTCTGCTCATGGAGAAGGACCATCCGCCTGTCACAGACGATGCCATGGCGGTGGAGCAGATGCTGCATTTCCCGGTCAGGCTTTTTTATGGTTCGTATGAAAACATTAAGATCACCACACCAGAAGACCTTGAAACCGCAGAAAGCTTTTTGAAAAACAGGTATTGACACAGATTTTGCATATGTGATAGAATAAACAGCGTCGCACAGGGAAAATATAGTAAAGTATGTTATCCGCGGCGCATATATGGAGAGGTATCGAAGTGGTCATAACGAGGCGGTCTTGAAAACCGTTTGTCCGAAAGGGCGCGTGGGTTCGAA
>CALWQP010000054.1 GCA_944383695.1 uncultured Mediterraneibacter sp.
TAGTTTTATAGTTTATCAAAAAGTGACATTATCTCAAGAGAATCCTAAGGTGACATTATCATAAGTGAATAACAAAGGATCAAACTAAAAATTGACAGAATATTAACTATTTTATATAATAAAACGTAGTGAAAAATGTGGACGGCGTTCTGCCTGATCTGGCAGGAAAGAGCGCGCTTCCACAGTTGGAAGCGGCATGGACGGACAGACGGCCGGGCGATGGAAGGAGATAGAAGTGGAACACAGAAAAATATCCAAGGCAGTGATTTCAAGGCTGCCCAGGTATTACCGGTATCTCGGCGATCTTCTGGAAGCGGGAGTGGAGAGGATCTCTTCGAATGACCTGAGTAAGAAGATGCATGTGACTGCGTCCCAGATCCGGCAGGATTTGAATAATTTTGGCGGTTTCGGACAGCAGGGATATGGGTATAATGTAAAATATCTGTACACGGAGATCGGAAAAATCCTGGGACTTAACAAGACTCACAATTTTATTATCATCGGAGCGGGAAATCTTGGACAGGCGCTTGCGAATTACGCGTCTTTTGAGCGCAGCGGTTTTGTGCTGAAGAGCCTTTTTGACGTGAATCCCCGGCTGGAAGGAGTATCCATACGCGGGATCCAGGTGCGTATGATGGACGAACTGGTGGATTTTCTGCAGAATAATGAGATAGAGATCGCGGCGCTTACGATCCCGAAATCAAAAGCAGTGGAAGTGGCAGACATCCTCATTGCCAATGGGATTAAGGCAATATGGAATTTTGCCCACACAGATCTGAATTTGCCGAAGGATGTGATCGTAGAGAGTGTACATCTCTCAGACAGTCTTATGAAGCTGTCATACAATATCAGCCAGCGCGAGTCAGGGCAAAAAAAATAAAAACAGCATAGTACTGCCCCGCAGCCTGCTGCGGGGTATATTTCATCCTGATAGACGGTTCGCCAGGCGTGCCGTCTATCATAGCAAACGGGGACAGAGAAAGATGTCCCAAAAATAAAGAAAGAAGGTGGCGCAAATGAGATATCTGCCGGATGGAGCGCAGATGCAGGCGGCTGATGCGTATACGATCGAAGAGCTGGGAGTGCCCTCGCTGGTGCTTATGGAGAGGGCGGCGCTTAAGGTAGTGGAAGCCATACATGAGAGAGGAATCGACACTTCGAAGACCCTTGTCGTGTGCGGGAGCGGGAATAACGGCGGAGATGGGTTTGCCGCTGCGCGTCTCCTGACGGAAGAAGACAGGTGTGCAGAAGTGCTTTTCGTGGGAAATGAGGCGTCTCTGAGTGAAGAGTGCGCGCTGCAGAAACGGATTGCCGAGCAGATGGGGATTCCTGTATTCACTGATATCCCTGGAAAAGAATATACTGTTATAATAGACGCGGTTTTCGGCGTGGGGCTGAGCAGGGACATCGCAGGCAGATACAGCGAGATCATCCGGTGGATGAACAGTCAGAATTGCCGGAAGGTGGCAGTGGATATCCCTTCTGGCGTGTGCGCGGGGACGGGACGGATACTGGGGTCTGCTTTCCGGGCAGAGCTGACGGTCTCAATGGCGTGTGTGAAGGCGGGCTGCGAGCTGTTTCCCGGAAAATACTTCGCAGGAGAGACCGTGGCAGCGCCTATCGGAATCAGTCCCGATTTTTTCCGTGAGGATTCCGGGGTGTGTTTTACCTATGATAAAGCAGATATCTCCGGGTTGCTCCCGGTCCGCAGGGCAGATTCCCATAAAGGAAGCTATGGAAAAGTCCTTATGATCACAGGAAGCCGCGGTATGGCAGGCGCAAGCTATCTGTCGGCAAGAGCGGCCTATGCCGCGGGCGCAGGGCTGGTACAGATTTATACGGCGGATGACAACCGTGACGTCATACAGCAGCTTCTTCCGGAGGCGATCGTGTCCTGTTACAGGGATTATGACTGTGAACAGCTGACAGACCTTCTGGAGTGGGCGGATGTAGTGTGCATCGGGTGCGGTCTCGGCAGAAGCCAGGTCTCCGAGAAGCTCCTGCTCCATACATTAAAAGAGACGGATATTCCCTGTGTCATAGACGCGGACGGCCTGAATATCCTGAGCAGGCATATGGAAGCGCTGCGTCACAGTCGGGCCTCTGTTATCGTGACGCCGCACATGAAAGAAATGTCGCGGCTTGTGGGCAGGACCGTGGCAGAGATCGCAGATACGAGGATTCAGACTGCCCGTGAATTTGCAAAGGAGTATGGGGCAGTGTGCGTGCTCAAAGACAGCCGGACAGTCGTGGCCCGGGAAGGACGCCACACGTTCATAAATCTCGCCGGAAATAATGCAATGGCAAAAGCAGGCTCAGGAGATGTGCTGGCGGGGGTGATCACAGGTCTTGCGGCTCAGGGAATGACAGTGTTTGACAGCGCGGCGGCAGGCGTGTTCCTTCATGCCTGCGGCGGAGATGAGGCACGTGATGAGAAAGGCGTCTACAGTGTGCTCGCCCGGGATCTCATCGCAGGGATAGAGAAGGTATTGCTGAAACAGGACAGAGGAGAAGATTAGACAATGAAGCAGCATAACAGGGTATATGCAAAGATCGACCTCGACGCGGTCTTATACAATATGGAACAGATGAAAAAACGAATCGGCGGGGATGCACGCCTGATCGCCGTGGTAAAGACAGACGGATACGGCCATGGCGCGGTACCTGTTGCCGGGATACTGGAGGAAATCCCATATATATGGGGGTATGCCGTGGCATGTATTGAAGAGGGCATCCAGCTCAGAGAGTCCGGGATACAAAAGCCCATCCTTGTGCTTGGCTGCGTGTTCCCGGATCAGTATGAAGAGATGATACGCAATGATATCCGGGCGTCAGTTTACACGGAAGAGATGGCGGAGGGGATGTCAGAGGAAGCGCTCAGCCAGGGGAAAACTGCATATTTTCATATTAAGACCGATACAGGTATGGGCAGGATCGGATTTCCGGTAATTGAAGAGAGCGTGGATGCGATCGAAAGGATCAGCCGCCTTCCAAATGTATGTCTGGAAGGGATGTTCACCCATTTTGCAAAGGCAGACGAAACAGATAAAACATATACGCTGAAGCAGCATGAAAAATTTATGTGGATGAAGAGACAGATGGAGAAGAGGCAGATTCCGATCTGTTATTACGACTGTGATAACAGCGCTGGGATCATAGACTTCCCGGATATGAAGCATGATCTTGCCAGGGCAGGGATTTCCACCTATGGTATGTATCCGTCAGACGAGGTTGATAAAGAAGCTGTGAACCTGAAGCCTGCTCTGTCCCTGATCAGCCATGTGATTTACGTAAAGGACGTAGAGCCTGGCACAGCTATCAGCTACGGAGGGACGTTTGTGGCGGAGAAGAAGATGAGAGTCGCCACGATCCCGGTAGGGTACGGCGACGGCTATCCCAGATCACTGTCCAATAAAGGTTCGGTCCTGATCCATGGAAAACGTGCCCGGATTCTGGGGAGGGTGTGCATGGATCAGTTTATGGTAGATGTTACAGATATCCCGGAAACAAAGTTCATGGACCAGGCAGTCCTGGTGGGAGCGGACGGTGATGACCGGATCACAGTGGAAGAACTGGCAGAGCTGAGTGGGAGATTCAATTACGAATTCGTGTGCTGCCTCGGCAAACGGATTCCGCGCATATATGAAAGGAAGGGCAGGATCACCGAATAATATCCGAAGAATTACATCCGAAGAATGATATCTGCCAGGAATACATCCGATGAAACGGGGAATACTGAAGTATGCGGCATGCAGGATATAAGATACAGCAGGCATGCAGGTGCGCATTAGTATGTAAATCGGAGTGTGAGACAGTTTGATGATCAGACGCGGAGATATTTATTATGCCGACTTAAGCCCGGTGGTAGGGTCAGAACAGGGTGGGATACGCCCGGTACTCATCATACAGAATAATGTGGGCAACAGACACAGCCCAACGGTCATCTGTGCGGCGATCACATCAAAGATGAACAAGGCGAAGCTGCCGACCCATATTGAGATCAGCACGAGAGATTATAAGATCGTGAAAAATTCGGTGATATTGCTGGAGCAGATACGTACGATCGACAAACAGAGGCTGAAGGAATATGTCTGCCATATTGACGGCGGTATGATGAAGAAGATAGACCAGGCGATCAGGGTCAGCCTGGAGCTTCCTACATAGACGGATGCCTTCTTTACAGAATACAAAAAGAGTGATAAAATTGTAAGGCAAAATATGAGATAAGTACAGAGAGAAGAGGAGATTTCATAATATGTCAGGACATTCAAAGTTCGCCAACATCAAACATAAGAAAGAGAAAAATGATGCGGCAAAGGGAAAGATATTTACAAAAATCGGACGTGAGCTCGCGGTGGCGGTAAAGGAAGGCGGCGGCGCGGATCCGGCGAATAACAGCAGACTGCGCGATGTCATTGCCAAGGCAAAGTCTAATAACATGCCAAACGATACGATCGAGCGGAACATTAAAAAAGCGGCAGGGGAAGGCTCTGCTGACAACTATGAGCATATTACATATGAAGGATACGGACCGAACGGCACGGCGATCATCGTGAAGACACTGACAGACAATAAGAACAGGACAGCGTCCAATGTGAGAAATGCATTTACAAAAGGAAGCGGAAATGTAGGTACTCCGGGATGCGTCTCCTTTATGTTTGATGAAAAAGGACAGATTTTCGTGGCGAAAGAAGACTGCGATATGGATGCAGACGAGCTGATGATGCTTGCCCTTGACGCGGGAGCAGAGGATTTTGTCGAGGATGAGGAGAGCTATGAGATATTGACAGCCCCGGATGCATTCAGCGAAGTGCGCCTGAAGCTTGAAGAAGAAGGTATCGCGATGGCGGGGGCGGAAGTGACGATGATCCCGCAGACATATGTGGAGCTGACCAGCGAAGAGGATATCAAGAATATCCAGAAGACGCTGGATCTGCTGGAAGAGGATGATGATGTCCAGGATGTATACCACAACTGGAACGAATAAGAGGGATGCAGGATGGAGATAAACACACTTCAGAAAAAACTGACAGATCTGTACAGGATGACCATGGATTATGAGTTTCAGAAGGCTACATACGAGGAACGTATGGAGGTTCTGAAGAAGACATATGCGGAGCTTCTGGCTGAGACAGCTCATGCCTGTGATGCGTCTGAAGAGGATCTGGAGAGCCTGGCAGAGTGCATCCCGGAGTATGTGGCAGGACGGCTCGCCTTAGAGCCTTCGAAGAGGAAAAGAGATATAAAAAGTCTTGACCATAAGATGAATATGGTATCTTATTTTGTCCCGCTGATGGGCGGGATGCCTTCTGAAAAGGCGCAGGAATTTACAGAGCGGATGGTCGCATCGTGGAATAAGAAAATGCCCCAGTATAAGATCGGGCATTCTACTTACGAGGGGATCAAGGGAGGTTTCCGGAAGGGGATGTTCTGTTACATCACCACTGCCGTGTGCAGAAGTCTTGATAAGCCGGACGACTGTTATGAGCTGACGGCGCTCAGGAGATACCGGGATGAGTACCTGCTTGCTTCTGAGAACGGAAAGCAACTTGTGGAAGAATATTATAATATCGCTCCTACGATCGTAAAGCGGATCAACAGGCAGGAAAATGCCGGCGAGATATACCGTGGCATATGGGAGACCTATTTAAGACCATGCATCCGTCTGATCGAAGAGGACAGAAAAGAAGAGTGCAGAGACGTGTACAGCACAATGGTAACAAAGCTGGAGGAAGAGTACTTGTATTCCTGACTGCAGAAGAACTAGTGACAAAAAATCAGTAAGACAACAGAAAGGAGACGAAAGATGAGTGATTACAGAATAGAGACAAAGTGCATACAGTCCGGATATGAGCCTGAGAACGGAGAACCGAGGATTGTTCCTATCTATCAGAGCACAACGTTCCGCTATACGAGCAGCGAACAGATGGGGCGCCTCTTTGACCTGGAAGAGTCAGGCTATTTCTACACCAGGCTTCAGAATCCGACGAATGACGCGGTGGCAGCAAAGATCTGCGACCTGGAAGGCGGGACAGCAGCGATGCTTACTTCCTCCGGCCAGGCGGCGAACTTCTACGCGATCATGAACATCGCCCAGGCGGGAGACCATATTGTATGCGCATCCGCACTGTACGGCGGCACTTATAATCTCTATGCACACACCATCAGGAAGATGGGTGTCCAGGCGACTTTCGTTGATCCGGACTGCACTGAGGAGGAGCTGGAAGCTGCATTTCAGGACAACACCAAAGCGGTGTTCGGCGAGTCTATCGCCAATCCGGCGCTTGTTGTGCTTGACTTTGAGAAATTCGCGAAAGCAGCGCACAGAAATGGAGTCCCATTCATCGTTGACAATACATTTGCCACGCCTATCAACTGCCGTCCCTTTGAATGGGGTGCTGATATCGTGACTCATTCGACGACAAAATATATGGATGGACACGCATCATGCGTGGGCGGCGCGATCGTGGACAGCGGCAATTTTGACTGGATGGCCCATGCGGAGAAATTCCCGGGGCTGACAACGCCGGACGAGACATATCATGGGATCGTCTATGCTGAAAAATTCGGGAAAGGCGCCTATATTACCAAGGCGACGGCGCAGCTCATGAGAGACCTGGGATCGATCCAGTCCCCGCAGAATGCGTTTCTTCTGAATATGGGGCTTGAGACCCTTCATTTGAGGATGCAGAGGCACTGCGAAAACGCCGTGAAGGTGGCAGAGTATCTGAAGGATCATGAGAAAGTGGCATGGGTAAACTGTCCCTCTCTTCCGGGAGCTAAATATTATGACCTGGCGCAGAAGTATATGCCGAACGGCACCTGCGGCGTGATCACCTTCGGACTGAAGGGCGGCAGAGAAGCGGCCGTGGAGATGATGGATAAGCTGAAACTGGTGGCTATCGTCACGCATGTGGCTGACGCAAGGAGCTGCGTCCTCCATCCGGCGAGCCATACACACCGTCAGATGAACGAGCAGGAACTCATTGAGGCAGGAGTACAGCCGGACCTGATCCGGTTCAGCGTTGGGATTGAGAATGCCGAAGACATCATAGCAGATGTGGAGCAGGCGCTGAGATAAATGTGGATTTGCCGGGGAGGTTTCCGGTGAGTAAATCATCCGAAATCATCGGAGCGTGGTACCTGAGACGCATTCAGTGTGGGTGTGCGGGTGGCCTCGGCTTCTCTCTATAAAACAATAAAAATAAGGAAATCCGGAAATATGCTAAGGGCAATGGGCAACTCGCTTTCGTCTTAGACATTCCTATTGCCCGGCTTAATGCATATTTCCGGATTTCTATTTTTCTAAATTCTATTCCGAAGCCGCCTCAGTCACTCACACCTCCGCGCTGGAAGGTGCTGGAAAAGGCGCTCCACTGTATTCCGCTTCTGTTCAAGCCTGAGGGGTTCCGGCAAATGCAGATTTACAGCTTGATGTTTTTGAAAAGATCTCCCAGACTGGTTCCGATATTCTCGCTCTTCGGAATTACAACCTTTTCTTCCGGCTCTTCTTTTACTTCTTCGAGCGCCTTCATGCTCAGGCTCACTTTTCCGTCTTTGATGCCGATGATCTTTACGGATACCTTGTCGCCGACATTAAGTACATCGGACGGTACTTTGACACGTTTCTGTGAGATCTGAGACACATGTACCAGACCGGACAGACCGTTCTCGAGTTTGACGAACGCGCCGTAGTTCTGGAGTGTCTCAACAGTTCCTTCAAGAACAGTTCCGATCTTCAGGTTTGCGATCTGCTCTTCGCGCGCTTTTCTTTCTTTTTCTTTCAGGATCTCGCGTGCGGAGAGTACGAGACGGTTGTTCGCCTGGTCAACATCGATCACCTGAACTTCAATGTCTTTGAGAAGATAGGTTTCCAGGTCTTCGATGTAGGAAAGAGAGAGTTTTGAAGCTGGAATAAATCCCCTTAACCCCTCTACCATGGCAATGACGCCGCCGTTCACGACACCCTCGACTTTTACAGGGAGAACAGTCTTTTTTTCCATATATTCGGCAACCCTGTTCCAGGGATTGGCGTCATCAAAATGATCTTCATAATCAGCCATTGTCTCCGTGGTTTCTGTTTTGGCAGCTTCCTCAGCCTGTGCCTCCGCAGTCTGTTCAGTCTGCGTTTCAACAGCCTGTTCAGTCTGCATCTTGGCAGTCTCTCCAGCCTGAGCCTGAGAAGTCTCGTCTGCCTGCATTACTTCTTTCATTTCTTCGCTCATTGTACTGCACCTCAACTTACTTAGTATTTTTCAATGCACCTAGTATACCATATGTGCCGCGCAAAAAACAACAGCCAAGAGCAAGACAACTGAAAAATATAGTTGACTATCCGGTAAAAAAATGGCAAGCTTTAATATAGACAGCCGAACGAAAGGAGGCAGATGTATGAGCAGAGAAAAGGAAAGAAAAGTATATGTTGTAGGGCATAAGAATCCGGATACGGATTCAATCTGTTCTGCGATCGTTTATGCGGCGCTTAAGACAAAGGTGACAGGGCGGGTACATGAGCCTCGCCGGGCAGGACAGCTGAATGAAGAGACTCAGTATGTGCTGGAGCGTTTCGGAGTGAGGGTGCCGAGGCTTTTATCGGATCTGAGAGAGCAGATCAAGGATGTAGAGCTTAAGGAAGTGGAAGGCATAAAGAGCAGTGTTTCGATCAGGACCGCATGGGAGAAGATGCGGGAGTCCAATATACATACCCTCCCTGTGACGAGAGATGGGAAGCTGGAGGGCGTCATTACGATCGGTGATATTGCCAAAACATATATGGATGTTTACGACAGTAAGATTCTGGCAAAGGCGCGCACGCAGTATAGGAACATCGCGAGAGCAGTGGACGGAGAAATCGTGACAGGAAATGAGCACGGTTATTTCCTGAAAGGAAAAGTTGCTATCGCGGCGTCAAGCAGGATTCTGATGTCAGATTTTATCAGCAGGGACGACCTGGTCATTATGGGTGATCGCAAGGATGCGCAGCAGTGTGCGGTGGACATGGACGCGAGCTGTATGGTCGTGTGTCAGAACGCGCCTGTCTCGGATGAGATCATCCGCCAGGCAGAGGAGAAGCAGATCGTGATCATCCGCACACCCCTCGATACATTTACAGCGGCGCAGCATATCAACCAGAGTATTCCTGTGAAATATTTTATGACAAAGGACAATCTGGTCACATTCAAGATGAAGGAATATGTTGACGATGTGCAGGAGGTCATGGCAAAAAAGCGTTTCCGTGATTTTCCTGTCGTTGATAATAAAGAAAGATTTGTGGGGCTGCTTTCAAGAAGACGTATCCTCAATGTGAAAAAGAAGCAGGTTATCCTTGTGGATCACAATGAGAGAAATCAGGCGGTAGACGGTGTGGAAGAGGCGGATGTACTGGAGATTATCGACCATCACAGACTGGGGATCAGCATTGAAACGATGGGACCGGTATTTTTCCGCAATCAGCCCGTGGGGTGCACGGCGACGATTGTGTATAAGATGTATCAGGAGGAGTGTATTCTTGTGGAGCCCATTCACGCAGCGCTGCTGTGCTCTGCGATCATCTCTGATACGCTGATGTTCCGGTCTCCCACCTGTACGCCGCTGGATGAACAGTCAGCCCGGGCGCTGGCGAAGATCGCGGGGATCGAGGTAGAGACGCTGGCGCAGGAGATGTTCAACGCGGGAAGCAATCTGAAGGGCAAGAGTGCGGAGGAAATCTGCTTCCTCGACTTCAAGCAGTTCACAGTCAATGATACCGTGTTTGGAGTGGGCCAGGTGAATTCCATGAGTGGAGATGAGTTAAAAGAAATCAAGGAAATCGTGGAGCCGCATCTTGAGAAGGCGAGACGTAATCATGGCTTAAACATGATCTTCTTTATGCTGACAAATATTATCACGGAGTCCTCTGAGCTGCTGTGCTGCGGACCGGAGGCAAGGGAAAAGATACTAAATGCCTATGACTTGCCGGAGGACACTGAAGAAATCATGCTGAAAGGAGTTGTTTCTAGGAAGAAACAGCTCGTGCCGACTCTCGTCGGAGCGCTTCAGCAGTAACAGGCACGTAATGCGTAATATTGCTTACAGGAGGGAAAGAAAATGGCAAAACAAGTATGGAAACCTGGAAACATGCTTTATCCTCTGCCTGCTGTCATGGTCAGCACGGCAGATAAGAAGGGAAATACGAATATCCTGACCATTGCATGGACGGGAACTGTGTGTACGAATCCTGCAATGGTCTATATTTCCGTGCGGCCGGAGCGGCATTCCTATCAGATGCTCAAAGAGAGCGGGGAATTTGTGGTCAATCTGACCACAGAGGATTTGACTCATGCTACGGATTACTGCGGGGTTCGCTCGGGAAAAGACGTGGATAAATGGAAGGAATGCGGGCTTACAAAAGAGAAGGCAGTCTCTCTTAAATACGCCCCGGTCATAGCGGAATCTCCGGTCAATATCGAGTGCAGGATAAAGAGCATCCAGGAACTTGGAAGCCACGATATGTTTCTTGCCGAAGTGACCGCAGTGCAGGTGGATGAGGGGTATGTGGATGAAAAGGGCAAGTTCGAACTCAACAGGACAGGGCTTCTGGCATATTCCCATGGGGAATATCTGGGACTTGGAAAGAAATTGGGGACATTCGGATACAGTGTGAGGAAAAAGCCTTCGCACAAGAAGATCAGCAGAAGCAGAAAGACAGAAGGCGGCGGAAAGGCGGGGGAATGATGCTGGTATTTGAGAATGATTATTCAGAAGGAGCCCATGAGAAGGTGCTAAGGAGGCTCCTTGAGACAAATATGGAACAACTGTCGGGATACGGAACGGATCATTACTGTGAGTCTGCAAAGGCTAAGATCCGGGAAGCGTGCGGCTGTCAGGAAGCAGACGTCTGCTTTCTTGCAGGCGGGACACAGACGAATCAGATTGTCATCAGTACGATGTTAAAGCCTTATGAGGGCGTGATCGCGGCAGGGACAGGGCATGTGAGTACCCACGAGGCGGGTGCGATCGAATGCGCGGGGCACAAGGTGCTGAATCTTCCTCAGGAGGAAGGTAAGATCACGGCGGGCGTGCTGGATGACTGGCTGCATTCATTTTACGAGGATGAAAACCATGAGCACATGGTATTCCCGGGGATGGTTTATATTTCACACCCCACGGAATATGGTACATTGTATACAAAAGGTGAGCTTGCTGAGTTGTCAGCGGTATGTTCTCAGTACGGAATCCCCCTCTATATGGACGGAGCTCGGCTGGGCTATGGGCTTGCCGCAGAGGGCACTGATGTGACCTTAAAGGATGTGGCGGAATACTGCGATGTATTTTATATCGGCGGCACCAAGGTGGGAGCGCTGTGCGGGGAAGCGGTTGTATTTACGAGAGAGAACATGCCGCTTCACTTTATGACCATGGTGAAGCAGAGAGGAGCGCTCCTGGCGAAGGGAAGACTTCTTGGAATACAATTTGACGCGCTGTTTACCGACGGCTTGTATTTTGAGATCGGCAGGAATGCCATTGCGACAGCGGACAGGCTGAAGCGGATTTTAAAAGAGAAGGGGTACGAGTTTTATATCAAATCGCCCACAAACCAGATTTTTGTGGTACTGGAGAATCAGAAGATGGGGCAATTGAAGAAAGAAGTGGTTTTCAGCTTCTGGGAGAAAAAAGACGAAGATCATACAGTGGTCCGGTTCGCCACGAGCTGGGCGACACGGATGGAAGATGTGGAAAAACTGGCTGCGTTCTTGTAAGGGCTCAGCCGATTTTATCTGTAAAACCCTGACGTAAGAATAGAAAGCAGAGAGGCGGGGAAAAATGGATAAGGTATACTGTATCATAAGTGTGATGACAAAAAATGATAATGAATCTCAAAAAATAGCTTGAACCATTCTCTCGATTCTGGTAAGATACATATAGTTAGTATAAGCTAACTGTATGTGAATAAATCATGGAAACTCCTTTTGTCCTGAAATACCTGAACCCAGGACAAAAGGAAGCCATGGCAAATCAGAAGAAACACCGCAGAGGTGTACCATTATGCCGTGGGAAGCACGGCAAATTAAGAAGAAACACCGCAGGGGTGTACCATTATGCCGTGAAAGGCACGGCAATTTAGAAGAAAGGATGAAGAGAGCATGGATTATTTAGAGATTGTAAAGGTAATCGGACGAGAGATCATTGATTCCAGAGGGAATCCCACAGTGGAGGCAGAGGTGCATCTTGCTGATGGGACTGTGGCGAGAGGAGCGGCTCCCAGCGGCGCTTCCACTGGTGAATTCGAAGCGCTGGAATTAAGAGACGGAGATAAAAACAGATTCGGAGGCAAGGGAGTCTCCAAGGCTGTGGAAAATATCAATACAGTGATAAACACGACGCTTCAGGGAATGGATGCAAGCGATATCTATGCAGTTGACAAAGCCATGATCCAGGCAGACGGAACAAAAGACAAGTCTAAGCTTGGCGCAAATGCTATCCTCGCCGTATCTATTGCATGCGCGAGAGCGGCAGCGGCTTCACTTGACATTCCGCTTTACCGCTTTCTTGGCGGCGTGAACGGAAACCGCCTCCCGGTACCCATGATGAATATCTTAAACGGCGGCGCTCATGCAGCAAACACTGTGGATGTCCAGGAGTTCATGATCATGCCCGCAGGCGCGGAGAGTTTTACAGAAGGGCTGAGATGGTGTACAGAGGTGTTCCATGCATTGGCGGCACTGCTGAAGTCAAAAGGGCTTGCAACGGCAGTCGGGGACGAGGGTGGATTCGCGCCGGATCTGGGGAGCGATGAGGAAGCCATCGAATACATCCTCCAGGCAGTAAAAAATGCCGGATATGAGCCGGGCAAAGATTTTGTCCTTGCAATGGACGCGGCTTCCAGCGAGTGGAAGAGCGGTAAAAAGGGCGAGTATGTGCTTCCGAAATGCGGGAAGAAGTTTACATCTGCTGAGTTGGTGGAACACTGGAAGTCACTGGTGGAAAAATATCCGATCTACTCTATTGAAGACGGACTGGACGAGGAAGACTGGGAAGGCTGGCAGATCATGACAAAAGAGCTGGGAGACAAGGTACAGCTTGTCGGCGATGATCTGTTCGTAACGAACACAGAACGCCTGAAAAAAGGCATTGACATGGGATGTGGAAATTCAATCCTCATCAAGTTAAACCAGATCGGTTCCGTGTCCGAGACACTGGAAGCCATTAAGATGGCGCACAAGGCAGGCTACACTGCAGTGACTTCCCACCGCTCCGGCGAGACCGAGGATACGACTATCGCTGACCTGGCGGTGGCTCTCAACACATGCCAGATCAAAACAGGAGCTCCGAGCAGGAGCGAGCGTGTGGCGAAGTACAACCAGCTCATTCGTATTGAGGAAGAACTGGGCGCGGGCGCGGTTTATCCGGGATTTGAAGCATTTAACGTGAAAAGATAGTTGATTGGGGACGTAGTAAAATTGAATTTCACTACGTCCCCAATTCGATTGTGTAACAGAAAAAATAAACCCCCTGCTATGCAGGGGGAGGGCGGATCTTTAGATTTAAGTAAGAACTCCTGTG
>CALWQP010000055.1 GCA_944383695.1 uncultured Mediterraneibacter sp.
TCAGGGCGTCCGTTATGCTCCGCACAGCGTCCGCTCTGAAACGCATCGGAGTCCGCTAGGCTCCGCAGAATGCAGATAGAATTATGTTTGGAGAAGATCGATATAAGGGGGCAAAAATTTTCGGGAACGATATCCCGTTAAAGGGGAGAGTGGAAGAAATATTAGAACCATTAGCCTTATTCTCCGAAAAAACAAAAGGAAAAGTAAAATACTTTAATGAAGATTTGTTGTCTTAAGTTTATTAAAGAGAATTATTACATTAACAACATATGTAAACTGTGTTAAAATGGCTATTTTACGCTAGTTCTACATAGAACACATTATCAAAAATAGATGTGCTTTGTGTGGTAAGCCCGTAAAATAGCCATTTTCACTCTTCAGGTAGTGCTGAAAATTATATCAGGGCTTCATATGTCATTTATCGGCATGGGGGTCTACAGCCTGCTCAGGAGGAGCGGATTGGGATTTATCCCTGCCGGAGCGGCAGGAAGCGTGATCCTTATGCTCTATACCATAATGATCGGAGCAGGTGTGTCCAGTCTTCGCGCTCTTATTATGTTCCTTGTGAAAGTGGGCGCGGACATGACTGGGAGAGATTATGACCTGGCGACCAGTCTTGCTCTGGCAGCTGCTGTCCTTACCTGGCAGCAGCCCCTGTATATCACAGACGCCGGATTTCTGCTCTCATTTGGGGCAATCCTTGGGCTGGTCCTGCTCAGCCCTGTGTTTGCGGAGCTGTTTGGGACGGCGTCTTCTAACCTTCCTGCAGCGGGGCGCTGGCTGGCCAGCGGGCTTGTATCCAGCCTGTCGGTGAATATACTCCTTCTCGGACCGGTATTGTATTTTTATTTTGAGATTCCGCCTTATTCCGTGTTCCTGAATCTTCTGGTGATCCCTGTCATGCCTGTGGCAATGGGAGCGGGAATCATCGGTTCAGCACTGGCGCCTGTCTCCGCAGCCGTCGGTGGAGCTGTACTGAAGCTCAGCGGGGCTGTTCTCTGGCTTTACGACCAACTGTGTTTTGCAGCCGGGATGCTGCCCGGAAGCAGGCTGGTCACAGGGAAGCCGTGGGCGGGCTGGCTGGTCGTATATTATGTGGTGCTTGGATGTCTGTGCAGTCTGTTTTATTATCTGCATCATAGAAGAGAAGCAGAAGGCGCAGAAGAATCTCACGGAGACAGATATACTGTTATGCTCCGACTTCCCGGCTGCGGCATCGTGGTGTGTGCTGTGCTGATGGCGGTAATGTGCCGTATGGGATATCAGGATGCGGCCGGAATACAGGCATCGGTGCTGGATGTGGGACAGGGAGATTCCATCCATATAAGGGGAAGAGAGGGGAATTATCTGATCGATGGCGGGAGCAGCGATGTGTCCTCGGCGGGCATCTACCGGATCGAGCCATATCTTCTGGCGAATGCCGTGGATACCCTGGATTATGTTTTTGTCACCCATGGGGATGAGGATCATGTCAATGGGATAAAGCAGCTCCTGGAAGGGCAGGAGCTGGGCATCCGTATACGCCGCCTGGTTTTGCCGCCGGAGGAATTTCATGATGAGAAGCTGAAAGGGCTGGCGCGCACGGCCTGGGAGAATGGGACAAAGGTGCTGGTCATGCGTGCGGGGGATGAAATCGCAGAAGCTGCAAGCAGGGAAAAGAAAGATACGGAGACGGATGCGCTTGCCTTGACATGTCTGGGGCCGGAAGAAGGACAGGGACTAAAGCCGGGAAACGAAGCCTCTCTCGTGTTAGCTCTGTCATACGGTGAGTTCCACATGCTTCTAACCGGGGATGTGGAAGGCAGAGGAGAGCAGATGCTCTGTGGAAATGAGAGGCTGGGACAGTATAACGTGCTCAAGGCAGCGCATCATGGGTCGCGCAATTCCGGCACAGAGGAATTTCTTCAGATGATCCGGCCGTCAGTCGCACTGATATCTGCGGGCGTGGATAACCGGTACGGCCATCCGCACGCAGAGACACTGGAACGTCTTGACCGGGCCGGGTGCAGGATATATTCAACCCGGGAAAATGGGATGCTTACTGTATGGACGGATGGGGAGATATTGAAATTGGAGGGCTTTCTGATGCCGGACTCTCCCCGGATGCCCGCTTGACAGTCGAGAGAACTCTCATTTACTATAGCCAACAAAGCCTGTAAAATCAATGATTTTCAAGAAGCAGCCTGCCAGAGAGGTCATTCGATTTCGAATGTATTATTGAGGACTGCGGCTTTTTCTAGAGAATCCCTTTATGGGCGGTCAAAATGGCAGACCGTGTTGTCCGTGAAATGATGGGCTTGTAATTGTAAATTTACGCGCATATTGACTTGGTGTCATAAAATGAGTATAATATGGTTAGAATACTACTACCAAATGAAAATGGGAGGTATGGCTATGAATATTCGTCCATCCGCAGCAATCCGTCAGAACTACAACGAGATTGCCGAAATGTGCAGAAAGACCGCAGAGCCGATTTTTCTTACCAAGAATGGCGAAGGAGATTTAGTCGTTATGGATATTGAAACCTACAACCGCAGGGAGAAGATGCTGAAACTCCGTGAGGAACTGCTTGCGGTTGAGGAGGACAGGATGCACGGGAGCAAAGGTTATTCTGTCGATGAAGTCGCAGCTATGATGCGCAGCGCAGTCAAGGAGGCGACGGGTCGTGGAAAATCAGAGTAAATACCGTGTCATCGTATCTGAACGGGCGACGCAGATACTTGTTTCCCACGCCGCATTTTTGGCGCAGGTCAGTCCAGAAGCAGCGGAGAGGCTGACCGTGGAATTTGAAAAGGCAGCAAATTTACTGGGAGCAATGCCCCAGAGATGTCCGTGGCTTTCAGGGGAATATATCCCTAAAAATGCTTACCGATTTATCCTGTTTGAGAAACGCTATATGATAATTTTCCAAATCATAGATAATACAGTCTATGCGGATTATGTGGTGGATTGCAGGCAGGATTACGATTGGCTCATCCGCTGACAACAGAATATCAGAATGAAAATCGTCACTTGATTGGCAGGTGGCGATTTTCTTTGCCTTGCTGCCCGTGTGTATATATTCGTCAACCGAAATATCAAACATCGTGATAAGCTGAATGAACAGGTCCATACCGGGATACTGCCCCTCGTTCTCCACTGCCTGCAGGTGTCTTGGGTCATAGTCCACGATGCGGGCAAGCTGTTCTTTTGTCATCCCTTCGGCTTTACGGGCTTTTGTGGATGCCCTTCCAAAGGATGTCCATACGCCTGAAGCGTCAAAATCTGCGGAAGCGATCCTCCGCCTGAACAGACTCTTTGAGATAGAGGCAGAATTGGAGGGGATTTCTCCCGACCAGAAGAAAAAAGAACGTCTCATTCGCAAGAAGCCGCTTCTCGAGGCCTTTTGATCATGGGCAGAGAAAGATGCTGCCCCCGAGCTGCCAAAGTCCAAACTTTCAAAAGCGTTTCATTATGCATTAAATAACAGTCAGGAGTTCTTTAATTATCTGGAAGACGGGCACTGTTCCATCAGCAATTCGCTCGCAGAAAACTGTATCCGTCCATTCGTGATTGGCAGGAAAAACTGGCTGTTTTTCAGTAGCCCGAAAGGAGTTGCCGCAAGTGATGGGATCTATACGCTGATTGAAACTGACAAAGCGAATGGAATTGCCCCAATGAAGTATATAAAATATATCCTGGCAGACATGCCGGGAAGTGTTTTTCTTGAATACCCTGAATATCTGGATGATTATCTGCCTTGGAATCCAATGGTAAAAAAGCTCTGCCAGAGAGAACTAAGGTATTTTAGGAGAGAACTCAATACTTATGGAGCGTGGGAATAAAAAAGCCCTCAAACGGAAAACCGTTTGAGGACTGGATTTTCTGGCGGAGATGGTGGGAGTCGAACCCACGCGCCCTTGCGGACCTATCGCATTTCGAGTGCGACCTCTTACGACCACTTGAGTACATCTCCAGAAATTTATCTACTGCATCAGCTCTTAAAACACTCTCAGAAAAAGGAGAGAACTGATGGAGAGAACTAAGGAGTATTCAGTTGTTAATGATACGCTGAAAGCCTTGAAAAATCAAGGATTATCGGAGAGATACTTCCAAAAAGGTCACTCGTTTTCGAGTGCGCCCCATTATGACCACTTCGATACGTCTCCTGAATTGTGAAATATGGCTGTCCCGGTAAGGGAAAATTACAGCTTCATTATTATATCAGAGTTGCGTAAAAAAAGAAACCCCTAAATCTCTCTTCTTGAGTTTCCGAAGATGCGAATCCTGCCTCAATTACTTATTGTTTGAAAACAAAAATTTTGAAACATGTAAAAAAGCAAACACAATTACTCAGCAGATCAGGCGCGCCCGAAAAAATTAAAGAAAATTTTGGAGGATGATATTCATTAAACAAACGCATATCAAAACCAGACTCGATAAGGATCTTGAGCGGATAATATTTGATGAAGTTTTGAAAGAACAAATCCGCAAAAATGCAGCACACCGAACTCTGTATACAAACTGCGTTTAAAATACGCTGTGGCTGCTTGTTTACTTATCCTTATATTTGGGACAACAGTTTTTACAGGCTATCTTGAAACGGACAAAGAAAGTGCCGCTGTTATTAAAGTAGAGAATTACATCACAGGGGATACGTCTGATTACAGTTATAACACAGAGGAGGAATTTTATTCTTACACCCCCGGAATAGAATATAAAACCCCGATCACTTTGGAAGCAATATTAACATTAAGTGAGGAACAGTTAGAGCAGGGATTGGATTTAGAATATTTAGGCTACTATGAGTATGTTGAATCATTTGTTTCATCTCAGGGATATAAAGGAAATCTGATTCAATCCACAATTGATCCCAATTTTGATGGTTCGGACATTGTCTCTGAAAAACGCGCTGTTTTTGTTGCAAATGGTATCCGATATACACTGAGCGGCGGAGTGTCTGTTGAAGAGATGAAAAAATAGTGGACTCATTCTGCACTATGTAAAGAACCTCCGTTAAATACTAAGTAACAGCACTGCTCATATGATGGGAGTAGAAGCTTTTCATGCTTCAACTCCCTGACTTTCATAAGCAAAAAAGGCCGCGGTTTACATTGGGATCACACAAGTTCTGCATTTTTGTGTATGGTTTCGCGTATGATATTCTCCACATAATCTCCGATATGTCTTTTTGTATTCTGATCCAGTTCATCCGGATAGATTGGTTTCCCATATTCAATGACCACATGGGTCTTTTTTACTTTCGGGAAATGATTTTCAAAGATTTCTGCTGTGTTGTTCATGGAAATCGGCACGATCGCACATCCTGTCTTTGTCGCGATCTTGAACGCTCCATCTTTAAATGGCAGAATACTCAGCTCTTCACCGTCATTTCTCGTCCCCTCGGGAAAAATGCAGATGGAAACACCGTTTTTAATATAGTCGATTGCCGTGAGGATGGTCTTCAGCCCTTCTTTTGGGTCTTTCCGGTCAAGGAAGAGGCAGTGGAGACGGCGCATCCAGGCAGTCAGCGTCAGATAGCGTTCCATTTCTTTCTTTGCGATATAACCGGTCAGTCTTTTGCATCTGCTGTAAGTCAGAAGGATGTCAAAATAGCTGCGGTGGTTTCCGATGAACAGGACTGGTTCGTCAGGGATATTTTCCTCCCCGATGACGGTTGTATTTACGCCGGTCATGCGGAGGATGACTTTAAATCCCCACTGTACCATGCGGAGGGAACTGATATCGCGCGCATACGGATTAAATTTTCCGATGATCCATTCAACGAGAAGAATGGGGATCGTCAGGATCAGATACAGGATTAAAAAGATTACAATACAGATAAAGCGAAACATATGCATATCTCCATTTTCTTCCATAATAGTTATTATATGCGTAACACCAATTATACAGCGGCAGTAACGAAAAAACAACCCATTTGCCGGGAGATGG
This sequence comes from uncultured Mediterraneibacter sp., assembly GCA_944383695.1. Lineage (GTDB taxonomy): Bacteria > Bacillota > Clostridia > Lachnospirales > Lachnospiraceae > Mediterraneibacter. The sequence goes on from CALWQP010000055.1 coordinate 5,932, forward strand.
ACCAGAAGGAGTGTGCCGGGAGGAGTTTGGCAGCATCTGCCGCAGGCGGAGAGGGCAAAGAATATTTTTCCAGCGCATCACATATGATTATAGGGAAAATACTGCGGGGACAAGAAAATGGATTGGACAGGGAAAAGACGTGAAAACACTGGTCCTGGACAGCGCCGGAGTCACAGGCTGTTCCTGGCAGGGGGGATAGTATTGTGCGCGGCTCTCTGCATGCTGCCGGGGTGTGTCACCCGCGGGCAGAATACACAGAAACTCCGGGATCTGGAGTTCACGGTGCTGGATAAAGACACCGTGCCTGAGGAGTTCAAACTGCTGATCGAAGAAAATAAGACTGCGCCGTTTAAGCTGACTTATACGGATCAGGGACAGCTCTACATTGCCGAGGGATATGGAGCGCAGCCCACGACAGGGTACAGCGTGGAGGTGACGGATTTATATGAAACAGAGGACGCGGTCTGCATTAACACGAACCTGTTAGGGCCGGAGAAGGGAGAAGAGACAAAAGACATTGCCACATTCCCTTATGTGGTCATACAGCTTGAATATATAGAAAAAGATGTTTTATTTGACTGAATCTGCAAAAAGATTGACAGGAGGAGAGATATGGAACTGATCAAAAGACCGATCCATTATACGCAGGAGGGAAAGAGCATCTTCGACCAGTTTTATCTGGATGAAGATTACAACGTGCCGGAACAGAAAGAAGATGTACAGAGGATCATACAGGGAAGTGCGGAATGCAGGACCGAGGATATCCGGCCTGTGGAAAACTATGTGAAAGTCACAGGGAAGGTGTATTTCAGGATTCTTTATATGACTGCTTCCGGAGACCCGAGACCGGCTGTGCTGGAAGGCAAGCTGCCTTTTGAGGAGATGGTTTATGTGGAGAGCGATGGGAACGAGACATTTTTTGTCCGGAACATGAGGACAGAATTTACCGGTTCAGTCGTGAATTCAAGGAAACTCAGCCTTCGGGTGATGGCAGAGATGGAAATCGGGAGAGAACGCCTGCGGGATGAGGAACTGACGGTGGATGTGGAGAGTGACATTCCTGTTTACCGTAAGATGGAAAAATTAAATCTGCTGAAACTGGCAGTTTCCAGGAAGGATACATACCGGATCAAGGAAGAAATTGTCCTGCCGGGAACAAAGGAGAGCATCGGGCAGGTGCTGCTCACTGATGTGGGAAGCAGGAAACTGGATATCCGGCTGGGGCAGGATGAAATACTGCTCAGGGGAGAACTGCAGGTATTCTGCATGTATCTGTCAGCGGATGAGAAGGCGGACTGGATCGAGCAAAATGTTCCTTATGAGGGAAGGATTTCCTGCGAGGGCGCGGCAGAAGGAATGTATCATCACATACGGCATTCTCTGGAAGATACACTTGTGGACGTCCGGCTGGACGAAGATGGGGAAATGCGGATACTTGGCATTGAGGCGACTCTCTCCCTGAGAATGAATATTTATGAGGAAGAAGAGACAGAGATATTGCGGGATATGTATTCTTTGGAGCAGGTATGTGAATTTGACACCCGCGATGTAGTGTATGAAGAACTTCTGATGCAGAATCAGTCCAGGTGCAAAGTATCCGAGCGGCTGGCGCTCCCGGAGCTGAAAGAAGACGTACTTCAGATCCTGCACAGTCAGGGCAGCATCCAGACGGAGAGCGAACAACATACAGACGAAGGCATCCGCGTTGAAGGGATCCTGCATCTTTCCTTCCTGTATCTGCGGGGAGACGATATGGAACCTTACGGAAGCTGGCAGGGGATCCTTCCATTTTCTTATCTTATTGAATACCCTGAGATGCCGGATGGGGCGGAGAGCAGCCTTTCCAGCCATGTCGAGCAGCTCGCAGTGACACTGGCGGGAAGTGAGGCAGTGGAAGTCAAGGCAGTTCTGGCCTTTGATGTTTTTCTCCGGAAGCAGCTCCCGATGGAAATCATCACCGATGTGAGGATGAGGCCTGCAGATACAGCGGCGATAGCTGACCAGCCCGGGATCGTTGGACATATCGTCCAGGCCGGGGAAGATATGTGGAGCCTTGCCAAAAAATATATGACGACTGTTGAAGGGATCAAGGAGATAAACGGTCTGGAAAATGAAAATGTCAGGCAGGGTGATAAACTGTTGATTTTAAGGGAAAATGTGAGTATACTATAAGTACAATGTATACAAGATACAGAGTGGTCAAAGGAGCCAGGCACCTTTGACCACTGTATTCAGAATATTCAGAAAAAACAATGGAGGACACAGGATGAATCAGATTGAACTGAAAGCACTGGCAAAGATCAATCTGGGGCTGGATGTACTTGGGAGACGGGAAAACGGCTATCACGATGTAAAGATGATCATGCAGTCAGTTTACCTGTATGATGAAGTGAAGATTGAAAAGACGCAGGAGCCGGGCATCGCGGTCGTATCCAACTTAAGTTTCCTTCCCGCGGGGGACGGAAATATTGCGTACAAGGCAGCTCAGCTCATAAAAGATGAGTTTCAGATTGATGAAGGGATAAAGATTACGCTCAATAAGCATATTCCGGTGGCGGCGGGGCTTGCGGGCGGCAGCTCAAACGCGGCAGCGGTTCTTTTTGGGATGAACCGGATGTTCCGCCTCGGGCTGTCACAGCGCAGCCTGATGGACCGGGGCGTCCGTCTGGGCGCGGATGTTCCATATTGTATCATGCGGGGAACTGTTCTGGCGGAGGGCATTGGCGAGGAACTGAGTGTCCTGCCCTCCATGCCGAAATGTACAGTGCTCATAGCCAAGCCGCCGGTGAGCGTGTCAACGAAGGTAGTCTATGAGGCGCTGGACGCAAAAGAAATCACAGACCATCCGGACATAGATGGGATCATCGAAGGACTTAAGAACCACAGTCTGAAACAGGTGGCGTCATGCATGGGAAATGTACTGGAAGAAGTGACTGTCCCCATGCATCCGGTAATCGATCAGATCAAGAAGGAAATGAAAGAAGCCGGAGCGCTCAACGCCATGATGAGCGGGAGCGGGCCGACTGTTTTCGGGCTGTTCGAGAGCAGAGCGGCAGCAAGGAGAGCCCAGAGCCGCATCAGAGAAAAGTCACTGGCAAGACAGGCTTATGTGACGAGTATACACAGTGTGAGGAGGAATCAGGATGCCAATTGATTTTGAAGTTACGATGAATGAATATCTTCCGCTCAGAGACGTGGTGTTCAACACGCTGCGAAGAGCGATTCTGCGAGGGGAACTGAAACCGGGTGAAAGGCTGATGGAGATACAGCTTGCCAACAAGCTTGGAGTGAGCCGCACCCCTATCCGCGAGGCAATCCGCAAGCTGGAGCTGGAAGGACTTGTGCTGATGATCCCGAGAAAGGGAGCAGAGGTGGCGGAAATCACAGAGAAAAATCTGCGCGATGTGCTGGAAGTGCGCTGCGCCCTTGAAGAGCTGGCAGTCCAGCTCGCATGCGACCGTATCGATAAAAACGAAATAAAAGACCTCCATGCGGCGGCGGATCATTTCAGGAATGTGCTGGACAGTGATGATATTACACTGATCGCGCAGGCGGATGAGGCGTTCCATGACGTGATATTTACCGCTACGAATAACGGAAGGCTGATCCAGCTGCTGAATAATCTGAGGGAGCAGATGTACCGTTACCGGATTGAATATCTGAAAAAGAAAGATTGCTATCCCCAGCTTCTTTCAGAACACGAGGCAATCATTACCGCGATCGAAGGGCACGATAAAGAGAGGGCTACGGCGATCACAGGGCAGCATATTAACAATCAGGCAGATACCGTGGTAGGAACGCTGCGGCAGCGGGATGAAGAATAAATCGGGATAAAAAATAAAAATATTCAGATTGATTTCCTGAAAGGGGGCTGTCCCCCTTTACAAATATTTTCAGAATAATCTGTATATTCCTGCCATATTTGTCCATACTCCAAATATCACAGACAAAGATTTGGAGGGCATACATATGGAAAGGACATATATTCAGAAGATAGAAAGGAATGCAGCGGGCATCATCCTGCTTCTTGCAATGTGCATATCCGCGCTGCTCACCGGAATCATGTGCCGGAGAGTGGACGCCGCGGCGCAGGCGGATATGCAGGCGCATCTGGCACAGGAAGTATTGCGGTTTCATGTGCTGGCCAACAGTGACAGCGATGAGGATCAGGCTTTGAAGCTTAAGGTGAGGGATGCAGTGCTGGCGTTTCTGGAAGAGACCATGCCGGAGACGGAAGACGCGGCGGAGACAACGGCGTGGATGCGGGCAAACATTGATGCTATCGAGAAGGTCAGCCGGGAAACAGTGGCGGCAGAGGGCGCGGAATATCCTGTGAGCGCGGCAGTCACGACCTGCTGGTTTCCGGATAAAAGTTATGGCGATGTTACATTTCCCGCGGGAAATTATGAGGCTCTGCGCATTGAGATCGGGGCGGCAGAGGGGCATAACTGGTGGTGTGTGCTCTATCCGGGGCTGTGTTTCCTTGACACGACAAATGCGGTCGTGCCGGAGGAAGGGAAACAGAAGCTCAAAAATGTTTTAACGGAAGAGGAGTATTCCAGAGTGACAGCCACATCGGACTTTAAGATCGGCTGGTATTTCTGGAAAAGGAAATAGAGATGACAGAATTTTTAGTAAAGCATTTTATAAAAGATTACAGAGACGTGGGGAAGATATCCGTGCGGACAGCATACGGCGTGCTCGCCAGCGTTGTGGGTATCTTCTGCAACGTTTTTCTGTTTATAGTGAAATTTGTTGTGGGACTGGCACTCCACAGCGTGTCTGTCACGGCGGATGCATTTAACAACCTGTCAGATGCGGGCTCGTCCATTGTCAGTTTTGTGGGAGTGAAGATGGCGGAGAAGCCGGCGGATAAGGACCATCCTTTTGGCCATGGGCGGATCGAGTATATTTCAGCTTTGATCGTCTCCTTTCTTGTCCTTGAGGTAGGGTTCACGTTCCTGAAGGATTCATTCAGGAAAATCTGGACACCTGAGGAATTGAATTTTCAGATGGTATCCGTGGTCATACTGCTTCTGTCTGTTGCGGTAAAATTGTGGCTTGGACTGTTTAACCGGAAGCTGGGAAAGAAAATCAACTCCAAAGTGATGATGGCAGTATTCACGGATTCCATGGGGGACGTCGTCACCACGGGAGCGACCATTGTTTCTATCCTGTTTTTTGGCCTCACCGGCATCAATATCGATGGATTGGTAGGAATGGGCGTGGCGCTTGTCGTTATGTGGGCAGGTGTGGGGATTGCCAGGGATACGCTGGAGCCTCTGATCGGCGCGGCGATCGACCCGGAGGTATACGAGCAGATCAAAAGATTCGTGGAAAGCTATGACGGTATCCAGGGGACTCATGATCTGATCGTACATAATTACGGACCGGGGAGAAGCATGGCGTCTATCCATGCGGAGGTGCCAAATGACGTGGATATCGAACGGTCCCACGAGATCATTGACAAAATTGAGCGGGAGGCAGCAAAGCAGATGGGGATTTTCCTTGTCATCCACATGGACCCTGTGGAGATGAAGGACGAGAGAGTGCTGCGTGTGCGAAAGAGGGTGGAACAGGTACTGCGGGATATGGATCCTTCGTGCAGCATCCACGATTTCCGCGTTGTACACGGTGAAGCCCAGAGCAATCTGGTCTTTGACATGGTCATCCCGATCGAGTATGATAAAAAGACGAGAAACGAGCTTCCTCTGCGGCTTGCAGAGCGGATAAGGGACATGGAGCCCGGGTATGAGTGCGTGATCACCGTTGATTATGATTATGTGGCGAAAACGGAAGAACAATAGAGAAACAGAGGTGTTGGGAGATGGTGAGAGACAAAAAGAATATCTATGAATTTGACAGCAGGGTGAGATACAGCGAGATCGACCACAGAGGGACCATGACCCTGCCCGCGCTGGTCAACTATTTCCAGGACTGCAGTACCTTCCATTCTGAGTCAGTGGGACTCGGGATGGACAGGCTGAAACAGGAGAAAAAAGCCTGGGTGCTCTCTTACTGGCAGATCATTATCGACCGGTATCCGAAGCTGTATGAAAAAATTACCACAGGGACATTTGCCACAGAATTCAAAGGGCTCTTCGGCAGCCGTAATTTCTACATGAAAGATGAGGAAGGCAGGCAGGTCGCCTGCGCAAATTCTATCTGGGTGTTCATGGACCTTGAGAAAGGGCGGCCCTGCCGTCCCGCTGAGAAAGATATCGGTCCGTATGGCGTAAACCCGCCGCTTGATATGCCTTATGAAGAAAGGAAGATATCTGTGCCGGAAACATTTGAGGACAGGGAAGCGTTTCCGGTGAGAAAGTATCATATTGATACAAATGAACATGTGAATAACAGCCAGTATGTGCAGATGGCCCTGGAGATGCTGCCGGGGGACATCTGCGTACGGCAGGTCAGGGTGGATTATAAGAAATCCGCCGTGCTGGGCGACATCATTTATCCCGGGACTGCCGTGGAGCCGGACCGGATCGTGACAGAACTGTGCGATGATGACAAAAAACCGTATGCGGTTATTGAAATGAGGATGCAATGAAAAAGCATCGTGGCGGCCGGATCACAGAGAAGCAAGTATCTCTTCGAGCACATCCTCCACGGAATCTGTCACAAAAGCAGCGTGTTCTGCGATTCCGGGCGCTGCATTTGCCATGGCATAGCTTTTTCCGGCAAGCTCCAGCATTTCCACGTCATTGTATTGATCTCCGAATACGGCGCACTCATCTGGCTTAACCCCGAAAAGTTCCATAAATTTTTTCAGAGCGGTTCCCTTATTGCAGTCCGGTGAAATGAAATCGATCCAGACATGTCCGGAAGTGACGACTTTGATATCTCCAGAAAACAGGTCCTGGAGATATTTCAAGTATTCATCGGAATTCCCGGAAGTCATGTTGGCGATGGCAATCTTCAGGACCGGAGCTTTTACATTTCTGACATCGTCCACGATTTTTGTTGTATTGTGCATCTCGCTAATAATGTGATGCACAAATCCCGTGTCATCTCCCTCGATATAGCAGGTGTCTTCACAGGACACTACGATCCCCAGTTCGGGTCGTTTCTTGATCTCATCTAAGATCCTGCGGACAAGGGCGTCCGGTATGACTTCCCTGGAAATCGTTTTCCCCTGGTGCACACACAGAGAGCCATTTTCCGCTATGTAGGAAATGTCATCTTTGATCGCGTCAAACAGATACAGTTCGTTGGCGTACTGACGCCCGCTTGCAGCCACAAAATGGATTCCTTTCTGTGTTAATTCACGAATCAGTTTTACTGCCCGGGGAGTCAGCTCCTGGGCGCCGTTCTGGAGCAGCGTGCCGTCCAGATCGCTTGCGATCAGTCTTATCATAAAAATCCTCCGATATAACAACTCTTTTATAACAACTCTTTCAGTAACAAGAATGGCTTTGCGGAGAGTAAGCAGTCTCGGGAAAGCTTTTTACAGTATATACTATAAAATATCTGGTGTAAATACCTGTGTAACCTTGAGTTTCCGCAGAATTATCCCCCTAAGATAAATCTGCTGAGTTTTGTTATCCACAACTTTCAAAAAATGGCCAA
>CALWQP010000056.1 GCA_944383695.1 uncultured Mediterraneibacter sp.
ATAGTTTTATAGTTTATCAAAAAGTGACATTATCTCAAGAGAATCCTAAGGTGACATTATCATAAGTGAATAACATAAATTAGTATTTAGCACTTGAATTTTTGTTTTCGTTTTAGTACAATTATGCTAGTTGATGAATCCTTAACAATGTTTTGCCTGTAAGGATTCATTATCATGGCTGTAACACAGTCAAATAATTTCAAATTCTTAGGAGGAATTAATCATGGCAGTAAAAGTAGCGATTAATGGATTTGGACGTATCGGACGTCTCGCTTTCAGACAGATGTTTGGAGCAGAAGGATTTGAGATCGTAGCAATCAACGACCTTACATCCCCGAAGATGCTGGCTCACTTACTGAAATATGACTCAACACAGGGCAAATATGCACTTGCTGATAAGGTTGAGGCTGGAGAGGACTCCATCACAGTTGACGGAAAAGAGATCAAGATTTACGCAAAAGCTGACGCAAAAGAGCTTCCCTGGGGACAGATCGGTGTTGACGTAGTCCTTGAGTGTACAGGATTCTACACATCCAAAGCAAAAGCTCAGGCACACATCGACGCAGGCGCTAAGAAAGTCATCATCTCCGCTCCGGCAGGAAATGACCTTCCGACGATCGTTTACAATGTAAACCACGAGACACTTACAAAGTCTGACGACATCATTTCCGCAGCATCCTGTACAACAAACTGCCTTGCTCCGATGGCTAAGGCTCTGAACGACCTTGCACCGGTTAAGTCCGGTATCATGTGCACGATCCACGCTTACACAGGTGACCAGATGACACTTGACGGACCGCAGAGAAAAGGCGATCTGAGAAGATCACGTGCTGCAGCTGTCAATATCGTTCCGAACAGCACAGGCGCAGCTAAGGCTATCGGTCTCGTTATCCCGGAACTGAACGGCAAGCTCATCGGCTCTGCTCAGCGTGTTCCGACTCCGACAGGTTCCACAACGATCCTGACAGCAGTTGTTGAGGGCGAAGTTACAGTTGATCAGATCAACGCAGCTATGAAGGCAGCAGCGAACGAGTCCTATGGATACACCACAGACGAGATCGTTTCCAGCGATATCGTTGGTATGACATATGGTTCTCTGTTTGACGCAACACAGACAATGGCTCTTCCGGTTGGCGACGGCACAACAGAGGTTCAGGTTGTTTCATGGTATGACAACGAGAACTCTTACACAAGCCAGATGGTAAGAACAATCAAATACTTCGGAAAACTGCTTGAGGCTTAATTCCTTTTCTGAAAAATTGGGACAAGCGCTCAGGAGATGATTCTGAATCATTGACTCACAATGGGGTCCGGTCTTATTGTAGGACCGGGCCTTATTAAATTTAAAACATGCAGGGAAGATATTTCCGGCACAAATGGTATAAAAAGTATCAGGAGGCTATTAAAATGGCAGCACTTAATAAAAAATCAGTAGATGATATCAATGTAAAAGGCAAAAGAGTCCTTGTAAGATGTGACTTTAACGTACCGCTCCAGGACGGAAAGATCACAGATGAGAACCGTATCGTTGCAGCTCTTCCGACGATTAAAAAGCTGATCGCTGACGGCGGAAAAGTGATCCTTTGCTCACACCTCGGCAAGCCGAAGGGAGAGCCGAAACCGGAACTGTCACTTGCACCGGTTGCAGTAAGACTTTCTGAGCTCCTCGGACAGGAAGTAAAATTTGCGGCTGATCCGGAAGTTGTAGGACCGAACGCTAAGGCGGCAGTAGAAGCAATGAAGGACGGAGATGTGGTTCTCCTTGAGAATACACGTTACAGAGCAGAAGAGACAAAGAACGGCGAAGCGTTCTCCAAAGATCTTGCTTCTCTCTGCGATGTATTTGTAAACGACGCATTCGGCACAGCGCACAGAGCTCACTGCTCAAATGTAGGTGTGACGCAGTACGTTGATACGGCAGTTGTAGGCTACTTGATGCAGAAAGAAATCGATTTCCTGGGAAATGCGGTGGAGAACCCGGAGAGGCCGTTCGTAGCGATCCTCGGAGGCTCCAAGGTTTCCAGCAAGATCTCCGTTATCAACAACCTGCTTGATAAAGTTGATACTCTGATCATCGGCGGCGGAATGTGCTATACATTTACAAAAGCTCAGGGCGGAAATGTAGGAAATTCTCTTCTGGAAGAAGATTACCTTCAGTACGCACTTGATATGGTAAAGAAAGCAGAGGAGAAAGGCGTAAAACTTCTTCTTCCTGTTGACTCTGTTGCGGCAGATGCATTTTCAAACGATGCAGACACAAAAGTGGTCGCTCAGAGCGAGATCCCGGACGGCTGGATGGGGCTTGACATCGGACCGGAGACTGCAAAGATGTATGCGGATGCTGTAAAATCAGCTAAGACAGTCGTATGGAACGGACCGATGGGATGCTTTGAGATGCCGAAATTTGCTGATGGAACAAAGGCAGTTGCGGAGGCTCTTGCCAACACAGACGCAGTGACCATCATCGGCGGCGGAGATTCCGCAGCAGCAGTAAACCAGCTCGGCTACGGCGACAAGATGACACATATCTCAACAGGCGGCGGCGCTTCTCTTGAGTTCCTTGAAGGCAAAGAACTGCCGGGCGTAGCAGCAGCAAATGATAAGTAAAAAGCTTAGTGAAGGCAAGCCGGAGGCGCAGGCTGAGCTTAGCGTTTACTTAGTTCGGCGCACTTGGCGAGGTATTTTCGAGCCTGGTAAGGCGAACATCCCTTGCTGAAAGTTTAGTGAATAGGAGATAAGAAAAATGGCAAGAAAAAAAATCATTGCAGGCAACTGGAAAATGAACAAGACTCCCAGCGAGGCAGTTGCACTTGTAGAAGAACTGAAACCGCTCGTAGCTAATGACGAAGTTGACGTAGTGTTCTGTGTGCCGGCGATCGATATCGTACCGGTCGTAGAAGCCGTAAAAGGTACAAATATCCTGGTCGGCGCTGAAAATATGTATTTCGAGGAGAGCGGAGCATACACAGGAGAGATCGCTCCGGCTATGCTTGTAGACGCAGGCGTGAAGTATGTTGTTCTTGGACATTCCGAGAGAAGAGATTACTTCGGCGAGACAAATGAGGATGTAAACAAGAAAGTCCTTAAAGCGCTTGAGCACGGCATCACACCGATCATGTGCTGCGGCGAGACTCTGGAGCAGAGAGAGCAGGGCGTGACAATGGACTTCATCCGTCAGCAGGTGAAGGTGGGGCTTCAGAGTGTAACAGCAGACCAGGCGAAGACAGTAGTTATCGCCTACGAGCCGATCTGGGCCATCGGAACAGGCAAGACAGCTACTACAGAGCAGGCTGAGGAAGTTTGCAAGGGCATCCGTGAGTGCATCGCCGAAGTTTATGACCAGGCGACAGCAGATGCGATCCGCATCCAGTACGGCGGTTCTGTAAATGCAGAAAATGCGGCAGAACTGTTCGCACAGGCTGATATTGACGGCGGTCTTGTGGGCGGGGCTTCACTGAAAGCTGATTTCGGCAAGATCGTAAATTATAAATAAGAGAAAAAACTACCTTTGCCGTGAGGCAGAGGCAGGAGTACAGCCCGGAGGAAACACGGTTCATCCGGGCTGTCTCTGTCTTACTGTATAATCAGGCCATTAACTATTGTGTAAATTTACTAAAATAAGGTTTATCTATTTGTTTGATATAACAGTGGACATGAAATGCACGCTTTGGTATAATCAGTATGTCGATTAGATTGTTACTCTTTGAGGCATTACTAATGACACTGGTCACTTATAGAGTGACGTGTTTTTGTGCCTTGAGGAGTTTTTTTATTGGAGACAAAAATGCGTATTGTAAAGAAGCTGAACAATAATTTCGCAATCTGTGTTGATGGAGAGGGGAAAGAGCTGATCGCAGTGGGAAAGGGAATCGGCTTCCCCAAGACGCCTTATGAACTGGAAGATCTGAATCTGATCACACGGACATTTTATGACATTGATCCAAAATATATCGGGCTCTTTAATGAGATTCCCGAGACAGTCATTCATTTTACTGCAAAACTCGTAGATATTGCCCGCAATGAGCTGGATTATGAACTGAACCCCAATCTGGTCGTGACGATGTCAGACCATATCAATTTCTGCATTCAGAGGGCAGAAAAGGAAATTTATGTAAAGATGCCTCTGATCTACGAAGTGGAACAGTCCTTTCCGTCGGAGGCTAAACTTGGGAGATATGCTGTGAAGCAGATTGAGCGCCGTTTCCACATCAGGCTCAATCAGAATGAAGCATCGGGCATCGCGATGGGGTTCGTGAACGCACGCTACAACCCGAAAAGCAGGACTGACGTCACAGAGGACCTTCAGAGACAGTATGACGAGATCCTGGAGGATACGATCAGTATCGTAGAGGATGAAATGGGGGTCATGATCGAGCGGGATTCCTTCAATTTTGCCCGGTATTGCTCTCATCTGATGTATCTGCTCAACCGGATCGCAAGCCGGCAGACGTTGGATTCTGATAATGGCATTATGTATCTGTCCATGCGGGAGGAATTTCCGGAGATCGCGGCGTGTGTGGATCAGATTGCCAGATATTTCCACAGAAAGCTAAAGATTGACCTATCGAAAGAAGAAAAACTATATTTGATCCTGCATATCAATCGGATATGTACGAAAGAAGGATTGTAACCAGATCGGGCATTACCTTCCATGACAGGATATCTGCGCGCGGCGCGGGTCTGTTGTGGAAGGTTTTTCCATTTCCGGGGAAAAGCGCGCAGGAACCGGAATACATACAGCGCCGCAAAAGACGGCGCAAGACTACACGAATATTCCAGAAAGCAGACAGGAGGAAGAGACAATGGCAGACAAAAACAGAGAAATTGCCGAGGCAGTCATATCGGCAGTGGGTGGAGCCGCCAACATCACATCAGTGACACACTGCATGACAAGACTGAGGTTTGTGCTCAAGGATCAAAGCATCCCCAAAAAGCAGGAAGTGGAGCAGATCATCGGCGTGATGGGAACCAATATCGCCGGAGGCCAGTACCAGGTGATTATTGGTAATTCCGTAGGCAGCGTATATAAAGAGGTGGCAGCGCTGACAGGGATCGGCGACGTTCCCGGAGCAGAAAGCGCAGGGGAAAAGAAGAAAGTAAATCCGATCATAACAGCGCTTGACTTTATATCGGGCTGTATGGCGCCTCTTTTCCCGGCGATCATAGCGGGCGGTCTGATCAAGGTTCTGCTTGTGATTTTTGGACCTACGCTTCTCGGGGGCATGTCCGATACAAGTGATACTTATATTCTGATGAATGCGCTGGGAGACGCGCCATTTTATTTCCTGCCGGTGATCGTTGCGTTTACGGCGTCGAGAAAGCTGAACTGTAATTCTTATCTGGCAGTGATGGTCGCATCGGTACTGATCTACCCGGATGTGATCACCCTGCTGGGAGGGGAGACGGCAACGTATCTGTTCGGTGTGATCCCGGTGACGCACGGAAGTTATTCTTCGTCTATCATCCCGGCAATGCTCTCTACGATTCTTCTGAAATATGTGGAGATACTGGTGGACCGGTTCACCCCGGACTGGTCGAAGAATTTCTTAAAACCTCTGATCATTGTGGCGGTTACAGCGCCGATCACACTCTGCCTGCTGGCGCCGCTGGGGCTTATGGTAGGAAATGGGCTGCAGTTTGTCATCAACAGTGTGTATGGAGTTGCGCCATGGCTGGCAATGCTTATTTTCGCAGGGCTTATGCCATTTATCGTAATGACAGGGATGCACTGGGCGTTCGTGCCCGCATGCCTGCTGGCCCTTGCAGACCCTGGGTATGATGTGATGCTCATCCCTGCCATGCTGTGCAGCAACACGGCTCAGGCGGGCGCGGCTTTTGGAGTTGCGTTTAAGACAAAGGATAAAGCAATGAAGCAGATGGCATTTCCGGCGGGCATATCCGCTCTTCTTGCCGGAGTGACTGAGCCGGCCATGTACGGAGTTACCCTGAAACTGAAAAAGCCCATGATCGCTGCTTGTATTGCCAGCGGTATCTGCGGATTTCTGTCAGGACTGGTCCAGCTGAAAGGCTACGCATTTGCAACTCCATGCCTGACAGCGCTGGTGCAGTTTATCGCTCCGGATGGGGGGAACAACATTCTGTTTGGCGTGGGCATTTTTGCGCTGGCTCTGCTCCTGTCCTTTGTCCTGTCATTTATTATGACAAAGAATGAGAAGCCGGAAACGTCTGCGGATGCAGAAGGAGCAACGGCAGCAGTGGCGGAGAATACCGTAAATGTCCTGGAGGGGAAAGTGCAGATTCCATGCCCTGTGAAAGGACAGGTCATTCCGCTTTCAGAAGTTAAGGACAATACGTTTGCATCGGGAATCCTTGGGGAGGGATGCGCGGTCATCCCATCTGAGGGAAAGGTGTTCGCGCCTTTTGACGGAGTATGCGAGAATGTATTAGACACATTGCACGCCCTGGGCTTAAGATCCGGTCAGGGGATTGAGATGCTGATTCATGTAGGGCTTGAAACGGTCACGCTGAACGGTGCGCCGTTTAAGTCACACATTCACAGCGGGGAGCATTTCAGAAAAGGGGAGCTTCTTCTGGAGTTTGATATCGAGGCAATCAGGAAAGCGGGCTGTGAGATCCAGACGCCGATCATTATTACCAATGCGGAAGCACTTGGAGGAGTAACCATAGAAGATGAAAGAATTGTGATAGGAGGATAATAAAATGGGATTTTCAAAAGATTTTATGTGGGGCGGTGCTACAGCCGCTAATCAGTGCGAAGGAGCATGGAATGTTGACGGAAAAGGTGTTTCTGTATCCGATATCTGTACAGGAGGGAAGTTCGGGCAGAGTAAGCGGATCACACCGGTCATGGAGGAAGGCACGTTTTATCCCAGCCATGAAGGGATCCGGCATTATGACAGATTCCGGGAAGATATTGCTCTTTTTGCGGAGATGGGATTCAAATGCTACCGCTTCTCCATCGCATGGACAAGAATCTTCCCCAACGGAGATGAGAGCAAGCCCAATGAGGCTGGACTGAAGCATTATGAGGAAGTGATAGACGAGTGTCTGAAATATGGGATTGAACCGCTTATCACAATCTCCCACTATGAGGTGCCCTTTGGCCTTACAAAAAAATGTAACGCATGGGTCAGCCGGGAAATGATCGGCTATTTTCTGAATTACTGCCGCGCGATTTTTGAGAGATACAAAGGAAAGGTGAAATACTGGCTCACATTTAATGAGATCAACAGTTCTGTCGCTCCTATGGGAGCCCTGTTGAACCAGGGAATCCTTAACGATCTGGAGAATCCGACAGAATTTATGAAACAGCCGGATTTCCCTCAGCAGAGATTCCAGGGGCTCCATCATATGTTTGTGGCATCGGCGCTGGCAGTGAGAATGGCCCATGAGATTGACCCGGAATACCGGGTGGGAAATATGATGATCTATTCAGCCAGCTATCCGCTGACCTGCAGCCCGGATGATGTCCTGGCGTGCCAGAGATATAACCGTCTGTACAACTACTACTGTACGGATGTACAGGCAAGAGGGAAGTATCCGGCATATGCGGATTCCCTGCTCAGAGAACTGGGCGTTACCATCGAGAAAGAGCCGGGGGATGATGAGATCCTGCTGAACGGCACCGTAGATTTTATCACATTTTCTTATTATATGTCGTCCTGTCAGACAGCAGACCCCTCAAAAGAGAGCGGAGAGGGCAATATTCTGGGAGGGGTCCCAAATCCCTATCTGGAGTCATCTGACTGGGGATGGCAGATCGATCCCAAGGGATTAAGATACGCTCTCAATGACTTGAGCGACCGATACGGTCTGCCTCTGATGGTAGTGGAGAATGGCCTGGGAGCAAAGGACACGGTGGAGGAGGACGGTTCCATCAACGATGACTACCGCATCGACTATCTCAGGAAGCACATCGAGCAGATGAAGGAGGCTGTGGATGAGGGGGTGGACCTGATGGGATATACACCGTGGGGATGCATTGACCTGGTCTCTGCCTCTACGGGCGAGTATGCAAAGCGCTACGGCATGATCTATGTGCGGAGGTACGATGATGGCACAGGCGATTTCGCGCGTTTGAAAAAGAAATCATTTTACTGGTATCAGCAGGTGATCCGCTCAAATGGGGAGGAGCTTTGATGGAGAGCAAAAAAATCATCTTTCTTGACGTGGACGGCACCCTCGTCGACTATGAGGGGAGGATTCCCAAAAGCGCGGGTGAGGCTGTGCGCCTTGCCAGAAAGCGGGGACACAGAGTCTATATCTGCACAGGAAGAAGCCGGGCAGAGGTATATCCTGAGATATGGGACATTGGTCTGGATGGCATGATCGGCGGGAATGGAAACTATGTGGAGGACAGTGGGCAGGTAATCATGCACCGCTGTCTCTCGTCAGACGAGTGCCGCAGGATCGTTGACTGGCTTCATGAGCGAAAGCTGGAATTTTATCTGGAATGTAACGCAGGACTTTTCGGAAGCGAGCATTTTGAGACGGCAGGGGAGCCGGTGATACAGATGTACAGCAGGAGGAAAGGAAAGGAAGGCTCTGGCATCCAGACAGTGCGGGAGGCATTTCCGGATATGGTATTCGGCGCGGACCTCTACAGGAATGACGTGAACAAGATCAGTTTTATCCTGAACTCCTATGAGGATTACCTGGACGCCAAGAGGGAGTTTTCCGACCTCAAAGCCGGGACCTGGGGCGGCGTCGGGGAGACGGCTCTGTTTGGCGATCTTGCTGTAAAGCATATCGATAAGGCATATGCCATGGACGTTCTTCTGGAACATCTCCATGCTTCTGCGGAAGATACAGTCGCTTTCGGGGATGCAAAAGTGGACATCCCCATGCTGGAACACAGCGGCATCGGCGTTGCCATGGGAAACGGAGGAGAAGAGGTCCGGTCAATGGCGGATCATGTGACGGATGATGTGGAGCATGACGGATTGTGGAAAGCATTTGAGCGACTGGGGCTGATCTAAATTCAGTAGTTATAATTGATTTTTAAGTAAAACTTGTAATTATGTGTTGTAATAAGAGAGGCTTCTCATAAAAAATCACGTTACATTGTGTGGGCATTTTCCACCCTCCCTTTCTGACCGCTGCGCATAGGATTACCTGGTATTTCCGGTCTGTAAAACGTGCATTATAGGTGTATTTGTTACGGTCTTCAAGTGTAAGGTGTTTCTGCTTATCAGGAATATATTTACTTAATATAAAAAATATAATATAATTATATTAAAATAAAGATATAAAAGGGAGTGCTATTACATGATTATAAAAGCATCTGCTTCTTTAAGGAATGATTATGCTGCTATTTCTAACCTTGCGAAAGAGACGAAAGAACCTATCTATATTACAAAAAATGGAGAAGGAGATATTGTGTTGATGGATATTAATGCTTTTGAAAAGAGAGAGCAGGTTTTAAAACTTCGGGCCAGAGTTTTGCAGGCAGAAGAAGAGCGGATTAATGGGGTGAACACAATCAGTGTTGCGGAAGCAAGGAAAAGATTAAGGGAGAGGATTGATGAAATGTAAGGTGGAGATACTTCCCTCTGCGTGGGAAGACCTGAAAGTAATTGAAGATTATTATCTGATTCAGTTCGATGTACAGACTTCAATCAAAGTAAGTAACCATATTTTAGATGTGATTGAAAGGCTGGAAGAGTTTCCGGATTCAGGTTCCATGACACCAGATGAATGGCTAAACAAGCAAGGCTATCGTATGGTCATATGTAAAAAACACATAGTTATATTTAAACAGGTTAATTTAGTGATTTATGTGTACCACATTGCGGACACGCAAACGGAATATACAAAATTGTTTTACTGATTCATAAAAAGCGCTTTTTATTGAAGCGCTTTTTTGCTATAAAGATATGTTATGGCAGAATTATTGAGAGGGAATAACGATGGGTACGCATACTTCAAAGAGATTAGTTTTAGTTTGTTTTGATCAGCTATCAATGATAAATGCCAATAAAATATAAAAATAATATAAATTTGAGTAAGTTTTTTGCGGCAAGATTGTTTATTTAAAGGATGGATATTTTCGTGTGGAGTTAGGGGAAGTGCTTTCACCTAGTTCTGTTGGAAAAGGGAGTTTAAGATGACGGTACAAACTATGAAAGAAAAATATATGGGCTCCAGAAAATAATCATTTTAATATGGATTGTTATGAGAGAAATAGTATAATAAGAGATAATTAAGAATTATCTATAAATCTCAGACACAAATCGATAGTTCTAAATTAAACGATTCTTACTGAATTGGAAAAAGTGGAGGTAATAGTAATTATGAAAATAGGTTTTTGCTATGACACAAAGGGAGATTATGGGTATGCAGAAGATAATTTGGAATATACAGATTTTGTTTCTCTGCATACTATCTCTGAAATTGGCAAGGCAATAGAACAAAATGGATATGAACTAGAGTATATTGGAAACGTATACAAACTTCGCGATCAGTTAATTCATAACACATTTAATTGCGATATGATTTTCAATATTGCAGAAGGTTTTGGTTCTAGAAACCGAGAAGCCATTTTGCCAAGCTTACTTGAATTATATCAGATTCCTCACACCGCATCAGATACATATGGTATGAGTATAAATTTGAATAAACATCACACAAAAATTTTAGTAAATTCAATAGATATACCAACTCCAAAAGGAGTTTGCTTCAATACATTGACAGAGGAAATAATTAATAAGATTCCCGATTTAGGATTCCCTTTTATTTTAAAACCGAACACTGAAGGGGGAAGCATGGGACTTCATCTTATAGGTTCTATGGAAGAATTCATCCGACAATCAAATTATCTAATTAAAACGTATTCTTTTGAACTTCTGGCGGAAGAATACATCAAAGGATCAGAAATAACTGTACCTATTATAGGTAGTGGAGAAAAAGCAGAGGCATTAGGTGTAGTGACTATTCTAAATGAGGATGGAACAGATATTAATTTATATAATAATTCATTAAAACAAATTGATAATGTAATAAATACTACAACCTTTAAATACGGAGATGAACTTAAGAAAAAAATAATGGATTATAGTGTCAGAATCCATAACTTTTTTGGGTTATATGATTATTCCAGAATGGACTTTCGAATTTCTCAGGATGGACAGCCATATTTTTTGGAAATAAATGCTATGCCTTCTCTATGTAGAGATTGTTCTTTTGAACAGTGTGGCAAGCTTGCGGGAATGACCTATTACCAGACTATTGGCCGAATTATAGAATCTGCCCGAATGCGATATGGCATCTAATAATATGGGAAGGTATTCGAGATACAAATACCTTCCCTCTTGATTAAAACGATTGAGACCGTTTCAAGTTTTGTGTAAACTGAAAAAACTGATATAAGATATGTCATTAGTTACTTTGG
>CALWQP010000057.1 GCA_944383695.1 uncultured Mediterraneibacter sp.
CAACAGTCCGTATCCTAAGAGGGCAAAAGCCCTCTTAGAAAAGTGACATTTTCTCAAACAAATCTAAAAATTAAAAAAGTGACATTTTCAAAAGTTATTGACACATTTTATGTTATACTATTAGCGGAAATAGAAGAAATATTATCGTCGAATGGGGCGGAACAGAAATGGAGTGGAAATTATGACAGTGATAGAAGAAAGAAAAGTATCAGAATCAGTGGTAGAGACCGTACACATGGTCAGACCCAATCACATGAACGCGGCAGGCAGGCTGTTCGGCGGCATGCTCATGCAGTGGCTTGACGAGGTGGCGGGGATGGTGGCAAAACGACATACAAGGTCAAATGTCATCACCGCTTCGGTGGATAACCTGCATTTTATCCATGGTGCATACCAGGGGGAAATGGTAGTGATTATCGGTAAAGTAACTTATGTGGGAAATTCATCCATGGAAGTGCGTGTGGATACGTATGTGGAGCATCTGGAGGACGGAATGCGTCATCCCATAAACCGGGCATATTTTACGATGGTGGCGCTGGATGAGAATGACAAGCCGAAAAGGGTGCCAAGGCTCATACTGGAGACGGAGGCAGAAAAAGCGGAGTGGGAAGCGGCAGAGAAACGCAGGGAAATGCGGATGAGGAGGAAGAGAGAAGGATTCTGAAAATCTGGCTCAGTGAGAACTGAGAATGATTTTGATTAGTATATAAGCAAGGCTTATTAATCGGGGTTAAAATAAATCAAGTGGCAAAGAAGGCCGGCAGACTTTAAAACTGTTGACATCCGTTTTGAATTTTTGTAGTATATCAGTTAACTATTTACAAAGCGTGGATTCAAAAGAAAGAGAGGTCAGAATATGGGAAAGATTATTGGCGAAGGGATTACGTTTGATGATGTTCTGCTCATTCCTGCGTATTCAGAAGTAATACCGAATGAAGTGGACCTGTCAACCTATCTTACAAAGAAGATCAGGCTCAACATCCCGATGATGAGCGCGGGGATGGATACGGTGACAGAGCACCGCATGGCGATCGCGATGGCACGCCAGGGCGGGATCGGCATTATCCATAAGAATATGACGATCGAGGCTCAGGCCGAGGAGGTAGACAAGGTAAAGCGATCTGAGAACGGGGTCATTACAGATCCATTTTATCTCTCGCCAGATAATACTCTGGAGGATGCCAATAATCTGATGGCTAAGTTCCGGATCTCAGGAGTGCCGGTCACAGAAGGACGCAAGCTGGTAGGTATCATTACAAACCGTGACCTTAAATTCGAAGAAGACTTCTCTAAAAAGATAAAAGAATCAATGACTTCCGAAGGACTGATCACTGCAAAAGAAGGGATCACTCTGGAAGAGGCGAAAAAAATCCTTGCAAAGGCAAGAAAGGAAAAACTTCCGATCGTGGACGATGAAGGCAACTTAAAAGGTCTTATCACGATCAAGGACATTGAGAAACAGATCAAATATCCGCTGTCAGCAAAAGATTCCCAGGGACGCCTTCTCTGCGGCGCGGCCATCGGTATTACGGCAAACTGCCTGGAGCGCGTGGATGCACTTGTCAACGCAAAGGTCGATGTAGTCGTTATGGATTCGGCTCACGGACATTCTGCAAATGTACTGCGTACAGTGCGCATGGTAAAAGAAAAATATCCGGAGCTTCAGGTGATCGCAGGGAATGTTGCGACAGGTGAGGCCACAAAGGCTCTTATTGAAGCAGGTGTGGATGCGGTCAAAGTCGGCATTGGCCCCGGCTCAATCTGCACCACCCGCGTGGTGGCAGGAATCGGCGTTCCGCAGATTACAGCAGTTATGGACTGCTATGAAGCTGCAAAGGAGTATGGCATCCCGATCATCGCGGACGGCGGTATCAAGTATTCCGGAGATATGACAAAGGCGATCGCGGCAGGAGCGAATGTGTGCATGATGGGAAGCATCTTTGCGGGATGTGATGAGAGCCCGGGAACGTTCGAGCTGTATCAGGGAAGAAAGTATAAAGTATACCGCGGAATGGGTTCTATCTCTGCAATGGAGAACGGAAGCAAGGACCGCTATTTCCAGGAGAACGCCAAGAAGCTCGTCCCGGAAGGAGTTGAGGGCCGTGTTGCTTACAAGGGGACTGTGGAAGATACGGTATTCCAGCTCATGGGAGGCCTGCGTTCCGGTATGGGATACTGCGGTACGAATACGATCGAGGAACTTAAGGCGAACGGAAGATTTATGAAGATATCCGCAGCATCTTTAAAAGAGAGCCATCCGCATGATATTCATATCACGAAAGAGGCGCCGAATTACAGCGTGGACGAGTAGAAGAGCGCTGGAGACATAAAAATAAAGAAAAAGCAGGGTGGATGGGAAGAAATTTCTTGTCAACCCTGTTTTTCTGTGCTATACTACAAACGTTGCAAAAAAACACGCATGTGGATTTTTCTGAAGGTGCCTAAGCCGGGAGACCGGACGGTCTCAGAAAAAATAAAGCATGCGGAAGTACAAAACCAATGGAGGAAAGAAACATGAGTGTTATTTCAATGAAACAGCTTTTAGAAGCAGGTGTTCATTTCGGACATCAGACAAGAAGATGGAACCCTAAGATGGCTCCGTACATCTATACAGAGAGAAACGGAATCTACATCATTGACCTGCAGAAATCCGTAGGCATGGTAGACGATGCATATAACGCCGTTTCTGACATCGCTGCTGAAGGGGGCACGGTCCTTTTCGTAGGAACAAAGAAGCAGGCACAGGATGCCATCAAGACAGAGGCAGAGCGCTGCGGAATGTTCTATGTAAACGAGAGATGGCTGGGCGGTATGCTCACAAACTTCAAGACGATCCAGAGCCGTGTAAAACGTCTGAAAGAGATCGAGGCAATGTCAGAGGACGGAACATTTGAAGTGCTTCCGAAGAAGGAAGTTATCGCACTGAAAAAAGAGTGGGCGAAACTGGAGAAGAACCTTGGCGGAATCAAAGAAATGAAGAGACTGCCGGATGCCATCTTCGTAGTTGACCCGAAGAAGGAAAGAATCTGCGTACAGGAAGCTCACACACTTGGCATCCCGCTGATCGGTATCTGTGATACAAACTGCGATCCGGAAGAGCTTGATTATGTGATCCCGGGTAATGACGACGCGATCAGAGCAGTTAAGCTGATCGTTTCCAAGATGGCAGACGCTGTCATTGAGGCAAACCAGGGCGCGACAGCAGAAGAAGATTACTATGAGGAAGAAGCTGTGTACGAAGCAGCAGAAGAAGCTGAAGAGGCTGTTGAAGAGTAAGAAACTATGAAAGCTTCAGCCTGGACAGACAGGCTGGGGCTTTTGCTTCATTATAAGAAACCTATTAATAATTATTTAATGGAGGAATTTATCATGGCAATCACGGCAGGAATGGTAAAAGAATTAAGAGAAATGACAGGCGCAGGAATGATGGACTGCAAGAAAGCTCTTACAGAGACAAACGGCGACATGGACGCTGCTGTTGAGTTCTTAAGAAAGAACGGACAGGCAAAGGCTGAGAAGAAAGCCGGAAGAATCGCGGCAGAAGGTATTGTTAAGACTGTCGTAAGAGATGACAAGGTCGCAGCGATCGTGGAAGTAAACTCTGAGACAGACTTTGTTGCAAAGAACGATGAGTTCCAGGGATTTGTAGATGCAGTCGTAAATCAGGTTGCAGATAATGCTCCGGCTGACATGGATGCGTTCATGGCAGAGGCGTGGGCAGCAGATGCATCCAAGACAGTAAAAGATGCTCTTGTTGAGAAGATCGCGGTGATCGGAGAGAACCTGAACATCAGAAGATTTGAGAGAGTAGAAGCTGAGAACGGATGCGTTGTATCTTATATCCATGGCGGCGGACGTATTGGTGTCCTTGTAGTGGCTGATACAGATGTTGTAAATGAAGAGATCAGAGCATGCTTAAAGAATGTTGCTATGCAGGTTGCGGCTATGTCTCCGAAGTATGTATCCCGCGATGAAGTTTCTCAGGAGTACATGGACCACGAGAAAGAGATCCTTCTTGCGCAGGCTAAGAAAGAGAATCCGGAGAAGCCGGAGAATATCATCGAGAAGATGATCATCGGACGTCTCAACAAAGAGATGAAAGAGATCTGCCTTCTGGATCAGGTATACGTTCAGGACAGCGACCTTACAGTTGCAAAATATGTTGACAAGGTAGCAAAAGAGAATGGCGCCAACATGACAGTTAAGAGATTTGTACGTTTCGAGACTGGCGAAGGAATCGAGAAGAAACAGGAGAATTTCGCTGAGGAAGTAGCGGCGCAGATGGCAGGAAACTAAGCGTTTAGAGCAAGAACAGCAGAGCAGTTACAAAAGGAAGATAAGAGCCGGTGCGGATTTATGGTGAGTATCCATAATCTGCAGCCGGCTCTTTTGACGTTTATTTTTATCTCTACAGGAAATGGGAGTATCGATTGTCTGTTTTGGCTGTTGAAAAAATAAAAAAATAATGGTATATCTAATATAAAAGACGACAAAGGAGAAGATAAAAATGAGTATACGAATTGGGATTTTAGGCTATGGAAATCTTGGAAAAGGCGTGGAATGCGCCATAAAGCAGAATCCGGATATGGAGCTGGCGGCAGTCTTTACACGCAGGGACCCGCAGAGTGTAAGCATTCTGACAGAAGGAGTTCCGGTGTGCCGGATTGCGAATGCGGCGGAGTGGAAGGATAAAATCGATGTCATGATCCTGTGTGGCGGAAGCGCGACAGACCTTCCGGTCCAGACTCCGGAGTTTGCCCGCATGTTCAATGTGGTCGACAGTTTTGACACCCATGCAAAGATTCCGGAGCATTATGCGAATGTAGATACAGCCGCAAAGGAAGGGAAAAAAGTGGGAATCATCTCAGTGGGCTGGGATCCGGGTATGTTCTCCCTGAACAGACTGTATGCGAACGCGATCCTTCCGGATGGAAAAGATTATACGTTCTGGGGCAAGGGAGTAAGCCAGGGGCATTCTGATGCAATCCGCAGAGTGGAAGGCGTGAAGGATGCAAAACAATATACGATCCCTGTTGATGCGGCGCTGGAAGCAGTTAGAAATGGAGAAAACCCGGAGCTGACGACAAGAGAGAAGCACACGCGAGAATGTTTTGTTGTTCTTGGAGAAGGGGCAGACGCGAAAAGAGTAGAAGAAGAAATCAAGACAATGCCGAACTACTTCTCTGACTATGATACAACCGTGCATTTTATCAGTGAGGAAGAGTTAAAAAGAGATCACAGAGGGATCCCGCACGGCGGGTTTGTCTTAAGAAGCGGTAAGACCGGCTGGGACGGTGAGCACAGCCATCTGATCGAGTACAGTTTAAAGCTGGATTCCAATCCGGAATTCACATCTTCGGTCCTCGTGGCATATGCCCGGGCAGCGTACAGGCTGTCACAGGAAGGCGTGTCAGGCTGTAAGACAGTCTTTGATATCGCTCCGGCATACTTAAGCGAAAAGAGCGGAGAAGAGCTGAGAAAGATAATGCTGTAAAATCTGGGATTGTCTGTGAGGACTGAGGCTGGATAAAGGGTCCGAAAACCGCAGGGGGTATTTCGGACCGGTTTATTCAGCCAGTGACTCCCATATTTCGTAAAGTTCTTCCAGTCTTTCTTCGTTTGCTGTTCGTTCTGTAGTCAGTTCCTGGCATTTCACGGAGTTGGAGTACACTTCTTCCAGAGCCAGCTCGTGGTCGATTGCTGTGTTGCGTTCTTCCAGCCGGGTGATCTCTTCTTCAGTCTTTTTCAGATCATTTTTCCGCTTGCGCTCTTTTGCCTGCTGTTCTTTCTGCTCCTGCCAGCTCAGTGCAGATGCTCCGGGTGATGATGCGGAAGCAGTTTTTGCGGGACTTCCCGCAGTGTTTCCCATATCTCCGCCGGAGTGGGCTGGTGAGGCTGCATAAGTGCGGGTGAGTTCATCTTTTTTCTCGAGATAGTAATCGTAATTGCCGATGTAATTCACAAAAGTCTGGTTGACCAGTTCCAGTATCCGGGTTGCAGTCTGGTTGATAAAATAACGGTCATGGGAAACATAGAGCACGGTTCCGCTGTAATTATTGAGGGCCTCCTCCAGAATTTCCTTGGACATGATGTCCAGATGGTTGGTGGGTTCGTCCAGTATCAGGAAGTTGGCCTCGGAGAGCATGAGCTTTGCAAGGGAGACACGTCCCTTCTCCCCGCCGCTCAATGTGGAGATCTCCTGGAACACTTCATCTCCTGTGAACTGGAACGCGGCGAGTGTGTTGCGGATCTGTGTGTTGTTCAGCTCCGGATAGTCGTCGGATATTTCATCAAAGATCGTCTTGTTGTCATGGAGTACATGATGCTCCTGGTCGTAATATCCAATCTGTACCTTTGCGCCGAGGGTGAAAGAACCGGCATCTGCCTTCTGTACCTGGTTGAGTATCTTGAGGAGAGTGGTCTTTCCTGTACCGTTATCTCCGATGACGGCAACGTGTTCTCCGCGCTTGATCTCAAAATTTGCATCCCGGAACAGGATCTGGCTGCCAAACTGCTTGGACAGACCTTCCACGGAGAGAACGTCATTTCCGCTGACACAGGACGGTTCCAGTGTGAAATGCATTTCCCTGGGCGCGCCCTGCGGCTTTTCAACAGGCGTCATCTTTTCAAGCATCTTTTCCCGGCTCTCAGCGCGCCGGATTGATTTCTCACGGTTAAAGGAGCGAAGCTTTTCGATCACTGCCTGCTGATGTTTGATCTCCCTCTGCTGGTTCAGGTATTCTTTGAGCCGGGCGTCGCGTATCTGCTGTTTCTTTTCGGAATATGCCTGGTAATTCCCCATATACATACGCAGTTCGCCGTTTTCGATCTCTACGACTTTTGTCACGACCCGGTTCAGGAAGAAACGGTCGTGGGAAACGATGAACACTGCTCCCTGATAATTGCTCAGAAAGGTTTCCAGCCAAGCAATAGAATTCAGGTCCAGGTGGTTGGTAGGCTCGTCAAGAAGCAGGATGTCCGGATTCGTAAGAAGCAGCTTTCCAAGCGCAACACGAGTCTTCTGTCCTCCGGAGAGAGTACCTGTTTTTTTAGAGAATTCTTCTTCTGTAAATCCCAGCCCTTTCAGGACTCCCGTGATCTCGCTTTCACAGGCATAGCCGTTCCGCGCCTCGAACTCTGACTGGAGGCGGTTGTATGTATCCAGTCTGCTCTGCAGGGCGTCCCCGGACAGGCTTTTTAACTCATGTTCAATGGAGCGGAGCCGCTGTTCCATCTCTATAATGTCTGCTTTTGCGCTTCGCAGCTCTTCATATATTGTTCCGTGAGGGATCAGGTCCTGGTGCTGGGCAAGATATCCGATCGTTCTTCCCTTTGCCAGGATGATGTCGCCTTCGTCTGCGGGCTCTTCATTCATGATCATTTTTAATATCGTAGATTTTCCGGCGCCGTTTACACCTACAAGGGCGGCTTTTTCTCTTTCCTCGATATGGAAAGAACCGCTTTTTACGATGGTCCGGTCGCCGAAGGATTTGCTGATGTTATGGCATGCGAGTATCATGGTACTCCTCCTCTCAGATAACCATTATAACCGAAAACGGCTAAAATACAAGAAAATTGTAATTGTGAGAAGACCAAAGCCGGAAGGATCAAACTAAAAATGTCAATAACTTTTGAAAATGTCACTTTTTAATGTTTAAATTTATTTGAGAAAATGTCACTTTTCTAAGAG
>CALWQP010000058.1 GCA_944383695.1 uncultured Mediterraneibacter sp.
TAATCGGTCGAGGGCATAACCAAAGCGGGAATAGGCTGATGGATGATGATTCTTTGTATGTAGTTTTGAAGGTATACGGACAATAACACAGGAATAATAAAAAGCAGCTGGAAGATAAATCTTTCGGATGCTTTTTTTGCTGTGTATCAGATATGTCAGGAACTGTGCAGCAGATGTGCTGCGGACACAGATTGACAGAAGAGGCGTATACAAGTAAAATCAAAATATCCGGCATCCCGCTGAAAGAAGCCTGAGCATGTGTAAGACTTGGAAAATGATCAAAGTATATGGAATGCTAAAAGACGGCGAGAGAAGAAAGAAGAGGAGGAGGAGAATTCGAAATGACGAGAAAATATTTCTTTTTTGATATTGACGGCACGCTGACGGACCGCAGTACAGGGCAGATCGTTCCGTCTGCCGCAGAGGCGGTCAGGACGCTGAAGGAGGCAGGGCATTTTGTGTCCATCGCTACAGGACGCGCACGTTATAAAGCGGAGCAGTTTCGGAGGGAGAATGGTTTTGACCACATGGTCTGCAACGGCGGACATGGAATTGTATTCCAGGGAGAACTCAGGGAGAACCGTCCGCTGGACTATGAGAAAGCGCTTGCGGTGTACCGCCAGGCTTTAGAACTGGGGTACGGCGTGTATGTGGCGCTGGACGATTCTGACAAGGTGTATGCCGACAGTTTTCGCTTCTATGACCAGGCGGGCATAAGAAAAGAACCAACTACATATATTATTGACGAGAAGTTCGACCCTGCGGACAAGGGCGCCATTTATAAGATGTATGTCTCCATCCCCGAGTCTGAGGAAGAGCGTCTTACACTGAAAGATACAGTGGGACATCTCCGCTTTGAGCAAGAGTACCTGATGTTCCAGCCTGACGCAAAACTGGAAGGAATCCTTAGAATGCTGGAATATGCGGGAGGCAGAACGGAGGATACGGTGGTGTTTGGGGATGATTATAATGGCCTGGTCATGTTCGATCCACGGTTTTTCTCCGTGGCCATGGGGAATAGCTGTGACGAGCTGAAAGAAAGGGCAGATTATGTCACCGCTGCAAATACGGATGATGGGATTTATAAGGCGTGCGAAGACAACGGATGGTTTGATGAACAGAGAGGTTAAGATACACATAAATCATTCTCTCTAAAAACAAAGGAGAGGAAATATATGGAGGTTATTGGGATTTCCCTAAATTGAAGCGTATATGAGTTTGGTTATAATATAAAAAACAATAACAGGATAAATGTGAGTTCTATTGAGTTCTATTTAGATAGAGCAGACTGCAGAGTATTAAAAGTTTGACACAAAATAGAGCGCAATCGGTTTTTTCTCTTGACAAATGAGCCTGCTGAGAGTACGATATTAACATTAGCATTTTAGTTAGGAGGAAGTTATTATGAAAATGTTAAAGAAGGCAGCGAGTGTTGCTCTTGCATCAGCTCTTGTGTTATCAATGGCTGCATGTGGAAGCAACGGCGGGAGCAGCGACAGTGGATCATCCGATGCGACTACTTTCAAGATTGGCGGCATCGGACCTACGACCGGAGACAATGCGATCTACGGAACAGCCGTAAAGAACGGCATCCAGCTTGCGGTTGAAGAAATCAATGAAGCTGGCGGGATCAACGGCTATCAGATTGAGTATCAGTTTGAGGACGACCAGTCTGATTCCGAGAAATCAGTCAACGCATACAACACCCTGAAGGACTGGGGCATGCAGATGCTGGTAGGTACAGTAACATCCACACCTTGTACAGCAGTTGTCGAAGAAACACATGCAGACAATATGTTCCAGCTCACACCGTCCGCTACGGCTGTTGAGAGTATCCAGTACGACAATGCGTTCCGTATGTGCTTCTCTGACCCGAACCAGGGGAAAGCATCCGCTGATTATATTTCAGAGAACGGACTTGCATCTAAGATTGCTGTAATCTACAACAGCTCTGACACCTATTCGTCAGGTATCTATCAGAGATTTATGGAAGAGGCAGAGACAGTAGGACTTGATGTTGTTGCGGCAGAGGCGTTTACTGCAGACAGCAAGACAGATTTTTCTGTACAGCTTCAGAAAGCAAAAGACTCAGGCGCGGAGCTTGTATTCCTTCCGATTTATTATCAGGAAGCATCTCTGATCCTTGCTCAGGCAGATAAGATGGGATTTGCCCCCACATGGTTCGGATGCGACGGTATGGATGGACTTCTCGCGCTGGAAGGATTTGACGTAAGCCTGGCAGAGGGTCTGATGTTCCTGACACCGTTTACTCCTGATGCAGAAGATGAGGGCACTCAGACATTTGTTGCTGATTATAAAGCAGCATTTGGCGAAACACCCAACCAGTTCGCGGCAGATGCTTATGACTGTATCTACGTGATCAAGGAAGCGGCAGAGAAGGCAGAGCTTACACCGGATATGGACATTTCCGATATGTGTGAGGCCATGAAGACTGCTATGACAGAAATCACGATTGACGGACTCACCGGAAAACAGATCACATGGGGTGAGGACGGCGAGCCGTCCAAAGAGCCGACGGTCGTGATCGTTGAAGGCGGAGCATACAAAGTGCTTCAGGCAGAATAAATATTTTGTAAGAAAATCACCAGAGGCAAACGCGGTTATCACCGGCGTTTGCCTCTTTGTTATCCCTTATTAGTTGTCAGTTCCTGAACATAAATCCTGGTTCAGCTCCCACACCGTCTTCCCATACACAGGGTGTCTTTTATACGGCGCGATCTCGCAGAGCGGCTCCAGTACGAACTGCCTTTTATGCATTTCCACATGGGGGATGCAGAGATTTTTTCCTTCAAATACCAAGTCATCATAAAAGATGATATCCAGATCCAACGTGCGGGGACCCCAGCGGATGATTCTTTCCCTGCCAGCTTCTTTCTCGATCTGGTGAAGCACTTCCAGCAGTTCGTCCGGGGGCAGGAGAGTCCGGAGCTCCAGACAGCCGTTCAGAAAGTCGTCCTGATCTGTCACGCCATAAGGCGGAGTTTCCAGGAAGCGGGAGATCTTTTGCACAGAGCAGCCATTGACCGTATCCAGTGATCTGACTGCATCGTTCAGGTATTTTGACCGGTCTCCTATATTTGAGCCAAGGGCAATGTATGCTGTGTGCCAGCCGCGTTCTATTTCCACGCTTACTGTTTTGAGCGGGAGCTTAACCGGCGCCCACGGTTTTTTTATCTCAAGGCGGATTTTCTCAAGTCCCTTTGTGTGGAGGAGCAGTTCTTCTGCCAGCGCTTCTGCTGTGCGCTCCAGCAGTTTAAAGGTATGTTCTCTGAGATAGCGGTCTATAAAGGCGCTGACTTCTCCGTAATGGACAGAGGCGGTCAGGTCGTCGGTCAGTCCGGCTCTGCGCGTGTCCGTATAGAGGGTGGCAGAGACGAGAAACTTCTGACCCAGCGCATTTTCCTCCGGGAATACTCCGTGGTTTGCAAAAACTTCAAGATCTGTTATCTTTATCTTATCGTATTCCTTATACATGATATACCGTTTCCTTTCTAGCGCTTCCCCGCTCACACTGTTCTGGGATTAAAGTGTGATTTTACAATATCGTCACATGATATTTGATCTGTGCTGAGCTTTAACGATATCTGCGCTCGTGCATCAGCGCCTGTGCCATACGGATTGCCCGCTTGTTTTTCTCTACATCGTGGACTCTCACAAAAGCGCATCCTTTCTGGACTGCGTACACAGTCGTGACAAGTGTGCCTTCCTCCCTCTGGTCAGCCGGCAGGTCCAGTGTTAGTCCGATTACGGATTTGCGCGAGGTTCCGAGCAGAATCGGAAGTCCCAGCTTGTGAAGGAGCTCCAGCCGGTTGATGATGGCAAGATTCATCTCGTATGTCTTGCCGAAGCCCACGCCCGGATCAAGGATGATCTTGTCCCGGGGAATACCCGCCTCGTCTGCCAGTCTTACACATTCCCGCATATCATCCATAAAATCAGCGGTAAAGTCAGTGTATTCTGCCTGTTCCCGGTTATGCATCAGACAGCAGGCCGCGCCGCTTTCAGCGATGACGGAAGCGATCTTTGAGTCGTATTTCAGCCCCCATACATCATTGACAAGGTCCACACCTGCGCGGACAGCAGCTTCTGCGACAGCGCTTTTGTAAGTGTCGATGGAAACAGGGATGTCAAATTCCTGTTTCAGCCGTTCGATGACCGGGGCGACCCGGCTGATTTCTTCCTCATCGGAAACCTGAGTATGACCTGGCCGGGTAGATTCTCCGCCCACATCGATGATGTCCGCTCCTTCATCCGCCATCTGCCCGGCATGAAAGAGGGCGGCGTCAAGGGAATTGTACTGCCCGCCGTCGGAAAAGGAATCCGGCGTCACGTTCAGGATTCCCATGATATAAGTGTTGTGTTCTGTGTCAAATTTTCTGCTGCCGATGATCATATGCGTATCTCCTTGTTTTTCTTTTCTTCACTCCAGTCGCACTGCGATTTGGCGGAACAGGCGAAACAGGACCTGGAGGCCTTGTCGCTTTCATAAAGGAGCCGCTCCAGAGCTTCCGGTTCCTTTCTCAGCTTCCGGTGTCCCCGGATGGCTGTGAGGATCATCGCTTTTTCTGTTTCGGAAAACGTGCTTTCATCTGTCAGGCTGTCCAGTATTTCAGCCGCGATCTTTTCGCTGGATATTTCGTGCGGAATTCCCTCTTCATATTGGAGGACCTTTCCGATATCATGGAGAAGGGCCGCCGCATAGATCACTTCCCGGTCCAGGGACATCCCTTCTTCCAGGCTGCGGATATAGGCGATCCGGGCCACGTCGAGAAAGTGTGTCATCTGATGGCGGCAGAAGATGCGTCCGTGTTCTGCCTCTTCCAGCCGTTTGTAATATGCTTGGTATAATGGATGACTGAAAATTGCATTTACCCGTTTCATATTATTTACCTGCATGGGCTCACCGTCCCAGCATCCGGAAGAATCTCTCTTCCAGGGCAGGCTCTGTTTCGAATATGCCTCTCTTAGCCAGGGTCACGGTTTGGCTGCCCGGCTTTCTGATCCCGCGCATGGACATACACATGTGCTCTGCCTCCAGCATCACCAGCGCGCCTTTTGGCTGCATATGTTCCATCAGGGCGTCCGCGATCTGCCCGGTAAGCTGCTCCTGGAGCTGGAGCCGTCTGGCGAACACTTCCACCGTACGAGCCAGCTTGCTCAGGCCTACGACTTTTCCATCCGGGATATAAGCGATGTGTGCTTTGCCGTAAAATGGGAGGATATGGTGCTCACATGTGGAGTAAAAGGTGATATCTTTCTCGATCACCATCTCGCTGTTGTCTGCGGTAAAGGTGCGGGAGAGATGTGTTCCTGCATCTTCCGCCATCCCGCCATACAGCTCCTCGCACATCCGGGCAATCCTGGCGGGGGTGTCTTTGAGCCCTTCTCTTTCCGGATCTTCACCGATGCCTTCCAGCATCAGGCGCACCGCCTGTTCGATCTTCTCATGGTCAATCATTATAAGTTCCCTCCCTCTTTCTTTTCCGGACTGGCAGGACCAGTCCGGTCTGTTCTTGTTCCATTGCCGCTGTCCATGAAGGCGCGGTCATATGCTTCTTTTATCTGATGCAGGTAAGAAAGCGAACCAAAGGCAAGTATCACGTCATCCGGCCCGGCCTCCCGGAGGGCAGAATCCACCGCCCACCGGACGCTGGCTTCCTGGTATGCGGCATAGTCGTCCTGTCCCGGTGGAATGTCTGTGATTCCCTGTCCCCAAATGTCCATATCAGTTTTATATTCTGTATAAGCCCTGGTCTGAGGGCAGTATACTCTTGCTGCCCTGGCGAGCTCCGATGCCGGCAGACCCCGCTCGCGGTCCGGCAGGTCCGCGGTATACACGGAGGAGGCCAGAGGACACATGAGCCTGACAATAGCGTCATAATCCTTATCCCGGAATACTCCCATAATAAGTATGAGCTTATGTCCGGGGAAATAGTCCTCCACAGACTCCCGCAGACGCAGGGCAGCCCCCTCATTGTGTGCTCCGTCCAGGATAAATAAAGGCGCATCCCCGATGCAGGCAAAGCGTCCCGGCCAGATCGTGCGCTCTGTCCCTGTTCTTACTGCCTGATCGTTAATGGCATATCCCAGTAACTTCAGAGCGTGGAGCACCTCGAGTGCGGTGATAAGGTTCTCCACCTGATAAATGCTTGCCATAACTGTGCCGATGCGGTCAAACTCTTTATAGGAAAGCAGGGTGCCCCGGCAGTCCGAATGAAGGACCTGTACATGGTCCGGTTCTGCCTGTTTGAAGGGACATTTGTTTTCTGCGGCGCGGCGTCTCAGGATTTCGGTGACGGCGGGAATCTGTACAGCAGAAATGACGGTACATCCCGGCTTGATGATCCCTGCCTTGTTTTCTGCGATTTCTTCTATTGTATTGCCGATCACGCCAAGGTGGTCCCGGCTGATGGAGGAAAATACGGCGCATACCGTGTTCCTTACAATGTTCGTCGCGTCCAGCGCTCCGCCCAGGCCGGCCTCCAGCACGACGAAATCACATTTCATTTTACGGAAATATAAAAACGCTATCGCCGTCTCAGCCTCAAAGACTGTGGGGACCGGTTTCCCGGCTTTCTCCAAACGGGCGATAGCATCAGTTACTTTTGATGTCATTTCTGCGAACTTTTCTTCTGATATCCATGCTCCGTCAACCTGGATCCGCTCCAGATAGGAAATGACCGTGGGTGATACATACCGCCCGATCCTGTACCCTGCCTCACTTAAGATCGTTGAAGTGTATGCAAGCACAGATCCCTTGCCGTTCGTTCCTGCGATATGTATGAACCTCAGACCATCCTGTGGATCTCCAAGTTCACGCAGCAGACCTCGAATCGCATCTAAGCCAAGTACACTTCCGTATTTGGACAGCTCGTCCAAATATACCCTTGCTTCTTTATAGGTCACGCTTTTTCTGTTCCTTTCCTGTGTCTTACTGAATCAGTCGTCTTTATGAACAGGGATATCATAGCACTAAAAGATAGGATGCACAAGCTTTTTCTTTACGCCGTGAGTCTCTTCTGCCATGCAGAATAAGGTTTTTTGCTATACAGAGCGGTTCTGTATGTCAATAACTTTTGAAAATGTCACTTTTTAATTTTTAGATTTGTTTGAGAAAATGTCACTTTTCTAAGAGGGCTTT
>CALWQP010000059.1 GCA_944383695.1 uncultured Mediterraneibacter sp.
CAGGTTAAGTCCGCTCGCTCCGCATCGCGTCCGTTTTGCTCCGCAAAACCGTCTGTTTGAGCCCGCTGATTGCAAAATGCAAAGGCTATAAAAAAAAGTGGCTTTTTCTTTGTGAATAATCGAGAAAATAGATATACAGAACAGTCCATAAGATTAATGCTAAAAAAGTATAGTAAACTAGCGGGAATTGAAAGAAATATAACCCCTCATATGTTTAGACATTCATTTGCTACATATCTAATAGAAGAAGGCGTAGATGTTAGTTGTGTTCAACAAATATTAGGTCACTCATCAATAAGAACAACACAAATTTATATACATATAGCTGCTAAGAAACAGGCTGAAATATTACGGCTAAAACACCCAAGAAATCAAATGTTGATTAAGAAAATAGCTTAATAAAAAGGAATATAGAGCTATAAAAGACCGGCTCGTTTCTTGAGGTGGTTTTTTTGTCATATAAAAATGTATTTTTTATGAGGATTAAGCACTTTCAAAAACATATTATGCTGAATTGAAAATTTAATTTTTAATGCTAAAGCCCATCCCTCTTTCTGACCGCTGTGCACAGGATCACAGTAATAAATGCTGGTGCGTTCTAAACCGTTGATCCCTGTTTCAAGAGCGTCAGGATCTCTGAATTCTGAGCCTCTGTCTGTTAGCAGATATTCAAACTAGGTTAGGAACAGCTTATTGCTTACCAAGAATAATATCATGAATGTATGAAAAGGTAAATATCAACTGTGCGGGAGTAAACTCTACCAGTCTAATAAAGAGTGGAATTTAAAATTTCATTTTAGGTGGATAAAATATGTGGACCGTCCGGCTTGAAAATTCTGCGGAAAGCAGGTACAATAATTACCGGGACAAGGCCCAAATGTAAAGGTAAAGGAGATATGGATATGAGCAAGAGACCAACCGTATTGATGATATTAGACGGCTACGGTTTAAGAAGTGACAAACACGGCAATGCAGTTGCGGAGGCGGCAACGCCGGTCATGGATAAACTGATGGCTGAGTATCCGTTTGTGAAGGGAAATGCCAGCGGAATGGCAGTCGGGCTTCCGGACGGGCAGATGGGGAACTCAGAGGTGGGGCACCTGAACATGGGCGCCGGACGCATCGTATATCAGGATCTGACCAAGATCACAAAGGCCATCCAGGATGGAGATTTCTTCGAGAATAAAG
Organism: uncultured Mediterraneibacter sp.; assembly: GCA_944383695.1. GTDB lineage: Bacteria > Bacillota > Clostridia > Lachnospirales > Lachnospiraceae > Mediterraneibacter. The sequence goes on from CALWQP010000059.1 coordinate 1,189, forward strand.
CGCTTCTTGCCGCATGCGGGAATGTGAAGGAGAATGATTCTTCGCTGCACCTGATGGGGCTCGTATCTGACGGCGGTGTACACAGCCACAATACGCACATTTACGGACTTCTGGAGCTGGCGAAGAGACAGGGTATCAAGAAAGTTTATGTACATTGCTTCCTGGACGGACGTGACACTCCTCCGGCATCCGGAAAAGAGTATGTAGAAGAGCTGGAAGCAAAGATGAAAGAGATCGGCGTCGGTGAGGTCGCGACCGTAGCAGGACGCTACTATGCGATGGACAGAGATAACCGCTGGGATCGTGTGGAGAGGGCTTACAAGGCGCTTGTAAAAGGTGAAGGCGTTGAAGCGATCTCTGCGACAGAGGGCATCCAGGCGTCTTATGACAATGAGAAGACTGATGAGTTCGTTGAGCCTATGGTAGTTATGAAGGATGGCGCTCCGACAGCCACAGTAAAGGACGGAGATTCCATTATCTTCTTTAACTTCCGGCCGGACCGTGCAAGAGAGATCACAAGGACATTCTGTGACGATGAGTTTACAGGCTTTGACAGAGGAGAGAGAGTAAAGACAACATATGTATGCTTTACAGAGTATGATGTGACGATTCCGAATAAGCTGGTTGCATTTGTAAAGGAAGAGATTACAAACACGTTCGGCGAGTTCCTGGCTGCACATGGGCTGAAGCAGGCCCGTATTGCGGAGACAGAGAAATACGCACATGTTACATTTTTCTTTAACGGCGGCGTAGAGGAGCCGAATCCGGGAGAGGACAGGATCCTTGTGAAATCCCCGAAGGTTGCGACTTACGACCTGAAACCGGAGATGAGCGCGTATGAAGTATGTGATAAACTGGTAGAGGCAATCAAGTCTGACAAATACGATGTGATTATCATCAATTTTGCAAACCCGGATATGGTCGGACATACCGGAGTTGAGTCTGCGGCAATTCAGGCCATAGAGGCTGTTGATAAATGTGTGGGAAGAGCAGTGGAGGCAGTGAAAGAAGTGGATGGGCAGATGTTTATCTGTGCTGATCACGGCAATGCAGAGCAGCTGATCGATGAGGAGACAGGAGAGCCGTTTACAGCTCACACAACGAATCAGGTTCCATTTATCCTTGTCAATGCAGATCCGTCCTACAAGTTAAGAGAAGGCGGATGCCTGGCGGATATCGCGCCCACCCTGATCGAGCTGATGGGTATGGAGCAGCCGAAGGAAATGACAGGGAAATCGTTGCTGGTAAAATAAGATTTATGACCAATAAGTGACAGCAAAAAGGCAGAGGCACGGATTTGACCGCGCCTCTGTCTCTGTACTGTGGTAAGTAAATGCGTCTGTGGAGAAAACAAAAGATGCGCCTGCGGAGAAAGAAAAAGGCAGGCTTGCAGGGAAGGTGAAGGAGAGAAGGTAATGGGTGAGAAGCTGACAAAGAGCGATGTGGAGAAGATCCAGGCGGAGATTGAACACCGCAAGCTGGTGGAGCGCAAAGAATTGATCGAGGCAGTGAAGGAGGCGCGCTCTCACGGAGATCTGAGTGAGAATTTTGAGTATCATGCGGCGAAGAAAGAGAAGAACCGCAATGAGAGCCGGATAAGGTATCTGGAGAGGATGCTTAGGACTGCGGTCATTGTGGAAGACCACTCAAAAGCTGACGAGGTGGGACTGAACAACACGGTTGAGGTATTTTGTGAGGATGACGGTGAGGTAGAGACATACCGCATCGTAACATCCATACGTGGAAGTTCCTTAAATGGCCTGATAAGCATTGAATCACCCATTGGCAGGGCGCTTATGGGGCACAGGGAAGGCGACCGGGTATATGTGAAAGTAAATGATGATTTTGGTTATTATGTGACCATAAGGAAAGTGATCAAGACTGAGAGTGAGGAAGAGGATTATATCCGCAGTTTCTAGGAGGACATTCCCGCGTTATTGTACAAGGAGCATATTTTCTGTACACTGACGCTGTTTTTGATATGGAGGTAACGAGAGATGAAATATAAAACCGCGATTTTTGACCTTGACGGAACGATCACGGATTCCGGGCCGGGAATCATGAACAGCATCCGGTATGCCCTGAAAAAGAGGGGGCTTCCTGAACTGCCGGAGGAGGAGTTGAGACGGTTCATCGGCCCTCCGTTAAAAGAGCGGTTTCAGGCTGTTTTCGGGCTTACGGAAGAAGAAAGCGTTCAGATGACAGCGGATTACCGTGGGTATTACGGTGAGAAAGGTATCTTTGAGAACAGTGTGTATGAAGGCGTTCCGGAGATGCTGGAAAGGCTCAGGGCATCCGGTGTGAGGATCCTAATGGCGACGGCGAAACCAGAATACTATGCAAGGATCATTGCGGGCCATTTTGATTTTGCGAAATATTTTGAATTTATCGGTGGCTCCTGCATGGATGGAAGAAGAACTGACAAGCATGAAGTGATCGAGTATGTGCTTGAGACATGCAGTGTTTCCCATGAAGACAGGGAAAGCACGGTGATGATCGGAGACCGGTCCAACGATATGACAGGAGCAGGGAAGTCTGGAATCCACAGTCTGGGAGTCCTTTACGGATATGGAAGCCGGGAAGAACTGGAGGGCGCGGGAGCGCAGGCTCTTGCGGAAACCCCGGGAAAAGCGGCGGATTTGATATTAGGCATAAAGGAAAGCTGAGCGGTGATCTTGTTATTGAAACGATAAAGTGGAGTATTTACGTACATTTTGCAATATCCAGAGTATAGGTTTTACATCTCCTGTTTATAATATGGCTGAGCTGAGAAATGCAGATATGATGCTCAAATCGTATATTTGCATACAATAAGATGAAAAGCTCATGTCAGTGAAAACAGGAGGGATGAAAATGTACAAAAGCGTATGGAATCTGATCACAAAATATACAGATGACAGTCATGCGGTGTCTATTTTTCTCCCGGTTATGATCGTGGAATGGACATTGTTCAACAGATGATCTCACATTGCAGACAGGTAAGGCTCTGTTTTGCAGTCAGGAGATCATTTTATTTCATGATCAACAGAAAAGAAAAAGGATGGAGAAAAAGATGAAAAAAAGAATGAGGTTAAGAAAAAGCGTTGTTTGTCTGGCGCTTGCGGGGATATGCGCGCTGTCCCCGATGACGCCGGTCTCGGCTGCGACTACCCACAGCAGTGCAGATGATGTGATCAAAAAAATGCAGGATATCAAGATCAGCGAAGCCATCGAAAAATTCAGAAAAGATGTGCCGCGGTATGACAATGTAATGCTGAGAGGATATGCATATCCATCATCCACGTCGTATTCCCTGAAAAACTCAGTCGTAGAGCCGGATGGCAGCCCCAGCATAAGCTATGACGAGACGGTTTACATCGGACGCTCATTGTTACATAATAATTCGAATGTAGAGCAGAAGATGACAACACAGTCGTTTCAGGAAACCATTACAGACACTGTCAGCACAAGCACCACCCATGGAGTGGGAACTTCGGTCACGGCAAAGAGCAGTTTTTCGATTCCCTTTACCGGTTCCACGGACATCTCCATGACAGCGTCTTACAATTTTTCAGAGAATACGACGGAAACAAATTCAAAAGCAGTGACCATAAAGGTAGAGCCCCAGAGGGTGACCGTGCCGGCTAATTCTTCGATCGAAGTGCTGATTTATCTGAATAAAGCGTCCATCAGCGGGAATGTTTTGTTAAAAGGGGAGCTGGTCGGTACAGAAACAGGCGAGATCACCATACAGGCGAACAATGCTTTCTGGGGATGGATCTTTGCAGACAGTGAGAGTTACAGTCTTGATGTGGCACAGATGGCGAGGGAAAAAGGGCAGAGTATGGGAATAGAGCCTAACAGTGATGGCAGCGTAAGCATTGTGGGCAGAGGCACCTATGAAGCAAGCATTGGCGCTGAGCTGGTCGTTCAGATCAATAATCTGACCACCGGAGAAACGGGAAGTACGGTTTTGGACGGCATACCTGTAAGCGATAAAAGCGGAGCAGGGGAATACCCATCAGAAGTACAGTATCAGTCTGCCGGCATATTGAATGAAGACATGACCCAGCCGGGGACAGAGACGCCTGATAATAACAGATATGTTACTATTATGAAAGATGGGAACTATCAGGGCACCAGCCAGAAACTGGGACCAGGGATATATCATTACAGCGAGTTTGGAGCGGTTGGAAACGATGCGCTTTCCTCTATCGTGGTACCGCCAGGAATGAAAGCAATCCTGTATGAAAATGAAAATCTGATCGGACTCCATAAAGTTGTCACGAGCAGCACGGACTTTTCCAGAACATACTTTAATGATATGACTTCCCTGATCGAGGTTATCGATCTGACAGATGAGACCGCTGAGAAAAAAGTCACTCTCTTTCAGGACGCCAACTACCGCGGCGCCTCTCAGGACCTGAGCGTGGGTCAGGGAGTGAAAGGGTACACATTTTCTGATTTTGAAACCATAGGAAACGATAAGCTCTCGTCTATATATGTGCGGGAAGGGATCAAGGTGATTCTGTACGAAAATGCAAATTTCACAGGGAAACAGAAGGTGATCACAGAAAATACAGACCTGTGCCGGGGAAGTGCAGATTTTAATGATAAGGCTTCCGCCATGAAGATCATCGATCAGTCAGTAGAACAAGGCGAAGAGGTGATCCTTTTCAAGAATGCCAATTACTGTGGCGACAGCCAGAAGCTGGGAGCAGGAAAATACACATACAGTGAGTTCAGTGTCATAGGAGACAATGCGCTTTCTTCCATATATGTCCCTGAAGGAATGAAAGTAATCTTATATGAGAACAAAGATTTTACAGGACAACAGAAAGTAATCACAAGCGCTACAAACTGGAATGGCGGAGATTTTAATGACAAAGCTTCTGCCATTGAGATCATCAAGATCGACAACTGACGAGAGGACGCGGGAATCCCGCGAGACCCGCGACCCGCGGAAAGATTCCGTGAAGCATACATTTGAAAAATAAATTTTTCTGCCAGCAGGATTTACCCGCTGGCAGTTCTTATATAGTGTACGTTATGTTTTTTCTATTCTCCCAACAAATAGGAGTTCATTTTTGACATAAGCAAAATGGATGACCTGCCGGGTCGAACATGGTCACAAAGTCTTTTCCGCCAAATTGTGATTTTGCCTTTGTGGCACCTAACAATTCAGCTTTTTTAACCATTTCCATTACATTCTCAACCTGGAAATCAAAATGCATTTGTTTTTGCTGCTTTCCTGTTTTTTCAGGCCATACAGGAGGAACATAGTCATCCTCCTCAATAAATAGAAAAACGATCCCGGAAGAACTGCGGACAGCAGGTCTTGCAAACAGTTCACACATTTCCCAATTCAGCAATTCGCCATAGAATTTCTGTAATTTCTTTTCATTATCGCAATCAACCATCACATTTCCTAACACAACTTCATCTGGCATGCTTCATCCTCCATTCAAATTCATCAGTTTATATGCAATTATATTAACACATGAATGAGGTGAGGAAAAAGATTTTTTCTCTTACAGTGCAGGATTTACTTTTCCTGTCTACAATATACTCAAAAAAGATGTCAATAACTTTTGAAAATGTCACTTTTTAATGTTTAAATTTATTTGAGAAAATGTCACTTTTCTAAGAGGGCTT
>CALWQP010000060.1 GCA_944383695.1 uncultured Mediterraneibacter sp.
TTGGCCATTTTTTGAAAGTTGTGGATAACAAAACTCAGCAGATTTATCTTAGGGGGATAATTCTGCGGAAACTCAAGCAATAATAACAATTGTATTTTTAAAATGCATGTCGTATAATGTAAATTGTTGCACAATGCGAAAATGCATTAAAATAAGAAAGAACTCATATAAATTTTAGTACAAAAGATTGGAGATTATACAATGAGTCTGAAAGAATTACATACTCTTGGAATCGATATCGGTTCCACCACGGTTAAAATTGCGATTCTGGATGAAGAAAATGAAGTACTCTTCTCCGATTATGAACGACATTTTGCCAATATCCAGGAAACCCTTTCCGACCTTTTAGGCCGGGCACTTTACAAACTCGGACCCATCCATGTCTCTCCGGTCATCACCGGAAGCGGCGGTCTGACCCTGGCGAAGCATCTGGGCGTGCCCTTTGTCCAGGAGGTCATCGCAGTATCCACTGCTCTTCAGGACTATGCTCCGCAGACAGACGTTGCCATTGAGCTGGGCGGTGAAGATGCCAAGATCATTTATTTTGAAGGCGGAAATGTAGAGCAGCGTATGAACGGCGTCTGTGCCGGAGGTACAGGTTCCTTTATCGACCAGATGGCCTCTCTTCTCCAGACGGACGCTTCCGGTCTGAACGAGTACGCGAAAGACTATAAGGCGCTCTATTCCATTGCGGCACGATGCGGTGTATTCGCAAAATCAGACATCCAGCCCCTCATCAATGACGGAGCTTCCAAAGAAGACCTTGCCGCGTCCATTTTCCAGGCAGTGGTCAACCAGACCATCAGCGGTCTTGCCTGCGGCAAGCCCATCCGGGGACATGTTGCATTCCTGGGCGGTCCGCTCCATTTCCTCTCAGAATTGAGAGGGGCGTTCATCCGGACACTGAAGCTGGACGATGAACACATCATCGCACCGAACCACTCCCACCTGTTTGCGGCCATCGGTTCCGCGCTGAACTCAAAGAAGGACAGCCCGGTAGCGCTTCGCGAACTCCAGAACCGTCTGGAGAACCGGATCAAGATGGAAATCGAGGTGGAACGTCTTGAACCTCTCTTCGCGACAACTGAAGAATTCGAAGAATTCACGGCGCGCCACGCAAAGCACCAGGTACCGGTAAAGGATCTGGCAACTTATAAAGGAAAAGCGTTCCTCGGCATTGATGCGGGGTCCACCACGACAAAAGCAGCGCTTGTGGGCGAGGACGGAACGCTTCTGTACTCTTTCTACCATAACAACGACGGAGATCCGCTGGGAACGACGATCGGAGCGATCAAGGATATCTATGCCCAGCTTCCGGAAGGCGTTGAGATCGTCCATTCCTGCTCCACCGGCTACGGCGAGGCGCTCATCAAGGCAGCCCTCATGCTGGATGAAGGCGAGGTAGAAACTGTGGCGCACTATTATGCCGCCGCTTTCTTCGAACCAGACGTGGACTGCATCCTGGACATCGGCGGCCAGGATATGAAATGTATCAAGATAAAGAACCAGACTGTAGACAGCGTACAGCTCAACGAGGCATGCTCCTCGGGATGCGGGTCCTTTATCGAGACATTTGCGAAATCACTGAATTATACAGTGGAGGAGTTTGCCCATGAAGCGCTCTATGCGCAGAATCCCATTGACCTGGGCACCCGCTGTACGGTATTTATGAACTCAAAGGTAAAACAGGCGCAGAAGGAAGGCGCTGCCGTTGCGGACATCTCCGCCGGGCTGGCCTACTCTGTCATTAAAAATGCCCTGTTCAAGGTCATCAAAGTGTCAAGCGCTTCCGAGCTTGGGAATCATATCGTAGTGCAAGGCGGTACATTCTATAACAATGCGGTCTTAAGAAGCTTTGAGAAGATTGCGGACTGCGAGGCCATCCGCCCGGACATCGCGGGAATCATGGGGGCGTTCGGCGCTGCCCTGATCGCCAGAGAACGGTATACCGAGTGCGAGGGCACGACCATGCTCTCCATCGAGGACATTAAAAGTCTGGAATACTCCACCACTATGACAAAGTGCCGGGCCTGTACCAATACCTGTCGTCTGACTGTCAATCATTTCAGCGGCGGACGTAAGTTTATCACGGGAAACCGGTGCGAACGCGGGCTTGGCAAGGAGAAACCCAAGAACGCAATGCCCAACCTGTTCGATTATAAGTTCCACCGCTACTTTGATTACGAGCCGCTCCCGGAGGATGAGGCAAAACGCGGCGTCATCGGTATCCCGCGCGTGCTGAACATGTATGAGAACTATCCGTTCTGGTTTACATTTTTCACGAAATTAGGTTTCCGGGTGGTGCTCTCTCCGGCTTCCACAAGGAATATCTACGAGCTGGGTATTGAGTCCATCCCGAGTGAATCCGAGTGCTATCCGGCGAAGCTGGCTCACGGACATGTACAGTGGCTGGTCAATAAAGGCATCAAACACATCTTCTATCCGTCCGTTCCGTATGAACGGAATGAATTTGAAGATGCAAACAATCACTATAACTGCCCCATCGTCACCTCCTACCCGGAGAACATCAAAAACAACATGGACTCTATCGTACACGGAGAGGTAGACTTCACCCATCCGTTCCTGTCATTGCAGAGCGAGGAGACCATCTCCTACCGCCTGGTCGAAGAGCTGGGTAAGAAATTCTCTCTGTCCGACAGCGAGATCAGAGCCGCTGTTCACGATGCATGGAACGAGCTGGCAGCCTGCCGGGAGGATATGCGCAAGAAAGGCGAGGAAACGATCAGGTTCTTAAACGAGACAGGGAACCGGGGTATCGTCCTTGCGGGACGTCCTTACCACATTGATCCTGAAGTACACCACGGACTTCCGGAGATGATCAACTCCTACAATATCGCGGTGCTGACCGAAGACTCTGTCTCCCATCTGCATCAGGTGGAGCGTCCTTTGAATGTAATGGACCAGTGGATGTATCACTCCCGGTTGTATGCCGCAGCAAACTATGTAAAGACAACGGACAATCTAGACCTGATCCAGCTTAACTCCTTCGGCTGCGGACTGGATGCAGTGACCACGGACCAGGTGGCAGAGATCCTGACCAATTCAGATAAAATCTACACTACGCTCAAGATTGACGAAGTCAATAACCTGGGGGCAGCACGAATCCGCGTCCGCTCTCTTCTCGCCGCGATCCGCGTGCGGGAGCAGAAAAAGACCGACCGGACCATTCAGCCGGCTTCCATCGAGAAAGTGCCGTTCACAAAAGAGATGCGCAAGACCCATACCATCCTCTGCCCGCAGATGTCGCCTATGCACTTTGAGCTCATGGAGCCTGCCTTCCGGGCTTCCGGATACAAGCTTGAGGTACTTCCGAACGACAACAGACAGGCAGTGGATATGGGGCTGAAATATGTAAATAACGACGCCTGCTATCCTTCTCTCATCGTTGTGGGACAGATCATGGACGCCATCCTGTCCGGTCAGTACGACACGGATCATCTTGCCGTCATCATCAGCCAGACCGGCGGAGGGTGCCGCGCGTCCAACTACATCGGATTTATCCGCCGCGCCCTGCACAAATCCGGGTACGGACATATCCCGGTCATCTCCATTAACCTGAGCGGCCTTGAGGGAAATCCGGGATTTAAGATCACGCTCCCGCTGGCAGTCCGCATCGCGTATGCGGCAGTGTTCGGAGACGTCTTCATGAAATGTGTCTATCGGATGCGCCCCTACGAAGCAGTGCCCGGCACAACAAACGCCACACACCGCAAATGGGTGAAGGTAGTCCAGGAATTTGTGTCAAAGGGATATCCGTCACGCCGCAGATTCAAAAAGCTGTGCCGTGATATCATCAATGACTTTGACAATATCGAAGTGCTCAACATTAAGAAGCCCCGGGTGGGCGTAGTCGGCGAGATCCTTGTCAAGTTCCTCCCGGCGGCCAACAACCATCTGGTGGATCTTCTGGAAGCCGAGGGCGCCGAGGCGGTAGTTCCCGATTTGATCGACTTCATGCAGTACTGCTTCTACAACCAGAACTTTAAGGTGTCCCACCTTGGGTTTAAGAAGTCAAAAGCGCTGATCGGAAACCTGGGCATCAAAGCGGTGGAATGGCTGCGAGGTCCCGCGTCAAAAGCTTTTGCCGACAGTAAGCATTTTGATCCTCCGGCACATATCGAGGATCTGGCGAAAATGGCGTCCGAGATTGTTTCCATCGGAAACCAGACCGGTGAGGGATGGTTCCTGACCGGAGAAATGCTGGAGCTGATCCACAGCGGCGCAGGCAATATCGTGTGTACACAGCCGTTTGCCTGCCTTCCGAACCATGTAGTCGGAAAAGGCGTTATAAAGGAGCTGAGAAGGCTGCACCCGCAGTCCAATATCGTGGCGATCGATTTCGACCCGGGCGCGAGCGAAGTCAATCAGCTCAACAGGATCAAGCTGATGCTTTCCACAGCGTTTAAAAATCTGGAAGCACAGAATTAGATCCAGATATTTACATATAAAAATCCTGCCGATACATCCCGGCAGGATTTTTTCTTTCGTCGTTCTTTTCTCTTATATCTGTCAGACTCCACTCTCTCCGTAGTTCGCCAGCACTCTCGCGGAAGGATCATCTACATCACAGCCTTCCCACTCTTTGTTCGGCATCCAGAAGTCCACGATCATCTGGGACTGTCCCGGATAATATTTCTCAAAGATTTCTCTGTACATCAGAGACTCCTTAGTAAATGGGGCGGCATGTTCATACCCCTTTGCCTTTTCCCGGAACTCTTCGTCCGTATACAGTGTTTCAGCATATTCCTTAAGGTCATCCACCATAGAATGCCCGACCGCATCGGAAAACGCGGCCTTCTCCCGCATCAGGATGTCATAAGGAAGATAATCTCCCTCAAATGCATGGCGAAGCAGATATTTCCCCTTGTGATATACATTCATTTTCATAGCCGGGTCCAAGCTCATCACGTAGGAGACAAAATCCAGGTCTCCAAAGGGCACTCTCGCCTCCATGGAATGTACGCTGATGCAGCGGTCCGCGCGCAGCACATCGTACATATGGAGCTCGTGGACACGCTTGACAGATTCTGCCTGGAACGCCTCTGCAGAAGGCGCAAAATCCGTATATTTGTATCCGAAGAGCTCATCCGATATCTCTCCTGTCAGGAGGACCCGTACATCCGTAGTCTCATGGATTGCCTTACAGATCAGATACATGCCGACGGAAGCGCGGATCGTGGTGATGTCAAAAGTGCCGAGAGACTTGATGACCTCCTCAAGCGAGGAGAGCACCTGCTCTCTTGTGATGATGACTTCCGTATGCTCACTTCCGATATAGTCTGCTACCTCTTTTGCATATTTAAGGTCAATGGCATCCTTATCCATGCCGATGGCAAAGGTGCGGATCGGCTTGTTCAGCAGTTTTGCCGAGACAGCGCATACAAGGGATGAATCCAGCCCTCCGCTCAGGAGAAATCCCATCGGCGCATCCGCATCCAGTCTTTTTTCAATACCGGCTGTCAGTTTCTCACGGATGTTCCTGCACGCTGTCTCCAGGTCATCTGTGCAGACTTTCTTTACCTCTGTGATATCCCTGTAACAGATGAATTCCCCATCCTTATAATAATATCCGGGCGGAAAAGGCATGATCCTCTCTGCCAGCCCAGTCAGATCTTTTGCCTCGCTGGCAAACAGGATCGCTCCATCGTCAGCATATCCGTAATACAGTGGACGGATCCCGATCGGGTCTCTCGCCGCAATATACGATCCGGTCTCGCCGTCATAGATGACCAGCGCATATTCCGCGTCAAGCATGGCGAACATGTCTGTGCCGTATTCCTCATAGAGCGGAAGCAGGATCTCACAGTCGCTCCCGCTGACAAAGGCATACCCTTTCTTTACCAGCTCTTCTTTTATCCTTCGGAATCCGTAAATTTCCCCATTACATACCACATGGCGGTTTCCCCGGGAAAAAGGCTGCATACCCGCATCTGTAAGCCCCATGATAGAAAGACGCTGAAAGCCCATGATCCCATTTCCTGTCTCTATCACTCTCGTATCATCCGGCCCACGGGACTCCGTGCGCTTAAAACCTTCCATAAAACGTTCCATATCCGCTGTGTCAGAACACCACGTCATGATTGAACACATAAATCACCATCTCCTCTCATTTCTCAGCAGGAGCGCCCGCATACGCAGAATAAATAAAAAAAGAGAGCTGTCCCCTGTGTAGGTTACAGCTCCCTTGCCATCTCCTGTCGATGGATATATTATAGAGCATACTCTGTTTGTATGTCAATCTTTTTTGAGTATATTGTGTTATTCACTTATGATAATGTCACCTTAGGATTCTCTTGAGATAATGTCACTTTTTGATAAACTATAAAACTAT
>CALWQP010000061.1 GCA_944383695.1 uncultured Mediterraneibacter sp.
ATTTCAAATTCAGTACCAGCTAACACATCACCAGTACGCTCGTCTATCTTGACGATCTGTATCCGTCCTTTTGCAGGCATATCCGAAAAAGTAACTACAAAAGGAGCGTCCCAATCATGTGATTCTGTAATTTCAAAACGGATATCCTCACCATTTAACAAGTATCCCTCCGGGGCATTTACTTCACGGAAATAATACACGCCAACAGCTAATTTCTCCGGCAATGTAAAACTTCCAGTATCATCTGTTTTAAACGTCTCATGTACCGTCTCTGCCGGATAGTGCGTTGTCATTGTAATTACGTTCTTATTTGCATCTAAAAGCTGAAACTCTGCATTTGCAAGCGGTATTGTATTACCAGTCTCAGCATCAACCTTTACAAGCTGCACCGGGGAAACAATCAATTTATCTTCAAGAATGTAATACAACGTCTGACCTTCTTCGGAAATCGTGATTTCAAAATCATCCACTGGCTTAAATCCCGGAGGAGTATTCTTTTCATGTACAATATAAGTATCCCGAACAAGCCCGCCGCGGGGATTCCCTAACTGCTGTGTTGACGCATAACCATTTTCCTCGGTCACAATCTCTACCTTTTCTCCAGTTGTCTTTGAAGTCAACTCAAAGATAATGCCGGAGAGCGGTGTTTTTTGTTCTGTCTTATCATCTACATCCTGCCCGAATTTAACAATCTGAAGATCGCCTCGGATAACATCCTCTTGAATAGTTGGCTCATTATATGTACCCACACTTTCCGCTGTACCTGATGACGTTATCTGCCGAACGAAAATCTCATCATTCAATAGATATCCATCTGGAGCTTTCGTTTCCTGTATTGTGATTGTCCCGATAGGAAGCGTTACATATCCAAAACTATTTAACCAAAAATCATCCCCTGACAATTTATAATCTTCCCTTAATCTACATCTGCCGTCCTCGTCTGTCTTTAATACCCATGTACGAAGCGGAACTACTCCTGTCAATGCCGGATCAGTGCTCGACTGTACAGCATAATATTTCACTGTAAACTCCGCTCCCTCCAATGATGCTGATCCCTGTGGCATGTTTTTAGTTGTTTCTGCATCTACTTTTCCCAGCAAAATAGAAATCGGGTCACTTTGAGGTAAATCTTTTACATCCAACCTTGTTACCTGTCCACTATTAATTGTCACATTATACGTTTTTAAATCTAACGCATAACCCCTCGGAGCAGTCAGTTCCTTTACAGTATAAGCCCCTGCCGTAAGGTCATCCGCTCTCGCCCATCCATTACTGTCTGTCCTTAACTCAGATACCTTCTGGCTTCCAGAATAAACACCATATACCGCACCTGCCAGTGAATAACAACTATTTCCATTTGTGATATCCGGGTTCGCCGAACTCTTTATAAGTTCCAAAGACCCCTTTGATTCAAAAGGAACTGTTGCAGTCATTCCTACTCGCTGATAACCAAATACTGACCCCGGAGCCGCTACCCCCGGCGGTGTCATGACAAAATACCATGTTGCCATGTTTCCACTAATACCTGTACAAGTCGCAGTCCATGTACAAATGACTGGAGAACCTTCTCCCGGATTGGCAGCTCCGGGATCTAAGCAATATCCTGTTCCTGTCGCTCCCGCCAACTCACCGTCATTAATAGAAACTAAAAACGTTCCCGCCGTTCCGGGCACACCCTGAAACAAAACAGAAGCATTTATACCGCTTAACACCATACCAACATAAGGGTCTCTTACTAACCGCACGCTGTTTGCCATTGGAGGTCTAACCCCAAGCTCATTTACCGGAAGCATCTTAGCCACAATATGATCCTGAAAAACAATCTCCTGCTCATTCTCCTGCACTTCATGTTCTATATCTATTTCCTCTGATTTCTGTTCCGGCTGACCATCAGTCACACTACTTTCAACTTCTGACTGCGCCTCCTTAAACGTAATATGCAATACAGCATCTTTAAACGGCATTTTAAATGATTCCGGCACTTCAACCTCATCCAGCATCATACTGAACAACTCCTGCCCTTCACCCGGCACATTTGCTACTGTTACCTGTTTCCCGGACTGAACAGAATACAGGTTATCGCCTATCACCGTTATCCCTTCCCCCTCTACACTGACTGTACCTGATCCTGTCACCTGAACAGTCAACATATGCGGCTGAATATCCACATCACTTTCAGCATATACAACCATCGGCGTTATCATAAGCATGACACACATCAACAACACAATGATTTTCTTTAACTTTGTTACCACTTCTTTTTCTCCCTTCTCTATAATTTTATGCAAGAAAAAAACTACTGACCGAAATCAATAGTTTTTGTAATAAGTTATTTAATTCATATTTACTGAACAGCTCCGCAAGAACATTTATAACCAGTTACAACCGAATAAGATTCCCAATGCCCCTGTTCTGGATGATCTACTGTATAGGTATTTGTACCCGTCTGCACAGATTCCCAAGTATCTAACCAACTTCCCTTTCCACCATTAAGAGCGTGCCACTCTATATGTTCATACGGATCAATATCTCCCTTTTGTAAATACTTACCACAATCATTACAAATCATAACAGGAACCATCTCATAAATCGGCTCGTTCACCGTTTCTGTCCAAGCCGCCTGATCTACCACCCATTTCTGATCTGATCCATAAACCGGAATAGTATAACTGTGCATATGCACTGATTGCTTTGTTCCTGATGTCGTTGTCTGGCTTCCACCATTACCGCTTACTGGCTTAGAGGTCTTTTCAACCGTTCCAGACGTTGATGCTGTTCCAGTATTTTGTTCCTTCGTACTCTCTGACTGTGCCTCTGTACTCTTTGTACTATCTACCTTTTCATCTTCTGTTTCTTCTTTCTGTTCTCCTTCCTCTGTGTTTTTATCCGTCTCTTTTTTCGTTTCACTTTTTTCTGTTTTCGCTGTCTTTACTGTCTTTGTATCTTCCGTTTTTTCAACTCCACGCTGAGCATTTACGCTATTCACTCCAACAGCTCCAAACACTCCCGCTCCGACAACAAGCAGGAATGCTATAACTATACCAACCGTACGCCGCTTATGATCTCTGATCCATCCTTTTACATTTTCAAACTTCTGCTTCATATTTTCTCCTTCCCTGCCTGTTCCACAGCTTTATTATAACTTTTTTCTTAACTTCCTTCAACAAAAATCATTTTTATTCCATCCTGACACCCCCAAAAACAATATTATACCCCTTCAAATACTCCTCTACCGTCA
>CALWQP010000062.1 GCA_944383695.1 uncultured Mediterraneibacter sp.
GATAATACCCAATTATCCGTTATTAGAAAGCGACAAGCATTATGACAAAAGATATAGAAATATTCTAAGAGGAGGCTTTTATTTTGGAAGATGTAAGAGATTTTTTTAAAGAAAATGATTCGGCATTTACAATTTATGTTGTTGAGCAACGTTTCGTAACTGGTCGTGGTGCAGATTATTTTCGTAGTTATAAAGGCAAGGCTAACTACATTGATACAGATGAGGTAATGAAGAAAAGGCTGACAGGCATTCTAGGAAAAATCACAAAGCATATTCCAAATATTACTGAATTGGTTGATAAGTGTTTTGGCATATCAAATTCGGTGCCTCTTTTAGATATAATTTCAGCGCTTAGCAAGTTGTTTAGCGTAAATGAGCATCAGGCTGCCGGACCTGATGTTATTGATCCAATTATAATACAAGAGGGCAAAGTATTACCTAAATATATCAATCAACTTATCGCTTTACATAAAAAAAGTATATTAAGACCAGTTATTATCATTTTACTAAAAGATAATAATTTTGATAGGGCAGTCAAGCTTTTATCGGGATGCCCTCATAATACGCAAATCAAGATGATACGAAACAGCGGTGAGACAGAAAATTTTAAAGTTATAAATTGCGGTGCGCAGAGCATAGATGAATTTTTAGAAGCATTTTCTTATCAATGCTTTAGCACTTGTTCTAACACAAAAAGAAGTATACTGTATAATGAAGAATGGGCAAATAATTCCTGCGTAAAATTATATTCTCCTACAATAATGCAAATGAGGAGCGATTTGATTTTTCGTGACAAAACTCAGGTTAGATCAGATTTAGATAATCTTATTACAAATATATCTTTAAAATCTGCAGATAATGAATATGACAATAAATTAATTAGGTCTTTTGAATGTATCCTTAGGATTTTTCGGGTATTTTGTAATGATGGTGGAACGCAAGATATCAATAGGGCATGGGAAATTGCTAAGGAATTGGACAATGACATTTTACTAGCACACGTTTATAGAAATGCATTTTTTTTGGACAAACCAACTTTTTCCCAAAAAATTGATATGATGAGACAGGCCAGTACCATTTTTTCCAATAATGGAATGGAAGATCACTCAATTTATGCAAAAAACAACTATCTTGTTCGGCAATTTGATACAGATAGTGTTTCCGTTTATGACTTTATGGATCTGCAAGAACAAGCTGTTTATAACGTACCCGGATTAGTGGGGATGTCACATATCTTGAATAATACAGGTGCCGCGTTTTTAACAAATGGTTTTCCTGATGAAGCAATAGAATACTTTGATAAAGGATTAGATTACGCATTCCGACCCGAAAGAAGTATTCAGAAAATAGCAATAATGAGTAATAGGGCCATCGCAAAAACATACTGCTATACTCATGTGGATGAAAATGAGCTGAAAAAAATCATGAATTTAATCTTTGATAATAAAGAAGTGTTAAATTTGCCATTTTTATCAGCACGCTATGCGTTGAATGTAGTCGCTATTGGTTATTCTGAAAGTGTAGATTTAGGAAATGAACTATTAAATTTATATCCTGTTGACAAATTGATTCAAAGTTCGTTCTCCGATAATATATTAGGATCCGGACAACTTTTATTACAGCTAGATATTCTAGCTAAGAGATATAATCAGCCAAATTTGATGCATATGTGTTTGCCTCCTAAAGAAATTTTGGAAGCCAAGGGCATCAGGAAGCAGTTTATAATTAAGACAGGGTTTAATCCTTGCTCTTTCAGTACGTGGTTCTAATGAGTAAAGAGTAACCAATAGGTTGCTCTTTACTTGTATAGGCTATTTTGTAAAAGATATCATAGAACTTGCCAATAAAAAATTATAGATATCAATATGGCCAAAAGTATCCTTTTGTGCTGCAATACAAGAGGATAATGAATCCCCCTCTTGTATGGACTGGAATGAGTAGGCGAAGTTATTATTATCTCGTATGGTAGGCATAACGTTTATCTCGATAAAATATGTATCTTCATATAAAACTGTATCGTATGACGCTTTATAAAAAATTTCTTCAGAACATTTTACTCTGGCATCGATGCGACAAAAAGTTTGGATTGATAATACGTTAATTAAATCTAAATACTTATTTTTAAGCTTATCCTGCAAATTGACTATTCTAAAAGAATAACCACTTCTTTTTTTCTTTACTTCTTCTCCATTAAACCAGTCTAAATCCTTATTATCGGGGAGATACATAACTGTTGGAAGCAAATCCATCTTTCCTGTTATACTATTATAGACAGCCGGGGTTGTTATTTCATAACCAGATATAAACTCCTGATAAATACCATTACGTGTATTATTTTGAATTCCTCTTTTTACTCCAAGGCTGTTCCCTAAATTAATTGGACGGAAAATACCATTGTTGCCCTCTTTGGCTGTTATAGTTTTGGGAACATGGATTCCTATCGATTCAGCAATTAAATTGGATAACATTTTGTTTTCGCCTGTTACAATTGAAACCGCATTGCAAGGTATACATGGAATGCCTAATGCGCTGCATGTTGAAGGTACTAGGGCCATAACTGATAAATCTAATGTGCCTGTATTCAAATTTAATACAAAATCTACATGGGGCAATGTGTGATTAATTGCTTTGTCAATAAATGTTCTCACATCTAATATCAATGGTAAACAATGCAGATCCTCGACAGCAAGCATCCATTTTGATAGTATTTTGCTTTTCCAAATAAAAAAATGTTCAAATCCATCAGAAGTATCTCCTTGAAATGCATAAACCAAAGCAATGGTTTTTCCCTTGATTTTAGAAAAAGTTTTTTTTAATTTTTCCAAAGTCATTGTTTTTTCCTCCTGTTCATTGATAAAAGTTAAGAGAAAACCTGTTCCTAATAGAGATAACGGATAATTGGGTATTATC
>CALWQP010000063.1 GCA_944383695.1 uncultured Mediterraneibacter sp.
GATTGCGCGACGCGCTCTCGCCGATATACCTGATGCCCAAAGCGTTGATAAACTCCGGCAAATCACGTTCCTTCGACCGCTCTATCCCCGCCACCAGATTCTCCACCGACTTCTCCTGCAACCGATACACGCCTAGCGTGTTCAACTTCTTCACCACCTTCTCACGCCGCCGCAACGCCTCCCGCAACCGCTCCGCCTCCTCCGGCGTGAATCCTTCCACCTCCCCTATCTCCTCTGCCGTCGCCGTGAACAGCCGGTACACGTAATCGAACTTCGCCGCAAGCAGCTCCGCCCGCCGGAAATCCACCCCCGGCAACTCCAATGCGTAAATCACTGCGTCCAGCGGCACCATGTCCGTCTCCCCCGCGCCCGTCAGCCGCTCCAACGCCTCGTTGAACGGCTCGCGGAAATAATCCAACAACCTGTTTACGCCCTGCTCCTTGTCACCCGAAAACCTCAACTCCTCCATCTCCATCAACTCCCCCCTCGTCGCCCGGGCGTACCGCCCCAGGCTTCCAAACCGTCCCGCCAACACCTCCGCCGTCCGCATCGGCATATTTTTCTGCCCGATTTCGAAAGCGTAAATCACCCTCGCCAGCGGCACGCTCGTCATCACGTAGCTCGCCGGATACACCACCTTCTCCAGCCCCACAAGCTCCGCCCGCCGCTCCGGCAGCGTGTAAATGTCCGCGATGTCGCGGACAAACCCTTTCGACAGCAGCAAATCGATAGTCTCGCTTCCCATCCCCTCAATGTCCATCGCCTTCCGGCTCACGAAATGCTCCAACTTCCCTGCGATTTGCGGCGGACACCCCCCCTCGTTCGGGCAATAATGGTTCGCCTCCCCTTCCCGCCTCACCAGCGGCGTCCCGCACTCAGGACAACGGCTCACGAACTCCACCGCCTTCGCCTCCGGCTCCCGCCTCTCCACGTCCACCCCCACGATTTTCGGAATAATCTCCCCCCCCTTCTCCACATACACGTGGTCATGCTCGTGCAAATCCAGCTCCCGGATGACATCCTCGTTATGCAGCGACGCCCGCTTCACCGTCGTCCCCGCTATGTGCACCGGCTCCAGATTCGCCACCGGAGTAATCGACCCCGTGCGCCCCACCTGGAAATCCACCCCCAGCAGCCGGGTCTCCACCCGCTCCGCCTTAAACTTGTACGCCACCGCCCACCGCGGGCTCTTCGCCGTCGCCCCAAGCCGCAACTGCTGGCGGATACTGTTCACCTTGATCACAATCCCGTCGATGGGCACCGGCAAATCCCTACGCCCCGCATCCCACTCCTCTATGAACCCCAGAATCTCCCCCACGCTCCGGCACACCCGCATGTAAGGCGGCACGTTGAATCCCCACTCCCTCGCCTTCATCAGATTTCCGTAGTGCGTGTCCGTCAGCGCGATTTCTCCCGGCACGTAATACAAATAACAGTCCAACCCTCTCCTCGCCACCTCCGCCGGACTCTGCAACTTCAGCGTCCCCGCCGCCGCGTTCCGCGGATTGGCGAACAACCCCTCCCCCGCCTCCAGCCGCTCCTCGTTCAGCCGGTTGAACACCGCAAACGGCATCAACACTTCCCCCCGAATCTCGAACTCCCGCGGCCATCCCTCCCCCTGCATCCGCACCGGCACCCCCCGAATCGTCCGCCCGCTCGCCCTCACGTCGTCCCCCTTCACCCCGTCGCCCCTCGTCGAAGCCACCGCCAGCCGCCCGTCCTCATACCGCAGACTGATAGACGTCCCGTCGTACTTCAACTCGCACACGTACTCCACCTCCTCCCCACCCAACCCGCGCCTCACCCTCTCGTCGAACGCTGCCACTTCCTCCACGCTGTACGTGTTCGCCAGCGACATCATCCCGTACTTATGCTCCACCTGCGGAAACTCGTTCGTCACGTCGCTCCCCACCCGCCGTGTCGGCGAGTTCGGATCCGCCATCTCTGGATGCCTTCCCTCCAGTTCCTCCAGCTCCCGCATCAGCCGATCGAACTCCTCATCCGAAATCACCGGCTCGTTCCTCACGTAATACAAATAGTTGTCACGCTCCAACTGCCTTCGCAACTCCAGTATCCTTTCTCTTTCCTTTTCCATAGCTCATTTCCATTTAAAGCCGCCTATTCCCCTCCTTCCCGTCCCGCCTCGGCCGTTAACCAATTGTCGTCAGACATTCTTCCACACAAAAATACACATCTTCCCCCAATTCGCCAAACCCTCCCCCGCCCACATTTCCCCGCAATTTCCTGAAAAAGCCACTTCGGCCATCACCCACACATGTCCATTTTCCTCCGCCACATGTCCCACACATATCCCACATAGATCCCAGTCATGCCTAATTTAATTACGACTCAGCTCCGAGTTTCCTCCGAGTTATCTCCGAGTTTATTCGAAGAAAAATAGGTCAAAAATCAACGTTTTTTCCTCTACAATCAATGGACAAGTGGGTGTCTTATCCTAAATAAGTTGACTTTAAAAAGAGTAAACTTATGTCAGTAAAAAGGAGGAACGTGACGACAAGCCGT
>CALWQP010000064.1 GCA_944383695.1 uncultured Mediterraneibacter sp.
GTTTATTATTTTATTTAACAAAAAATAATAAAAAAAAGTTAATTTTGTACTATTTAATATTTTGTATCTTATATTTTTTAATTACACAATTTCAAGTAATACCAAGAATAATATCAAAATTAGATATATACAAATTAAGCTTAATAAAAGATATATTATTTGAAATTACTACTGAATTAATTGGACTAACACCATCTTATATTAATAATATTTCAGCTTTTTATAATAACTATCAATGGATGATGATTTTTGCTATAATATTTATATACTTTTATAATAATAAAAGAGGTATAAATTTAAAATATTTATTTTATATATTTTATCCATTACATATGATAATTTTAATGTGTATTGGTAACTGGATATTTAATAAATATATATAAAATAAATTAAATTAATACTAATATAATTTTAAATTATATCTTTTTTTGTATAGATTTCAATGTCCCACAAATTAGATTTAAAATTAGTAATATAAGAGTGCTTAAAAATAAAATTATCATATTCGTTATTAAAAATAAAATCTTCTATTTTAGAAATAGATTGAGAAACAATGCTATCATATTTATACCAAACACCTATACCTAAATCTTTTATAAAACTAGAAAAGGAAGATATCATTTCATCTTCAATTAATTCAAAACAAATAGAAGCATCAAAGGGAGTTTGTATTTTTACTTTAAAACAAGGAAATTCAATATAATTAAGTTGTTTAGTTTTAGGGTTAGGTTTAACATTAGAGTATACCTTATAGTATAAACTCTGTCTATTAAGTACTACAAATCCATTATGAGATTTTTTAGGGCGTAAATTTCTTTCCTGGTTAGCTCGTTCTCTAGAAATTCGAAGTAAATTACCATTTAAAGCATTAACTCTAACTAACTCTTTTTTATGATCTTTTATAACAGAATGTAAATTATCGATTTTTTGACTATGTAAATTTTTAAGTTTTATTAATTTATTATTATACTCATTTATTAAATTATTCAAGTTAATTTCATTTCCAGTTTTTAGAGAAGAAATATTATTATTTAATATAATTATATCATTTTCTAAAGAGGTTATATAACTTTCAAGTTCTTCAATTTGTTGTACAGATATAGCATAATGAGTAAAATTATTTTTATCATCTTTAGTTTCTTTATATAAACCAATAAATTTATTAACAGGAGTTTTATTATATTTAAATTTCAAAAAAAATCCCACCTTGATTATCATATTGACAGTATAAAAATTAAAATTTATAATAATATAAAAAGGAGTAGTTAAATTGCTCCCAATATGTTTTAAAAATAAAAAACAACCTAAGGCACAACTCAAAGGTTGTTTTTTGATTTATCTAAAATTAAAATTAATAAACTTCAACAATAGATAATAATATAAAAACAAAAGTTAATATAATACATATTAAAATTTTTTTCATATTATCATTCCATTTGAAAAGAGAAGTGACCTTGATAATTACTTCTGGTATATATAGTAAATTTACTATATCATAATTAAGTAAAATTTTAAGCAGAAAATATTAAGCACGTAAATAATGTTCAGCAATAACAGAAATACGATTATGACCAAGATTACGACTAGCAATTAACATAGCTTGTTTATCATACCAGGCACCAGCTAATTCATTTCTACAACAATAAATTTCATTTTTAGGTAAAGTTTTAACATCTCTAGCAAACATATTATAAATAGAGTTACAATAATCTGCTCTATAACTATGTATATCTGCATTAGTAGAAATAGATTTAAAAACTTTATTATTACCAGCCTGATTCATTAGCCTAACAACTAAATCAATATTATTAATAACAAGTAATTCACGGTAACGTCCACCTTTACCAATAACCCCAATATAATAATTATCATCTTTAAAAATAAGTTGATTACCCTTAAGAGAAGTGATTTCTTTACGTCTTAAACCAGTTGATTTACAAAAATCAATAAAATCTCTATGTATATCTTGAGAAAATAATTTATCGCGTTTAGCATAACCTCTAGACCGTTTTATATTACCTCTAAGACGTTTAGGTGTATTAATAAAATCATTGGAAGAACAACCATATAATTTAGCTAAAGAACAAGCCTCTAATTTAACCGTATAAGCAGATAAATTAAATCTAGTTTTAAGATATTCATCAATATAAGGTTTACAGTCATCTAAAGTTTTACATTTATAATTTAATTTACACCATTTAACAAAATAACAACAATGTTTTAAATAAGTTTTATAAGTAGACCAACTATAAATATAATTATTAGTAATACCAAGTTTTTTATCTTGATGTTTAGAATGACCAATTTTAAGTTTAGTATCTAAAGAGTTTTTAACTTGACCAATAAGACTAATTTTATTATGTCTTGACAAAATAAAACCTCCTTTATTTAAAGCATATTGTTAATTTCCTCCCGCACTACCGTTTGGGTTGCGAAATTTTGACAAACATTTTTTTCAAAAATATTTGCTCAAAATTCCCCCTAAATAAAAAACCAAAATATTTATATATTTTAAATAAAACTAACAGTTAAGAAAAATTAAATATACCCACTTTTAATTAATATTAATTATTGTATAAATAACAAGTAATTAATAAATCTAGTTATGGTTCTAGAAATTATTATTTTATTCATTAATATAATTTTAAAATATTTAAAATATAAATTAAAATCATAGTACTTTTCAAAAAAGATTACTAAGTACATTTAATATAAAATATTAAATTTAATGTATCTTTAAACTTATAAAATAAACTAGTAATAGACATAAGTTTAAATTATATTACAACCAAATTTAAAGATATAAAAATATTTATGGTATAAAATAATAAATAAATTAAAAGATAATTATAACATAAATTGTTTTAAAATACAACAATATCCGTTTACTCATAAAATGAGTAACCGTTATTGTTGATTGAAATAATTTAAAAATAATAATTAAACTTTGTAATAAAATATAAGCGAACGTTTCCGTAAAGCTTTTTAAAAAAAAGGTGCGGAAAACGTTTGCAACCCAAACGGTAGTGCGGGAGGAAATTTTCAGAAACTTTTATTTGAAATAATAATTTAAAATTTACAATATTAGGTATAAAAACAGTTATATATAAAAATTTAGGTATATATAACTAACTAAAAAGAAAGAATTTATATGATAAATCTAAGAATTATAAATAATTTATTATTACATAAAATTAGAATATTTTTTTTAATATTAAACATAAAATTAGAATATTTTTTTATAATTTACATAAAATTAGAATATTAAAAAAAATAATAAAAAAAGACTAATAAATTATAACTTTTATATAAATTTATTAGCTTTTATAATAAAATATTAAATAAAAAATTTTTATAGACAAACTTTTAAGACCAAAAACCCTTATTTTTTTGAAAAATTCAAATAGTAAGGATTATTAGCCTGACAAAAAGTTAAATATGTTTTATTTTAATAAACAATATATTTATTATTAAAATTATTATTTATTAAAGCTTTAATTATTTTATGTACTATAATGCTATTTAAATCATCTTTTATGTTATTAAATACATTACGCATAATATTTATAATATCTTTATTTTTAGATATAGCTATTTGCCAATATTGGTTCATTAATATAGCTACATCATTTAAGTTACGTTCAGTATATGTTATATTTTTTCTTCTACAAAAATTTTTAATGATATTAGTATAGTATCTATGTATAGAGTTTTCTTCTTTAATAATTGTTTTTGATTTTTCTGTAATTTCAATAGTTGGTTTAACCAATAAATCATTATTAATTTCTATTAATTTAAATGTCTTATTATTTTTATCTTGTTTAATAGATAGGTTTAATATATTAGATTTATTTAATTCATTAAAATATTCTTTAAGCATACGTTCAGAAATATTAAGCTCTAAGCATATAGATTTAATATTTTTATATATTAATTTATTATAGTTATTAGAATTAACTCTACTTTTTTGTTTGCTAATTCTAAAAATAGAATATAACAAAAGTTTTATAGAACCTGATCTAAGATTTTTTAATAAATCTATATCAAAAATCCTAGAGTTTAAATCTATATAATTTTTAAATTTATTTTTTGTATTGAAGTTATTATTAAGAACTTTTATAGTTATTTCTTGTTTACATTCATTACATTTAGTAATATCAATAAAACCTTTAACTTTAAGGTTAGAAATAACGTTATAAAAGTTTGAAATAGAGCAATTAATAGTATTTGCTATATCTTTATAATAAATGTTACAAACACCATTAATATTGCTTATTTGGAATATATGCATTAAAAATAATAACTCATCTTGAGTTAAGTTTGACTTATATATTTTTTTTATTAATTCATCTTTTATTTTTTTCATAAATATAACACTCCTTTTAATCTTTAGTTTTTGTTTGATAAAAAGAAATGTTTGCTATTTTCAACTTAGTATTGACTTTTAATTTTTTTTAATATATAATTATACTATACTAAATTGAAAAAAGCAAAAGCTTAAAAGCTAAGTTCTTAATTAATCAAAAAACATTTGACCGTGTTGTAGTGAAAAATTAAGAGCTTTTTTCTTGTTTATCCAAACCGTTTAAAATTGGTAATATTATACTATAAAATTAATAAAAAATCAACAAATTTAATTTAATTTTTTCAAAATTATTATATTGTATAAAAGTATTAAATATAGTATAATTATTTTATATAATAAAAGTATATAAAACTTTAATGTATAAAATAAAAAATGAGGAGATATTTAATATGAAAAAACTAATTATAACAACTACTATTATGGCATCTTTATTATCTACAAGTGTATTTGCGAATTCAAATGATTCTTCAATTCAAACTAGTAATGATATAGTATCTAATTTAGAAGTTTCTAATGATAATATTGTTGGATTAAGTTTAGTAAATGAAAGGGGATTAAGTGCCCCAACTTCTGCTGCTGAAAATTCATCATATAGTTTTAGTGGAAGTGCTGAAGGATCTACTCTTTATACAAATAAATATGTAACAGGGAAAACAAAATATGAAGTAACTATTATTAATAAATCAACTGAAAAAGACCTTAAAGTTAAAATAAAAACAATTAATCCTGGGTTTAATTCTACTATAAAAACTGTAACAGTTCCTGCAGATGGCGATACATCATTTAATTTAAGTGATAGAAAAACTTCAGATAAAATTTATCTTGAATTTGCAGCACCATCTAATTTTGAAGGCAGTATAGTTGGAAAATAAAAGTAAAAAATATTCCTTTATAATTTTTAATATTAATAATATAAAGGAATATTTTTTTATTCTAATTAAATAAGTATTATTTTTTATTATGACTACAACAAACTTAAAATTATTAGCTATGTTTTCTATGCTTATAGACCATATTGCAGTATTTATACCTAATATGCCAATTCAATTTAGATGGATAGGAAGAATTTCAGCACCTATATTTTTATTTTGTACAATTGAAGCATATAAATATACTTCTAATAAAAAAATATATCTTTTTAAACTTTATATATTAAATGTTTTAATGGGATTTTTGCAAAGCTACAGTCATTTTTTATTTTCATTTAATAAATATAACTATACATACAATATTCCTTATAATTTTATACAAACTTTATTAATTGTATGTATTTTTATTAAAATAATAGAGAGTAAAAATACATATTATTATTTTTTTATTTTTATTTTATATCAAATTATATCAAATTTGATTTGTAATATAATTTTTCCATTGGAACTCGGAAATGCTATTATTTGTAGTATATCATATTTAGAAGGTGGTATTATATTTATATTTTTAGGTTTATTATTTTATTTAACAAAAAATAATAAAAAAAAGTTAATTTTGTACTATTTAATATTTTGTATCTTATATTTT
>CALWQP010000065.1 GCA_944383695.1 uncultured Mediterraneibacter sp.
TAAGGCGCAGTAGCCAAGTGGTAAGGCGTGGGTCTGCAACACCCTGATTCACCGGTTCAAATCCGGTCTGCGCCTCTTAAAAAGACCTCGGGAAGGAATTCCTGGGGTCTTTTCATAATGGTTCTTTTACCGGTTCTTTTGCAAAGGAGAAAACCCAAACATACCAGTATTTATTGACTTACAAAATTAGAGTGCTATAATATTTTTGCGAAACAGTTTTTAAAGAAACAGTTTTTATAAAAACAAAATGAGGAAGTTTAAATATGAGTAAGACTACAGAATTATTTATGGGAATACGAAGTCTGTTTCGTCTGTATGATAAGATGCTGAAAAAGGTCTGTGCAGAGCATGATCTTACAGTCATTGAGGCTGACGTCATCAGCTTTCTGCAGAATAATCCGGAAAAAGATACGGCGGCTGATATCGTGGAGCTCCGCATGCTTTCTAAAGGGGCAGTGTCAAAGGCTGTGGAATCGCTGATACAGAAATCGTTTCTGGAGCGGATTCCGGATACAGAAGACCGCAGAAAGATCCATCTGAGACTGAAACCGCAGGCAGATCCGGTTACAAAGAGCATTGACAGAGTGAGAGAGGAGTTTCTGGACACGATCCTGAAAGGCTTTACGAACGATGAACTGGAATTGCACAGGCGATTTTTTGACAGGCTGATCGAGAATACAAAGATAGCGATGGAAGGAAGGGAAAAGTAATGAGACGGACAGAACAGGGTCAGGCAGAAATACAGAAAAATGAGAATCTAAACTCAGGAGGAGTAGATGAAGACAAGGAATTTCTTCGCACAGAGCCTTTGGGAAAGCTGCTCCTTAAGCTGGCGCTGCCCACAGTAGCGGCACAGCTGATCAATATGCTGTATAACATAGTTGACAGGATTTATATCGGGCATATCCCGGATATCGGCGCAACGGCGCTGACGGGAGTGGGAGTATGTATGCCGCTGATCATGATCGTTTCTGCGTTTGCCGCGCTTGTGGGATACGGCGGGGCGCCCAGGGCATCGATTTTTATGGGAAAACAGGATAAGGAATCAGCGGAAAAGACACTTGGAAACTGCTTTATGCTGCAGATCATCATTTCTGTCATACTTACCGCTGTACTGCTGATCTGGAACAGAGATTTTCTTATGGCTTTCGGAGCCAGCGAAAATACGATTGAGTACGGTGTAGATTATATGAATATCTACGCCCTGGGAACCATCTTTGTGGAGATCACCCTCGGAATGAATGCGTTTATCACCGCTCAGGGATTTGCAAAGACAGGAATGATTTCGGTCCTGATCGGCGCAGTTGCAAATATCATTCTGGACCCGATTTTTATCTTCGGCTTCGATATGGATGTGCGGGGCGCTGCCCTTGCAACCATCATTTCGCAGGCACTCTCCTGCATCTGGGTGGTCAGCTTCCTGTGCGGAAAGAGGACCTTCCTGAAAATAAAGAAAAAGAATCTCGGGCTTACACCGAAGATCATACTTCCCTGTCTTGCCTTGGGTATCGCTACCTTTATCATGCAGGCCAGTGAGAGTGTGATTTCTGTCTGCTTTAACAGTTCTTTGCAGAAATACGGCGGAGATATTGCAGTCGGTGCAATGACTATCCTTACAAGTGTTATGCAGTTCGCAATGCTCCCTCTCCAGGGACTGGGACAGGGCGCCCAGCCGATCATCAGTTACTGCTACGGAGCCGGTGATTCGGGAAGAGTGCGGTCGGCTTTTAAGCTCCTGCTGAAGGTCAGTATGGCATACTCTGTTCTGCTGTGGCTGATTGTCATGCTGTTCCCGGGAGGGTTCGCAGCCATGTTTACATCGGATGCAGCTCTGATGGAATACACAAGAACCGCGCTTCGCATTTATATGGGCTCCATGTTCCTGTTCGGCATACAGATGGCATGCCAGATGACCTTTAACGCGCTTGGAAAAGCTGCTGAATCGATCATTGTTGCTGTGATGAGGAAGTTTGTCCTATTAATTCCGCTGATTTATCTTATGCCGCAGATCATAAAATCGGATCAGACTATGGCTGTGTATATAGCGGAACCGATTGCAGACCTGTTTGCAGTGACATTCACGGCAATTCTGTTTGCTGTTCAATTTCAAAAGATATTGAAAAATTTTAATATTTCAGAAACAAAACTAAAATAGTACAGAAACAAATAGAGGCTACTGTGATCTTGTTAAAAGAAGAGACTGCTGGGAGCATGCCAAAGCCACAGTGCGGGAAGGAGGGGCGGCGGGACCGGAAAAACCGCTGTAAAAGATGAAGAGAGTCATTGATCATCTGATCATTTATGTGGGGGCGGCAGCTGTTTCTGCCTTATCCGTCATACAGGTACAAGAAGGCATACTTCCTCAGGCTGCCGGAATCATAGTGTATGTCCTGGCAGCAGTTTTGCTTGCCGCGGCCTGTATCTGTTTATATCAGGATTTGAGGAAAGGGGTTATTGAAAGGATTGTTTTATCTATAAAGAAGACATCCTTTGGCGCCCGCTTCCTCGAGGATTATACATATCGGACAATCCTGACGACCATGCCGTCATTTGTGATCAATGTGGCTTATACGGTTTACAATGGCGTTATCGGCATTATGAATCAATCCGCGTGGTTTATCACCATGGCTGCCTATTACAGTCTTCTCGGGATCATGCGGTACTATGCCGTGAATACGGAAAGAAAAACATCGCGCATGGAGGACGAGAAGCTGATCAGAAAAAAGCAGCTGTCAGTCATCAGGACAGATGGGTTTCTGCTTCTGCTGCTGAATCTTGCCCTGAGCGGGGTCGTTCTTCTGACCATAGCGAAGGGAACGGCAAAGACCCATTCCGACATCATAGTGATATCCATTGCTGCGTATACTTTTTATAAGATAACGATGGCAGTGCTCAATATGGTCAAGGTGAGAAAAATGCAGTCGCCGATCCTGATCACGATCCGTAATATAGGAGTGGCTGACGCACTGGTCTCTCTGCTTACACTTCAGGCGACCATGCTTGCATCCTTCCGGGAAACGAGCAGTGTGGACCCAAACCGGATGAACGGAATCACCGGGCTGGCGGTATGTATACTGATAGCGGCGCTGGGGGTCAGCATGATCTGTTATGCTTCTAAAAGAAAAGAATCCTGAGGAGGGTTCTTTTTTATTTATTAGGAACGTGTTCCCTTTTGAAAAAGGGAAAAATAACCCACTTGAAAAAGTGGGCACAGGGAACAGACGATGGTCAGAAAAGATAAAAAACTTCTTCTCCCAAATCGTCATTGCCGTGAAATTCGTGAAAAAATAGTCCATATCCAGAAGATCATTGTCGCTTATGCGTTTGATATTATGGGCAGCATACCTTCTGGTGGATTTTCGATGTACTGTTTCCTGAGTTTCTCTGCAAGTTTTTTTGTATTAGCGGGTTTCATGAAAAATGCCTCCGTTTTTAATTCTGTACTGGAAATTACTTTTTCAAGTCATTCAAGGAAATAAGCGATAAATGGCTTGTCCATGCAGATGATAAGTTATAATGAAAAAACAAGTGCCAAACACTTGAATTTGCTTTTCTTTTTTTGTGAAAACATATAAAAAACAGACATTTTAATAATGTTGACGCGTAGATACTTGACATATTTGGTCTATATTATGATATAATGAAAATGTTTATAAATAATTAAGCATTATAAGTCCTACTCGCTGAAGTGTTTAATATTATAACGCAAATTGAGATATTGTATAGTTACGAAGAAGTTTATAATTATATTTAATTAAAATTAACAATAAATTATCGTGCGCTATCGTAAATAAAATGAAAATTAAAGGGGGCGTTGTATGAAAATTGCAATTTCTAGCGAAAATGAAAAAAACGACAGCAAATTCTGACCTATTTAAACGCCTTACAAAAAGCTAGTACACTGTTTAAAACAAAGGAATATAAATGCGGCACAGACTTATTGGAGGATTTAAACAAAGGGCTTCGATTTGATGTAATTTTTTTAGATGTGGACTTTGAGAATGTTGCAAAAAATATACGAGAATTGGATTGTGACGTGTTGCTGATTTTTCAGGCACATTTATATAACCAAATTTCCAATGCTTTTGAGGTGAATGCATTCCAGTATTTACTAAAACCTATTAATTTTAGTTTGTTTTTAATACTTTAAGGCGTGCTTTTCAGCGCTACTATGAAAAGAGACGAGTTTTTGTGGTTGAATGGAAACAACAAATAAAACAGGTTTTGCTAAAGAATATTGTGTATGTTGAATGTTATAACCGGCATATTTTGGTACAAACCGTAACCGATCAAATGGAGTCGTACCAGGCATTTAGAGAGACTGCTGAAAAGTTAATTCCGCTAGGGTTTATTCGCGTCCATCAAAGTTTTTTGGTGAATCTAGCTCATGTTAAGGAAATTGGTCAAAACGAAATTATTGGTACAAATGGAATTATTGTCCCTGTTAGTATTCGTAGAAGAAAAGAGGTTTTAGAGGGATATCGTATGTATATAGAAAAACGTAGTATTTGAAAACTGTGAGGTGAATTATGGCAAAATATCCGTTTATAAAACAGCATGATATTAAAGATTGCGGCGCAGCATGCCTGGGTATGATTTCCGCGTATTATGGTTATAAAACTCCATTATCTCAAATCAGGTACAAAATCGGAACTAATTCCAGGGGAAGTACCGTATTAGGTGTTGTTAACGCAGCAAGAGAAATTGGTTTTGAATCTAACGGGTTTCAGACGGAAGATAAGGAGAATGCTATTTTTGACGATATTCCCTTGCCAGCGATAGCTCATATTATTGTGGATGAAAAACTTTTGCATTTTGTGGTTATCTATGAAGTGACAAAGACAAAAATTACATTGGGTGATCCTGCTCAAGGTATTATCACTGTATCAATAAGTAAATTTTTAAAAGAGTGGACAGGCATTATCATTACCTTTATGCCGGGCATTTCCTTCAAAAAAACAAATGAAAAAAAAGGGATGTTTACTCGGTTTTTTGGATTGCTTAAATTTTAAAAGCGATTACTGGCACATATATTCATTAGTTCGTTGATCATTACGATGCTGGGTATTATGGGATCTTTCTATTCTCAGATATTATTTGATGATATTTTGCCAACCTTTTCGGAAAAGTCGTTACATACTTTTTCGCTGGCCATTGTAGTGTTGGTGATTACGAGGGTAATTACAGAGAGCTTTCGTAATAAACTGTTTATGTATATAAGTAATAATATGAGTATCCCGATGATGCTGGGATTCTTCAAACATGTCATACGAATGCCAGCTGAATTTTTTGGTACTCTACAAGTCGGTGAAATTCTTTCCAGGTTACAGGATACAAATATTATCAAAGATGCCATATCATCTGCTACATTAAGCCTGTTGATCGACTTGTTTATGGTAATTTTTGGCGGCATTATACTTTTCAGGCAGAATTCAACATTATTTTATATTACGTTTGTACCAATTATTCTGCTGATCATCGTATTGCTTTCCTTCAAAAGAGTCTATTACAAAATGAACCGTGAATTGCTAAAACGAAATAGTGATTATTCGTCGTTTATGGTGGAGGCTATTTCTGGTGAAGAAACAATTAAGGCATTTTCCTTAGAGGAAGCTATTTCCTTTCGTGCGGAAAATAAATTTGTCAGATTGTTACAGTCGGTCTTTAAAACTGAAAATACCGAAAATTATAATAGAACATTGCAAAATATCATTGACGGTGTATTTTCCATTGTCGTTTTGTGGATAGGGACTTACTTTATCTTTAAAGGCACATTAAGTATTGGTGAATTGTTAGCCTTCAACGCGCTTTTGACTTATTATTTAACACCTATCAAAAATATTATTATGTTGCAGCCCAAAATACAAAAAGCAGTAATTGCTTCAGAACGTCTTTCCGATATTATTGACTTGGAAACAGAAAAAAATGTGGTAGACGCACCGATATACACTAAGAAACTTAGTGGTAACATTGTATTTAAAGATGTAACGGTATGTTATCGTGGAAGAAAGCCAGTATTTTCTGATCTGAACTTAGAGATCAAACAGGGTGAAACGATTGCGCTGGTAGGTGAATCCGGTTGCGGAAAATCGACATTGGCAAAGCTGCTTATGCGTCTGATGGCACCCAAGTCTGGATATATTAGGATTGGATCTCATAATCTGGAAGATTATGACTTGAAATCTTTAAGAAATCAGATTGTCTATGTGTCTCAAACCAGTTTTTTGTTTACGGGAACCATACTGGAAAATCTAACTGTTTCTGACCCTGATATTTCGATGGAAGAAGTGGTCGAAGCCTGTAAAAAAGTAAAAATGGACGAGTTTATTGATCAGCTGCCTATGCGCTACAATACCATGGTAGAAGAAAATGGAAGTAATTTTTCCGGAGGACAGCGTCAGCGCTTAGCATTGGCACGCGGATTGCTCAAAAAAGGAGAAATATTTATTTTCGATGAAGTGACGAATCAGCTTGACCCATTAACAGAGTAGGCCGTACAAAACGTTATGGATGAGATTGCCAAAGAAAAAACCTCAATTATTATTACGCATCGCGTCGCGAATATAAAGCATTGCAGCAAAATATTTGTAATGGAACAGGATAATGGTATCCTTGCGTGTGGTAATCATGAGGAATTAATTCGTGATTGCCCATTATACAAAGAGATGTGTATTGCCCAAAAGGAGGTGAGGGAAGCATGAACAAACTCAATCGCTTGAACAATCTGGATGATATAAGATTGACAAAGGAATTTATATTTCTCAATCCTTATAAATTTATTGTGTTTTTCATTTATGCAATTCTTGGACTTATTATCGCTGTTTGTATATTTCTTTCTTTTACTAAGAAACAAGAAACCATTGATGTGCAAGGTTATCTTCAGAGAACAGATAAAGTACAGGACATACAAATTTATATAGATGGGGTTGTGGATGATGTTCATGTACAGGACGGCGAGTATGTAGAAAAAGGCGAAACTATTCTGTCACTGCAAAGCGACAAACTTGACTTGCAGAAAGAAGATTTAGAAAAGAGTCTGGAGGAAGCAAAAGGGCAGATGGAACTGGTGAACCGTTTGGAAGACTGTATCCTCAACAGAACGAATACATATCAGAATAATGAAGAAGAAGGACAGTTTTATGCACAGGTAGAACAATATCTCACGCAAGTCGCAGCGTTGGAATCTGGAGTTTCAGATAGTACAGTAAATTCTTTGAGCGAGCAAAAAGCCAGATATCAAGAGCTGCTCAGCGCCATGCAAAGCAGTGGAGCTTTACCAGCGGGGCATGCCTATACAACTCAACTGCAAATATATCAAAAACAAGTGGATATTTACAATCTCAATATTGCAGAATTTGAGAAACTAGTGACAGAATCACAAGATCCGGTTATCAAAGGACAATATGAGCAGCAGTTAAATACATATAAAACGGAAAAAGAAAACTATATTGATCAGCAGCAGCTTGCCGTGCAGCAGCAGATTGATACCCTTGATCAGCAGCTTACTCAGGCGAAAAATTCAAACAGCGATGCCAGGCAGTCGGCACAGGCTGAAATCAATAATTTGCAGGCTGCCGCCCTTGTTGAAGCAAAAAATCAAGGTCAACAGTTACAGGCTTCTATTAATGAGTATGAAGCCTCTATTGCATCAATTGAGTCCGATTTAGGTTATTACAATGTAAAAGCAATGGAGTCAGGTTATATTTATTATAAACTTGATCTTACAAAAGATACTGCATTGAGTTCTGGCAGTATAGTGGGTATTTTGACGTCAGGTGAAATACAGGCTGACAACTTTCAAGTGACATTAAATGTACCAAGCAGTGGTATCGGTTTTGTGAAGAATGGACAAAACGTAAAATTGACAGTAGACGGCTTGGACAGCAGAGATTATGGCTATATCAACGGGGAAGTTCAAAAAATTTATGAGACACCGGTTCAATCAGAAAATTCAGTGTATTATATGATCGAGACATCGGTACAGCTTGAAGAAAATGAGGGGATTTACCGGGAATTATTCACTCTGAAAGATGACATGAGTGTACAGGCGAATATTGAAACAAAAGAGACAAGCTGGATGACGTATATTTTACAGAAAATCAATATATTAAAGGATGAAGAAGACTCTGGAGAATAATTTCTATAAAAAGAGGTGAGAAAAAGTGCATTTGGTATTATGGATATTAATCGGAATTATTGTAGTGGTCATTCTTGCTGTGTTGGCAATTCTTATTTACTCCAGACAATTTGGGAAAAAAATATCAAAAGTGAATGATCGGATATTAGAATTATTGGACAATGGATTGTTAGAGAATTTTAGGAAAAATGCGCCGTATGATGAAGTCAAGGATGAGTATGGGGAATTCATAGATTTAATTGATGTTTTCAGCCAGTTTGTGCACTTTACCTCTTTGAGAGAGGAAAGAACATTTGAACGTCAAAATGAATACTTAATGCTGCAATATGTTGAGGTGAATAAACAGAAAGTTGCCCGTTTTCACTTCCGTGCTTTCCCAATTAAGACTTTACCTGAAAAAATAAAACCAAAAGAAATGCTGATGGATTCATTTAAACGGGTAGAGGAACTTCTATATAGGGACAGAGATATTGCTTATATGGAATTTATTACCCATGATCGCCTTCTAAACGAGAATATTGTCTAAAAATTTATTGAATTTGGTAATTTGAAGTTAGATTATGTTTATGATAACGAATATGAGAAAAGTTATTTGCCATGGATTTACTCAGAATGGGTGATGATTCATGGCGGGGACAATCCTAAATCAGAGGAGGTTTATAAACGGATTCGTAAAATAAACCGGCCTATCAATATTAAGCTTTACAGACAATAAAATTCGGCTTGTTTTATGCTGCTAGCTCAACAGTTTTGTATAATTATACAACATTTTTGCAACTTATATTGTAAATCTGGACAAAATGTATTAGAGTTAATACAACAGATGATGTGAGGCAACGAGGGAAAGAAAATCCTGTATCTATAAGGATTTCTCACGTTATACACACATCTAAAAAATATAGAAAACAGAAAGGAGAAAGTAACATGCAGAAATTCAATCAGATGACAGAGGATCAGATGAGCAAAGTTGATGGAGGTTTTGGGATAGCTTTAGCTTCACTCATTGTTTGTATTGTTAGCTGTGTCAGCGGCATTGTAAGTACTGGTCTCAGCGCTGCAAACACAGCAAAATCCAAGTAATTGACCGGAGGAAAAAAGAGCTGTCGCATTAGCTAAAATGAACTGCTCCCTGTCAAGTAGACAGATGAAAAAATAAAATTTTTCTATCTCCAGCCGTAGTTGTACGGTTGGAGA